>PDZV01000004.1 GCA_002753135.1 Magnetococcales bacterium WMHbinv6 | reverse complement strand
ACCATTCTCGCCTTCTTCTGCGCCCACACCGATGATTACCGGATTTTGAAAGATCAAGCCCTGAACTCTTCTTGGTTCAGGTGGCCTCCGCGGCCAGGAAGCGAAAGATACGAAATCTTCCCGAACAAGTCAACTAAAAAATGAAGCCTTTTTAATTTTTTAATGAAAGCATAAAAAATTAGAAGAAAAACAATGCGTTATGCCAAAGGAAAAATACAACGACCCGATACAGACTGCTTGCCTCCGCCACGCAAGGCCGTGCGACTGGGCGCAGGACCGTTGGATCTGCTGCCTGCACACCGACCCTATGCAGGCAACAGATCCAACGCACGAGAAACCCTGCAGGGGAAAATCAACCGCTTCCTTATCTGTCGCTATTGCCCGCCAATGATCATCCGTGGTGTAACCATCGGCAACTCCGACTGCCAATTGCTCGCCAACAGGCGACTTGACTCCACATATGCGGGCGGTTCTTGCAGGCCACGGCGCGAGTTGTGGTAACAGGGCGCATCCACAGCATAGACAGCCTGCTGTCTCTGGCGGAAGCGGCACGCCAAATCGGCCCCGTACAGATACCACCCCAATCGGCTGTCCATTCCCGGATAATGGCTCTTGCGAAAGGCAAACAAACAGTCATCGACCGTATCCACCACAGCCGGTAAAGGATCCGGATGCAAAAAGGTCATCTGCCGGTCAACAATCCTGCCACTCAAGAGCGCTTGTCGACCACGCTTACTGGCACCCTGCACCCCAACCAATCCATAGGAACGGTCCCTGGCCTCTATCTCCCGCAACCGTTGACAAAAAAGACGGTCCCAATGGGTCGGGAGATAAACATCTTGATGAACAAAAACAACCACTTCATGCACAGCCTGTTTTAACCCCTCCTCCAGGGCAGCGGCAGCGGAACTCTGGCCACTCACCCGGATGACCTGGTGAGGCGTATCCCAGGGAAATATGGGCGACATAAGCAAATAATCCCCTAAAATACGCGGATTATCGGTCGGAACAACAAAACTGATCGGAAAAGGATCCGGCAGCGTTTCGTCGTATGAGCGGTTGGCTGTCCCTTTGAAAATAAACTGAAAAGCGGACAGATAACGCTTGAATCGTACCGGATCCTGCTGCAAATGGGGAACACAGGCTTCCAGAGCAGCCAACATGCCGTCGCGACTCTCTGCCGTGTAGCGGGCAAAGGCAGGATGATCTGGCATATTTTCTGGATCCGGGGTAAAGCCTAATAATTCCGGAATCATACCGGCATCCAGCAGCAGCTTGATCGCGTTGGCATAAGTAAAAAAGCGGATATGGGTCCGATCCATCAACCCGCCATCCTGATACTGAAAATCACCGCAGAGCAAAGATGCAATAATTTGGTGGTTTTGTGCATTCGGCAAACAACACAGCGCAAAGCCATCCGGCTTTAAAAACGGTTTAAGCTTCTCAAGTGTTTCGACAGGATGGTAGAGATGCTCCAGTACATCACCGTAAACAATGCAATCGTAGGAGCCTTTTTCCAGGGGCAACACATCCGTTTCCACATTGATACAGTAAACGTGGTCAATGTTTTGTGTTGCAATCTGGGCCGCTGGCGGATAGATTTCTATGCCGTCATAGACAACATCCGGGTTACGCGCTTTCACTCGGTTGCCCAATCCCCCCGTGCCACAACCGATATCCAGCACCCGTGTTGCCGTGACAGGGATCAAATTGAGCAAATTGCCGTTGTAATGAACCGTTAGCTCGCGTGGATTTGCCATAGTGTCCTTGCGTTGAATGTCGTGAATGATGATTGCTTTAAACCGAAGAATTATCCGATAATTTTTCAATATTAGCAATGCAATTCAGGGTGTGTTGGCATTCCAGTCAGCAATGGCTCGAGGAGACAAGGCGCACAAACAGATCGGCACAGGCTGCCTGCCGCATCTGTTCTGCTGCACCGCCCCACAACAGCTCATCAAAGTGTTTTGGGCCAAACTCGACATGCTCCAAAAGAACAACAACTGCTCCGCACATGGCAGAGTGGTGCTTGATACCTGCAGACAGACCTATTTTCTACCTGAGCAAAATGATGGATATTCAGAAATTAATTGATTTATTGATTCAATTGGATGATGCAGAAAATCTGTCAGGAGTACTCTCCACCATCGAACAGAACAGAGTCAAAAAGAGCGACTCATTGCATCTCATCAATCTGTTCATGCGGCAAAAAAGGATGCGCCTCGCCTACATCATTGCCCTGTGGATGGATAAAAACAATATAGAGAATATAATCATCTCTTTGGCGATCTGTTTCGGTGCCATTCTGTTTTCCAAACCGCTTGAATTTCAACGCGGTATAAGCCATCTGCGCCAGCAGGCTGATGCCTTGAGCCGCAAAGAGTGGACCGTTACATTCGACACCATCGTTCATCCTGCGCTGGCTCTGCTTGTGGATACGTTGCATCATCAGCCTGTCATAGAGCCGATTGTCTGGCAACTTGTCGCTTTCTGCAAAGAGTATATCCCTGTTTTTCGTTCCCTGTTGGATTTGGAGGCTGAGCCGCAACCTCTCTCCATTGCCTCTTTGCGCCAGTCAGCGCGACATCATGTCGACCTGATCCGTTATCCTCTACCGTTGCCAAACACAACACGTCCCAAACGACATGCCGTTTGTTTCATGAAGGATTTTTATATTCCGCACCGTATCGTCCATGCCATGAATGCGTATGGTTGGTCGGCAACTTTTTATGGTACCCGCGATTGGGGGATCAACCCTGTTGACGACATTCTCAAAGTGTACAATCTGTCTTGCCAGCCCCTGATCGATCTGCTTGTCGTCTACACCGATCAGATTGTAGCCAATACAGCACAAACAAAAGGGTTTATGCTGCTTTTCACGCAACTGCGCAAGATCAACCCTGAGATAAAAATTGTTTCCGTTTCCTGTGATGCCTGGGGTACCCGCTGGGGATTGGCCGAAGGAGAAATGCCCTCTTTTCGTCCCGACATTTATGCCATTCTCGATCTGGTCGATGCCATCTGGAGTTCTGACTCCCCCAGCTTACCTCTTTGGCAGGATCCCAGATTTTCAGGCAAAATTTTTCATACACATATTCCGCATGCCGGATTTAAAGGTTCAACCGAGCGCCCTTTTCAACCGGAGATGTTCTACTGTGGTGATAAAATTTTTCCAGAACATTGGCACCGTACCTTATGGCTGACAGCGGCTGACCATTTTCAACTGCCGGTCACCACCAAGACCCACTTGCACCTAAGCGACGGTCTCCCCCCTCTGGAGAGCTATTATGGCCATTTGCGTCGTCTGGAAGAGGCAACCTGTTGTCTCCACTTCAATCGCAAGCAAACGCTGACAACGATTGTCACCCATCGCAGCTTTGAGGCCCCGATCAGTGGCGCTCTGTTGATTCAAGAATTTGCACCCGACATGCACCGTTTTTTTATTCCAGGGGAACACTACCTGGAGTTCAACTCTCTGGCAGAGTTGCGTGCCATCGCCCAATTCATTCAGGAAGAGCCCGACCAGGCCGATGCCATGCGTCGCCGTGGGCACGCCTTTGCCCATCAGTGGTACAGCGATGAAAAATTGATCGGCTATCTGGATCAATTTTTATGGCCATGATACTGGTCAAACGCCGATTTCCCTGATCTCTGGCGCAAGCAGTCACGCCTCCCGACGCAATCTTTGCAACAGGGAACGGGCATCTGCCAAAAAGGGAATTTTTGCTTCCACACCCACCGTTGGCAATGGGCCTGGCACGGCGAGCAGGTCAGGTGAGCAGCTTTTTAATACAGCGAACCATTGCGTCACTCTTCCCACATCCTCCGTTGCGATTGCCGCTTCCAGCAAGGGTGCAATCACCGGAATAACATATTTCTGTGACAGCTCGTTACGCCGTTGCAGAGAGGCTTCACTGCTCAAGCGTGTCAACTGCTGCACATACTGTTCACGCTTGTTGTGAAGTTGAAACAGAACACTCCCTACCGCCAGGGAGAAGGAGATTAACCAGCGCTCAACACCCACATTGTGCAGCATGGCAGCGATCACATAGGCTGGTCGCGTACGGGTCTGTGCCAACAACACCTCGATTGCTTCCAACAGAAACACCGGCGAGGTTTCAAATCTGACCATGTCGGCAATACCGGATGTATTCCCTTGATCATCAAGCTGTATGAGATTTGCAACAAAATCTTCCAACAAGGCCGCCTTGGCCGGCATGACCATACTGAAGTCCAGGCGTGGCGCACACCGTTCAAATACCACCATACTGCCATAAAAATGAATCCCCATCGTGGAGCGTGTAAATGGGCTCGGTGGCAAAGCACCGCGTGTATGGTCAGCATTCAGCTCATCAACCAATTTTTTGGCTTTTTCGATAAAAGTCGTGGGCAGTTGGTAGCCACCTTCAAACTCCTGCCAATAAGCCGCGTGCATATCCTCTACCATGTAAATACCGTTTTTGTTCATCCGGGGATACAGATACTCAAACGTGGCAATGACATGATTTTGAAAATGGCTGCCATCATCCAAGATAATATCTGGCACACCAAATTCATCCAACAGGCTCTGCAAAAATTGTGGATCCTGTTGGGCTCCGATACGAATATGTATTTGATCCTCTTCGTAGGCCTTGCAAGCCGGATTGATATCGACGCCAATAATGGTGGCTTGCGGACCAAAATAATTTTTCCACAACAACATTGATCCGCCCTTCCAACAGCCAATTTCCAGAATGGTCACCGGTTTATAGATAAAATCGCGAAAATATCTTTCATAAACAGGAAAATAATATTTCATTTTCTGTGTAGGGCGATGAATATCCTGATAAGAAAGAAATTGCGACCATAAATTCATAACACACCCCTTTTTATAAGGATAATTTTAATAACGCTCAATAAAAAACGAATGACTATCTAGCGCTGGAATTGTGCTTTGAGCAATGGATGCAATCGCCTATCATCTTGCATCAACCAGCCTGTCTGCCGCAATTCCTCCATCAATTCCGACCAATAATCGGCATCGGCTGCCTGTGCTACCGATAGCAGAGCAATCTGTACGCAGTGTCTGCGCAGGGCATTCTCTTGCCCGTCGTAATGACCGGTCGCCAACTCGCGCAGCAGTGGGTAGTGAGGGAACGGCGCGGGACGGATCGATTCCGCATAATGCTTAAGCAGGTGTTGCAGCTGCTGCCCGGCAGCCAGCGGCTGCAACGCAGGCATTTGCCCCTTAAAATTGGCAATGTTTCCCTGATAATAGACAGAAATCAATCTGCCAAACAGGGTAAGCAACAAAGGATGACCGGCCAGCCCTTTGAGCAGGGGGCGAAAATCGGCAAATTTGCCGCGTACCCCCAGTTCATGCAGCAGTTGCATGGCTTCATTCTCTTTCAATGGATCAAGCGCGAGGGTCGGTATCTCCCCCGGCAATTCACTCTTCGCTTCCGTGGCCACGACCAGCAAACGATCATTCCAGACACCTGCGGTCAGGGTTGTCAAGCTGCTCTCCAGCGGTTCATCCAGCACGATAATCTGTGGCTGCTGCGCCAACGTCTGCAACAAGGCGGCACTATTTTCCTGGTTGTGGGCATGGCGGATCGGCAGAGAGCGCTCTGCTGCCGCCTTCTCGCTCCATACCTGCAACAAACGACTTTTGCCGCCACCAGGTGGAGCCGTCAGATGGACCAGGGCAATCTGCGGATCGGCCAACCATTGATCCAGTTGGGCAAAGATTTTTTGCCGACCAACCCAGGGCAACTGCGGCGGCAGGCGGCTGTAATCGGCTGTGATCTGGATCGGCTGGGCCGGTGTTACTGCGGCAGGCGCTGCGGACTCTTCAGACATGGGTGCAGCAGGCTCGACGGGGTCGGTCTCCTCCAAGAGTTGCGCCGCCCGGCGTCGACTGCCGCTCGTCTCTGCCAGACGGGCAGCCATCTGTTCTGCGGCCAATAACCGCTTGCGGCGCTGCCATAACAACACCCCAACGACCAGCAGGGCAACCAGCAGAATAATCAGTATATTTTCCATAACCAACAACCTGTTATCACACGATCACTCAATTGCTGCGCGCTGCCAGCCAGCGTGTACGCAGATGTTTGGCGGCTTCCCGACGTTGGTTGTATTCCGTCTGTTTGATCAGCAGATCGATGCGCTCAAGTACCGCTTCCACTTCGTTAAATCGCCGTTCTTCCATCAGCAGTTCACCCTGCAACAGACGGCTGTCCACTTCCAATAACGGCAATTGCCAACGGCGGGCAATTTCCAGCGCCGACAATAAATCCCACCAGGCTGCCTGTCGATCTCCCTGCTGCCGCAAAATGGCTGCCCGCTGGCAGAGAATATCCCCGGACAAGGGGGTCTCTCCTTCCCGCTCTTCCGCGATCATGGTGGCTTGCAACAAAGCAGTCATGCTGGCCCCGATATCGCCCATCGCCGCCAAAATACGACCTTGATTGAGCAGATGCAACACCGTCCACAACGATTGGCTGTCTGTTTTGACCTGTTGTTGGCTGCTGGTCAACTGTTGCAGCAGCGTCGGCAACGGTACGGCCTGCTGTTCCAACAGCAACTCCATGCGCACCCGTTCCACCATGCCCAGAAATGGCAACCATTCGGCAGGCAACTGTGCAATGTTGGGTGTAGCGGCCTCCTGGAAGGCGGCCATACTGGCCGCGCCATCGCCCAGGCGCAACAGCACGGCGGCCCGTTTGCTCTGCAACAACCAGCTCAACAAGGGCAGTTGATGACGATCGGCCCACTGTTTGCCCTGTTCCGCCGTCTCCAAGGCGGCACGCAGGCGTCCCATGGCCAGTTGCAGATCGCAGAGGGCTGCCGAGGCCATGGCACCACCATGGGGTGACCCGCGCTGCATCTCCAGGCGTACCCCCTCCTCCTGCAAACGCAGCGCCTCTTCAACCCGTCCCACTGCCGCCAGGCAATAGATTGCCTCAGCCAACAACCAGATACGATCCTCCGGGGTCAAATCACCCCGTACCGGCGGGGCGTCCCAACCGGTGGGGAAAAAGGCAGAAAGCGCTGCCAGATCAGAGCTGTAGGCACCCAGTTTTGCCAGACTGAAACAGGCATCCTGGCGGCGAATCCGTTGCAACAGGGTGGTGTGCAACGCCTGACGGTAACGACCTGCCCGGCAACCGTGCTGTACGGCGCGGTATAACGGTTCCAGACCGATACGCCCATCCGGCAACTCTTTTTCCACCGCCGTGCGAAAATGGTTGAAGAGGGTTTCATGGGCCTGACACAGAGGATTTTCCCATGCAGGCGGGGCATCATCCACCATATCGGCAATCCAGGTGGTAAACTCATCTTCCAGATCTTTGGCAAAAAACTCCCGCACCACAGAGTGCATCTGCCAGCCGCAATGGGTGGAATAGGGGGTGAGCAAGCCGGCCTGTTCCAGTTCATCGAACAGAGTGGCACAAGAGGCAAAATCCAGATCGCGCAAGGGTGCCGCCAGATGGGCCTGGGAACGAATGACCTGCCACTCTTCATCGCGCATGGGACGATCCAACAAACCGAACAGACGCAACGCCAGACCATGCTGGCTCTGTTTTGGCCACACGTTTTCATCATAGTGGTGCAACAGGCGCTGGCAATGTTCCCCGACCTCTCCGGGTTCCAGCCACCGTTCCAGCTCCAGGATCGTGGGGCCGCCATCGCGCTCGGAACGGCTCAACAAGCCACCCAGAATCAGCAAGGTCAGGGCGTGCCCGTGCATTTGCCGCACCATGGCCGGCAAGCGTTTGCGATAGGTGGCGGCAACACCCAGTTTGCTCAACAACTGCACCCCCTCCCGCTCACTGAGGTTGGGCAGGGCCAATGATCGGCATACCGTGCTGATCGGACGCCAGGCTTGCAACCGTTGTGTGTTCCCCTCCTCCTGACGCACCAGCCGTTGGGAGGTGATCACCAGCAAGCTGTTTTTGTGTTTATGATCAGAAGGGGGAAGAGCCATGCGGCGGATAAAATGATAGAGGCCCGGATCGGCAAAGGTATCGGCCAACTGTTCACCGGGCGTCTCGTCGGCATATTGCAGCCGTTCGACCCCGTCCAGAATCAGCAGGGCCGGCTGCGCATGTAACAAACGCACCAAGCAGACCGCCCGCTTTTCTTCGCTATCCGGCAGCTCGCCTTCGTGACCGAAAAAGCGCAACGCCCGGACAAAAAAGAGTCCTGAACTGTCTGGACCACTGACTGCGGAACGGGCGTGGGCGATGGAAGCCTGTTGAAAAGTCCAGGCAAAAACCCGACGGGCACCACCAAAACGGGGTTGCAGACCATCCAGCCACCCCTCAACAAGCGCTGTTTTACCGGTGCCAGCGGGGGCGGTACAGGTCACAATGGCCACTGCCGGATCGGCCAGCCAGTGATCCAATTGGCGCAACTGGGTCGTGCGTCCCACCAATGGGATCAGGTTGCTGGGCAGGCAGGTCAGTTCGCAGCGCACGGTCTGCTGTTTTTCTGAAACCGCTGCTGGCGGTTTGCTGCCCCGACGAAAGCGTCGCCAGCCCCAAAGCAACAACCAGATGGTGATCAGCAACGGGACGGCTATCCATAACAACTCCCGATACCCCTCTGGCAGGGAATCGGCAGTCTCATTTTTGGTGGTTGCCGCTTCGACGGCGGAGGACACCCCTGCTGCCTGACTGTCGGCTACCGAGAGCGGGCGCGCCCGGGGAGTCAGTTTCAACGCCAGTTGCAGTGGCGCATCGGCACCGGGTACGGTGATGTGGGTCAGATCAATGCGGTCAACCGGTTTGCTGCGGGCCGGCAAAGTAACTTTTACCGTCAACTGCAACGCAGACTCTTCTGCTGCCCACGCCACCCGCTCTGCCGCGTGCGCCAGCAGCAAACTGCACACAATGACGATTGGAAACAAGAAGCGACGCTTCATGGTACATGGATCTCCTGGTTTACCGGAAATGAGATCGGTGATGCCCGGTTTGTCTTCTGGTCAGCGTGACGCTGGCCCAGCGCATGACATGGTCTGAAGTTTGCTTGCCTTTATCCGGCAAAAGCTCTATAGATTGTGGCGTGATTGTATCGTTTTGTCCATTGAGGAAAGCACTGTGCCTAGCAAAATAGCGAACAGCATCAACTCTGGCAGTCGCAAACGGATGATCGCCCTGCTGTTGTGGGCAGGATTATCGTTAACTGGCAATGGGATGGCCGCTGGAGTACATCATCACGGTTGTGAAAATCCGGTGACCGATGTTCAGGTCTGCTGGGATGTACAAGGGGATGCGGGCGAAGAGTATGCCCCCTTTTCCGATGTGCATCTTTTGCCGATCGCACTGAACAGACAGGGTGAGACGCAATTGTTGCCGGAATATTCTCGCTCCATCTTCCGGCAATTACTGCCCAGTGGTCTTGCCGATAATCTTACCCAGGAGTGGCACCCGGCCACCAGTCTGGAAGAGGCGATTTCGGTGACCCGTCTGCATCAGTGGGGTCTGACCTTGTGGATTTCGCCACGGCAACTGCGGGAGAGCAGCCCGAACGCCTCTGGCATCGTCGATTTGGATATCTACCTGATCAAACACGGCAAACCCTTGCGGGTCATCCGGGTGCGGGCCGAATCACAGCCGAACCGGCCCAGCAAAGGGGTAGAGACCGGCACTTCGGTGGGTGCCTTGTTATTGGCGACTGGTGCGGCCATAACCAATCCGATTGCCTCGGCCAGCACCGTTGTCGGAACAGTGGCCATGACCACGCCGCATCCGCCGGAATCGGGTCGTCCCATGGAACTGTTAAGTGAATATGCCATCCGTCAGATGATGACGACCTTCAAATATCCGATGGAGCAACTCCACTCCTCTACGGAGCCCTCGGCAAGCAGGCGCATGGCCAATGAATGGGTGGATCAATTTTTTGCCCCGAAATAGGGATTGAGCGTGTTCAAGACAGTCAAAAACCTGGTGTGGGCCTTTGACGCCGAATGGGTACCGGATCCCAAAGCGGGTCGGGTGCTTTATGATATTCCCGAAGATGTTCCTGATGACGAGGTCATGCAGGAGATGTGGCGTCACGGGGGTGCGACCGCCGACAATCCGACCCCTTACCTGAAGACCGTTTTGTGTCGGGTAGTCTCCATTGTCGTGGTGCAACGCCTGGTTCACAAAGATGGCCGTGTCACCCTCAATCTGTTGCCGTTGCCGAAAGGGCAGGCGGTGCATCTGGAGACAGAAGCCAACATTGTCGGCACCTTTCTGGAGGCCATGGGCGAGCGGCAACCGCAACTGGTTGGCTACAATTCGTTGGCAGCAGATTTGCGCATTCTGGTGCAACGGGCCGTTACCATGGGTCTGCGTTGTCCCCGTTTTGCCTTCCGACCCAACAAACCGTGGGAAGGGGTTGACTATTTTGCCCGCGGTGGTGAATCACACCTGGATCTGAAAGATTATGCCACGCCGGGTTGGGGCAGCGGTTCCCCCTCCCTGCATGAGTTGGCGGTTTTGTCGGGTATTCCGGGTAAATTGGATACCGAAGGTGACCAGGTGCCACACCTGTGGCTTGAGGGCAAACTGGATGAAATCATCGCCTACAATGAGTGCGACTCCCTGACCACCTATCTGGTCTGGTTACGGATGGCCCATTTTGCCGGCCATTTCAGCAGCGAAGAGTATCAGGTGGAACAGGAACGGGTCTGGCAGCTGTTGCAACAGGAGTCGGCTCAAAAACCCCATTTGGCCCGTTTTGCTGCTGTCTGGCAACAACTCGCCGGAGAACGGCATCCGGCGGTGACGCATCAACGGTGAGGATAACGGCGCATGAGCGCACCCATGTTACCCGATAAAGCGGCTGTGTTACGCATGTTGTTGGAAAGCGAAGGGCGGGCGATGGTCTGCCTTGATGCGACCCGTAAAGGCGTGGATGTCCCCAGACGGTTCAGCAACGATCCCGGTTTGATGTTGGTGTTCAACGTCACCATGCCGCAACCAATTGAAATCATGCCCCATTGTGTGGCTTCCGAGCTGCGTTTCGGCGGCATTCCTCACTATTGTGTCATCCCGTTCACCGCTGTCTGGAGTGTGTTCAACCCGGATACCAACCATGGCATGGTCTGGCCGGATGAGATGCCGGAGTCGGTGCGCCATTCGCATGGTGTGTTGCAACTGCCGCTGGAGCCGGTCTATCCTCCCGCCGACTCTTACGAAACTGGCATAGCCAACGAAACCACCCCTCAGGCCAGCGCACCCCCTCCTGCCGCAGCAAGCCCGCCCCTGTTGCGGGTCATTGAAGGTGGTGGGCAGGAGAGTGACGGGCAAACCCTGGTCAACCCCAGCAGCAAGCCCCGCCGTCCCCATTTACGCCTGGTCGAATAGGCTGTCATCGAATACGGGTCATGGCCAAGGAAAAATTCTCCTTTGTATGCAGCGAATGCGGTGCCGAATCGATCCGTTGGGAGGGGCGTTGTGCCAGTTGTGGAGCCTGGAACACGTTGCAACGTTTTCAGGCCGCACCACCACCCCGTTCTGTCACCGCCAGCGGTGGATTGAACGAGACCCATCCGGTTGATCTGGCACAGGTGGTTGCCGATCCTCGCCCACGCTTGGCCTTGGATAATCAGGAGTTGCGCCGTGTGCTGGGGGGAGGATTGACCCAGGGGTCAGCGGTGCTGCTGGCAGGCGATCCTGGCATCGGCAAATCCACTCTGCTGATGGCCACCATGGCCGATTTTGCCCGGCGCACGCCGGTACTGTATGTCTCCGGTGAAGAGTCAATCCAACAGCTCAAACAGCGCAGCATGCGTCTGGAAATGATGGAAAAAGGGTTGTTGGTGCTGATGGAAAACCGGCTTGAAGCGGTGGTCCACAGCGCCGAACAACTCAAACCGACCGTTTTGGTGGTCGACTCGGTGCAGACGCTGGCCAGCGATCGGATTCCTTCGCCAGCCGGTTCGGTTTCGCAGGTACGCGAGTGCGCGGCCCAACTGATTCAACTGGCCAAACAACGCAACATGGCCCTCTTTCTGGTTGGTCATGTCACCAAGGATGGTCAGATTGCCGGACCACGGGTTCTGGAACATATGGTCGATACCGTACTCTACTTTGAAGGGGAACGGGGCCATAACTATCGCATTCTGCGTGCCGTCAAAAACCGCTTTGGCCCGGCCAATGAAATCGGCGTCTTTGAAATGCGCGAAACCGGACTGCAGGAGGTGGCCAACCCTTCCGAACTGTTTCTGGCCGAGCGTGTGGCCGGTGCAGCCGGTTCGGTGGTGTTTGCTGGCATGGAAGGGACCCGCCCGCTGCTGCTGGAAATTCAGGCATTGGTTGCCCCGACCCCCCTGCCGCAACCACGCCGCACCACCTTGGGTCTGGATCCCAATCGCCTGGCCATGTTGACAGCGGTGCTGGAAAAACGGCTGGGGCTTGGCCTGTTCAATCATGATATTTTTCTCAATGTTGCCGGAGGGTTTCGCGTCACCGAACCCGCCGTCGATCTGGCTGTATGTGCCGCTCTGGTGGCCTCGCACCGCAACCACAGTCTGGATGCCAACCTGGTCATTTTGGGTGAAGTGGGGCTTTCCGGAGAGGTGCGCTCCGTCTCCCATTTGGCTACGCGCCTCAAGGAGGCGGCCAAGTTGGGTTTCACCCGTGCTATCTTGCCGGAAAAATCGCTGCGCTCGTTGCCGGAAGGGTTGCCCATCGTGCTGGATCCCGTAAAATCAGTGGAAGAGATGGTACGGCGTTTGCTGGCAGCCTGATATCAAGGCGCAATCGAATGGGAAACAAGGCGGCAAGGAGCCGACGACGCAGCCAACGCAGTTACCCGTTCGATTGCGACTTGGTATGACGTTGTTTCCATCCCCTGGCCATGGACTCTTGCCGATGAGCAATTCACTGGATACCCTGTTTGTGATCATACTGACCGTTTCTGGTCTGATGGCGGCGATGCGTGGTTTTTTGCGCGAGGTGATCGGACTTTTGGGCTGGAGAGCGGCATTTGTGGTGGCTTCGCGCTATTTCGGGGATTTTTCTGCCTTCCTCGCCAACTGGATTCACCAGGCCTACCTGATCAAACCGGTTGCCTTTTTTCTGATTTTTTTTGGCATGTTGGTCTTGTTCGGCATTTTGGGTCAACGGCTGCAACAATTGGCCAACCATGCCGGTCTGTCGGTTGCTGATCGCTTCATGGGACTCTGTTTCGGCGTCGCCAGAGGGGTGTTGATCCTGTTGATCGGCTTAATTTTATTTAAAAATTTCAATCAGGGGGAACCACCCGGTGAACTGTTGTCGCAATCGGTGATGGCCCCGCATTTGCTGAAGGGTGCCGATTGGCTCTCCCAGCATTTTTCCCAGGATTGGGCGGTGACCCAGTCCAATGCCTTGCAATCCAACTTAGGACAGATGGTACGTCCTAGCCACCCATAGCCGGTAAGGTGCTTCTGTGACTCTGCTTCTGGATGATCATTTTCATGATGCCTGTGGCATTTTCGGCGTGTACAACCATACCGAAGCGGCCAATCTGGTCTATTTGGGACTCTATGCCCTGCAGCATCGCGGTCAGGAGTCTGCCGGCATCGTTTCGGTTGAAGATCGCATTTTCCACTGCAACCGTGGCAAAGGATTGGTTGCCGATGTCTTCAAACGGCCCGATCTGGACCAGTTGAAAGGACCGCAGGCCATCGGACACGTGCGTTATTCGACCGCTGGCGGCTCGGCCAATGTGCGCAATATCCAGCCGTTGGTGGTTGATACCGCCCAGGGTGGCATGGCCGTGGCCCACAACGGCAATCTGGTCAACGCGGTGGAGATGCGCCGTCAATTGGAGCGTCAGGGATCCATCTTTCAATCGACCATGGACACCGAAGTGATTGTTCATCTGGCCGCCCGTTCGCAACGACGCACCCTGCCGGAACGTCTGGTGGAAGCCCTGCATCAGGTGCGCGGCGCTTATGCTTTATTGGCCATGGGCGAAGATTGCATCATTGGCGTGCGCGATCCGGACGGCATGCGTCCTTTGGTCTTGGGTCAATTGACCGATCGCACGCAGGCCTATGTGCTTTCTTCGGAAACCTGCGCCCTGAATCTGGTGGAAGCGCAATTTGTGCGCGATATTCAACCGGGCGAAATGGTGGTGATCAGCGCCAAGGGGGTGGAATCTTTTTTTCCTTTCCCGAAGCGGGAGAGCCAACATATCTGTATTTTCGAGTACATCTATTTCGCCCGCCCCGATTCGACCATTGACGGCATTAATGTTTATGAGTCGCGCAAGCGCATCGGTGCCCGTCTGGCCAAAGAACATCCGGTGCAGGCGGATCTGGTCGTTCCGGTGCCCGACTCCGGCGTTCCGGCGGCACTCGGATTTTCCCAGGCCTCTGGCATCCCTTTTGAGTTGGGCATCATTCGCAACCATTATGTAGGCCGCACTTTTATTGAGCCGCAGCAGGCGATTCGCCATTTCGGGGTCAAAATCAAGCTCAACACCAACCGGCAGATTGTTGAAGGCAAACGGGTGGTGTTGGTCGATGATTCGGTGGTACGGGGCACCACCAGCCGCAAAATTGTCAAAATGGTCCGCGCCGCCGGTGCCAAGGAGGTTCACCTGCGCATCTCCTCGCCACCGACCACCCACCCTTGTTACTATGGCATCGACACCCCCACCCGCCGCGAACTGCTGGCCGCCACCCACACCATCGAAGAGATGCGTGCCTACACCACCGCCGATTCACTGGGCTTTCTCTCCCTGGAAGGACTCTACCAGGCGGTCAACAACGGCCACGCCCTCGGCTTCTGCGACGCCTGTTTCTCCGGCAACTATCCGATCATTTTCCCCAAACATGAAGAAGAACCGCAGTTGACGTTGCTGCAGGAGATTTAGGCATGCCAGGGTGCCGCATTACTCGTTTGACACTGCGCAATTTTAAGAGTATCGGCGAACAAACCTATGAGTTTGGTTCCTTTGACCTGCTGGTTGGTCGCAACAATGCTGGCAAAAGTACCATTCTGCAGGCATTGGCGATTTGGCAGTTTTGTATCGATCAATTCCGGCAAGCCCGTCGCGGCGGGGAACGGGGTATTCAGGTTGTTTTGCCCAACTTTACTGCCCTGCCGGTTCCCGAATTCAACCTGCTCTGGAAAGACAAAACCGATCGCCACTATGTGGAAAATCTGGACCATCCCGACAAAAAGCAGCTTAAATATATTCTGATTCACATTGGTGTGGAATGGAAAACCGATGGTACAGCCGACCATTTCGGTATTACCTTGCGCTATCATTCGCCGCAAACCATCTATGCCATCCCGGAGGAAGGCTGGCAGAAGCTGCAGGGTACTGCATTGACCAATCTGCCGACCATTGCCTATATTCCCCCCTTTTCCGGCTTGGAACCGGTGGAAAAACGGCTTGATCCGGCCCCGATTCGACAACAGGTAGGTAAGGGTCAACCGGGCAGTGTATTGCGCAATTTGCTATTGACTGTGCCACCCGAACAGTGGTCACTTCTGGCTGAACGGATCGAGCAGTGGTTTTCCGTCACCCTGCGTCGCCCGGTTTATGACCCGCAAAAAGATGTACACATCCAGGTACTTTATCAACAGGACAAACGCCTGTTTGATTTGATTGCCGGTGGCAGCGGCTTTCAACAAACCTTGATCCTGCTTGCTTTCTTGTATGGCTATCGCCCGGATGTGATGTTGATTGATGAACCGGATGCCCATTTGCATGGCAATCTGCAGCGGGAAATTCTTGATTTTTTTCTGGCCCAGGCCAAGGATACACAATTTCTTATCGCGACCCATGCCGAAGAGATGATACGTGGCGTCAACCCCGGGCAAATTCTCTCGCTGCTTGATGGACAACCCCGGCGGGTTGGAAGTAGCGCAGCGTTGATCCGGGCGTTATCGGATGTCAACAATCAAGAGATATACCGCCTGCAACACGCCTCACTGCTTCTCTATGTCGAAGGCGATTCTGATGAACGTTTGTTGCGTGCCTGGGCAGAAGCGTGTGACGCAACCGCTTTCATGGGTCGTATTCTGTTCCGCAGTATGGGTGGTGGCAATAAAAAAGAGATGGCAAAGCGGGCAAACGAACATTTTGAGGCAGCAAAAGAGATCAGGCCCGATGCCATGCGGCTGATTCTGTTCGATTATGATCGTCCAGAGGATTTACATTTTGGATCGGATAATGCTGTCATCCACGAGTGGCAACGCAAAAACATTGAAAATTATCTGCTTGTTTCTGCAACCTGGAAAAAATTATGTACGCACAAGGCAGGTCCCCTTTTTGCTGCGCCATTCTGTTCTGTGATTGATATTTTTTTTGCAGAACAAAATTTAACCCTGCCTTCTGGCAAGGTGTGGCGATCGGTCAATGCCAATATTTTCCAGGTAGTAGACGGCAAGCGCCTCTTGTTTGAAGAGGAAGATTCCCTGTCGCACCGTTTGGCACAGGTCGATCCATCCATGCTGATCACCCGCGAAGAGGTTGCCCGTCACATGTCTGCCGAGGAGATTCATCAAGATGTACACACCTTTTTTGCCAGAGTGATCGACATGCTGGCAAGCAAACAATAATCGCTCTCCCTCACGCCCCCCCGTCACACACCTCCCGGTACAACTGATCCAGCAGGTTGAACATTTCATCCTTGATGGCATTGAAACGGTCCATCCCTTTACCGGCCTGTTGTACCTCGCCTTTTTGTACCAGATCGACCAGTTGGCGGGCGGTTTCGTGTACCTGCAGGTGGACCCGGCCCAACTCCTGGAAGGTGGGCAGTGCGCCGAAGCGTCGTTCGCCTTCGCTGTAATACCATTTGCCGAAATCGCATTCGCGACCGGAGACAACCTGTCCTGGCGTCAACGCCTCGCGACCGCGAATGACATTTTCCAACCTGCCCAACCATTTTAAATGGGCAGTCTTGATGCTTTCCACCGCAAAGGGTTCAGCGCCGACGCTCAGCAAACGGACCGATTGCGCCAAGCGTTGACCAGGGACAGAAGCGGTGTCGATCAGCAGCGAGGTATGATGAATGCCTCCCTCGATAAAAGAAAATTGCCGCAACAGATCCTTGATGCGGGCATCGGAAACCACCACCTGCTGGGCAGATTGTTCAGAAGAGAGCGCCATCTGTTGCACCTCCTGCGTGCGCGAAGCCAAATAGCGGGCCGATTCGGCAGCCCCGGCGGACAGGCTGGTGATTTGATCCACCTCCCGTGCCGCCAAGGTCACCGATTTGGCTACTTCACGGGTGGCATCGGTCAATTCCGCCATACTGCGCCCCACATCGCGCCCGGCTTCGCTTACCCGCCCCATGGCGGAACTGATTTCGTTGATACTCTCCGACTGTTCGTCCACACTGCCCGCAATCAGGCGATTGGCCCGCTCAATCTCTTGAATGCCGTCCATGCTGGCCTTGCTTGCCTCGGCGGCTTCTGAGGATTTATGTTGAATATTGTTGATGTATTCCGAAATGGTCCGCGTTGCCTCACCGGTCTGTCGGGCCAGTTCTTTGACTTCGTTGGCCACCACGGCAAACCCTTTGCCTGCATCGCCGGCACTGGCCGCCTCAATAGAGGCATTCAAGGCCAACATATTGGTCTGATCAGCAATGGTATTGATCAAGGTGACCACCTCGCCGATCTGCTGTGCCAGTGCGGTCAGCTCAGCCATCACCTGTGCCGCTTTGCGGGCAAAACCGGTCACTTCCGAAGATTGCCGCACGGCACGCTCACAGCGACTTCGTACCTCAGCAACCGCCTGTTCCAAATCGCTTACGGATGATGAGACGTGGCTGACGGAACCGTTGACCTCATCCAAATTTTTTTGCACAGAGATGGTATTGGCGCTGATCTGTTCCGTAGCCGACGCCACTGTGCTGACACTCTGGGACACTTTGCCGGCTCCTGCGGCAATTTCCCCAACCGTACCGGAAAGATGGTGCGTGGTCTGGGCTGCGGTGGAAATTTCTTCGGCAACGGCGGTGATGGCACGGCGAATCGAGTTGATATTGCTGGAAATACCTTCCAGATCGGTCATGACCCCTTCGGCATGCTCTTGGCTGACGCGGGTTTCCGTTTGCAGTGCGTTGCGTGCTTCGCCCAACTCTTTGGCACACGCGACCATGGAGTGCGATTGCAGCAACACCTCTCGCACCGTTTGCCGTAACTGATTGACCATGCGCTCGACGGCACCATAGATGCTGTCCTGCTGCTGGGGTGTTGTGGCCAGCTGTACGGTCAGATCCCCCTGCGCGATGCGGTTGACGATTTTGACCAACACATCCGGTTCGCTGCCGATTTGCCGCAAAATGATGCGGCTGAACAATACACTCAACGCCACCGAAAGCAGCACACCACACAAGATTGCCAGCAGATAAATATAAAATGCGCTTTTTGCCTCCTGCTGCATCTGTTGCGTACGCTGCATGAGATCCTGGGAAAGGCGATCTTCCAACCCCTTGAGCAGATCGATTTTGCGGCTGATGGTTTTAAACCAATGGTTGGGATCGACACCGAATTCACCGCTGCTGGCCTTGTCGAAGGCCAGTGTGCGAATACGTTCCACCTCGGTCGCTTCGGCAGAAGTGTGAATCTGCTTGAAATGGGCAATCTGCTCTGGCAACGACTGGGCAACAAAGAGTTGGTCGTAGTTCTCCTGTTGACTGATCAATTGGGTAAAACGACGAAACATACCCGGTCCGAATTTGTTGGCCGCCAGGGTATTGGTTAATGTCGCCCGCTCTTGTCCCGCCCGCTCTTTGCTGTTAAGCAGGTTGACGTAAGCCTGTACCTGGGTGGAAAGTTCAACCGTTGGGGCCAATTTGGCCAGGGTGGTGATCAAATCCAGGAGTTGCGCAATTGTCTCCGTGTAATAACCGATGGCCTCCTGTGCGGTCAGCTCCAGGCGATCCACCTGGGAACGGATACGACCCAGCGCGGTTAATTTTTCGCTCATACCGCGCAGGAGAGCAGAAATTTTTTCTTGTTCGGCCTGATCCAGGGTTGCCAGATGTTCTGTCAGATCGTTGATCCGGCGATCCGATCCATCCCGGCGCTGGGCAGGCAACTCTTCTTTGAATTTTAAACCTTTGCTGCCGATAAAACCGGCAGACATGCCCCGCTCTTTTTGCATTTCATGGATGGCGGCACTGGCACGAACGGCAACGCCGACCAGTTGTCCCATCTCTGCCATGGTCTGCGCCAGCTGCCATTTGCTCACCGTTCCAACCACCCCAAGGGAGACCAGACCCGTCAGAGAAACAACCAACAATATAACGAATTTTGTTTTTAATTTCAAAGAGTTTAACAGTTCCATACCGGCATCCTTGCTGCATACTCAGAGAGTTACCGACGTAAATACGTTGGCAAGCTGCTTGGTTTGACCCTTCCCTATGTCTCTACCAATCGACCAACGACGGATCCGGCAAAATGCCGGATCCGTCGAGCGCTCAATAATGGACCAACTTGACTTCCAGTACATTGGGTACTGCACGCAACAGCTGCATGACCGTTTCTGGAACTTCCTGGTCTACATTGATGAAGGCAATGGCGCGCCCTCCGGCGGCAGCGCGTCCCAAATGGAAATTGGCGATGTTGATGTCATGGTTGCCCAAAATGGTACCCACGCGCCCGATCAAACCCGGACTGTCTTGGTTGGCAACAAAGAGCAGATTTCCCTCCGGGGTGGCTTCGATCGGCACATGATTCATCGAGACGATGCGGGGCTGCTGACCGTTGTTGAACAGTGTACCGGAAATGCAGCGTTCTCCCTTTTCGGTGGCAATACCGACGGTAATCATGGAGGTAAAACCGGCCCGGCACCGTTTATTGATCGCCTCCACCACTTCAATACCCCGCTCCTCGGCAATCAGGGGGGCATTGACGATATTGACACCGGTTTCCAGAATCGGAGTCAGCAGGCTGTTGAGCAGAACATTGGTGATCGGTTTGCGGTTCAACTGCGAAACTTCGCCTTCGTAAGTAATTTCAATCCGTTCGATCCCCTGTTCGGTCAATTGTCCCATCATGGTGCCCAATTTGTCAGCCAGATTGAGAAATGGCCGCAGAATCGGCAACTCTCCTTCGGATACGGCGGGAATATTCAGTGCGTTCTGCACCGTACCGTTCAACAGATAATCGGCAATCTGTTCGGCAATCTGCATCGCGACATTTTCCTGAGCTTCGACGGTGGAGGCCCCCAGGTGGGGGGTACACACCACATTTTCCAGCTCAAACAGCGGGTGTGAGGTGGCGGGTTCTTTTTCAAAAACATCCAAAGCAGCCGCAAACACTTTGCCGGAGGTAAGTGCTTCATACAGCGCCTGCTCATCAACAATACCGCCCCGGGCGCAGTTGACGACGATCACCCCTTTTTTCATCTTGGCAAAGGCATCGGCGTTGACGATATGCTGGGTTTGCCGGGTCAGAGGGGTATGCACCGTCAACAGATCGAGGCGCGGCCAAAAATTGTTCAAATCATCGACCAGCTCCACCCCCATATCTTCCGCTTTCTGCCGGGAGAGGAAGGGGTCGTAGGCGATCACCTTCATTTTCAGGCCTTGGAAACGTTCCACCACCAGCGAACCGATATTGCCTGTGCCGATGATGCCCAGGGTTTTGCCCCCCAACTCACGCCCCATGAAGCGATTTTTTTCCCATTTTCCCGCTTTGGTGGAGGCGGTCGCCGAAGCAATGTGCCGGGAGGCGGCCAACGCCAACGCCACGGTATGTTCGGCGGTGGTCACCGAGTTGCCAAAGGGGGCATTCATGACGATCACCCCTTGTTTGGAGGCCACGGGAATATCGACATTGTCTACCCCAATGCCGGCCCGTCCGATCACCTTCAGGCGACTGGCCACCTGGATCAGATCACCGGTCAGGCGTGTTGCCGAGCGGATGGCGACACCATCGTAGAGTGGCAAAATTTCCTTCAACTCTGCCGGTGACAAACCGGGCCGGACATCCACCTCCACCCCGCGGGTGCGAAATATCTCTTCCGCTTTGGCAGACATTTTATCGGCAATCAAGACTCTGGGCATTCGGATATTCCTCTCTCTATATTATCATTCCCGTCAGCAAGCGGGAAATATGGAACCAGCACACGGCGGATCTTGCGCAGCAAGCCTGTTGGCCTGCCGGGCAACGACACAGAAGGGTGATTATTAGCATATGGTTATGGCGAAAACAAGCTTGATACAGCAGGAAATAGGCCGTCCAGCGATCGTATTGGCCGTGGCGGGATCCGACCCGACGGCAGGGGCCGGATTGCAGGCGGATCTGAAAACGATAACTGCTTTAGGCGGCTACGGATTAACGGCGGTGACAGCCATCACCGTGCAGGATACCCGGCAGGTATATCGGGTGGTGCCGCTGCCGGGTGATCTGGTTGCCCAACAGATGCAGCGTTGTCTTGCTGAACTGCCGGTGGATGCCATCAAATTGGGTATGTTGGCCAGCAGAGAGATTGTCCTGGCGGTTGCTGCGCTGTTGACGGCGTGGCCCCATATTCCGGTGGTTGCCGATCCGGTATTGGCGGGTACCGGCGGCGGCACCCTGCTGGATGCGGGGGGACGGGAGGCGTTGCTGGAGCAGTTATTGCCGCGTATTACCCTGTTGACCCCCAATCTTCCGGAAGCGGTCGCTTTGAGCGGTTTACCGGTCACCTGCCAGGCGGAACGGGAAGAGGCAATCCGCCAGTTGGCGCAGCGTTCCGGGCAGGCCGTTTTGTTGAAGGGTGGACACGCTGAGGGGGCAATGATCAGCGATCTGTTATGGGATGGTCGACAATTTTTTTCCTTTACCCATGCACGGCTTGCCGGCGGTCCGTTTCATGGAACGGGTTGCACCTTGGCTGCGGCCATTGCGCTCTATCTGGCGCAGGGCCAGACCCTGACAGCAGCGGTGCAAAAGGGTCAGCAGTGGGTCAGAGAGGGTATGCAAGGCAGTCTGGCTTTGGGCAAAGGGCAACGGCTGCTTTTTGCAGCAGGGCAGACTCCTACGGTTGGCGAATCGCCCTGACCGGCCAGGAGGCATTTTTCCGCTCCTGGCTGCCGTTGTAGAGCATCCCCTTGCTGGGCATCAGATACCAGATGTGGGCCGGATTGGCATCATGCGGCGTCGCAGACCAATAGTAGCCGGAAGCAATGACCCCATCAAACAGGCCGCTCTCCTGCCAGTCCAACAATATATGCATCTCATCCCGGCTTAACAGACGCCAATCACCGGCCCGGGAATTATCGCGCAACTGACATTGCCCACTGGCCAATTCCCGTATTGCCGATTGGGCACTCTCCCACATTTGCCGACCGAAACAGTTGGCATTTTTCAAACCGACCAAACCGCGCAAACGGTCGGTAATGGTCCCATCCCCGTTATCAATGTAACGGGCCGTCGGCACCGTGGCGGCCTGATAGACGGGATAGGATAACTCCTGTTCGACCGCCCCTCCCCGCACCACACCCGGTTCCGACCCGGATTCGCTCATACGAAAATGGAGTACCGGGGGTTGTTCCGGCACAACACTAGGCATGGCATGCGTCGAAGGAGGTGATGGCTCACTGACGGAAGAACTGACCACAGCGGTGGTGGTCGGCGTCGTCTGTGGCGGAGCGCCAAAACCCCCCAGGGCCGGGGCCAGGGTGGGTTGATCCGGGGTGACGGCTGGATGGAAAGCAACGGGTGGAGCGGACTCGGTGGCAGATACAGAGGGAGTTGGCGTGTCGGCCACCGTTGTCGGCACACTGGCAGCCACAACCTCACCTGGTACAGCCTCACCCTGCACAGCGGTTGCCACGGTTGTCTCTGCGGGGTGCGGGGTTGCTTGAGGTGCCTGTGCAAGGCGCGGCGCAACGGTTGCCGGACGGTATTGCTTTGTCGGAGATGGCGCACGTCGGGCTGTGGCTACCGGCAGACGACGTTTGCGAACCGATGCGCTTTGTGTGGGCACACGTTTGTTGTTGGTCTGCAGGGCTTTGTCGGAACTTTGCTGATTGCTGCGGGGGGTCAGGGTCGCACCCGGCATGGTTTGCATGCTTAAGCGGGCTTTGCCATATCCTTGTTTGGCCGATTTTTGTAACCATTGTGCGGCCTGTTCGCTATCTTGTTCCACACCATGACCGTTGGCATACATGGCGCTCAAATTGGCCTGGGCAGATGCGTCACCCGCTTCAGCCGCTTTGCGATACCAGGAGACGGCGGCGGCATGATCCTGTTCCACCCCTTTGCCATCCCGGTACAAATTGCCTAAATTGTTTTGTGCCGGGACAAAATTTTGTTCAGCCGCTTTGCGATACCAGGCGGCAGCCCCCGCTGCATCGACGGCAACCCCCTCTCCTCTGTCATACATGCGCCCCAAACGATATTGTGCCCTGGCCAATCCCTGTTCGGCGGCACGGCGCAACCACTCTTCCGCTTTTTGATAATCCTGTTTGACGCCCCGCCCTTCCAGGTAGCGCATGCCCAACTGCCATTGACTCGTTACCTCACCGGTATCGGCCCGTTCCATCAACAGAGCCAATTCGTCTGCCTGCACCGTGCCCGGCATCAGACCAATCAGCATGATATAACAACAGAGCAGCAACAGGATCCGCATCGTGGTTTTTCATCCTTTACTTTATTTGGCTTTTTTCTTTTTCCCCGCATCATTCCAGATGGATTGAATACAAAATTCCGCTTGATCCGGGGGAAACTCCTGATTGATCGCATCAAACAAAAAGGCCGGAACCGCATCGCGAATTTTTCTTCCGGCTGGAAATTGATCCCGTCGAATGGCTTGGCCAGACGGATGGGCCAGCAACCAGTTTTTTCGTTCCTGTTTGCTGATAAAGCCAATGACAATGTCGCCTAAAATGGCAAATTTTTTGTTCATGGTTCTCCTCCTGAGAACCTATCATACGGAATATTCTGCTCAAACACCAGCAGTACGACCTCATTGGCGGTGGTTTGTTGCCTGGCCTGGCCTGCCATTACCGTTCCGATAAAGGATAACGGGCCAGGTGAACGGTAATTTGCTGATAGAGTTCCGGCAACCAGGACGGAAACAGCGAAGGGTGCGACGGAGCCGGTTGCCGACGAAAATCATAAGGTGCCACAATCACTTCTGCTGGTCCGCCTTCTGCTGTCATCGTCATGATGAACAGCTCTTCAATCGCTTCATCACCCATGGCGATACAGCCGACCGATGAGGTGCCACCATGAATGAATATCTCTCCCCCTAAATGGCTGCGCGCCTCTTCACTGGCTTTGCGGCGATCAAATTCGTTGGGATAGTCCAGTTGCATCGATAAATGGAACTCACTTTTCGCATTGAGCCAAACAATACGATAAATCCCTTCCGGCACTTGCAAATCCCCCTGGCGCTGCTTGGGACCGGCAAAACCACTCATGCCCAATACGGGATAACTCTTCAACAGACGCGCCCCCTGCTCGGTATGGAGCCACACCTCCAGCGTGCGATCCTCCTTGAAGACCAAAAACGAGAGACTGCCGCGCACGGGATAGGCATAACCGGCTTGGCTCAACAGCTGCTGCACACGTGCTTCTGCCGAGGGTTCAACGCGAATCTGCGCCCGTTCTTCTTCCGAAAGGATCGGCAACGGATTGGCCGCCCAGGAGAGCGTTGCCACACAGCATAAGCAAAGAGCGAAAAAAATGATCAGCATCCGGTCATTGCGTTGATTTATTGCATAATGAATCATGGCAATCCCTATTAACGTGGCAGAATTTGCAAAAATAGTATTGAAATATCGTGTATACCGAGTAGAATAGAACATGCACCGGTTAATATTCCGGTCAGTTACAAACCTCCTTTGACTCGATAACGCTCCTTGTTTGTGGGAGAACGGTAATGAAACGCATTCTGCAACTGCTCCTCATTGTTCTCTGTATCGTCTGGTACGGACCAACTCTGGCTGCCGGGGAGTATGACCAAAAAACAGAATTCCGCTCCAATTTCTGGTACGGCAGCAACGACACGCTATCCCCAGACCTGAAACGACTGCTGGCCTTCGGCCATCAAATCGGGGTACAGATCAAAAGTGCCATCAAATTTGTCATCGGTGCCGATGCCTATCATGCGCTGGCCACAGGTTTTGACAACCTGTTTCGGGCCATCGACCGGATGGTTGATGGTGTCAAACACTTTTTCAACCAATCATGGGGCAAGCGGATAGAGTGGAAAGCAACCTGACCCCTCTATCAGCCTGGTGCCAAAATCGCCACCTTGATGCTGCGTTGCACCATTGACTGCGACGCTTGCCCATCAGTGGGTGTGCTGCGCTTTTCGTTACCGTTGCGCCTCGCCTGAAGAGTGTCGGTCGTCTTTATCGACGGACTGCTGTGCCTTGGCGTCGCCTGCTGGCGACATCGGCAGGTAAGCGATGGCATCCAGTTCAATACGCGCCCCTTTGGGTAAAGCAGCCACGGCGACAGTAGAACGGGCTGGATAGGGTGGTGTCAGATAGCGGGCGTAGACTTCGTTGACAAGCGCAAAATCGTTCATATCCTGCAAATAGAGCGTTGTCTTGACCACATGGCCCCACCCGCCACCCGCTGCAGCCAACACGGCGGCGACGTTATCCATGATCCGCACCATTTGCTGCGTGACATCGCCCTCAAGGAGGGTGCCACTATCTGGCAGCAACGGCACTTGTCCAGAAAGAAACAACCATGGACCAACACGCACACCCTGGCTGTAAGGCCCGATGGCCTGGGGTGCCAGGTGGCTATGCACGGCAGTCGGTATCAACTCACTCATGGCCAGCTCCCAACCGTATGCTCATCACCGATCCGTCAACCACGAATACGTTCCACACCCACGACATCGGTCATACTGCGCAGCCCCTGCATAACCCGTTCCAACACTTGCAGACCAGGCACATCCACATCCAATAAAAATTGGCAGGGATCCCGATCTCGTTCCTGCATTTGTATTTTAACAATTCCGGCTTTGACCGCAGCAACCGTTTGGGTAATACGCAGTGGGGTTTCTCGACGGTTGACCGCCCATACCCGCAGGCGGGCGACATAAGTATGACGGCGATCTTCCAACCAGTCGACAGCTGGAATCCAACGTTCCGGTTCTTCGCGCAGCCCTTCCAGATTGGGGCAATCCTGGGCATGCAGGGTAATCCCTTTGCCTGTCGTGACGATTCCGACCGTCTGATCCCCCGGCACCGGCGAACAACAACGGGCAGCCACCACGGCCATTTCGGATAATAATCCTTCCAGGCGCAGGGCAGGCGTGCCGCTTTCCGGCAGTTTGGCGGCAGGCACGGTTTGCCGTGTTTTACCGCTGCTGCTTTTTTCCCAATCCGGAAACAGTTTGGCAACAACCTGACCCGGCGGCAACAGGGATGAGCCGATACGGACCAACAGATCTTCCGTATTGGCCAAACGAAACATCTCCGTCGCCTGCTGCAACAGTTTTTCGTTCAGGCTCATGCCATGGCCGCTTTTTTGAATCTCACGACCCAACAATTCACGGCCCAGCGCCAGTGCTTGTTCTTTGGACTGTTTTTTCTCCCAGCGGTTGATGCGGTAACGGGCTTGACCCGTCACGACAAAACGCAGCCACTCCGGGTTGGGGTGCTGGTTGCGGCTGGTCAATATTTCCACCACATCGCCGGTGGCCAAAACGGTTTTCAAGGGGACCATGCGGCCATTGACCTTGGCCCCCTGACAATGATCGCCGACTTCCGAATGGACCGCATAGGCAAAATCGACCGGCGTTGCCCCCACCGGCAAGGTGATAATGTCACCTGCCGGCGTAAACAGATAAATTTCGTTGGGAAACAGATCGATTTTGACGTTTTCCAGAAACTGGCTGGGATCATCCGCATTGCGGTGCAACTCCAGAATCCGTTTCAACGAATCAAATCCGGTTGCACCGGAATGTTTTTTGGTATGCAGTCCCTCTTTGTAGCTCCAGTGGGCAGCAACGCCGCTTTCGGCCACCTGGTGCATTTTTTCCGTGCGGATCTGAATTTCCACCCGGTCACCAAAGGGTCCAAAGACCACCGAATGCAGCGACTGATAACCGTTGCTTTTTGGCAGCGCGATATAATCTTTCAGTCGACCGGGAATGGGACGAAATTCACCGTGAATCATCCCCAAGGCTCGGTAACAGTCGGCCTTTTTGCGCACAATGATCCGGTAACCGACAATATCATACAGCGCATCCAGGGTACCGCCTTTGCGCTGCAATTTGTTGTAGACGGAATAAATGTGTTTTTCCCTGCCCAGCACTTGACCGGAAATATTATGTTTTTTCAGTAGCCTGGTCAGCAGGGCAACCATTTTGCGCACCGCATCGGCCCCCCCTTGTCGATGGGCCTCCAGTTGCTCACACAGCGAGGCATAGACTTCCGGCTGACTCAATTTGAAGGCCAGATCTTCCAGCTCATTTTTGATCCAGTAGATGCCCAGGCGATGGGCAATGGGCGCATAAATTTCCAGAATTTCTCGCGTCAAACGTTGTGGAGGGGTAACGTTGGCGGCAGACATGCCGCGCACCTGTTGCAGACAAATGGCCAGGCGCACCAAAATAACGCGCATATCCTGCGCCATGGCCATGATCATTTTGCGCAACTCTTCTGGTTGCGGATCCGCCTTGGCCCGGGCGGAAGCCAGGGAAATTTTGGCGACCCCTTCGACCAGAAAGAGAACATCCTCGCCAAATTCGCGACGAATTTCACTGGTGCTTATCTGCTGATTGACAAAACGTTCCAGAAGCAGGCCGGCGGCGACGGAGGCGACATCCAGGCGAAGTTCGACAAGAATGGCAGAGATTTCTGAGGGATAAAGGGGAATGCCGTGCCGCTGCACCGTCGCCACAGTGGCAAGATTTCCATCGCCAGCTGTCGTGGCAACCCGGGTCGGTTGTGACGGACAGGTCGATTCGCTGGCAGGGGGAGTTGGGCAGGCAACGGTCGCTTCACAGACGTGGTGACAGAGACGGGCCAGAAAAACACGATCCACATTGGGATGGTAGCCAACAATGCGCTCCACCATTTCCGCCCACCAATGGGCATCAATTTTGTGGTCGTGTCCTCGGCTCACCGGTGTCCCTTTATCCCCCATGTGTTTATCTGCTGTTGCACTGGCACACGACGATTGACGCACAAGCCATCAGGCAAACAGGCTTGCAGGCACCTCACTCGCCCGCATCTTCGGAGTCTTCATAATCTCCGGCAAATTCGTCCACTTCCCCGGCGGCACCGATACCCAACAAGGCGTCGAACGACTCTTCCTCGCCGTCGGCAAAGGAGTCTTCCTGCACACCCAGCATATGGATCTCTTCATTCATCAGATCGCGGGCCTCGGCATCCAGTGGCGAACCGATATACTCCTCTTCGGGCAAACTGCGCCGTTCGATGGGTTCCCGCTCCAGCGCTTCCAGATCGAGTACGCCGTCGGCGATTTCACGCAAGGCAATGACGGTCACTTTATCGTTGTTGACAGGCAGCAGCGGATCGACGCCACCCATCAACTGCCGCGCCCGTTTCGAGGCCAACAGCACCAGATCAAAACGGTTGGGAACATGGGTCAGACAATCTTCAATGGTTACACGTGCCACGGACTCACCTCAATATCAAGCATGAATAAATACGGATTTTTTACTTTTCTTCGGCAAAGGTCGCCACAATTGTCCGAACTGGAACCCGTTCGCGCTGGCGTTTCAAACGCTCTGCGGTGATGATTGCCGTTATATCCTGACAGGCGCGGGACAAATCATCATTGACCACCAGATAGTCATACTCCTGCCAATGGGCGATCTCCTCACCGGCTTGCGCCATGCGGCGGGCAATCACCTGGGGATCATCAGAGGAACGACCAATAAGGCGCTCCTGCAATACCTGGCGTGAAGGCGGCAAAATGGAGACCGAAACCACCTCGTCGGCAGCCATTTTGGCGCGAATCTGCCGGGCACCCTGCCAATCGATATCCAGCAGCACATCCTCTCCCTGGGCCAAAGCCTGTGCCACATAGCTCTGTTCGGTACCATAATAGTTGCCGAACACCTCCGCCCACTCCAAAAAGGCACCCTGCTCGATACGACTGCGGAAAGTGGCTGTATCGACAAAATGGTAGGAGTGACCATCCACCTCACCGGGACGGGGAGAACGGGTGGTGGTGGATACCGACCAGCGAATGCCGCCCATCGTCGCCAAAAGATGGGAAGCCAACGTCCCTTTGCCTGCCCCGGAGGGAGCCGACAAAATCAGCACAAATCCTCTGCCCTGGCTGCTCACAGCGTACCTCATTATGGAAACTTATACCAGCCTAAAAGTTGCCTATTTTACTCCAGATTTTGCGCCTGTTCACGCAATTTTTCGATCACCAGTTTCATTTCCACCCCCAAACGGGTCAGGGCACTGTTTTGCGACTTGGAACAGACCGTATTGGCCTCCCGGTTCAACTCCTGGCAGAAAAAATCCAGTTTTCTGCCGACCGGCGCAGAACCAGCCATCAGGGAATACAGTTCACGCACATGCATGCGCAACCGTTCCACCTCTTCGGCAATCTCCATCCGGTTGAGCAGTACCGCCACCTCACGCGCCAGATCGGCAGGATCGACAGCAGTGCCGGTCAATTCATTGACCCTGGCCGCCAGAATCCGCTTCTGCTCCTGGCGCAAGGCGGGCAACAATCCCTCCAGACGATTCAATAAGGCGGCAAACTCATCGAGTAACTGGCGTACCACATGGGTCAATGCCTCCCCTTCGCGCAGGCGCGCCAACTCCAACTGTTCGGCTGCCTGCTCCAACAACTCCAGCGCCACCTCGATGAGAGGGGAAGCATCACTCTCCTGCAGCGTGCGCTCACGCACCAATCCAGGCCAGGAGAGCAAGCGGTCAAGGGTCAGACGCCCCTCCATCCCCTCCGCACCCAACACCTGGCGCACCTCCGAGGCAAGCTGCTGCAGATCCTGCAGCAGTTCACGATCCAACTCCAGACGGTGGCCACTCTCCACTTCGCTCTGCAGGATCAAATCACAATCCAAATGACCCCGGGCAAAACGGGCTTGCAACCGTTTGTTGGCCTGATTTTCCAAATCATGCCAATTGCCAGGCCAGTTGTTGGGGCGTCGAAAGGCAATATCCAGATAGCGATGGTTTACCGAACGCAGTCGCCAAACCAGACGAAAGCCGGCAATGCTGCCTGATTGTTCAGAAAATCCGGTCATACTGCTGGGCATGGCTGCACCTGTAGGCTGGATGACGACAAATTACCCTCCACCACGCAAAAAAAGGGGGCTTATCGGATGATAGCCCCCCTTACTGGCGCAGGACGACGGCCTGTCTACCCGTTCGGTGGATAATCCGTAATCAGCTGTTATGGATGGCGTCGTATTTGGCCTGCAACTCTTCCCTGGTCTCTTCGTGATCCGGATCGGGCACGATGCACTCCACCGGGCAGACTTCGACGCACTGCGGCTCATCGAACGCGCCAACGCATTCGGTGCATAAATCAGAGTGAATATAATAGATATCGCTATCCACATCAGAGCCGTCGGTAATGGCCTCATTGGGGCACTCCGGCAGGCATACATCACAATTGGTACAATCTTCACCGATAATCAATGCCATCGTTGGAACTCCTTCTGCATAAATTCAAACCGAAAAACCGACTCGAAAACTGCTTGTTACCAGACTTGGTGCCGCTTGGCAAGCAAATATGAGCATAAGCTCATAATTATCTCCGACTGCTTTTTGGCCGACAAATTATTTTTCGGCCTGATTTGTCGGTATCACCATCCCGTTGCGTAACCGGTCATTTCCGGTTGCCCCCACGCCTTAGTTACGGGAAAAGCGGCAATTGTTCCAATCCGGTTCGTTCATCCATACCGAACATCAGATTCATATTTTGCACTGCTTGTCCGGCAGCGCCCTTGACCAGATTGTCGATCACCGAAAGCACGGTCAAACAACCGGTACGGCTATCGACTGCGACGCCGATGTGGCAATAATTGGAGCCGCGTACATGACTGGTCGCTGGCCATGACCCTGGTTCCACTACACGAACGAAGGGCTCGTCCCGGTAAAAGGTACGCAGGGTCTCTTGCCACTCCGCCTGGGACCGTACAACACGGGGACGCAGATGGCAAGTACTCAAAATGCCCCGTGACTGGGGCAGCAGGTGCGGAACAAAGCGAATACGCACGTCCGAACCGGCTAACAGCGATAATTCCTGTTCCATTTCAGGGGTATGGCGATGACCCTCCACCTTGTAGGCCCGGAATCCGCCTTCGACTTCGGTAAACAGATTATCCTGGCTGGCCGACCGTCCGGCACCGCTGACACCCGACTTGCTGTCAATAATCATCCAGGAGGTATCAATCCACTCCTCCCGCAACAACGGTGCCAAGGCCAGCAGCACCGAGGTGGGGTAACAACCGGGATTGGCCACCAGACGGGCAGTGGCAATGGCGTGGCGATGCAGCTCCGGCAGACCATAGACCGCCTCTGCCAGCAACTGGGTTGCCAGATGTTCGGTACCATACCATGTCCGATAGATCAGCGGATCATGCAGGCGAAAATCGGCGGAAAGATCCACCACCCGCATGGAGCGGGCCAACAACTGCGGCACCTCGCGCATGGAGGCCAAATGGGGCAAGGCACAAAAAGCCACATCCACATCCTCGACCCCATGCACATCACCCAACGGGCGACAAATCAGCTCCGGCAATGCAGTCAGATGCGGAAAGGCCTGCCGTAACGGTTTGCCGGCATACCGTTCAGAAGTCACATGGGCAATGCGCACCTCGGGATGACGCCCCAGCAAACGCAACAATTCACCGCCGGTATAACCCGTGGCTCCCAAAACAGCAACGGAAATACTCATTATTCCTCTTGTCAACAGACGCTAACAACAGCAAGAGCGTGCAGGATCTTCAGATGACCTGCTCACGCCGTCACCCCTTGTACAGTCTCATGCCAGTGCTGACACGCAGTCAACACCTTCTACAGGCGGGCATGCTGCCGCAGAAAACGGACATCGTTTTCAAAAAACAGGCGTAAATCCTGGATGCCATATTTGAGCATGGCCAACCGTTCCACACCCATCCCGAAAGCAAACCCGGAATAGCGTTCCCGATCGATGCCCACATTGTCCAACACCGCCGGATGGATCAAACCACAACCCAGCACCTCAATCCAACCTGTTCCCTTGCAGACCCGGCAGCCCAAGCCGTCACAGAACAGACAGCCCATATCCGTTTCTGCCGACGGTTCGGTAAAGGGAAAAAAGGAGGGACGAAAACGTACCGGCAAATCCCGTTCAAAGAAAAGACGGAGAAAGCGTTGCAAAATCCCTTTCAGTTGCCCGAAATGGACCCCCTCATCGACCAGAAACCCCTCCACCTGGTGAAACATGGGGGTGTGGGTCAGATCGGAGTCACAGCGAAACACCTTGCCAGGGGCAATCACCCGCAAAGGCGGTTTACGGTTTTCCATGACATGGATCTGTACCGTGGAGGTATGGGTACGCAGCAGCCGTTTTTCCCCTTTGGCCCCCGGTGGCAGATAGAAGGTATCGTGCATTTCGCGGGCAGGATGGTCGGCAGGAATATTGAGCGCCTCAAAATTATGCCAGTCATCCTCCACTTCGGGACCCATCGCCGATGGAAAGCCCATCTGACTGAAAATGCGGACAATTTCATCCAACGCCCGGCTGACGGGATGGATACCACCCAACGGCGGAGTACGGCCCGGCAAGGTGACATCCAGACGCTCTGCGGCCAGTCGTTGTGCCAGATCCTCTTCTTGCAAAACGAGCATGCGCCGCTGCAATGCCTCGTTGAAGGCATTTTTCAAGGTATTGGCCAATTCTCCCAACAGCGGGCGCTCCTCGGCGCTGACAGAGGCAAGCCCCCGCAGGAGTTGGGTCAAAGAGCCCTTTTTACCCAGAATGTTGACGCGAACCTGTTCCAACTCGGCCACCGATCCGGCCTCCTGCAGCCGGGCCAGGGCCTCTTGTTGCAATGCTTCCAGTTGTTCACGCATTGTGGTGCTGATTACGCCACCGCGCCTTTGGCACTTTGCACCAACTCGGCAAAGGCTTCCGGCTGGGATACGGCCAGTTCCGCCAACACTTTACGATCCAGATCGATGCCCGCTTTGCTCAGACCGTCCATGAAACGGCTGTAGGAGAGGCCACCCAAGCGGGCTGCCGCATTGATGCGGGCAATCCACAAAGCACGAAACTCCCGCTTGCGGTTTTTACGATCCCGATAGGCGTATTGCAGCCCCTTTTCCACCTTTTCCAGGGCGATACGATAGCAACTGCCGTTACGGCCCTGATAGCCCTTGGCCAGTTTCAATATTTTTTTATGACGCGCACGCGCTGGTACGCTCGGCTTGACTCGCGGCATAGCCGTTTCTCCTTGCGATAATCGTGAAAATTACAGGTTCAGGTTCGGCAGCATGCGACGCACAGCAGCTTGATCCACATCTGCGACCATATCCACCCCACACATGTTCCGTTTCCGTTTCGGGCTTTTTTTGGTGAGAATATGACGCTTGTAGGCTTTATTGCGCAACAATTTGCCGGAGCCGGTCGTTCTGAACCGCTTGGCTGCGCCCCGATGGGTTTTAATTTTGGGCATGACTTGTTATCCACTCCTTAAACGTGCAGCAGTTGCCACCCGGCAAACTGCCCGCATCCACCAACCACAGGGAAATTGACCGACCCGGCCAACCCGCTGCACCGGCAGTACCGGTCGGCATTGACCGCACTGCAGATCGATTATGCCTGGTCGCAGGCGATCTCTTTGCTTGCGACCTGCTTTTACTCTTCCGTATCCTCTTCGTCAACCTCAGCTGACGAACCGGAGGCACCCGCTTTTTTGCCAATGCCGGAGGGTGCCAATACCATGGTCATTTGACGACCCATCAATTTGGGCGGTTGTTCGACCTTGGCCTCCTCGCCCAATACATCTTTGACACGCACCAGCAGTGCCATACCTAGATCCTGGTGCGCCATCTCCCGGCCACGAAAACGCAAGGTGCATTTGACCTTGTCGCCATCTTCCAGAAACTTGCGAATACTGCGCAACTTGACATCAAAATCATGCACATCGGTTGCAGGACGAAATTTGATCTCCTTGATATCGATGCGGGTCTGTTTTTTTCGTGCCAGGCGTTCGCGTACCGCTTTCTGGTACTTGAATTTGGTATAATCCATAATTTTGCAGACCGGCGGTCGGGCCTGCGGTGCCACTTCAACCAGATCCAAGCTGGCTTCCATGGCCCGGGCCAAGGCCTCCTGCCGACTGACAATACCGACCTGTTCGCCCTTTTCGTCGATCAGGCGCACTTCAGGGACCCGGATCTGCTCGTTGATCCGCACGGTATCAACAGAAGCAGGCGCAGCGGGAGCCGTCGGGGCAGCCGGCGCATGGTGCGGCGCCGACGTTGGCGGTCTGGGTTTTAAAGGTGGTTTGGCGATGGTCTTTTCTCCTGATTCTTAATGTGTGGCAGCCTCTTGCAGAAGACGGTCGGCAAACATCTCCACGGCAACCGAGCCGTAGGTTTTACCGGCACAGTCACGCGGATTGACCGTCCCCTCTCTTCTCTCCTGGTCGCCAACAATCAGCAGCCAGGGCACCTTTTTCAAGGTGTGTTCACGAATTTTATAACCTACTTTCTGACTGCGCAGATCGGCCTCTACCCGCAGACCTCGCTGACGCATGCGATCCCGCACCTCAACAGCCCAATCGTTGTGATCATCGGTGATGGTCACCACGACCGCCTGTACAGGAGCCAGCCAGACGGGAAAATAACCGGCATAATGTTCAATCAAAATACCGAAAAAGCGTTCCAGCGAACCCATCAGGGCGCGATGGATCATGATGGGCCGTTTTCGCCCTCCATCTTCACCGATGTAGTATATATCAAATCGCTCCGGCAAATTGAAGTCCAATTGAATGGTCGAGCATTGCCATTTACGGCCAATGGTATCGGTAATCTTGACATCAATCTTGGGACCGTAAAATGCACCGCCCCCCACATCTTCGATAAATTTCAAGTCACGGGCCACAATGGCCTGCCGCAAGGCGACAGTCGCTTTCTCCCAGATATCATCCGAACCGACCGATTTGCCGGGCCGGGTCGACAGATTGACTTCAAACTCCTGAAAACCAAAACGCTGCAAGGTTGCCAGGGTCAAATCCAAAATGGCGAGAATTTCGCTCTCGATCTGATCTTCGCGGCAAAAAATATGGGCATCGTCCTGGGTAAAACCCCGCACCCGGAACAGGCCATGCAACACACCAGACATTTCATAGCGGTAAACCGTGCCCAACTCCGCCCAGCGCAAGGGAAAATCCCGGTGCGAATGCAGGTGCGCATTGTAGATCAAAATATGGAACGGGCAGTTCATCGGTCGCAACTGATAGGGTTGCTCATCGACCAGCATGGCCCCAAACATCGACTCACGATAAAAATCGAGATGGCCAGAGGTACGCCACAACTCCAGATTGGCGATATGGGGCGTATACAGCAGTTCGTAGCCTGCCGCCTGATGCACCTGCTTCCAATAATTTTCGATCACCTGCCGCACGCGGGCACCCATCGGATGCCAAAAGACCAACCCCCCACCCGCCTCTTCGTGCAAAGAAAAAAGATCCAACTCTTTGCCCAACCGGCGATGATCCCGCTTTTCCGCCTCGGCCAACTGGTGCAGATAGCTGTCCAAACTCTTCTTGTCTGCCCATGCGGTGCCATAAATACGCTGCAACTGTTTGTTGCGGGCATCACCACGCCAATAGGCACCGGCCACCGACAACAGTTTGAAGGCTTTCAAACAGCCGGTATCGGGCACGTGCGGTCCCCGGCACAGATCGATAAAATCCCCTTGCCGATAGAGGGAGATGGTTTCACCGGCAGGAATTTCGCTGATAATTTCCGCCTTGAAGGTTTCACCCTGCGCCTGGAAAAAGGCAACCGCCTCATCCCGATCCATCAACTGCCGCTGCACCGGAATGGCCTGTTGCGCCCGTTCCTGCATGCGCACCTCGATGGCGGCCAAATCTTCCGTTGTAAAAGGGCGTTCAAAGTCAAAATCGTAATAAAAACCGTTTTCTACCGCCGGTCCAATGGTCACCTGGGCAGAGGGAAACAGCTCCTTGACCGCCTGGGCCAACAAATGGCTGGTGGAGTGTCGGACAATTTTCAACCCCGCATCACTGGCAGCAGTGATCAGAGAGACCTGGGCCGATTCGCTCAGACGATAGGTCAAATCAACAGCTTGCCCATTGACGGTAGCCGCCAGCGCCGCACGTGCCAAACCGGGACCGATGGCCGCCGCCACCTCACCCATGGTGACTGGTTGGTCAAAATTTTTGACCGATCCATCCGGCAATGTAATTTGAATCATGATCGTTCCGAACCTTGATAAATTAAACGTATCGTACAGCGCAACCGCGCCTGGAGCGTTTTAACATTTGGCCTGAGAAATCTTGATCCTGGTTGCGGGAAGGCCCCACTGCACACATACAACCGCGTAGCCGCCTGCTCTTCTCGCCGCGCCTTGTCTGAAGGCCACCAAGCCCCAAAGGTCAACACGCCCTATTCATCCTTGCTCAACCCGGTCACCCGCGCAATGAGCTGGCACAATTCACCGGCCATCACCTCAATCTGCTCCTGGTTGTCCCCCTCCAGCATCACCCGCACGGTGGGTTCCGTACCCGATTTGCGCACCAACACCCGCCCGATTCCTGTCAGTTTGCGCTCCGTCTCGGCAATCGCCTCTTTGACTTCCGGGTGGGACAAGGGATCCCGATCGGTGGGAACCACCACATTCTGCAACACCTGCGGCACAATCTCCATGCCGGTGATCAATTCGGAAAGCGGGCGACGGCTCGAGGCCATCAACTCCAAAATTTTCAAGGCCGAAACAATACCATCACCGGTGGTGTTTTTGTCCAGAAAAATCATATGCCCGGACTGTTCGCCACCCAGGTTGTAACCGCCCTGCATCATTTGTTCCAGCACATAGCGATCACCGACCCGGGCCCGTATCAACGCCAGACCATGCTGGGCCAAAAACCGTTCCAGCCCCAGATTGGACATCACCGTCGCCACCACACCACCACCCCGCAACGACCCCTCTTTCTGCATGGCGACGGCACTCATGGCCAACACATGATCACCGTTGAGAATACGCCCCTTTTCGTCGCAGACCATCAGGCGGTCGGCATCTCCATCAAAGGCGACACCAATATCTGCCCGCACTTCCAGAACTTTTTTTTGCAGAGCCTCCGGGTGCAAGGCACCAAAACCATCATTGATGTTGTAGCCGTTGGGCGCATTGCCGATCGGTACCACTTCGGCACCCAACTCCCAAAAAACAGCCGGTGCCACCTTATAAGAGGCACCATGGGCGCAATCCACCACCACGCGCAACCCATCCAGACGCAACTCTTTGGGAAAACAGTTTTTGCAAAACTCGATATAGCGGCCCCCGGCATCATCGATGATGGTGGCCTTGCCCAACTCATGCGCCAGCGGCTGATAGCGATCCAGATCCTCTTCCAACACCAGATGTTCGATTTCCAACTCCATGCTGTCGGGCAATTTCATGCCGTTGGCACTGAAAAATTTGATTCCGTTATCGTAAAACGGATTGTGGGAAGCGGAAATCATCACCCCGGCATCGGCACGCAAGGCACGGGTCAAAAAAGCAATGGCCGGGGTCGGCAACGAACCCACCTGAATGCAATGGATGCCCATCGAGGTAAAACCCGCGCGCAACGCCGATTCAAACAGATAACCGGAGAGACGGGTATCCTTGCCGATCACCACCGAATGACGCCGGTTTTGTGTCCGTTCCCGACCGCGCAAGACAACCCCGGCTGCACGGCCCAGGCGCAAGACCAACTCAGCTGTCATCGGATAGATGTTGGCCCGGCTGCGCACGCCGTCGGTGCCGAACAATCTGCGCTGCTCTTTTTTGCCGCTGTTCATGCCATCCATTTCCGGTCCGTTCAACCCACACCCGCCGTTTGCGCAGCAACCTGCAACCCGGCACCACCACAATGGCGGCGCAAGCCGTCGGCAACCGCAATCGCCTGCCGCGCACCCGCCACATCATGCACCCGCACAATGGCGGCTCCCGCCAATACACCCCAGGCGGCCAAAACATGGCTGCCCACATCCCGCCGTTGCGGATCCTCTTCTTCAGCAAGCCAGCCGATCAGTCGTTTGCGAGAAACACCCAATAAAATCGGCACCTTCAACACTTGCAGCGCCTGCAGACGACAAAGCAGAGCCAGGTTGTGTTCCTGCTCTTTGCCAAAACCGATACCAGGATCCACCAGCAAACGGTGCCGGGCAATCCCCTGCTCTTCGCACCAGCGGATCCGCTCCGCCAAAAATGCCACCACCTCAGCCACCACATCCTGATAGTGCGGTGCCTGTTGCATGGTTGCTGGTGTGCCCTGCATGTGCATCAGCACAATCGCCTCCTGGCGCGGGGCCAATACCGTGCGGGCAAAGGAGGTCGTCACCCCCTGCAAGGCAGAGACATCGTTGATCATCGCGGCCCCGGCCTGCAACGCCGCCTGCATCACCGCCTCTTTGCGGGTATCCACGGCAATCGGTCGGTCGACCTCAGTCAGCAGCACCTCCAGCACCGGCATGACCCGATCCAGCTCCTCCTGCACGGATACTTCTGCTGCACCGGGACGGGTTGATTCGCCTCCGATATCCAGCAGATCGGCCCCCTCTGCCACCATCCGTATCCCTTGCGCAACCGCCAGCTGCCGACAGCCGGCCAGACCATCGCCAGAAAAAGAGTCCGGCGTCACATTGATGATGCCCATCAGGCGCGGCTGCCGCACATCCAGTTGCCAACGGCCACAGTGCAACAGGGTCGCTGCCGACCCGGCTGGACTCATCATCCGTCGCTGCCACCTCCTCCAGAGGTCGATCCACCCGGTTTTTGCGTACCATAGGGCGACTGGCTGGGATGCGGCGGCGAGGAACGAGAGGAAAATCCTTCGCCAGTTCCCCCTTTACGGCCTTCATTACCCTCTGTCGGCGGCGTTTCAGGAACCGCCGTAGCCCGTGGCCTGAGCGCCTCTTCCGTAGGCAATCCCTCCACCAGTCGCATCACCTCATCGGCATCCAGGGTTTCCCGATCCAACAACGCCTCGGCCATCCGGTGCAACACTTCCATTTTGTCGATCAAAATCTGCCGGGCCCGATTGTGATTGAACTCGATGATTTCACGAATTTCCTGATCGATGGCCCGCGTCGTCTCTTCCGACACACTTTTGTGTTGGGTAATCTCACGGCCCAGGAAAATTTCCTCTTCCTTGTAGCCATAAGTCATGGGCCCCAACCGTTTGCTCATGCCGAACTGGCAAACCATGTTATAGGCAATATCGGTTGCCCGTTTGATGTCGTTACCCGCTCCGGTGGTCATCTGGCCCATTACCAGCTCCTCTGCCAGGCGTCCACCCATCAAAATCGCAATATTATCATCCAATTGCTGCTTGGAGTAGGTATGACGGTCCTCCATGGGCAGCTGCATGGTCAAACCCAGCGCCCGCCCACGGGGAATGATGGTCACCTTATGCACCGGATCGGTTCCCGGAATGACGCTGGCGACAATGGCATGTCCCGCTTCATGATAGGCGGTCGTGCGCCGCTCCTGTTCGGAGATGACCGCCGATTTGCGCGGCTTGCCCATCATGACCTTATCTTTGGCCGTTTCAAAATCTTCCATATCGACAAGCTGCTTGTCGTTACGGGCTGCGCCCAGGGCCGCTTCATTGACCAGATTGGCCAGATCGGCACCGGAAAAACCGGGTGTACCGCGGGCAATCACCTCAGCATCCACAGCATCGGCCAACGGCAGTTTGGCCATGTGTACCGACAAAATTTGCGTACGACCACGAATATCCGGGTTGGGCACCGCTACCTGGCGATCAAAACGGCCAGGACGCAGCAGGGCCGGATCCAACACATCCGGGCGGTTGGTGGCGGCAACCAGAATCACCCCTTCGTTGGACTCAAAGCCATCCATCTCCACCAGCAACTGGTTGAGCGTCTGTTCCCGCTCATCGTGCCCGCCCCCCAGTCCGGCACCACGATGACGGCCAACCGCATCAATCTCGTCAATAAAGATGATACACGGGGCATTTTTTTTGCCCTGCTCAAACATATCCCGCACCCGTGCGGCACCGACGCCGACAAACATTTCGACAAAATCGGAACCGGAAAGGTTAAAAAACGGCACATTGGCCTCACCGGCAATCGCCCTGGCCAACAAAGTTTTACCGGTACCGGGCGGACCGATCAGCAAGACACCCTTGGGAATTTTACCTCCCAGACGTTGAAATTTTTGCGGACTGCGCAAAAATTCAATGATCTCCTGCAACTCCTCTTTGGCTTCGTCGATCCCGGCCACATCGGCAAAGGTCACCTTGCTCTGCTGTTCCGAAAGCACTCGGGCTTTGGATTTGCCAAACGACATGGCCCCCCGCCCCCCACCGCCCTGCATCTGGCGCATGAAAAAGATCCAGACGCCAATCAGCAGCAACATGGGAAACCAGGAGATCAGCACCGTCAGCAGCAGGGGGGTCTCTTCAGGGGGACGCGCCGTGATATTGACCTTTTTCTCGCGCAACATCCGCATCAGATCCGGATCGTCCGGCGAATAGGTGGAAAAAGAGTTGCCGTCCGAAAACAATCCGGAAAGGGTACGCCCCTGCACGGTCACATCGGTAACACGCCCTAATTCCAATTGGTGCAGAAAGTCCGAAAACGGAATATGGCGATCCCGCCCGCTCGGCTGGTTGAATAAATTAAATAACATCACCAGCAACAGGCCGATCACCATCCACATGGATAGATTTTTATAGAACCCGTTCAACCACTTCCTCCCAGGTGTCGTTGACACGACAGCCAATGATCAGCAAAAACAAAATTAAGACAAGCTAAAAGATAGGGGCATCCCCAAAAAAGTTCAACGGTTTCCTTTGCCATTATTCGGTTTCCGAGCATGTTTTATTGCCATCGACCTTCAGGACGGCAAAATAACAGTCGATCCTGCTGCCGTTCGATGGCCATACCGTGTACCACCATGCGCCAACAGCGTCGTCGACTGCGTAAACGGTGCAAAAAACCGTGTACGGCCCGCTCACCCAGAGGGTGCGCCCCCTCCTGCAACCGTTGCTGACACTGTTGCAGACAACGGTAAAGCAGCTCATCCGGCAGGGTAGAGAGGGGGGCAACCGCCAAGGAAATGCCACCGGTCGCCGTCTCTTGTGGATCCCAACTCGGCCAGAGCCGGGTCAACATCCAATCGAGGGCCTGCTCCACCTGGCGCAAGCGGCTGGCGGTTGCTGCCAGACGTCGGCTCAAACCCGCATCGGCCACCGCCTGCAAGGTGGGCAACACTTGATGACGAATCCGGTTACGACGGGCAATCAGCACGGCATTGCTGCCATCCTCACGCCACAGAATCCCCTGCCCCTGCAGCCACGCCCGCAACTCGGCACGGGTAAACGGCAACAGCGGACGCAACAAGGCAACCTGATCCGTCAAAGAGCGACTCTCTGCCATCGCCTGCAGCCCCTGCAGGCCGCTGCCACGCAACAACCGTTCCACAATGGTTTCCGCCTGATCATCCAAATGGTGACCGGTCACCACACAATCGGCTCCCTGTCGTTCTGCCGTGCGCAACAAAAATTGATAGCGGGCGGTACGGGCCCGTGCGGCCAGATTGCCTGTGCCTGTTTTTTCCTGCCATTGACCGATCGTGCATCGGAGGGCACAACGGCCGGCCTCTTCCTGCACAAAGTGGGCATCCTGTGCGGAATCGCTGCGTAAACCGTGATCAAAATGGGCAACATGAAGGGTTGCCGATGGGTTGGGAAGAGTGGCCAGCAACAGGTGCAACAGCGCCATCGAATCCGCTCCACCGGAGACGGCAACGACAATGCCCGCATGGTGCTTTAACAGCGGCAGAGCCTGTTGTTGAAAACGTCGTGCCAACGTACTCCCTGTCACCGCTGCACAGCCTGCTGATAAGGTGCCGGATCGGCATGACCCGCCTCGGCAAAACCCGCTAAACGCAACCGGCAGGCATCACAGCTGCCACAACCCTTGCCCGTCGAATCTGGATCATAACAGCTGCGCGTCTGGGCAAAATCGACACCCAAGGCAAGACCCTGGCGGACAATTGCCGCTTTTGAGCAATGCAGCAGGGGCGCATGAATCCGATATCCCCCCTCTTTGGTCGCCACATTGGCCAACCGTTCAAATGCTTCAATGAATGCTGGCCGACAATCCGGATAGCCGGAATAATCGACCGCGTTGACCCCAATAAACAGATCTTTTGCCGCCAGCGACTCCGCCCAGGCAAGGGCAACGGATAGAAATACGGTGTTGCGGGCTGGGACATAGGTGGCAGGAATGGGACCACTCCCCGCCGTTTTTGGTACGGCCATGCCACTGGTCAGCGCCGATCCGGCAAACGCCTCTGCCGACAAATCAAACCACAAATGGCCTGCAACCGGTAAACGGCGTGCCATCTCTTCTGCAGCCTGCAACTCCACCCGATGGCGCTGCCCGTAACGAAAGCTGATGGCATACACCGTATAACCCATTGCTTTCGCAGTATACAAACAGACTGCCGAATCCATGCCGCCCGACAACAAGACCACTGCCTTGGCGGCATTCTGCTCTGCCATCCTTTACTCTCCTGCCAAACGTTTCACCCGTCTGCTACCCGGTGGTTCGGCTTTGGCCGGTTCGCTTTTGCTGGGCACCGTGTTGGTCGCTGCCGGTGCTGCTTTTACCGTTGCCCCCGACTCTTTTTCTTTCTGGACAATCTCTTGCAAACGCTGGCGTGCCATCGGTGTGGCTTTGGCATCCGGATAATCGTTGATCAATTTGGTCAAGCTGACCCGTGCGTTGGCAAGATCACCCAACTCCTGAAAGGCATAGCCGATTTTTAACAAGCTATCCGGCACTTTGGTGCTGGTTGGCCATTTGGAAATGACTTTACCGAAAGCAAGCAACGCCTCCCGATGCTGTTTTTGCACCATATGCAATTCGCCAATCCAGTATTGGGCATTGTCGGACAAGGTGTCATCGGGATATTTTTCCTGAAATTTTTCAAACCCTTCCCTCGCCTCTTTGTAGTGGCCACTTTTCAAAAGCAACAGCGCGGCATCGTACATTTGTTGCGGCGTACCGGCTGTTACCGGAGCGGTCGGCGCTGGATTGACCTTGGCAACGGTGGTCGTGGCCGCCGGAGCTGCGGCTGGTGTTGCCACCGCCGCCGGGGGAGCAGGCGGTCTGCCCGCTACGGGCGGTTGCTGGGGTGCCACCGGTACGGCTTGCGCCGTGGCAGGTTGTCCAGAAACCATGGCCGCTTTACCGCCCGGAGGAACAGCAGCCGGTTGTCCCGGTTGGTTGGGCATGACAATGGATTGATCAGGCGCAACAGCGGCTACGGGGCGATCCATCTCGCTCTCCATCACCGCTTTTTCCTTGACCTGCTCCTTCAAGGACTGATTTTCGTGTTGCACCACCTCCAGGTTGCCCCGCAACAGGCGCATTTCAGCCTCCTGGGCTGCCAGGCGCCGTTGCAAGTCTGCCAAGGCAGCCCGGCTGCTCTTTTCGGTCTGTTCGACTTTATGATCAATATCCTGGATAGGCTTTTCCCATTCGGGGGGACGTTCCTTGCCCCCACCCAAGCCACCGGCGCAGCCGGTCAGCCCCAGTAGCAACAACCCGGACAACGCCGCCTGGATACAGCGGCGACCCGGCAATGGCAGAATCGGCATCCGACGGAGAGTTGTCCTGGTTTTCATGGTTTTTCACCCAATGATGGAATTAGCGCAGCACCAACTCAGCACGACGGTTTTTGCTCCAGGAGGATTCGTCATGCGAGGGTACCAACGGTTTCTCCTTGCCATAGGAGACCGCTTTCAAACGATTGGCTGGCAACCCTTGGGAGACCAAAAAACGGACCACGGCATCGGCCCGTTGTTGACCCAAAGCCAGGTTGAATTCGCGGGTTCCCCGCTCGTCGCAGTGACCTTCCACGGTGATCACCCCTTTCGGGCCATGGGCCAGGATCCAGCCGGCATTGTGGGCCAGCACCTGCGCAGCCCGGTCGTTGACCAAAGCCGAGTTGTATTCAAAAAAGATCCGGTGTTCCGGTTCAACATTGACATCGAAGCGGTAACCACCGGCACCGGCCCCACCACGGGAAGGATCGTTCAGATTGGCGGAAGAACCGCCCATCCGGCCGATCCCTTTGCCATCTCTGCCCGCTGCATCGGCACCCGCTTGATCCCCGTCACCGACTTTAGATGTGGAACCGCACCCGGCCAACAGACCCAGCGACAACAGCGCCACCGCCAACAATCCGACTCGTTTCATGGAAAACCTCTCAATTGAATGGAAATCAAAACCAAAGGCACCTAGCGGATCAAAGGTGACCAGGAGGGGTCAGACCCTTCCGAATCCCCGCCGACAGGCACCAGCCTCTCATTGTAGCCCGTCAAATCAATACTGTAAAGCTGCGAACGACTGCCATTATGGCGCGAAAACAGGATGACCCGACCATTGGGAGACCAGGTCGGCGACTCATCCATCCAGGAATCGGTCAAAACACGCATGTTTTTTCCGTCCGGGTTGATGACCGCGATGCGGAATCGACCACCACCGCCATGGACAAAGGCAATCAGGTCGCCACGCGGTGACCAGGATGGGGCCGCGTTATAGTTACCTTCAAAGGTGATCCGACGTGCCTCCCCGCCGCCGGCATTCATCACGTACAACTGTGGTGTGCCAGCCCGGTCGGAGTTGAAGACAATTTTTTGACCATCCGGTGACCAGGATGGGGAGGTATCGATGGCCGGATTGTCGGTCAAACGGGTTGGATGCGAACCGTTGAGATCGCGGACATAGATTTCCGGGTTGCCGTCCATACTGAGGGTAAAGGCCATGCGCCGACCGTCGGGCGACCAGGAGGGGGCACTGTTCAAACCGGGATAATCACTCAGAATGTTTGAGCCGCCGCCCAGCAGATTGAGCCGGGCAATGCGCGGGGCACCGTTCTCATAGGTAATATAAAACAGGCTATCCCCGTCCGGTGAAAAGCGGGGGGTCAGCACCAGATCTTTGCCCTGCGTCAAATCGCTCCGGTTGGCCCCATCCTGATCCATGATGCTGATCTGTTTGAGATTTCCTTTATGCGACACAAAAGAGATGCGCGAGGTGAAATATCCGGTTTCTCCGGTCAATCGGGTATAGATTTCGTCGGCCACCCGGTGAGCAACATGACGCCAGTTGCGGGCAACGGCAGAAAAACGTTTGCCTTTGCCGATCAGATTGCCTTGATAGACATCATAAAGGAAAAAATCGACAATGATCTGATCCCCTTCCTGACGTACCGCTCCGGAGACCAGCGCTTCAGCACCGATCACCCGCCAGTCACGAAATTGCGGACCATTTTTCAACAGATGATCCGGCATCTGCAGAAAGGCGCTTTTGCTGATGGGGCGAAACAGGCCCGAACGTTCCAGATCAGCCGTGACCACATCTGCGACCTGGCTGCCCATGGTGCCACCAGCGCTGGCCTGACCACCACCGGCCAGATTGACAAAAGAAGGGATGGCAATCGGTAAAGGGGTCAACCCCCCTTTGGTAATGTCGATACGCAACCCACCGGCCAGTGCGGAGGAGCTGCCTGCCGACAAGAACAGAAACAATCCCAGCCAGAGCAGGGAAAGAAGACGACGATCAACAGCCTGAACGCAGCGGATGAAAAACATGGTCGTTTTCCTCACAAAAGCTTATCGGCAACATGGCGTGTCAATTTACCCAACAAATTGGTATAGCTGCCCAATTCGTTATCATACCAGCCGTAGGTGACCGCCTGGGTCACGGGAACCTCCAGGGTATGAGAGGGAATGGCATCGCGCATGGCTTGCGTCAGATGCGGCACCCGATCCAGATTGACCCGGGTATAGGCCGTGCGGGTATGAGTTTCTGAACCTTCGATGATTGCGGCGGCCATCGGGAAGCCGATCATGTCGGCAGAGACATTCTGGGCAGCGCTGTAGACCAGATAACCGGCACAGGCACCCTCTGCTGCCTCTTGGTAAACCCGGTTGATGTCGGTGCGGTTGATCGGATTATCCCGACTTTCCGATTGCAGGTTCAAGGTCAGGATAATCAGGGAGCCGGTGGCCGTGGGAACACGGACCGATTCGGCCATCATGCCGATCTCCGCCATCTCTGGCAACACCAGACGCAGTGCCTTGGCGGCACCGGTAGTGGTCAAAATCAGGTTGTTGAGTACACTACGATTTTTGCGCAAATCGGAAGCGTTGGCACTTGGCAACGCATCCAGCACCACCTGACTGCTGGTGGAGGCATGCACGGTGACCATCGATGCGGATAAAATACGATCGGCACCAAAATGGTCCAGCATCGGCTTCATCATGAAGGCCAGACAGGTGGTGGTACAAGAGGCTGCCGACAGCAAAGTGTGTTGCTTTGGTACGTACATTTCGTCGTTGATACCCATCACGACCGTGGTGGCATCATCCGGCATGGCGATACCGCTGGTTTTGATCTTGAACGGCGCAGAGAGCAACACCTTTTCGGCACCGGCATCCAGATGGCCGCGCAAGGAGCCGTTACCGGCATCAGCCGCCACGGTCGGATCGACAAAAACACCCGTGCAATCCACCACCAGACGGACACCATGGTGGCGCCAGCCAATCTCGCGGGGATTGCGGTGGCTGCGTAAAAAATGGACCGGCGTACCGTTGATCACCATCCGGCCACTGGCTTCATCCAACTCTTCGATCACCCGCTGGCCGTGATAACCATGCAAAAAATTCGTCAACCGCCCGTAGGTGCTGTCATGCTCGACCGCATGCGCCAAATCTTCCAAACTTTTACCAACCGGACGGCCTACATTGATGACAATTTCGTCAAACGTCTTGTTTGCCAAGTGGTACCAGAGAGACAATTTGCCGATCCGGCCCATGCCATTGATGCCCAGTTTCATGAACGCCTCATTGTTGTTGACAAGTAAACCGGCGCAACCCGCACTTCCATGAGTTACGTGAAATTATTTATTGTATGTCAGAAACCCCTCGCCATGCAACCCACGGAGTAAAAAATCCTCATGATGTCGCAAGAAACGGCATCGTGCGGTCATGGGTTACGCTTGCTTTTTTTGTGACAGCGGGCTAGAGTTCGCCGACAAAGAAAATTGATTCCAAGGATTGACCTGGTTTACCAATGAGGAAAAATCCATGCTGTTTCTGAAATTACTTGAAAAAATACCCTTTTTTACCAAGTTCACCATCGAGCATAAACGCATGCTGGCGGAATCGGCCTCCTTTTTTGTACCTTTCAAAAAAGGGGAGATATTGATCCGTGAAGGCAGTGTCGATAACACGCTCTATATCGTCGTCAAAGGTTCGGTGCAAGTCAGCAAGGAGGGTGTTCCCGGAGAAATATTGGCGACCTTGCCCGCCGGTTCGGTGATTGGTGAAATTGCTTTTCTGACCAATCGGATCCGGACAACCAGTGTCACCGCCATGGAAGACAGCATTTGCTTTGCCATCGACCGCACTGCACTGGATGAGCTGGAGTTTGCCATCCAATTGCAATTCAAGGACGAACTGATCAATATTCTGATTGGCCATCTGGATCGCACCAACGTGACTTTGGTTGACACCAAACGCCAATGACAGCAGAGGATAATGATACGGCGATGTCTGACCTTCCTGAACAGCGCGATGGTTTTTTTCAAAAATTGCTCCCCCCGCCTGAACCCTACGCAGACGAACCCCCTTTGCTTTCTGCCTGCAGTGATGAACTGACCCGTCCGGAGTGTCGTCTGGATGCTCCCGATGCCTACGAATACATCATCATCGCCAACCGGGGTATCATCGCCTCCATGGTGATCCAGGAGGCCCACAAAGCGGGAAAAAAGGTTTTTCTCCTCTGGGAACAGGAGGATTTACCCTATTTCGACCATCTGCTGGATGATGGTGACATTGTTCTCCCTGTCCTGACCTATAAAGACAGCCGCAACAAAGGCAGCGCACGGGAGGATATTCAGGTCATTCGTCGGCTGCGGGAAATGATCGAATCGATGGATATCGCCCCGGAAAAGGTGGCCATTCATCCCGGCTACGGCTTCAACTCGGAAGATCCGGAATGGAATGCGGAGGCGGGACGCTATTTCAAGATTCTTGCCCCTTCTGCCGCCTGGATTGAACTGCTGGGCAATAAAATGGAGGCCAACCGCTTCTGTCAGGAGACCGCCATCCCGCTGCCCATCAGCTCGGGGGATGTCAAAACCCGTGCGGAGGCGCGGGCTTTTTTCCGTCGTTATCAAACCACCGTGCAACGCTTTTTATTCAAGGATTGTTTTGGCGGTGGTGGCAAAGGACAACTGGAAATCGATGCCTCGGTCGCGGAAGAGGAGTTTCTCGCCCTCTTTGAACAATTTTCTGCCCGTCATCCCTCTTTCATCATCAATGAATTTGTCGTCTCCAATCGCCACATCGAAATGCAGGTGATGATCGACCGAGAAGGAACCATCCGTTTTGGTCCGATGCGCGATTGTACCTTGCAACGGGGCAAGCAAAAAATCATCGAAGAGATTGCCATCGGCATCACCCCGGATCAGGTGCAGTTTTTGCGCGACAACATCACCGCTTTTTTCCGCAAGGGTGCCGAAAAACTCGGTCATCCCTATGAAGGTCTGGCCACCTTTGAAATGATGTATCTGCCTTTGGAAAAAAGATTTTATTTTCTTGAGGTCAACACCCGCATTCAGGTGGAACATCCGGTCTCCGGCCATCAAGGCGGCATCCAGTTTATTCAGACACAGTTCGATATTGCCGAGGGCAAACGCCTGAAAGCACAAGAGCAGCTCGACGCCGAAGCCGAGGCGCGTGGTGGTCACACCATGGAGGCACGCATCTGTTTTGAGCGATTTCTGTCGGCTGCCGAACGCGAGGCGTTCAAAAAAACCATGGGGGTGGATATTGTGACCGTCCCGGAGGCGGGGCAACCGATCTATGCCCTGGAGTTACCCGCCGGGCGTGATGTGACGGTCTACATGGATCATCGCCTGGATGGTGGCGACGATCGGCAAACCGGTCGCATGCCCAATAAACAATATGATTCGATGGTGATCCAAATTGTGGCACGCGGCAAAGATCGGGATGGTGCCCGCCGTCGTTTGATCTCTGCCGTTGAAACCTTGCGAGTCGATGGTTTGCAAACCAATCAGGCATTTGTCGTGGCCCTGTTGAACCACCCTCTGTTCATTCGCGGTGAAAGTACCTCCGACCAACCGGTGGTCAAAGATGCCATGGCCCAGACCATCCAGTTTTCCGAACGTGCCTTTCTGCACCGTGAACAACTGGCCCGCCGCAATAAACAGGAACAGCAGACCAAACAGCTGCTGCAATCCATCGCCAACCGGGAGCTGGCCTTGCCGGAAGGGTTGACCAAACTGGATCTGCCCTATCTGTTTGCCACCCGTTTGGGCCATCTGAAACCGACCATCAGCCAGATCCGTCAACTGTTGGCTGATATGGATTTGTCGGCAGAGGAGCTGCGCTCTTCGGAGGAACGGGTGGTGATTCATTGGCCGTTGGGTCTGCTGGTGCATGATCTGTTGGATACGTTCGGCGCTTTTGGTGTCCATCTGGAAACGCACCATTGCAGCCGTCCGCAAGCCCGTTTTTCGGTCCCTTGTCGGATTCAGCCGTTGTTTTTAGGCTTTTTGCAACAATACGCCGACGATCGGGCATCCTGACAGCCGGTTATTGCCAACGATTGTTCCTGTCGGCAGGGCCTGTTCTCATTCGGTCCAAAACCCCTTGATACAGCGTTGCTGGGCCGCTCCGCTGCTCACACACAAGTCGTATGCTGCGCTGCTCGCGGCCCAGGCCTTGTCTGAAGGGCTTTTGGCCTCGAATGAGAACAGGCCCTGGCGTAGCTGACAAAAAAAGCATACTTTGCCATGCGGATTTCCGTATCGGTGTGTTGTTCGAGAGGATGTGGCGATATGTTCCGCTTGAAACGGTTTTTGCCGGCCCTTTTTTTTGCCATGGTCGGTACCATCTCCCTGCTCAGCATGACCCTGCATTATCACTCTTCCTCGCGGGCCGCAGAAGAGTCGGCCTATTTTACCCTGACGCAAATTGGTCGTCGAACGGTTGAAAAAATCAAAGAGTTTCTCTACCCTTCCGCTGCCATCGTCCAGCTGAATGCGCATCTTTTTGCTTCGGAAAATGAAAAACAGTTTCTGGAACGCTTCAATCAACTGACGCTGCGCCAATTGACCCTCTACCCCCAATTCAGTTTGATCTATTTTGGCGATAAACAGGGTAATCACTGGCTGAATAAACGGGAACGGGATGGAACCATTCGCACACGGGTGGTACAACGTCTGGACGATTCAGCCGCCAGCCGGGCCGCCTTGCAGGAGGCCGCCCGTCAGACCTCGCCAGAACGGATCACTGCCCTGCTCTCCCCCTATTTGGCAACCCACTGGTATGGACATGCTGAAGGCGGCCATCTGGTTAAACAAGAGTCCGTTTATGATTTCAACTATGACCCCCGTCTGCGACCGTGGTATGCCGGTGCCCTGGAGGTGAATAATCTGTACTGGACCAATGTCTATACCTGGTTGGATGTGTTCAAAGGGCAACATTTGACCCAGGTTGGCATTACGGTGTCGATGCCGGTCCGCCAGGAGGGCAAAGTGTTGGGTGTGGCTGGCATTGATATCGTCTTGAAAGATATTTCCGATTTTTTGGCCCGTCTGGAAATCAGCCCGAATGGTCGAGTGTTTATTTTCAACGGGCTGGGAGAGACGGTGGCCATGACCGATTTTGCCGCTGTCGTCCGCAAAGCCGGGGATGGATCTCTGCAACTGAACCGTGTGATAGAGGTCAACGATCCGGTGGTGGTCAGCGCCTACCGTCAAGCGCTCGGTGAAGCTGCCAGCAGAGGGAATGAAACCAATTGGCAACTCAATGCAGAACGCTATTTTTCCTTCAAGGAGAAAGGAGAGCGCTATTTTTCCTACTATGCACCGCTGACCATGGATCCCTCCCTGCGCTGGACCATCGGTGTGGTGGTGCCCGAAGAAGATTTTCTGGCAGAGGCCAATAAGACATTGTGGCAGACCTTGCTGATTTCTGGCCTTGGCCTGCTGCTGGTCCTGCTGATCAGCATGCGAATCGCTCGCAGCATTATGCAATCGTTTTCCTTTTTGCTGGCCGAGGCCCGGCGGATCAGCGAACTGGATCTCCGGCATCAAGCACCGACACGCACTCTGTTTGTTGAGTTTCAGGAGTTGACCGACCGTTTTGCCCACATGAAAGTCGATTTACGCCAGATGGTGGAAATACTCTCAGGACAAACCGCCCAATTGAATCAATCAGCAAGCGAACTGGCCACCATTTCGAGCAATATGTCCGAAGAGGCCGATAAAATGCGTACCGGTGCCAACCGGATTGCTGCCAGCACCATGCAGATGAGCGGCAATATGGATGCCATTGCCGGAGAAATGCAGGATATGAATCAGGCCATACGCGGGGTATTCAGTTCGGTGGATCACATGAACCAGAACATGAATACCATCGCCAGCACGGCAGAAGAGAGCAGTGAACGTCTGCGCCGCCTGGTGGTGGCTGGAGGCGATGCCAATGCCAACATGGCCCATGTCCGCCAGGCCGCGCAACGAACCAGCGGCAATGTGACCAGCATGGCCCAAGCCATTGAACAGATGAATAATGCCTTGCATGCCGTGCGTGCCCGCTGTGAATCGGCCAGTCAGGAGTCAAAACGGGTCAGCAGCCAGGCGACCGGCAATTCGGCGGCTATGGAAAAATTGGACAGCGCCGCCAAAGAGATCGGTAATGTGGTGCATGTCATCAACCGCATTGCCGGTCAAACCAGCATGCTGGCTCTGAATGCAGCCATTGAGGCCTCACGGGCTGGGGAGATGGGTAAAGGATTTGCGGTGGTTTCCAACGAGGTCAAAGCTTTGGCGCAGCAAACCGCCAATGCCACACAAATGATCGCCCAATGGGTGGAACAAATTCGTCTCAAGACCGATGATGTGGTCGCTGCCTTTCGGGGCATGACCAACGGCTTGGAACATATCAACCAATCCAACGATGGCATTCTGGGATCGGTGGATGAACAAAGCCAATCCATAGAAGAGATTACCCGAGTGGTGCGTCTGGCCTCACAAGAGACCGATGCCGTCACCGATCGGGTTGGCAACTCGGCGCACAATATCGAACAAATTTCGCAGACCATGACCCATATTTCCCAAGGAATCACCGAGGTAGCCCATCATGTCGCCCAGGCCTCCGATGAAGTCTCTGGCATGGCGATGCAAATGGCCGGTGTCTCCGAAGGGGCGGTGACCATCGGCAACAATGTCAGTGATGCTTCACACTCGGCGCAAGAGATCGCCCGGGCCATGGAAGAGATGCGCACCTCCATCGTCGATGTGCAGGGGGTCAGTGATACCGTGCGGCAACGGGCAAAACAGGTCGCGCAAATTGGTGTTGAGTTGCGTACTTTGCTGGATAAATTTCATCTTTAACGAAAGCGAATCGAATTGTTGGTGCGAATTTTGCGTGCCTCGATTTCGTCTGCGGGCAAAACGAGGGTGTTTTGATGCATAATCGCAAAAAAGCAATCAAAACAATCCTTCCGCTCAATTGATCACATTGACACCCGGAACGGAATCGGCTATCTAAACAACCAAGCAGTCACTTTTTTTACGATGACTTTCACATTCCGGTCAACAGGGGAGGCTCGCCGTCAGCAAAGGGTGAGTTGAATGGTATGGAACAATCAATGACTAAAGCAGACATCGTTGAAGCCGTCTATCGGGAAATCGGCGTTGCCAAAAAGGAGGCTGCCATCATCGTGGATACGGTGTTTGAGGCCATCCGTGCCAAGCTGGAAGGCGGAGAGTCCGTCAAAATTTCCCGCTTCGGCAATTTCAACATTCGCAACAAAGTGCCGCGCCGTGGTCGCAATCCGAAAACCGGCGAAGAGATTGAAATTACAGCACGAAAAGTGTTGACCTTCAAACCAAGCCAAATTCTGCGTGAGCGGGTTCGAGACGGAGAGCCGATCGACGCCTCATAGTTTGCGAATAAACGGCGCGATTTGCAGGTCGCCAAACAACGATTTCGTCAAGAATTCGTCGTCAAGCAATCTGACCAAACGGGTGGGAAGCCATGTCTGCTGAAAAGGGCTTGGACTATCAGCGCGCCAGAAAAAATATGGTGCAAGAGCAGTTGTGCCAACGGCACATCCATGACCCGAAGGTATTGCGGGTCATGGCTCAGTTGCCGCGGCATCTTTTTGTCGATGAAGCGTTGGCCGGCTTGGCCTATACCCAGGCCACTTTGCCCATCGGTAATGGTCAGACCTTGTCGCAACCGTATACGGTTGCCCGTATGACGGAAGCATTGGCCTTGACCGGCTGTGAAGAGATACTGGAAATCGGTACCGGTTCGGGCTATCAAACCGCCGTTTTGGCGGCCTTGAGTCGCCGTGTTTATACCATTGAACGTATCCCCGGCCTGGCGGAACTGGCCCGTCAACGGTTGCGCCGCTTGGGGTTTCATAATGTCATCTACCGGGTGGGAGATGGCACGCTTGGCTGGCCGGAGTTACGTCAATTCGATCACATTCTGGTGGCTGCCGGTACGCCGATTGTACCGGATAATTTAACCAAACAACTGACCGTTGGCGGTTCTTTGCTGATCCCGGAAGGCAATGAACGGAACCAACAGTTATTGCGTGTTGTCAAAACCAGTGCGGAAACGTTGCAACGTGAAGTGCTGGAAGATTGCTGTTTTGTGCCGTTGGTCGGGGCACAAGGTTGGCGAGAACAGGTCAAGCCGACGCGCGCCATTGCCGTCAAAAACAGTGGTGTGCCCTGGTGGAAACCGGAAAGAGGGGGATTGGAACCGCCCGTTCAGCTGTTGGCGAACGAGCGGCGGTAGCTTTTAAGTACATGGGAAACAGGAGATTATTCTCCCGTTTTCTCTGCCTCTTTTCGTAGATCTGTCAGGGAGGAACTCAGGCAATGATTGCAACCGTGGTGCGCGAACAGCGCTCGGAGACCATTCGACAGGCTTTGGCAGAACAAGGCCTGGTCAATGTCGGCAATATCCATTTGGACTATTCGGCATCGGAGCTGGTCGAACAGGTCATTCAACGCAAAGAAGGACGCCTGGCAGAAGGGGGAGCCTTGGTTGTCGCCACCGGTATTTATACCGGGCGTTCGGCCAACGATAAATTTATCGTCGAAGAGCCTGCCAGCCGGGATCTGGTTGCCTGGGGCAAAACCAACCGCCCTTTCACCCCGGAAAATTATGAGCGACTGCGCCGTCGGGTCATGGCCTTTTTGCAGGAACGGGATCTGTTTGTGCAAGAGTGCCGTGCAGGTGCCGATCCCCGTTTTCAGCAACGGGCCCGGGTCATCACCCAATGGGCCTGGCAGGCAATGTTTGCCCGCAGTCTGTTCATCCATCCTCGCACTTTCAATGATACGATTCAGGAGCCGGATTATACGGTCATTGTGGTTCCTGGTTTCAAAGCCATTCCCGAAGAGGATGGCACCCGTTCTGAAGTGTTTATCATTTTTCATCCGGCCCGCCGGGAAATTTTGATCGGTGGCACCGGCTATGCCGGAGAAATCAAAAAATCAATTTTTACCGTCATGAATTTTTTGATGCCGCAGCGCGGGGTACTGCCAATGCACTGCAGTGCCAATATCGGGGCAGATAATGATTGCGCCATCTTTTTCGGTTTATCCGGCACCGGCAAGACCACTCTGTCCACCGACCCGGAACGGCGCATGATTGGTGATGATGAACACGGCTGGTCGGATAAGGGCATTTTCAATTTTGAAGGTGGCTGCTATGCCAAAGTGATCAATCTGTCGGCCCATGCCGAGCCGGAAATTTGGGGCTGCACGCGCCGTTTCGGTACAGTGTTGGAAAATGTGGTGATGGATCCGGTCAGCCGCCGGGTTGATCTGTATGACAGCCAATTTACCGAAAATACCCGTGCGGCCTATCCGTTGCGTTCGTTGTCCAACATTCAGGCCAACAGCATGGGTGAACATCCCAGACATGTCATTCTGTTGGCCGCCGATGCTTTTGGCGTGTTGCCGCCGGTGGCCCAGTTAAGCAATGAACAGGCGATGTACCATTTTCTTTCCGGCTACACCGCCAAGCTCGCCGGTACGGAAGTGGGTCTGACCACCCCGCAGGCCACTTTTTCTGCCTGTTTTGGTGCCCCGTTCATGGTTTTGGATCCGGTCCATTATGCCAATATGCTGGGCGAGCGTCTGCAGGAGACGCAGGCCAAATGTTGGCTGGTCAACACCGGTTGGAGTGGCGGCCCGTATGGCGAAGGGGAACGGATGCCGATCAGTGAAACACGGGCCATCATCGACCGCATTTTGGCCAACGATTTGAATAAAACCAAATATCAAGCAGATCCGGTGTTCGGCCTGCAGGTACCGACAACCGTTCCCGGTGTCGATCGCGCCCGCCTCAATCCACGCGATACCTGGAATAATCCCCTGGCCTACGACGAAAAGGCCCAGATGCTGGCCGGTCAGTTCAAGGATAATTTTCAACAATTCGTCAACCGGGTTTCCGCTGCCGTGCGACAGTGTGGACCGGCCTGATCAGGAAGCAGGCAGCGCCTCTTTTTCCCGAATCATGGTGATGAATTTGGCCAGCAAATGGGGATCCCATTGCCCGGAAAGACGCTCCTGTTCCAGAATGGCCAGCGCCCGTTGTGGTGGCATCCCTTTGCGATAGACCCGGTCGCCGGTCATGGCGTCCCAGGTGTCGGCAATGGAGACAATGCGCGCCAACAGCGGAATCTGTTCAGCGCGTAATCTGTCTGGGTAGCCGTCGCCGTCCCAGCGCTCATGGTGCCAGGCGGCGATTTCGCCAAACTCCTTGAAACGGTGCAACGGGCGCATGATGGTGGCGGTCTGCTGCGGATGGCGTTGCATTTCGGCATACTCCTCCTCGGTCAGTGGTTCCGGTTTGTTTAAAATGCGATCCTTGACCCCGATTTTGCCCAGATCGTGCATCAATGCCCCCTTGCGCAACAACTCCAATTCCGCCTCTTGCAGACCGATATAGCGACCCAACTGCACGGAAAAGGCGCTGACCCGTGCCGAATGGGCCGCCGTGTAGGCATCTTTGGCCTCCAGGGCCTGCATCAGCGAACGTAACGATTGCAAATAGGCCTCTTCCTGCTCCTGTACCAACCGTTCGATATTGGCCGCCATGTCGTTGATTGCATAGCCCAAACGGCCCAGCTCATCCGCCGGTAACGAGCCAGTGATCCGACTGGTCAGCCTGCCCGCACCGATGGCCCGTGTTACCTGATCATACTGATGGACATGGCGTACCAACAGTCGATACATCAACCCACTCACCAACACGGCCAACAACAGGGCATGCAGCCCGATCATCCAGGCGATGGCCGCTTCATAACGACCATCTCGTTGTTGAATAATGGCCATCGTCTCCTGCAAGTCAATCTCCGCTTCCAAACCAGCCAACACCGTACCGGCAAGCCGTACCGGAACAATGGCATCCACAACCGCCGTACGCCGACCACTTTGCGGATCACGTAACCATTCGATCTCTTTGGCCACAAACGGCTCGCCCTTGCGGATCACCTCGCCGTAATGGCCTTGCATCGCTTTGACCCCCTCTTCACCCGGGCCGGTATGGGCAAACACCACCCCTTGTCGATCATACAGATAGAGCTTGCGCACGGCAAAATCGTGTATATCCTGTCGGCTCTCCTGCAAGCGGTTTTGCAACAGGTTGTTGAGCTGTGCTGTGGCAAGGGGATCGGACTGTTGGGCAATTTCCCGGGCAATCCCCTGGATGAACATCACCACCTGATGTTTGACCTGATCGAGTATGGCCGTCTCCATCTCCTCTTCCGCGTGCCACATCATCCATACCGCATTGGCCAAGGAGACCACCAGGCAGACCAGAATCACTTTGACAGACAAGGAAAGCGCAACAGGACGGTGCATCGAGACTCCATTATCACCAGAGCAGGTCAAAAAAGATTGAAATGTGGATTGGCAGCTTATGCCGGGATTTTCGTAGCGGCCACATCCCTTCACTATAACGCTGTATCATCCAATTTTTCAATAAGGTGGTCAAACCTGTTGTCGGATCTGCCCAACGCATTGGTAACAATCGGGCAGGAGGTCGTACTCATCCCGGCCCTCCTCCCTTGATGGAGAACCGGAGAACGTGGCCGGTTTTGCCGCACCCCCCTATTGTACCCCATAGGCGGTATTCACGGCTTCCTTGACCAAAATGCTCAGTTGCTCATAGCCAAAGCTGGGCAAGGGGTGGCCATTGACGAAAAACTCCGGGGTGGCTCGAACGGCAAGAGTCTGCCCGTCCCGAATATCCTGCTGTACCACCTGGGCCACTTCGGGGCTGTCCCGATCGGATGAAAATTGTTGCTGATTCAATCCCAGTGTGGACAGCGCGGCCAGAGCGCGCTGGGGTTGGGCGCTGTGGTTGACCACCCAACGCTCCTGGTTGCCGAAAAGCCGCTCAAGGGCCTGCCAGAACTTGCCCTGGCGGTGGGCCGCTTCCAGCATGCGCACCACCTGGTCCGAACCGGAATGCAGGGGGGCGTAGCGCACCATCAACCGTACCTTGCCCGGATATAGATCGAGCAACCGCGACACCAGGGGATAGAACTCCCGGCAGGTTTCGCAGGCCGGGTCGAGAAATTCCACGATGGTAACCTTGGCCTCAAGGGATCCCTTGATGGGGGCACCAGCCCGATACAGCGCAGACTGGGCGGCCTCCGCGAGGGTGTTGCGGGCTTCGCTCCGTTGGTTCTGATACCACATCACGGCTGCGACAAAGCCCAAAAGGAGCGCTCCGGCCACCGAGCCAAACAGAAGTTTCCGGTTCATGAAAATTATTTCCTCCATACAAAGTAGAGCAGGAATCCGATCAGGGTGAAGGTCAGCAGGGACATCATGGGAATATTCAGAAACCCGAACAGGGAAAAAAAGGTTTTTCCACACGGGATACCCTGTGCGCAAGGTTGGGCACTTTCCGGGATGATCCCCGCCACCAGCAACAGCTGAAACAGGGCGATGGCACCCCCCACTCCGGTCAAGACAGCGGCGGGGCGTAACGCCTTCGGATCGTAGGGAAACAGCGCCAACCCCAGGATCACCACCTGCGGATAGAGGGCGATGCGTTGATACCAGCACAGGGTACAGACCGGAATCCCCACCACCTCACTCAGAAACAGGCTGGCGAGAGTGGCACCGGTAGCCACGACCCAGGCGGCGAAGAGCAGGTTCCATCCGACCGTACTCTGTTTGGGTGTGGAATCGTTCATGTTTTTTTCCAGTCCGAGGTGCAATGGGGTCGATCGACAACTCTCCGAAGCGCGGGAGCAGCAGACCGCATTTTCTTGGCTATGGTATGGGTAGGCATGAATCCATCTCCGCTGGAAGGCTTGCAGCAACCGTGCAGTCATTGCACACCCTGTAGCAACTACAGGGTCAAGTTTTTTCGGCAGGAAATTGCACCTCCAAGTGGGTGCGCCCGCCGGGCGCACCACAAAAAACCCCTGGAGAAAAACGCTCTCCAGGGGTCTCATGCACCAGCGCAAACGGATCGAAGATCCGTCAGCTATCTTACATATCCATACCACCCATACCGCCCATACCACCGGCGCCGCCCGGCATTGCCGCAGCCGCTTCCTTCTTGGGCAGTTCAGCGACCATTGCTTCCGTGGTGATCATCAAGCCAGCCACCGAGCAGGCCGATTGCAGGGCATGACGCACCACTTTGGCCGGATCGATCACGCCACGGGCCACCAGATCGGTATAGGTTTCCGAAGAGGCATCATAGCCAAAATTGACCGAATTGTTCTCCAGAATTTTGTTGACCACCACCGAACCTTCGGCACCAGCATTTTCGGCAATGACACGGACCGGCTCTTCCATGGCCCGGCGCACAATATTGACGCCCACTTTCTGGTCATCGTTGCCAACGTTCAAACCTTCCAGCGCCGCACGGGCACGCAACAAGGCCACACCACCACCCGGAACAACACCCTCCTCGACGGCAGCGCGGGTCGCATGCAGGGCATCATCCACCCGATCCTTGCGCTCTTTGACTTCCACTTCGCTGGCACCACCGACTTTGATCACCGCCACACCACCGGCCAGCTTGGCCAACCGTTCCTGCAATTTTTCCCGATCATAATCGGAGGTGGTCTCTTCAATCTGGGCGCGAATTTGAGCAATACGCGCTTTGATCTGCTCCGGATGACCGTCACCACCGACGATGGTGGTCTCTTCTTTGCTGATGATCACCGATTTGGCGGTACCCAGCATCGGCAGGGTAACATTTTCCAATTTGACGCCCACATCTTCGGAAGCCACCGTACCACCGGTCAGGATGGCAATATCTTCCAACATGGCTTTGCGACGATCACCGAAACCGGGGGCTTTGACGGCGCTGACTTTCAGACCACCACGCAATTTGTTGACCACCAGAGTGGCCAACGCTTCGCCTTCCACATCTTCAGCGATGATCAGCAGCTGGCGAGAGGATTGCACAACCCCTTCCAACACCGGCAGAATTTGTTGCAGATTGCTGACTTTTTTCTCGACCAGCAGGATCAGCGGGCCATCCATTTCCACCAACATTTTTTCGGCGTTGGTGACAAAATAGGGTGACAGATAACCCCGATCAAACTGCATACCTTCGACCACTTCCAGGGTGGTTTCCAGACCTTTATTCTCTTCGACGGTGATGACCCCTTCTTTGCCCACTTTGTCCATGGCTTCGGCGATCATTTTGCCGACTTCCAGGTCATTGTTGGAGGAGATGGTACCGACCTGGCAGATCTCTTCAGAATTGGTGACCTCTTTGGCCAACTTTTTCAGGTTGCCGACCACTGCTTCCACTGCGGCATCCATACCCCGTTTCAGATCCATGGGATTCATCCCGGCGGCCACGGCTTTCATCCCTTCGCGGATCAAGGCCTGGGCCAGAACGGTGGCGGTGGTGGTGCCGTCGCCTGCTTCATCGGAGGTCTTGGAAGCGACCTCTTTGAGCATCTGAGCGCCCATGTTTTCAAACTTATCTTCCAGTTCAATCTCTTTGGCGACGCTGACGCCATCCTTGGTCACCCGCGGGGCCCCCCAGGATTTGTCCAACACCACATTACGTCCCTTCGGACCCAAGGTCACTTTGACCGCATTGGCCAGGGTATTGACGCCAACCAACATTTTTGCCCGGGCGATTTCGCCGAATTTGACTTCTTTCGCTGCCATTTTGATCACACCTTATCTATTTGAAATGTTGTTACTTTGCCATTTTCCTGCTGTTGGGATTGTGCGGCGAAAAGGCTTAGTCCTTGATCACACCCATGATGTCGGTTTCCCGCATGATGAGCAGCTCTTCGCCATCCAGTTTCACTTCGGTGCCGGCATATTTGGCAAACAACACAACATCGCCTACCTTCACGTCCATGGGGCGCACTTTGCCATCTTCCAGCACGGCCCCTTTACCAACGGCCAATACTTCCCCCTGAATCGGTTTTTCTTTGGCGGTATCGGGAATAATAATCCCGGATGCAGTCCGCTCCTCTTCAGAGCTGCGTTTGACAACCACCCGATCATGCAATGGACGAATTTTGGTCTTCATCGTTTTCCTTCAACCTCTTCCAGACAAAAATAAATAGAAACTCCCAAGAGCCTGTTCCGACGGAACATGAACTCTGCGGTTAGCACCTGCTTGGTTTGAGTGCTAATGTAAGCGCTAATCCGTTTCTGTCAAGAGGCGGGGAAAAATTTTTTTATCCGTCGGTGGCTTTTACGCAAACAGCCTGGTCAAGAGGCAGGGTAACAGCGGTGATCGATGGATGGTCTCTAATGGTCGTGCTGCAGAAATGGTGTCAACTCCCCGCGCAACCGTCCGGCCACGGCGACCGGCAGGGCGATCAGCAGGCGGAGGCTCTCTTCTTGTTCCTCTTTTTCCAGAATCCACCCCTCCCGGGTCAGGCGGGCCAGCAGGGCCCCTTCGCTGTAGGGGATGCGCAGATGAAAGCAGGGGGCGTTGCGGTTGGCCTGTTGTTCCAGAAGCTGTAACAGGTGCGGAATACCCTCGCCGGTCAGGGCGGAGAGCAGGAGGCTGTCGGTGCGGGCCTGCAGTCGCTCCAGCAAGCCGGGGGTGGCAACCTGGTCGATTTTGTTGTAGACGGTCAACATGCTTTTTTCCAGTACCCCGCCTCGCTCCTGGAACAGATCGCGCAGTACCTCCATGACCGCTGCTTCCTGGTCGGCCCATTCCGGGTCGGAAAGATCCACCAGATGCAGCAACAAATCGGCCTCCAGCACCTCTTCCAGGGTGGCCCGGAAGGCGGCTACCAGTTGGTGGGGCAAATCGCGGATGAAGCCGACCGTATCTCCCAGAATGATGCGGCCACCACCCGGCAGGGTAACCTGACGCAAGGTGGGATCCAGCGTGGCAAACAGGCGGTCGACCGCTTCCACCTGGGCACCGGACAAACGGTTGAACAAGGTCGATTTGCCGGCATTGGTATAACCCACCAGGGCCACGGTAAACAGGGGCACCTCGCGGCGGGCCTGGCGCTGCAGGGCGCGGGTCTGTTCCACCTGGATCAGCTGTTTTTTCAATTGATGGACCCGTTCACGCAACAGGCGACGATCCACCTCAATCTGGGTTTCACCTGGTCCACCGCGCATGCCGACACCACCGCGTTGTCGTTCCAGGTGGGTCCAGGAACGAACCAGACGGGATTGCTGATAGAGCATGGAGGCCAGTTCCACCTGCAGACGACCCTCGCGCGTTCGGGCGCGGGCGGCAAAAATTTCCAGAATTAAACCGGTACGATCCACCACTTTGGCGGCCAGTTTGACCTCCAGGTTGCGTTGTTGCACGGCAGTCAGGGGATTGTTGAAAACAACGACGGCTGCCTGGCAGGATTGAATTTCACCCGCCAGCTCTTCGACCACACCGCTGCCCAGATAGGTGGCCGGTACAGCGCGACGGCTGGTATAGAGACGACTGCCCACCACCTCCAGCCCGGCACCCCGGGCCAGATGGTCCAGTTCCGCTGCCAGCAACAAGGCATACTCCCGATCACGCCTGGCAGGAATGATCTGCACCAGAAAACCACGGTCAGGCGGCGTTGCCGTATCCAGCAATATGCGATTATTCATAGGAATATGTTGCCAAAAAAGTCACAGGGCACTGGCAGACCGTTACAAGGCGACCAGAGTACATCCGACCATAATCAAGCCAAGACCCAACCATTGACGACGCGCCATCCTCTCCCCCAACAGCCACCAGGAAAATGCCGCCGTGGCAACAAAGGCCAGTGCCCCCAAGGTATAGGCTGCCGCAATGGGCAATCCTTGCAATGCCAGGGTATAAATGGCTGCCTCGATGATAAAAGTCAGTATACCGACCGCCATCCACCACCCTTTTTTTGACCGGTCCAGCAGCGATTTTTTCAGGCAGACATGGGCAAACCCCTCGATACAGGCTGCCACAATCACCAATAACACAGCAATCGTCTCCGGCTTCATGCCGTACTCTTCTGCTGCAGCGCTGATTGTGGTGTACCGCTGCCGATCAAGCCGACACCGATCAGTACAAAAACAATGCCCAGCGATTTGTATAAACCGATCGGCTCTGCATAGAGTTGGTGGGAACAAAAGGCAACCGTGACATAGCTCAACGAGGTAATCGGCAAAGCAAAACTGAGATCCGCTCCCTGCAGCACCTGCAACCAGTTGATCAGTTGCAACAAAAAGATGGCCCCAACCAGCGCAAACCAGGGCTGTGTCAAAGCCGCTTGCAGTAATTGCCAGCCATCGCTACCCTCTGGCAGACGATTGACCGCCTCTTTCCAGAGCAGTTGGCCTGCCGTATCCAGAGAGACAACCAGGGCCAAACCAAGGGCCAAACGTCGTGTCAATGGGCACCATCCGCCTGTTTGATCCAGTCGGCATATTCATTGGCGGTCAACAAAGCATCAACTGCCTTGTCGTCGTCCGCCTGCACGCGGATCATCCACCCCTCGTTGTAGGGCGAGTCATTGACCTGTTCCGGTGCCGATTCCAAGACATGGTTGACCGCCACGACCTGCCCGGTCAACGGCGCAAAGAGATCGGAAACCGATTTGACCGATTCCACCACACCGAAAGGTTTGCCGGCGGTAACCCGACTGCCGACCTGCGGCAGTTCGACAAAAACCACATCTCCCAATTGCTGGGCGGCATAAGCAGTAATTCCCACTTCGATTTCCGCACCTTGTACCCGTGCCCATTCATGTTCACGGGTATAACGAAGCGCGGTGGGAAAATCGCTGACTGTGGCCATGTTGCTTTCCTCGGTTTCATTAGTTAAGAGGGATTATTGCTCTTCCGGTACAAAGAGTGGCATAGTATCCGGGTGATGCGAAAAGCTCAAGGCCGCATCGGATTGGCAGGTCGCTGCGCGGGCAGCGGCGGAAGAGAAAAAATCGGTTATGGCCTGGGTTTGTTGGCGCAATGCTTGCTTCATCGGGTAGGGGCAACCATGGGGTTTGTCCCGGATTTGGCCGGATTTTTTTGCATTTTGGGGTGATGATGTGATTGTTCAATGCGAGCAGTGTCATCAACAGTTTGACGTACCGGATGCCATTTTGCGCCCGAAAGGACGCAATCTGAAGTGTGCCAGTTGTGGTCAAACCTTTTTTCAAGCGGCTCCAGAGGAGTCGGCAGAGGTGGCTGCCGATTCTGAGTTGCACGGTGAAGCGGAGGATCTTGCTGAAATTCTGGATGGTTTGCATAGCGACCATCCGGAGGATGAGGCCCTGGCGCTGGAGGAGGAGGCAAAGTGGGTTTCCGAATCGGATGATCTGACTGAGATCGATATTGACGGTGATCCAGAGTTGCGCGCCCTGGAGGAGATGGAAACGGCGCTGACGGAAGCACCCCTTGAGCTTGAGCCGGAAACGGGAGAGGTGACGCATGCCGGTTGGCAACAGCAAGAGGAGACAGTCGCGGAAACGGATGTAGATCTGGACACCGTACGGGAAACAGAGGTGGAGATCGAAAAGGAGCCGCCGCTTGAACATGATCTGGATGATGATTCGGCAACCACCCTCCTGACCCTGCCAACCCTTGAGCAGGCAACGGTGGTGGATGAGGAAGAAGATGCCATGGTTGCTGCTGCCCGCACCGCCGGCGAAGATGAGCCCTGGCAGGAAGAGGTGATTGATATTCCTGTAGCCGATCACAAGCTGGAGCCACAATTTGATGAACTTCCCGGTGAAGCGGCGGTTGTGGCGGCAGCCGGTGCAGCCTTGTTGGCCAAAGGGGCGCGCAGCAAACACGAGGAGGTGGAAGCTCCCGTCAAAGTGGTCAAAAAGCGGACCGGCGCAGGGTTACCCATGAGTTCGACGCAAAAATTATGGTTGGCCGCCGCCGTTTTGCTTGTGTTGTCCGCCGGATTATTGATGCGCACCGACTGGTGGGAGTATACCCTGTTCAATTGGCGCAGCCCGTACCGCTTGTCCGCGTTGGAAAGTTCCTGGCGTAACCACAGTGTCGGCCAGTTGTTGCTGGTCCAAGGTGAGGTCACCAATCATGGCAGTTCCGCGCCACCGTGGGTACGCATCTCCCTGATGGACGGCAAAAATAAAACATTGGCCACCGTTTTGGTCGTACCAGGGCGCGTGGTGGATAAGCGTGTGCTGGATGGCAGCGGAGAACAGGCAATCCAAGCCATGATTCGTTTGCAAGGACAGGAGAGAACCTCCACGGAGACGAGTTGGGCCAGTCATCGGTTGCCATTTCAAGCCATTTTTGTCAATCCGCCAGGAGAGGTCACCCGCTTCCAGGTGGATTTCAGTACGGTCGGCACCCCTGTCACTCAGCAAAAGGCCCAACTCTAAGGAGGCTCCATGCTCATAGAATTCAGCATAGGAAATTATCTCTCTTTCTGCGAACGACAAACCCTGAGCATGGCGGCCAGCGGTGTCTATCGGGAACTGCCGGAGAATTCTTTTTCCTGCGAAGTGCCTCGTTTGCCTCGTCTGTTGAAGTCGGCTGTGGTCTATGGTCCCAATGCTGCCGGAAAAAGCAATATTGTGCGTGGTGCCCTGTTCATGTGGGATTTCGTGTTGAACTCAGCAAAAGGGCAGGCCGGTCAACCGATTGAAATTCGCCCTTTTTTGCTCAACAGCAACAAGGTTGCCACGCCCAGCACCTTCGAGATGATCTTTGTTGAAGAGGGGGTACGTTATCAATATGGTTTTTCCGTCACCCGTGAACGGGTTCATCATGAATGGCTGTTGGCCTATCCGCATGGTCGTCCGCAACGCTGGTTTGAACGCTACTATGATCCGGAAAGCGGCCAGGAAACATGGAATTTAAATAAAAAATTTTTGCCGGGTAATCGTGAGGTATGGCGGGATGCCACCCGCGCCAATGCGCTTTACCTTTCCACGGCCATCCAGTTGAACAGTGTGCCGCTGCGTCCGGTATTTGATTGGTTTGACAAAAAATTGCGTGTCTTCCGCCCCCATTCGGAAATTGGTCGGGAACTCTCTGCCTCCCTCTGCCAAAGCCCGGAAGGACGACTGCAGGTTTTGAAATTTCTTAACCAGGCTGATATGGATATTGAAGGTATCCATGTGGAGATGAAAAAAATCGGCGAATTGGGCATGGAGGATTTGCCGGAAGGTGTGCGCAACGCCCTGCAATTGGAAATGTCTGGACAGGAGGTGATGGACGTTACCCTGGAACGTTCCTCCTCTGATACCGGTCAACCGGTTCGCCTGCCGTGGGAATCCGAGTCACGCGGCACGCAAAAGTTGTTTGCCATCGCTTGGCCCTGGATCAATATATTGAAAGAGGGGCGAGTCTTGTTCATGGATGAGATGGATACCAGTCTGCACCATCATCTGGTGCGTTTTCTTTTCGGTATGTTTCACGACGCGACCATCAATAAAGGCAATGCCCAGCTGGTCAGCACAACCCATGACACTGCCCTGTTGGATAACTCCTATCTTCGGCGTGACCAATTCTGGATGGTGGAAAAAAGTGCAGACCGGTGCAGTGAACTCTATCCGATTTCCGACTTTGACATTGAGCGGGGTGAGCCGTTACAACGGCGGTATTTGGAGGGACAATTTGGTGCCGTCCCCGCTTTGAAAAAATTTAAAGGATGGGGGTAATGGCTGCAAAAAAAATAGACGCCCTCACCGCCGACAATAAACGTTCTGCTTTTGAACCGCTGAGTGAAATTCCGAGCAGCAACGCAATCGAACGATCGGCTCCTTCTCTGGAGCGCCGACCACCAACGCGACGCAAACACGCTTCGTCGCTTTTGATCGCCTGTGATGCCCAAATAGCAGGTTATCTGGAGTGTCTGTTGCATGGGTGGCATCTGCATCACGATGTCACGCTGCTCTCCTGTCATCCAGACAATGCACAATCGATTATTGAACAAGCTCTGCGTGCCGCCCGCAATAAAAGCCATCGCCGTTGTTTTGCTGTCATTGCCTGTGATGATCGGGCACAATGGTTGCGGCTGTGTCGGCAATTTTCCCAGATTCACTCTTCTCTACAGATTGTAGCCAGCGTTCCCACGTTGCAATTGTGGTGGTATCTGCATTTGCAAGAGTTGCCATCCTCTGCCTTGACCGATGCCCAGCAGCTGACACAATGGCTTGATCAACCGTTAGCCAAAGAACTCCCTTTTGCCGAACTGCAAAACAAAATTGAGCTTGCTGTCAATCAAGCACAATGGCTTGTCCGGCTGCACAATGTCCATCCCGCCATCCAACCCTGGACCAACCTGCAGGAACTGATCACCTTTCTGATCAAATTGCGCTCTAAAAACGAACGGTTGCGCGGTTAAATCCCCCCCACCCTTTATTTTTTTGTCCACACTGTTTCTCTCTCAGGGCATGTTCGCATGCGGCCCACAATTTCTGCTGCCCCCTGACAAAAAAAAATTGTCCAGGAGGCTATTTTTTTGTAAAGAACCATCCAACTTCTACCGATAACTTGATTAGAGAGTTTTTTATCTTTACTGGATTGTTTCATTGACGGAGTAGAAGACCATGCACGATGAATATCTGCTGGATGAATCGTTAGCAAGCCTGCAAACCATCTGGGCTTCGTCGGCTGGATTGGATCGCTGGGAATTTGAATTGCGCCGACAGGAAAAAATTATCCGCAGTTTCTGCCGCCCTTCCCCGGTGCGTGCCTATTACCTGCTCGGTCTGGTGGCTACTTTGCGTCAGGATGTGGCAAACGTCCATTCCTGCTTCCGTAATGCCCTGCTGCACAGCGCTTATGATGCCGACATTCAACGTGGTTATGGTATTTGCTTGGTCAGACTGCGGTATTTTGCTGAAGCACGGGAGCAATATGAAGCCATTCTGAGCCGTCACGGCGAAGATTTGGAAACGTTAGCCGAATTGATCATCACCTCGCTGGCAACTGGCCGCATCCGCGAAGGGGTTGAATGGATGCAACGGTGGAGTCATCTCAACCCGGATCGTCCCTTTGACGAAATGGATGCGATTGCCAAAAGTGCTGCCTTACTGGAGCGCTATGGCATTTCCGATGATCATGTGGAACGACTGCAACGCCTCGCTACGGCCATTCTGGCCCGTGAGTCGTTAAACGTGCAAAGTATCCACTATCGTGGCGTTCCCCTGGAAGATCCTGAATGGATTGCTGCCGATGTGATTGTCGATGAAAGCGCAGAGGTGTTGGAGGGTTTAAATGGAAAATTGTCCCGCATCCTGCAAAGCAACGCCCCGCCGCCCCGCCTGGCTGAGGTAATTAAATTTACTTACGCCACCAGCAGTAAAACTGTTCCATAGTCCCAAAACCAGCGGAAGCTGAAGCCTGTTGATAACGTTGTCATACGATCTTCAGGCACGGCAGACAAGCAAATAGCATACAAAAGCAAAAAGGCACCTAAACAGGTGCCTTTTTGCTTTACTTCACTTGCTGAGTTGTGCGTCAACCGGCATAGCTGCACAAACTGGCTGCCGTCCGGGTATCCATATTGCGACCACGGTTGGTGTGATCATCAATCTCTGCCGCACTGCCGATCATGCGACCAAAGAGGAAGGTGGTAAAGGCTGCGCGCTCCAACTCCTCTCCAGAGACCTCACCGACGGAATAGGGGCGCCACAACATTTTCAGCAAAATCACCGCAATCACGGCGTCCACATTGACACAGTAGACATTGCTGCTGACGCCCGCTTTGAACAAGGCATGCACCAGCTTGTGGTAAAAATCCTGGAAAATATTGTACGATCCCCGATTTTTGAACAGTTCGTCCACAAACACTTCACGCGGATCAAAGTTGACATCCTTGCCTTTGAAAACCGGATGGTTGACACAGGGAATTTTCAGATATTCCAGCTCACCCGCCGATTTGGCTTTGCTCTTATAGCCTTTGTACTCTTTGGCATACTGCATGGCCATCGCTTCCAGATCCAAACCATGATTCGGGTTGCCAGGATCATTCAAGCCACTGTTCTGGAACCGCTCCATCAGGAAGGCAATGGCTTCATAGCCGTTACCGCCATGGGCAAAACCGGTATGGGTCAGGAAACCCATATAGCCCTTGTTGATTTGAACCCGCGTCGGCGCTTCTGGACCATCCGCCGATACGGCACCTTTGGCCCCCTGGGCGGAAATGGTGCCAGGACCGTTGGTGATCAACAGACCCATCAGCACGGAGAAGGAGAACAACTCCTCTTCGCTCGGTTTGCGACCGAACAGGGCGGCAAATGCGGTCTCCGTAAAGCTCCAGGAGGCCATCAATTCGTTGTTGTCCACCCCACGGAAGCTTTTTTTATCCTGACCAACGCTCGGCACCGTTGCCCCGACCATGGTGCTGAAAATGCGGAAATGCCAGGGCAATACCAACAGGGTGTTGACTGACAAACGACGGTTCATGAAGGGTGCCCAGGCCAAATGGGTGGTAATGGCTGCCAACACCACGACATCCCGTACACTGCCCTGCTTGTCGGTCAGAGTTTTGAGAAAATCAATAAAGACCGATTTGACACCCCGTTGGTCCAGGGCGGTCAACATGGCACGACCACGTTTACCCCCTTTGTCAGCAACAAGAACTTCCTGCAGTGCGGGTGTCATATGCACCTGTTTGACTTGACTGCTGAAGTCGAAGCCGGCTTGTGCCGGATCTTTCAGACCAGACAAACCAAACAGATCGATCAACGCCTGCACCGCATCGCGGGCACCATCGACCTCTTTGGGTCCCACCAAAGCAACGGCTGCACCCAGGACGGCGTTGGGACTGCTGCCGGCTTCCCGTGCGGCATCAGCCGCCGCCAGCAAAACCGTGCCACTTTGGTTGACAAAGGTATTCAACGCCACATTGGCCATTGCCACGCTGTTGTCGTTGCCATATTCGCGAATCAACGACTGCACCAGGTTTTCTTCAAAGGTACGGGTGGAAGAGTCCAACACACTCACCCCATGCAACTGGGAGACCTGTGATTTGGCATCCATCCGCGATGCACCGGAACAATCCTTCATACTCTGGCGCGGGAAGGTGGTACCTACCTGCTTGGACAGATCGGCAATCTGCTGGTTGTAGGGCTCCATCGCCTCAACCACAGGCACGGCCAACTCTGCGGGCAGAGCCAATCCTTGGTTATTGTGGAACCAGCATTTGGGTGCCAGGTTACCCCGCGGGGCAAAGTCCGGCTTGATTCCGTTCATCATCATCACCGCCGTCACCGCCATGGGAATATGGGCGATGTTGGTCACCACAGCCCCTTTGGCGGAGCAGATAGGCGTATCCGGGGTGAAAATGCCTTTGACTTCAAATTTTTCCTGGAACCATCTCTCTTTGGCCGCCGCATCATCACCGGAACCGGCGATGGCACCGGCATGGCCACAGGCACGGGTCAAACGGGCTTTCCAACGTCCCACCACACAGGCAACCACCGGCTTTTTGAATTCCAGATTATGCTCATAATAGCCACCCGGCTCAATGTACATCACCGAAGCTTTGGTGCGGGGATCATTGTGCATGGCATGGGTGAATTCCGGAGCGGCAAAATGGATGTAAACATCCTTGCCCGACGACAGCGAAACAGTGGTTCCCCACCCTGCCGTCAACAGATAGGTGGCGATGGTGGTGGTAAAGTTGCCAGAGTTGGAAAAGATGGCGACGGAACCCGGCACCAATGACTCTTCCGGCGCACTGCCACCCAAAGCACCACCCAAACGAACGTGATTGTGGGCATCGGCCACACCCAGGCAGTTGGCACCAAAAACATCCACACCCCGCCACTGGCAGTATTGACGGATGATACGTGCGTGTTTCACCTTCACTTTTTCGGTGAGAATGATCACCTTGCGCAGATCGGGATTGACCCGCACCGCTTCGATGACCGCATCCTTCACCCCGGAAGGTGGTACATAAACCACGGCCACATTGAATTTGTGACCCGCTTTCAAAGCTTCCAGCACATTGTTATAGACCGGAATGTCTCCGGCTGTGGTTTTCATCACCGAACCACTACGGCCCGGCATGGTGCCACAGACAATGTTACCGCCTGAATAGACATGGCTGACAGGGGTAACCGTTGAACTTTCACCACCCAGAATATTTAAAACACACACCCGATCCTGCTTGGTGGCAATATCGGCCAGCGAACGAATTCCCACAAAATAGGGAAATTCATCTTCACCGCGGGCGTGCATGAAATTGTAACCTTCGTTGAGTCCCAAGTCTACTTGCTTGACCATAGCATCCCTCGATCTCTCTCTTTGGAAAAGTGCGCCGTCATCCAGAAAGCCCGGCACGACCCGTCAATTCTCCCACTCTCCCCCTCTTGTATGTGGCCCTGTCGATGCAGGTGACCGGGGGTGGCATGCCGTTAACGGATACCGAGTTTTTGGGCAATGATTTGACGTCCACCACCATTTACCATCCATTCATCGGCGGCCATGGCGTAGTTAATCACCTCACTCATGGCGGAGTCGAAGCCGAACATGGCATAGGGCAACCCCAACGCATCCATCACATCACGCAGATAACCCATACCACGAATCAGATTCGGGCCACCGCGTCCCACCACCACATACAACGGTGTTGGACCATGCTCGGAAAAATATTCGCGCAGGGCATCACCCATGGCACGGAAGGTTTCGTAGATATCCGTGTTGTTGGCCTTGCCACCGATGATAAACAGCACGTTGGTTTGCGGCAGCCAATGTTTGTAGGTGATCCGGCTGATCTCTTTCATTTTGGCGTAGGGCGGGTTGCCACCGAAGTCGGAGGAGATGGTTGCCCGGTCGCCAAGCAATTCGGTCACCAGGGCGTTGGCACCACCACCAAAGGTCATGGCGGTTACCGAACCAGCCGGATTGATGACAAAAACGTCGGATTGACCTTGATAGGTACGCAACTGGTTGACTTCCAATTCATAATCCGACAGATCGGTATTTTCCAGATCTTCCGGAAGAAACAACCGTTTTGAGTTGCGATCATCGCCGTCAAATGCACACTTGAAATCGCAGGCAATGGGCGTCAGCCGTCCATTGGCGTCACGGGTAACGCGAATGGGATTCAATTCCAGGGTGGTCATGCCATAGTTATGGAACAGATCCCATAATTTGGTCAAATTTTGTACCAGAGGGCTGACGATTTCGTTGGGTGCGCCCAATTTCTGCAGGGCATTGGAAATCACGAAACCTTTCAAACCGGTCAGCGGATCGAAGGGAACGGAAGCAATTTTTTCTGGCGGCAACTCTTCGATGTCCACGCCCCCGTGATGGGTAATGGTCAGAGTTGGCGCACGGTAAAGCGTGCTGTCAGTGATCGAAACATAGACCTCATAATCGGCTTTGATGAAACTTTCGTAGGTAACACCTTCCGATTTGGCAACTGAGTTGCCGTGTCGGTGTTCGGCGAAATAGAGGCGTTCCTTCTCTTTGAGTGCCGTGCGAACGTCGGTTGCTTTGCCTACCAAGCCGGCTTTACCCTTCTTACCGATACCCCCCTTAAAAACAGGTTTCACCAAAACGCCGCCGTATTTATCGATCAGGGCCTGAATTTCTTCTGGCTGGGCCTCGGCTCCCAATACTTCTGCAGTGGGAAAGTCGACATACTTGAGCAGTTTGGCTCCCCATTTCATGCCGGTAATCTGCATTGGTGTGGTTCCTCACTCTTTAGTCAGTTGCGTGATAAGGACGGTCCGAACGATGAGAACCGGACGCGCCCGGTAAAAAAACGGGCAAGCCCTCGGTTGAGCTTACCCGTTTTGAAGAAAACTGGGAAGGATAATGGCGGGAGCGACGGGGCTCGAACCCGCGACCTCCGGCTTGACAGGCCGGCGTTCTAACCGACTGAACTACACCCCCAAAACGTGGCGTACTGATGAACCCGAAAGCTCGGCGAAAGGCAGAAACTCATGCAGGCCATCACCTCGCAATATACTGCCTCCCGCCGCTTCGTTGCACTATTTCTAACCGAAACAGTGGCGACTGTCAACGGTCGTTGTGGCGATTGGACACGATCTGCTGCAAAACTTTCCCAGTCTAAATGATCTCAACCTAACAAATCAAGCACATGGTGGGCGGGACAGGGTTCGAACCTGCGACATTCGGCTTGTAAGGCCGACGCTCTCCCGACTGAGCTACCCGCCCATTTTTTCGTCATGAATCTGCAAAGCCAATAAACTTTGTCTGGTGTTGGACCAGGTCAACAGTGGCAACAGGTTATTTGCTGCTCTTTTTGGCTGCTTTTTCTGTTTTGGCAGCGCTCTTTTCCGCTTTGGCTGCGGCCGGTTTTTCAACTTTGCTCTCTGCTTTGACTTTGCTTTTTACCGGTGCAACCGGTTTTGGCAAGGCGACAGCATCGCGCAGCCCTTTACCTGGTTTGAATTTGGGCAAACGGCATGCGGGAATTTGGATCTCTTCACCGGTACGCGGATTGCGGCCAGTTCTGGCTGGACGCTCACCGGTTGCAAACACGCCAAATCCAATCAAGCTGACTTGTCCACCTGCTTTCAAAGCCTCTTGAATCGAACTGATCACCGCATCGATGGCATCCGCCGAATGGGCTTTGGTCAGGCCGGTTTTGGCTGCTACAGCATCCACCAACTCAGATTTGTTCAATGGTATTCCTCCCCTTCCCCTGGATAGTCACTTGATTGGGTGGCTGATTGTCGTGCGCAGTCAACTGCCCGCATTCCTTTTATAAGGGGCAATCTCTGCTGTCAAGTCGCGACGTTACCGAGTTCCAGCTTTTTTTAATCACTCTATTCTCTTCTGTTCGCCAGCCGACAACAGGACATTCTGGCTTCCATTAAAAATTCCCTTGAGTTAACAAGCGGTTTTGCATACAATGCGCACAGTCCAACCTATTAATTTTCTTCTATAAACAGGAGAGTTAAACCATGGCCGCCAATAGCAAATCCGCCGCAAGCGGTGGCAAGCCCGCCACCAATAAGCCCGCTCCCGGCCCGCAAAAGAGCCACCCGTTACCCAAAAACACCGCCATTCCACCAAAACCGGTTTCCAGACCACAAAAAAGAGGATAGCCGCCTGTCGCGACGGCAACACCATAACGGGATCGGCATTGCTCCCTATACCGATTTTTTCAAATATTGGGCGATGGTTGTCAAGAGTATCGCCTTGGTGATCGGTTTGGTCAGATGCAGCGTACAACCCGCCTCAATCGTCCGGGCAACATCCTCCTTCATGGCATGAGCCGTCAGGGCAATAATGGGTACGGCAGGTCGCTGCTGTGCCTGCTCCCAGGCGCGCATGTGCCTGGTTGCAGCAAATCCGTCCATTACCGGCATCTGCATATCCATCAAGACCAGATCGACCGGCTGCTCCCGGAAATGGTGCAACGACTCTTCACCATTGACCGCTTCGATCAAACGGTAGGGCGTGCGTTTCAAAAAGGCCCTGATCAACAGTCGGTTATCATCGGCATCATCGACCAGCAACAGGGTTGCCATCCGTTCAGGTGTTGTCTTGGCCGGGGCAGCCTCTGTGCCGGGTAGCGCTGGTTGCGACGGTGGTACGTCCACCTCCGTCGCAAGCGTCAAGGGTATCCAAAAACGAAACAGACTTCCCTTGCCCAATTCACTGCTGACGGTAATCTCTCCACCCATCTGCTTGACCAACCGACGGCAAATGGTCAATCCCAACCCAGTCCCGCCAAAACGACGACTGGTGGACATTTCCGCTTGGGTAAACGGCTGAAAAATGGCCTCCTGCATCTCCGGGTCGATACCGATGCCTGTATCCTGTACCTCTATCCAGCACCCTTTTTGGGCGATCATGCCCATCCGTACCGTAATCATACCTTGTACGGTAAATTTGATGGCATTGCTGAGCAAATTCAGCACCACCTGTTGCAAACGTTGCGGATCACCCAGCAACGGTTTCGGCAGCTCCACCCCCTGTTCGATCAGGATCAACAACCCTTTATCAATCGCCCGCACGCGCACCAGTTCCGCTGCGTTGACCACCAACTGTTGCAGATCAAATGGCACTTGCTCCAACACCATTTGCCCGGCCTCAATTTTGGATAGATCCAAAATATCGTTGATCAAAGCCAGCAAGGTCTCTCCAGCCTGACGCATCACCCGTACATAATCATGTTCTTCCTGTTTGAGGTGCTTGCTGTCGTACAACAGGTCGCACATACCGACAATGGCATTCATCGGTGTGCGAATTTCATGGCTCATGGTGGCTAAAAATTGGCTTTTGGCCAAATTGGCCGCCTCGGCCCGCTGCACCGCCGTTTCCAATTGCGTCATCGTCTGGCGATGCTCGGCCACTTCGGTGATCAGTTTGTGATTGGTCCGTTCCAGAACCGTATAGGAATCCCGTAACGACTCCAGCATGCGGCGGCGTTCGGTAATATCCCGTAGAAACGCGGTAAAAAAAGTAGCGCTTTGATCGGAAACCACCGTAATAGACAGATCTACCGGCAAACGGTTGCCTTTGGCGTCAATGGCGATCTGCTCAATGGCTCTATTGATGACCTTTTTTTCTCCGGTGGCCAGATAGCGGGCCATACCCTGACGGTGTCTGTCGCGCAGTTCCAGCGGAATGATGGTATCGGTTACATCTTTGCCCAATACTTCACGGCGGGTAAAACCAAAAATACGTTCGGCTGCCGGATTGAACTCCAAAATCCGGCTCTCTTCGTCAATGGAAATAATGGCATCCATTGCCGTATCCAGAATGGCGCGAGTGCGTTTTTCACTTTGTTGTAACGCCTGTTGCGCATGCGCCAGGCGCCATTCCATGCCACGCAACAAACGGTATAAAAACAGGCCAACCAGCAGTGCCACCAACAAGCTGCTGCCGATAATAATCAATAAATGTTTGCGCTTGGCACTATCTTCCTGGGCATCATTTTTGCTGATACCCAACCACGCCACCGTTTCGCCTGTAACCGATGGAACCGGTAACAACAGGTAGAGATGGTGATCATTCCACATATGTTCGCTTTTTTGTTGATTCTGTTGCGTACCATATAATACCTTAAGCTGCAGGTAGCGATGCAGCTCATTGGAAAGCCCCTGGGAACCACTGTTGATCCACACCACATCGGCAAATTGATCCCAATGGCCGGGTCGATCCAGCATGGCCATGCCTGCTTGCCATTGTTCCCGCTGCAACAATCGTTTTTCTACAAACAGATGGGCCTCGATACCCAACGAGCTGCGGATCAACTGTAAAAAGTGGTCAATCTCAACGCCAAGCTCCCAATAACCCCACCGTTTGCCGTCCATCTCCCACGGCAAAACCGCCCGGAGGGTAACCGTACCCATCGGTCCCAGCTCCAGACCGGCTTGCAATTGATTATTCGTTTCTGCTTGCATTAAGGTTTGACGATCAATGCGATCACCGTAACGGCCCGGTTGATGCATGCGTAATACAACGTGCCGTTGCAGATCATGCAGATACAAGTGGCTGATGCCTCGAGCAGTATAAGATTGATAATACTCTTGCAGAAGTTTTTGCAGTGTTTTGCGATCTTGCTGTTGCATCGCTTTGAGCAGGGTACGATCCCGTGCCAGGCCATTCATATGGCCACTCATTTCGTCAATATGCGATTGCATGAAATAGGCTAAAATCCGATCAATGGCATGCCGGAGCTGGGCAATGGTCACCTCTTCGTGCAGTTCATGCAAACTGTGGACGGAATAGAAGAATACAAACAACAGAATCAGGAGCGCTCCACTGAATGTCGCCAAGATAGGCTTGCGAATCTGTTGTGTCGGCTGGTCGGGCAATGCGATCTCCCTATTTTCTTTATTTTCTTGCTTTGCGTCTATAACAGCACCATTTTCGCACTCTGTCAAGTTGCTTGATTGCCAGCGATCAGCCGTTTTTCCGATCGATTCAAGAGCAGATCATTGGTTTTTTTCGCCCAACAATTGATCGTGGTCAAACGTCAGAACCCGGCAACGTTGTACGACAAAAGCACGTTCCAGAAAAGGAATAAGATTGCCGGCTTTTGGGCCGCGATCCTTGCCCAGCAAAACCTGATACAGTGCTTGAAAGGCTTCGGCCTGGGGAATGGGTGTCAGGCGTGCCGTTGCAAAGATCACGGCCTGTATCTGTTCACCATCGGCATTCTCTTCCAACTCAACCAATGCGGCAGCCAATTGGTGCAGGAAAGCCCGTTGCGTGGTCGTCAAGGCGTGGGCACTCTCCGGCAACTGTGACTGTATCGTAAAGGTATCCTCCGGGTCAGCAAAATGGTCCAACCAGTAACGGGCCGCCTGCGTGCGACGGGCCAGGTGTTGGCGATCCTTCTCCGACCAATCGGCAGGGGCCTGTCGTTCCACTTCCTGCTGCAAATCGATGTGCGGCAGTTGCACCAGGGTACTGATCAACTGAAAATTGACCGGTTGATAGTCGCTGGCCTCGGCGGTGGTTGCGGCCAAGGCCAACAGCTGCGCCGTTTGCGCGTCGGCAGTGCCGGCGCGGCGCTGTTGCAAAAGCCGGTCGTATTCATTGAACAGCTTGAGCATGTAGGGCAGACCGGTATTGAAATTGACCGCTTTTTTCGGATCGGAACCAATCATCAGATAACGGAGAATTTCTGGCGGCAAAAAGTCGGCCATCTCGCGCGCGGCGCTGCCGATTCCTTTGGAGGAACTCATTTTGGCACCGCTGACCAGAAAAAATTCATAAGGAACATTTAACGGTGCCTGTTTTCCGAACAGTTTTTGCAGCACAGCGGTGGCAATATCGCGTGAACCGCCCTTGGTGCAGTGATCCTTGCCAGCCCCTTCGATGGTAATGCCGAAGGTATGCCATTTGGCCGCCCATTCCAATTTCCAGGGCAATTTGCCTGCCCCGTCAAAGGGTGATGTTTTGCCGCGATAATCGCACCCTTGTGCCCATTTGACCAAATGGGGCCGACAATGGTAGGCCACCTCTTGACCATCATAGGCGGTGACGACGGTGGTTCCGATTTTACCGCACTGCTGGCAAATCACCTGAAAGGGATGCCAATCAGCGGGACGTTGGGCACCGCTTACCTCCAGGTAGATCTGCCGTACCAGTGCCGCTTGCCGTAAAATGGTATCGATGGCGGTGTTGAAGCGGCCTGATCGATAGATATCCCGCATACGATAGACCTGAGCCTGCACATGCAATTCCTGAAAAATAGCCAAAAATTCACTGATATAGTGTTCGGCCATATCGGAGGCGGTTGATCCCGACGGAGCAGGCACCTGACAGAGCGGCAGCCCCATATAGCGGCGCATCTCTTCAGGCGCTTCTGCTGGCATGCCATCCATGGGATCATAATCATCGATGCCATAAAGAAAGGTGGCTTGCGTTCCTTTGGCGAGCAAGCCGCGTAAAATGGCGTCATGGATCAACACCCCCCGCAAGGAGCCGACATGCACGCGACCGGACGGGGTTTTGGAATCATTGATGATTTGCGGTTGATGTAACGGGTCGATGATTTTGTCAAGCCACATGATAATCGGTTCCTTGCAACAGTTAAATACGGTGTTACTTGTCAGAGCAGTTCTTCGGGCATCTCTTCGTCCACGGCTTCCATTTGATCCGGTATACCGGCCAGGAAAATGGCATTGTCCTGGGCACCGACAAAACTGGCAACAATATATTCAAGCCAATAATCGGCCTGCAGACCATGTTTCAAAAAATATTGGATGATTTCGGTAACCGAACAGGGCCGTTTTGGTCCTTTGGTCAACGGAACCATCCGGTGCAGGAAGGCCAGCCACTCTTCACGGGTGTTCATCAAAATGTAAGGCGTGGTAAAGGCAATATGGTATTGGAAGCCCGGCAGGGGAGGCAGCAGACGAACATACCATAACTGCCCGGTTTTGCCTTGGTAACCGGTCGGCACGTAACAGTAACAGATTCGATCATCGGTCAAATCGCGCAGGATGATTTCCGATTCGACCACGCCACAATGTTCATAAATGCTCATTCGTGATTGTTGCATCGCCTGGATGGTATCCAGAATGTGGGCATCGATGGCCAAATCGGCGCTTAACTCCTGAATACAGGTACCGATTGTCTCTTTGTCTTTGCCGAAATAAAGATCAAAAAAGGCCCAGCAGACAAAATAACTGCGGGTCAAGGCACTGAAAGGGGGACCATCCGGCATATAATCGTTTTCCGCCTGCGAAACCATGCGCACAAAGGGTTTCATCACCGGCAGCAGGGTCAACTCTTCGCAGAGCAGAGAGACAAAATTTTGCGCAGCGATATAATGGGCATGCAGCGGATCAAAACCGCGTCGTAATAATCTTTCGACGATATGCAGTTGTCCCTGATATTCATCCGATCGTTTTTTGGCAGCCAGATGGGCTTCAAAATCCACGACATCCATGGATCGTGCCTTTTCCAAACCCTGCAATATTTTCTGCGCGATCCGTCCCATAGTCTCTTCTTCAAAGCCTGTTGTAACGCGCCGTTCAGGCAACGCAGCGGCTGGCGCTGAACACGGTATTTTTTAATAACATGGTAATGGTCATCGGTCCGACACCGCCGGGAACCGGCGTAATGGCAGCCACTTTCGGCAAAGCCTCCTGGAAGGCCACATCACCACACAATTTGCCATCGGAGGCCCGGCGGTTCATCCCGACATCGATTACCACGACACCCGGTTTAAGCCAATCGCCGCGTACCAGTTCCGCTTGCCCGACGGCGGAAATCAGAATATCGGCAGTATGGATAATTTCCGGCAAATTGCGGGTTTGCGAGTGACAGAGGGTAACGGTGGCATTTTCCGCCAACAGCATCAAGGCCACTGGTTTACCGACAATGTTGGAACGCCCCAGCACCACTGCCGATTGACCCGCCGGTTTGACACCGATGATGCGCAACAGCTCCATACAGCCCCAGGGGGTGCATGGGCGAAACAGGGGGGCTCCGACAGCCAACAATCCCACATTGCGCGGATGAAAACCGTCGGCATCCTTGTCGGGAGAGATGGCTTCCAAAATCCGCTGACTGCGAATATGAGCCGGCAAAGGCATTTGCACCAAAATGCCATGGACCGCCGGATGCCCGTTCAAGGTATGGATCAAGGATAACAGAGCCTCTTCCGTGGTCTCTTCCGGCAGTTCGTGGGCAAAAGAGGTGATGCCCACGTCGGCACAAGCCTGTTTTTTCATTTTGACATACATATGAGAGGCAGGGTTGTTGCCCACCAGGACAACTGCCAAACCAGGGGTAACACCATGTTCCGTTATCAGAGATTGAACCTCTTCCTGCAGTTGTCTGCGCAACTGTCCGGCAATCTCTTTACCGTCAATAATTTTTCCCGTGGCCATTTGTCGACTCCGTTGTCATTTGAATCAATGTTAAGGGTGTCATGCCCATTTTTCGCTGGAAACCCTGTCGTAAAATTGCTTAGTATACCACAGACGCAATCATCATACATCCTTTGACAATGCGGTATCCCCATCCTTTTTTTGCTGGCCGATACAGCGACAGATTGTTAAAAAACCTTGCAACAATCAGAGGAAATATGGTTCAGTGACCTTGAGACCTGCTGCAATAAGCAATTGGTCCGTCGGTTTGCGGTGCTGTTTTTTTGCTTGTCGCCAATGCAGTTGAAGTCGAAAGGTCGAATCCGCCCATGACCAAGGATTCCTGTTCTCTCATCATGCCGGATCAAAAAATTCTGCTGCAGAATCGGCAGGATCCGTATCTGTTTTCCCGGGAAAAAATAGCCCGGACCCTGCTTGAATATACTTTGCTCGATTCTTATCGCAATTTCAACGCGCGCGGTGTCCCCTACCCTTTTGTTTCGCCCAGCAAATTGCGCCCTGGTACGCCGACCAACGCCAAAGAGTTTGAACTGCAAAACAGCGCCCTGGTCATTTTGGTCAACGGCACCATTCCGGAAAAGATGCGCAAAAATTTTCGTTTTCGCGAAGGTAACCGTTTGTACAAGGAAAATCTCCTGGAAGTGGCACCGGATCTGGCCGAGATGAACCAATACAAATGGTCCATGCGCCATACCAATCACGAAAAATTCAGTTCGCTGCTGAAAATGTTGTTGCCGCTTGATTATGCCCTGCTGGTACAGCGCATTGAAGATGATGAATCCTGGCCGTTTGAAATGACCCACTTTCATGTCAAAGTGGAACGACTGCTGGATAATGCCATTCGTGGATTGGCTGTGTATCTCAACTATATCGAACACTCTCTCTACGAACGTGGTGAAGAGTATGTTGATGTATTGGAAAAAAAATTTTTTGAATATTTCAATTTCTACCACAACGCTTCCGGTCGTCGTTGTGCGGCTGCCCTGGCGGCGCAGTTGTTGGCCTGGAAAAAAATTCCGGCAACGGTCTTCATCTCTTCACAGCAGACCCGTCGTCTGACTTTTCTCACCACCTCTGACAGCAGCGAAGAGATTCAGATCGAACAATATTTATTGCTGAAAGTGGATGCCGAATTGATGGAGCAACTGACCACTGCCAGCAAAAACTGGCCGGTTGATATTCTCAAGGATTTTTTATTTTATGGTCCAGATGGCACAACGGTTGCCATCCTGCGGGCCCGCTTTGAACATACGGAAGCCAGCCGTCCGACTCCTGCCGATCAACCGGTTCGCACGCTCAACCCCAGAGAAAAATGGATTCGTCTCAAGGATGAAGTGTTGGTTCCTGTCCATCATGGACAAACAGCTCGAATCGGATGTTCGCTGGTCTATCGTCGTCCGGTTTTGGAGATAGAAACAAAGCCACTGGGAGAGGTTAAATCTGAACTTTAAGCCGACCCAACTTTATCCACAGGCTGCTGTGGATAAGGTGTTGACGAATCGTTGATGAATTGTGGAAAAAAGAGTGCTGCGCCAGGCAACAGAGCTGCCCGCGCTTTTCATGCACGAAATAACCACAACTTTTCCACAGCGGCCAGCGACGAAAAAACGTATCGATAACCTTATCGTTAGGGCAGGTTATCCACTTTTCCACAGGCTGCAACGATTACAGATTTTTATATTTTACAATAAAACAGAAACAGCAACAAAAACAGCAACCGGCACGACCCCTGACCACAGGCGATCGTTCCATCAACAGGAACTCACCCATGCCAATTGAACCCACTCACCGCTTTTTGCGTGCCTGTCACTCCCTACCGGTCGATCAGACCCCTGTCTGGTTGATGCGCCAGGCAGGCCGTTATTTGCCAGAATATATGCGTGTCCGCCAACAAGCCGGTGATTTTTTGACCCTGTGCAAAAATCCTGACCTGGCCACGGAAGTTACCCTGCAACCGGTGTACCGATTCAACATGGATGCGGCCATTTTATTTTCCGACATTTTGGTTGTCCCGGAAGCGATGGGTATGACCCTCTTCTTTGAGACAGGAGAAGGTCCCGTTTTGGAACCTGTTTTACGTACTCCAGCCGATTTGCGCTGCCTGCGTCCGGTTGATCCAGAAGAACGGTTAGGCTATGTGTTGCAAACGGTTGTCCAAATTCGTCAGGCTCTGAATGGCAAAATACCTTTGATTGGTTTTTCTGGCTCGCCCTGGACTCTGGCAACCTATATGATCGAAGGAGGATCAAGCAAAACATTTCGCTATATCAAAGGGATGCTTTTTGATCAGCCCGCCTTGTTGCAGCAGTTGCTCGATCAAATCAGCGACGTAGTGGTCGATTATCTCAACGCCCAGATTGCCCATGGCGTACAAGCTGTTCAAATTTTTGACACCTGGGGAGGGGTGTTGGGACCACGGGAATTTGTCGCTTTTTCTCTGCGCAGCATTCAAAGGATTGTTGACCGCTTGCATCGGGTTGGACCAGATGGTCAAAAGGTTCCCATCATTTTGTTTGCCAAAGGGTGCGGCAGTTTGTTGGAGGAGATGATTGGTACGGGATGTGATGTGATCGGTCTGGATTGGACAACCGATGCGGCATCGGCCCGGCACCGGGCCGCCGGGCGGGTTGCTTTGCAAGGCAATTTGGATCCGGCGGTTTTGTATGCATCGCCGGAAATTATCCGCATGCAGGTTGGCCGCTTGTTGCGGGATTTTGGTACAGAGCCAGGTCATATTTTCAACCTGGGCCATGGGGTGGCTCAGGATATGGATCCAAGCCGCATTGCCGATTTGGTAACAGCGGTACAGGAAGAGAGCCGTTTGTTGCTTCGGTACCGCCAGGCAGGAGAGGAATAAGATGAACGCGCAGCAGGCAACACAGCAGGTATTGTTCGATCGGCAGTTGATCGAGCGTTATAATCAGTCCGGTCCACGTTATACCTCCTATCCGACGGCCCCCCATCTGCATGAAGCGTTCGGAGTACGGGAATTTCGTGATGAAGTGTTGCGCACAGCCGCAGAAGAGCCACAACGTCCTCTTTCGCTGTATGTGCATATTCCTTTTTGTGACACCGTATGTTACTACTGTGCCTGCAACAAAATTGTCACTCCTGATCGCAGTCGGGCCGCCCGTTATCTGCAATCCTTGCTCCGGGAGGTGGCGTTACAGGGTGAATTGTTTGGTCGGCAGCGACCGGTATTGCAGCTGCATCTGGGTGGAGGCACCCCAACCTATCTGGAAAGCGACCAATTGCACCAACTGATGGATGCCTTGCACCACCATTTCCGTCTGGTCGATGACCAGGAGGGAGAGTATGGCATCGAAGTGGATCCACGAGAAATGCCGGTCGGTTCAATCAGCCGTTTGCGTCAACTGGGCTTCAATCGTCTTTCCATCGGGGTACAGGATCTGGACCCGGCGGTACAAAAGGCGGTCAATCGTGTGCAGCCGCTGGCATTGAATCGTCGGGTGGTGGAGGAAGCACGGGCAGCCGGTTTTCCCTCCATCAATCTGGATTTGATCTACGGTTTGCCCTTGCAGAGTGAACGTTCCTTTCTGCAAACTTTGCAACAGGTGGTGGAAACCTTGGATCCGGATCGTCTGGCAGTGTTCAATTATGCCCATCTGCCGCAATATTTCATGCCACAACGTCGGGTTGATCCGCAACAACTGCCAGCACCGGAAGAAAAACTGCGCATTCTGGAAAGCACGATCCGCTTTTTGACCGATGCCGGTTATCTGTATATTGGCATGGATCATTTCGCCAAACCGAATGATGAGTTGGCCGTTGCGATACGCCAGGGGATACTGCACCGCAATTTTCAAGGATATACCACCCATGGCGATTGCGATCTGATCGGCATGGGCAGCAGCTCGATCAGTCAAATCGGTCGCATCTATGCCCAGAACGAAAAAGAGGTGGAACCCTATTATCAACGGGTTGACCAAGGCGAGTTGGCAGTTTTTCGTGGCCTGCTTCTCAATGAGGATGATCTGATCCGTCGGGAGGTGATCATGCGCCTGATCTGTGATTTCCAGTTGGATCGGGCGGCAATAGAACGGCGTTTCCATTTGTCTTTTGCTGACACTTTTCAGTCGGAAATGTCCGACATGCAACGAATGATCGAAGAGGGATTATTGGAAGAAGAAGGAGAAATTTTGCGGGTAAAACCGGCAGGCCGCTTGCTGATTCGCAATATTTGCATGGTATTTGATTGGTATTTGCGCAACGCTCAACAGAAAAAGAGTTTTTCCAAAACGATTTGAATATGCTCATCTGCTTGTGACCAATCGGTTGCAAGCGTGGTAGCCGATTGATGCAAGGCAGTGTTTCTCTACTATTGACAAAGGAAAGAGAGAGTGGTCATTGTCATTGGCGGCGGTATTTCCGGGCTGTCAGTTGCATGGTTTCTGCATGCCCGCAACATTCCGGTGCGCGTGTTGGAGGCGCGCACTCAACCGGGTGGTGCCATCGCAACTTCCTTCCAGCAGGGCTACCGGGTGGAACATGGCCCCAACTCCACCTTGCAAAAGCCGGGTCATCCTGACGACGCCCTGGGGCGCTTGATCGGGCAGCTGCAGCTGGATGATCAGGTACGAGTCGCCAATCCTGCTGCCGCCCGCCGCTACATTTTGCGTGATGGGCAACTCAAACCTTTACCCGCTTCACCTCCCGCCTTTTTTCTCTCTCCTTTTTTTAGTTGGCGGGCCAAACTGCGGCTGTTCATGGAACCCTTTCTCTCCCCTGCCGACCAGGAAGAGAGCATCGCCCAATTTGTCCGCCGCCGCTTGGGCGAAGAGTTTCTGCAGTATGTGATCGACCCTTTTATTTCCGGTGTCTATGCCGGCGATCCGGAACAGCTTTCGGTACGGGCAGCGGTGGCCAAAATTTATGCCTTGGAACGGGATCATGGCTCGTTGATACGGGGGGCGTTGCAGCAGGGACGCTTGAGCAAAGGGGCCGGCATGCCGAAAGGGCGGATGATCTCTTTTGCAGAAGGGATGGGAACCCTTCCCGCCCAGATTGCGCAGCAGTTGACAGCCAACATTGTGCGCACCCGTTTCAAGGTATTGAGTCTGGTACCTAACCGCCAAGGCAGCGGTTGGCAGGTTTATGGTGTCAACGTCCTGCCGGATGGCCGGGTGGCTGGAAAAACAGAAAAAATGTTGGCCAAAGCAGTGGTCTTGGCCGTACCGGCTGCTGCTGCGGCACAGCTGATTGCTCCCTTTGCCAAGGGGGCGGTTGCCGCTCTGCGCACCATTCCCTATGCACCGATTGCCAGCGTGGCATTGGGTTATGCCCGCGGGCAAGTGCATCACCCCTTGGACGGCTTCGGCTTTCTCATTCCACGACGGGAACAGGTTCCCTTGTTGGGTACCCTTTTTTCCAGCACGCTGTTCGGCGATCGTGCCCCGGAAGGGCAGGTGTTGTTGACCTCCTTCATCGGTGGTGCCACCCGTCCCGATCTGGTGCAACAACAAGATGCAACCCTGATCCAACAAGTGGAAAAGGATGTGGCATCCGCACTGGGGGTTTCGCCGCCAGCCGATTTTGTCTATTTGACCCGCTACAATGCCGCCATTCCCCAATACACCATGGGTCACCTGCAACGGGTGGAACAGGTGGATAACGATTTGGCACGCTTTGCCGGTCTGTATCTGCGCGCCAATTGGCGTGATGGTATTTCGGTGGCCGATTGCGTGCGCAACGGAGAAGAGCTTGCCGAACGGATTGCCGCTACCTGGCAGACACTTCCCTCCGGCAAACAATCCTCTGGTCCTGTGTTGCCCTCCTCCTCTCAGCCAATTTCCCATCCTGCCGAGCCAGCATCATGAAGCGCCTTATTGTTCTCGATACAGAAACCACCGGACTCAATCCTGCGACGGGGGATCGGATTGTCGAAATCGGTTGCATTGAATTATGGCAGAGCCGTCGGGGCAAACAGTTTCATACCCTGGTCAATCCAGAGCGGGATATTCCCGCCGAAGCGACGCGCATTCACGGTATTACACAAGAAAAAGTGGCCAACGCGCCCCGTTTTGCCGATCTGGTCGACTCTTTTTTGGCGTTTATCGGTGACGATACCCTGGTGATTCACAACGCCTCCTTCGACATCGGTTTTATCAATGCTGAACTGGAACGATTACAACGTCCTCCGTTGGCCATGAGCCGGGTGATCGATACCATCGGCATGGCACGCCGTAAATTTCCAGGACTTTCCGCCTCCCTGGATGCCTTGTGCCGACGGCTGAAAATTGACAACAGCCATCGCACCTTGCATGGGGCCCTGTTGGATGCCGATTTGTTGGCTTCGGTATACCTGGAGCTGACCGGTGGGGGTCAACTCACACTGCAATTAACCACATCCCCATCAGCTGGCAACGAAGGGGCAAGCAACGAGAGCATCGTGCCGATGCCGGCCGCAACGGCCCTGCCCATACGCCATTGGCCTGTATCAGAGCAGGAGCAAGAGGCGCATAAGCTGTTTTTACAGCGTATACAACGTGATTCTGGAGCCTGTATCTGGTTGCAAAACGGCCCGGCTGTGGCGACGCAGGAGAAATAAATGTTCAAAGAACAATTGTCACACGCCTTCGGGCGCTGGCCGCGCTGGTTATTACCGTTGATGGTGGTGATCGGTTATATCTGGTGGCATGTCAGCGATGACTGGCAAGGCTGGAACCGTTCCGAACTGCAACAACACTGGACCAATAACGTCAGTGCCCTGACCAATTTGGTCTATGAACTGCAGAAAGAACGGGGTTATTCATCCGGTTTTCTGGCCAGCAATGGGCAGCAATTCCATACCCAACTGCAGGAACATCGAGTCAATACCGATCGGGAGATCCAGAAACAGGTTGGCTATATCACCACCCATATACCTGTCAACAATGAAGATGCCGCTTTCCATGCCTTGCTTGCAGAGATGTTGCAAGAGTTGTCCAGGCTGCAAGCGGTGCGTGAACAGGTAGATAAACAGGCGGTGGATGCCCATGACGCGGTGGAAGATTATACCGATTTTGTCGACATCATCCTCAAAGTCGTCAGCAAACTGGTGGTACAGATTGCCGATATCGAGCTGGTCAACCGTTTTTTTGTGCTGCCCTCCCTGTTGCGCATCGGTGAAACATTGGGACAAGAGCGGGCGTTGTTGACCGATGTGTTTACTGCCGATCGCCTGTTGCCGGGCATGTATGAACAGTGGAATGTGCTGCAAGGTGAACGGAAGGCCCATATTCAAACTTTGTTGGCTTTATCCTCCGATCGTTACCGGGATGTCTTCCAGGCGATAGACAATGAAGCCACTCAGGATCAGTTGACTCGTTTTCGTACCAGGGTTGTCAACCACCATGCCGAAGGGGGATTTGCCGTCGATCCCCAGGAGTGGTTTATGGCTTCAACCCGAATGATAGATCTATTGCGCGATTTGGGAGCTACCATTCAACAGGATACGCAGAAGTTGGCGGCACAACGGATTCATGCGGCGGCCTGGAAATTTTGGCAACAAATGGCAGCGAGTACCATTTTATTGTTGGCTGTCGTTGCCTTGGCCATGTTGGCTATCTTGGCCAGTCGCAGCCGCCTGTTGATGCGCGAAGTGGCGGAACGAAGGCGGCACGAAGCAGAGTTGAGCAAGCTGCACCATGCACTCGATCAGACACCAATAACGGTGGTGATTACCGATATTGAAGGCAATATTGAATATGTCAACCAGACCTGCACGCAATCGACCGGTTACAGTCGTTCGGAGTTGCTTGGGCAAAATCCACGGCTGTTGAAAACCGATTACACCGATCAGGCAGGGTATGCTTCCATGTGGCGTACCATTCTGACCGGCGAGGTGTGGCGAGGCGAATTTTACAATCGACGCAAAGACAACAGCTGCTATTGGGAGAGCGCCTCCATCTCTCCGGTGCGCGATCCGGAAGGTAAAATTCGCCATTTTCTGGCCATCAAAGAGGATATTACGGCCAAAAAATTTCAGGAAAAAGAGAACAATTACCGCCGGCACCTGCTGGAAATGGTGGCGTCCGGGGCGACTCTTGCCGAGATATACGGCCTGGTCATGCAGTATGTCGAAGAGCTGTTTCCGGGCATGGTCTCCTGCTTTTCCATCATGGATCGGGAGGAAAAGCGGCTGCGTTGTCTGACGGCACCCCGCCTGCGGGTTTCCGGCTTGGCAGCGTTTCATTGTCCGGCGGAACAGGGGATTGCGGTGCAGAACGAAACGATGCCCTGCGCCGTTGCCGCCCATCGCAAACAGTGGGTCAGTATGGAAAATATTTTCGGTCAGGCACCTTGGCAGGAGCATGAAAACAGTTTCTGTGAACTTGGTCTGCAAAGCTGCTGGTCGCAGCCGATCATCGGCGAAGGGGGAGAAGTATTGGGGACTTTCGGTGGTTATGATCAGCAACTGCGTCTGGCGGAAGGGTTTGTCAGTGATCGGTTGCAGCCGTTGCTGCAACTGGTTGGCATTGCCATCAACCGCCAACACCGGGAAGAGGCGTTACGAGAAGCTGCCACGAAAGCCGATGCCGCCAATCGGTCAAAAAGTGCCTTTTTGGCCAACATGAGCCATGAGATCCGCACCCCGTTGCATGCCATTATCGGTGCGTTGGAGATGGTGCAGGACAGCCGGCTGGCCGAAGAGCTGAAAGAGCAGTTGCAACTGGCCTATGGTTCGGCGCGTGCCTTGTTGGTGTTGATCAACGATCTGTTGGATTATGCCAAAATTGAGGCCGGTCAGTTGCGTTTGGAGCAGGCTCCCTTCCATCTGCCGGAGTTGATCCGGGAACTGGCCGCCACCATGGCGATTGCGGCGCGCAAAAAGCGGATTCATTTAAACTGTGTTCTGCCGGAGCAGTGGCCGGTGTTGGTGGAGGGAGATGCCAACCGGCTTAAACAGGTATTGCTCAATCTGCTGGGTAATGCCATCAAGTTTACCCCGGAAGAGGGATCGGTCACTCTGCAGGGTGAACGGGTTGCCGAACATGACGGGGAGGTGGAACTGCTGTTTGATGTACGAGATACCGGGGTCGGTATTCCAGAGGAGAAACGGCAGCGCATCTTTGATCGGTTTACCCAGGCCGATGAGAGTATTACCCGTCGCTTTGGCGGAACCGGCTTGGGGTTGGCGATCAGCCGGGATTTGGTGACCATGATGGGCGGGCAGATTGCCGTGGAACCAAATCCCTCGGCCCCGGTTGGCAGTCGTTTTTATTTTACCATTCGGGTCAAACCGCTGCCGATGAGCAGCAAAGAGGTGCATGCTGTTTTATCCGTTCCGGCAGCAACAACAAAAGAGCCGGACAGCAGTGCCACAGCGTTGGGCACAACCGCCATTCTGGTTGTTGACGATCAACCGACCAATCTCAAAATCACCCAGGGCATGTTGAACCGTTTGGGTTATCAGCGGGATCGGATTGTCTGTGTCAGCGATGGGCAACAGGCTGTGGAACGGTATCAAACGGGTCGTTTTGACTTGATACTGATGGATTGCCAGATGCCGGTCATGGATGGTTATCAGGCCAGCCGCGCCATTCGGCAATGGGAGCAGGAACGAGGTAAAAATCCGATTCCGATCATTGCTTTCACGGCGGATGTGACAGAGGAGAGCCGTCGTAACGGTATCGAGTCAGGAATGAGCGATTTTCTCAGCAAGCCGGTCTTTATGGCACCGTTGCGTCAAATGCTGGAGAAACATTTGCAGCATTTGATTGTTGCTGATTCGTGATGGCGCAGGAGTGGATTGCTGCCATGCCGGGCATTATCCAGACACAACCATTACCAGAGTGGCAGGTTACCTGGGTTGATACGGTGGAGGCCATTGCCGAATCGTTATGGGAGAGCTGTTTTCCCCCTCCTCTGGAGGGGTTATGGTGGTATCGGGCGTTGCAGCACAGTGGATTGCAGGATCAATTTCGTTTTTGTTATGCCGTGGTCAGCCACAATGGACAAGCGGTTGCCATTGCGCCTGCTTTTGTCATGGATGTACCGCTGGCAATCGTTGCTCCCCCTTGGACGTTACCCATGCTGCGCTTGCTGGAGCGGGTTGCCCCCTCTTGGGTGCGACAACGAACCTTGTTTATCGGTTCGCCCTGTTCGGAACAGGGCAGCGTGGGGATGTTACCCGGCGTTGATCGGGAGCGGGTGATGGTGGCGATTCAGGAGAGTCTGCTGGAGCGGGCTCGTCTGCTGCGGGCAGTGATGGTCGTCTGGAAGGATTTTGCCCGTCAGGATGGTCCACTCTTTGCCAAACTGCTGGACCGGATGTTTGCCATGGTGAGCTATCCGGGAACCGTCTGTCCGCTACCCGCCACGAAAGAGGCCTATTTTGCGGCGTTATCCGCCAACCGACGCCATCAACTCAAAAAAAAGCTCCGTCTCAGTGCGGCGGCGGTGGCGGTAGAACTCTCCATTGTGCGCCAACCGGATCAGGAGACCTTGCGAGAGATATTTGCCCTGTTCTGGCAGACCTATCAACGGGCTGCAACCCGTTTTGAAGAGTTGAACGAAACCTTTTTTCAACAGATTGCCCTGGCGGATCCTGCCCGATTTATTTTGCTGCGAGAAAAATCAACTCAGCAGCTGCTCGCCTTTATGCTCTGTTTCCAGTTTCCCGGTTATGTCATCAACAAGTTTGTCGGTTTTGATTACCATCGTCCTCGGCAATGGTTGCTCTATTTTCGTTTATGGGAAGCGGTGTTGGATTGGTCGCTGGCCATTGGTGCCACCTGCATTCAAAGCGGGCAAACGGTCTATGCCGCAAAAATTGCCGTTGGACACCAGTTGGTACCATTGACCAATTACGCTTTGCATCGTCATCCCCTGCTGCATTGGCTCTATGGACGCATTGCCCCAACCATCTCCTGGCAAAGCTTGGATGGGACATTGGCCGAATATTTACAAGCCCATTCGGCACAAACCTTAACCGCTGAGGAAACAGAACCATTTTGCAAAGTGGTACAGGATAATCCGGAAAAATGAATTGACAAGGCGGGGTTTTCGATGTACGGTCGCAGTTTCCAGTTGGTGGTCGTTATCCGACAGCTAGCCAGAGCCTGAATCCATGCCTCATCCTATCGGAAATAGAATATTTCCCACACGGTTCGACTTCTTCGTACAGTTCCGGCTTACCTTTCGTTCGGTCTTAGTCCAGCCATGAACACGTACCACCTATCCCTCTTTGATTCCAGCAGGAGCATAACACATGGCAACGCGCGAAACCGGAACAGTAAAATGGTTCAACGACAGCAAAGGATTCGGCTTTATTGAACGGAGTGGCGGCAAAGGAGATGCCTTTGTGCATCACAGCTGCATCAGCGGCGAGGGGTTTAAAACCCTGGCAGAAGGACAACGGGTTGAGTTCAGCGTCACCCAGGGAGAAAAAGGACCGAAAGCAGAAAACGTAACACCTTTATAAGATGTTAGGGCCTGTTCTCATTCGAGGCCAAAAGCCCTTCAGACAAGACGCTGGGCCGCGAGCAGCGCAGCATACGATTTGTATGTGAGCAGCAGAGCGGCCCGGCAACGCAGTTCAAGGGGTTTTGGACCGAATGAGAACAGGCCCTTGGGAGTGCCGCCCGGCGATGGATGGGTTTAAGCGGGCGGCACTTGTTTACGATCCGGCCTGGAAAGTGGTCGGATGATGACCACAAGATCAATTGAGGTCGGAACATGTCAATACCCTCGCATCTTTCCACTCTTGAACCCTCTCAACCGGCCATTGATCCCGAAGCGTTGGAGCTTTTGCGCGAAGATCTGGATCCGGAAGATTTGATCCGCGTGGTCTCTCTCTATCTGGAAAAATTACCCGGACGTGTGGCTGGCATTCTGGCAGCTTGTGAGCAGCAGGACGGTGCCGCGCTGGCCCATATTGCCCACCCGATGAAAAGTTCCAGCCGCCAGTTGGGCGCACTGTTGCTGGGTGGTCTGTGTGAACGTCTGGAATATGCCGGTCGCGATCAACAGGTTGCCACGGTCATCGAACAGTTACCTGCCCTGCAACAGGAGGTGGCGGTGGTTCAGGTTGCTTTGCGCTGGTTGATCGATCATACGGTTTGCTGAAGATCAAGAGGAGTGGCATAACTCTCCCATCCCTATTCTGCTCTTTCATGCTCCTCGTCTTGTTACGCGGAGGAAGTTACACGAGGATACCAGGTGAGTGATTCCGCCAAGCCAGGAGAGCCGTTGGTACGCATTCTGCTAGTCGATGACGAAGAGATTACCGAACGGCTGCTGCACCAGATCATCAAACACGAAACCGATTTTGAACTGCATTTTTGCCCGGATCCCAACCAGGCGATACAGATGGCCGAATCCATTCGGCCTGTATTGATGCTGGTCGATCTGTTGATGCCGGATATCGATGGGATTACCTTGATTCGCCGTCTGCGCAACCGGCGCAGCTTCAGTCAGTTGCCAATTCTGATGCTCTCCTCGGAAGAGGATCCCTACATCAAAGCGCAGGCTTTTGCTGCCGGGGCCAACGACTATCTGGTCAAGCTGCCAAACAAAGTCGAAATGATCGCCCGCTTGCGCCACCATGCCCGCAGCTTTCTGCACAGCAGTCGACGCAACACCAACAGCGAACTCTGTTCCGACATTATTCACTCCGATCTGAAGGGGTTTTGGCTGATTGATGCCCGCACCCATCAGATTATCGAGGTCAATGATGCCTTGTGTGCCATGCTGGGCTATTCCCGTGAAAGTTTTATCGGCAAGACACCGCTGGATTTTGTCAATAACGACAATCGGGCGGCCATGCAGAAAGCACTGTGTTGGATTCCACGCACCGACAAGCGCATTCACGAAATTTATCTCAGCACTTTGACCAGTCAGCAGCTCTATACCCGCTTCTGCGTTACCACCACCCATCACACCCTGGGTCGGGAGATTGTCTCCTCTTTTACCTTTCTCAATCTGGATCGGCTCAATCTGGATTATTTTGAAATTCTCAAGAATGAATTTCGCTTTATTGCCGATTCGGTGCCAGGGTTGCTCTGGCTTTCCAATCCAGACAATAAGCGGATGTTTTTCAATAAAACCTGGTTGCATTTTCGTGGTGTCATTCTGGAGCAGGAACTGGAAGGGGGTTGGCAGCAAGGGGTCCATCCAGATGATCTGGAGCGCTACCGCTTTTTTTCCAACGAGGCATTTGTTCATTTGCATCCCTATTCGTTGGAATTTCGTTTGCGCAACAGTCATGGGGAGTACCGCTGGTTTTATGAAACGGCTTTGCCACGTTTTGCCGGCAATGGTTTTTTCATGGGTTTTTCCGGGAGCTGTGTCGATATTACGGAGCGCAAGCTGCTGGAAGGGCGGATGAATCAGGTCAACTATTCGCTGGAACAGCAGGTGCAATTGCGCACTTCCGAGTTGCAACATGAGGTTCAGGAGCGTCGCCAGGCCGAATTTTTGGAGCGGCGAGCCAACCAGGCGCAAGGTGTGGTCAGCGACTTATTGCGCATTGCCCTGGAGGATGCCCCGTTGGCAGATCAGTTGCAGCGGGCTTTGCGGGCCATTTTGGCCGTTCCCTGGCTGACCATGCAGAAAAAGGGGGCAATTTTTCTGGCCGATCGTGCCGCCAAACAGCTGCAATTGGTGGCTGAAGAGGCGTTGCCGGCAGGCGTGCGCAACAATTGTGCCTGGGTACCCTATGGGCGTTGCCTGTGCGGACGTGTTGCCGAAGCCGGCCAGTCGATCCGCTGTGAAAAACCGCTCTACTCCCATGCCCAGGAAGATGAGGCGCATGGCCACTATTGTTTACCCATTCAATCGGGTGATCGCATCCTGGGGGTGTTGCATCTTTATCTCGATGCACATCGAGACAACAATGCCTTTGAAGAGGAGTTTTTGCACACGGCGACCAACGCTTTGGCCGTTTTGATCGAGCATGCGCAGATTGCGCAGTTGAAAGATGCCAAGTTGCGGGCGGATGCCGAAAATCGTGCCAAAAGTGAGTTTTTGGCGACCATGAGCCATGAAATTCGTACGCCGATGAATGCCATCGTCGGCATGGCGGAGTTGCTGTGTGCCGAAGAGATCTCCCCGAAGGCACGCCATTATGCCGACAGCATGATGCAGGCCGGAGAGGCCTTGTTGACCTTGGTGAATGACATTTTGGATTATTCCAAAATTTCTGCTGGCAAGCTGACGCTGGAGAAGAAAGATTTTGATCTGCACCAACTGCTGCAGGGTTTGAATAAACTGTTTGAGGGGTTGATCAAGGAGAAGGGCTTACAGTTTACCATTCAAATTGCCCCGGATGTGCCCCGCTTTGTCCAGGGGGATTCGGTGCGGGTTTGGCAGATTTTGGTCAATCTGCTCTCCAACGGCATCAAATTTACCCACCAGGGTGAGGTGGTGTTAAGTGCCGAACGGGTGGTGTTGCAGCAAGAGAGTCCAGAGGGGATGTATTTGCTGTGTTTTCAGGTACGCGACAGCGGCATTGGTATTGCCCCGGAATTTTTTGTGCGTCTGTTCAAGCTGTTCGAGCAGGGTGACAAGGCGATTGCCCGGCGCTACGGTGGTACCGGATTGGGCTTGGCGATTACCAAAATGCTGGTCCATCTGATGGCCGGTGAGATTGAGGTGGAAAGTACCGTTGGTGTCGGCAGTCTGTTTCGGGTGACACTGCCGCTGGCCTATCCGCAGCAGGAGGCGTTGCCGGATTTGGTAATACCGACCGTTGCGCCGGTGGAAGGGGATATGGCAAGCTGCCGGATTCTGGTGGTGGAGGATGATCCGGTCAATCGGGTGGTGGAGTTGGGCATGTTACGCCGTCTGGGAGTACAGGCGGATGTGGCCGAAAATGGTGTCGAAGCGTTGGAAAAATTGCGGGCCAAAGAGTACGATTTGGTTTTTATGGATTGCCAGATGCCACAGATGGATGGCTATGCGGCGTCGCATGCCTGGCGGTTGCATGAAGCCAGATTTTCTGATCGTCGCCGGGTACCGATTATTGCTTTGACCGCCTTTGCCATGCAGGGAGACCGGGAACGGTGTCTGCAGGCCGGGATGGATGATTACATGACCAAACCGGTACGCGGCAAAGATTTTCAAGCGATGTTGGCCCGTTGGGCACGGCCATCCCGTGCAGCGGAGCGTGCAGAGTAACCCTGTCGGGAGAGTATAGCAGCATGAAAAGAGTATGGATTGCGATCTGTTTTGTTCTGGCCGGTTGGAGTGTACCGGGCATGGCGCTGGCGGCATTGGAGCAGATTCCCTTGCCGCCCGGGAGTGATCAACTGGCACCACTGGAACCGGATGAACCGGCAAACCGTAACGCGAAAAAACCGGCTGCTGCCAATCAAAGGAGTAACACCCTGCAGCCTCTGGGCAATCATGACGGGCAGCCGACAGTCAAGAGTGGGCAAAAAGAGACACAGTCTGCTTGGGCCAACAAGGGCAGCCAGTCGGTGCAGAAAAAGGTCATCAAGAAAAAAGCGGGTAAAAAATCCGGCAAAGCGGTATCCAAGAGCAGCAAAAAGAAAAGCAAAAAAGCCAACAACTCTTCCGGTAAACGGGCCAAACGGTAACCCATACCAGGTTTGCCAGCGCGCGGCAAGCAGGGTGGCAACGTGCTGACCGACGACGCAACCCGTGCGCTGGCAACCTGGCAGAACAGGCCATACGCTTGGCAATGTTCAGAAGAGGGGTGGTATTGGTGCGAAAGGGGGGAGTTGAACCCCCACGCCCGAAGGCACTGGATCCTAAGTCCAGGGCGTCTACCAGTTTCGCCACTTTCGCGCAGTGATTCGCCTCATTCGGCTGCTTGCGGGAGAGTTAAAAAAGCGATTCGGAAGAGTGGATCCGAAGAGAGACAGGCGGGGTAATAATCTGGGGCGAACGATGGGACTCGAACCCACGACCACTGGATCCACAATCCAGGGCTCTGCCAACTGAGCTACATTCGCCATTCGTCCAGAAACGACAAGTATGGCACAAGCGTTATCACCATGCAATGGTTTTGTTGCGCGCCTTGGCAAGCTGTTTTTTTGTCGCAGGAGATAGTGGTGCGCCCGACAGGGATCGAACCTGTAACCTACGGCTTAGAAGGCAGTTGCTCTATCCTATTGAGCTACGAGCGCGGCAGACGGACCACGATTGATGAAAGCACAGGAGTTGGTCGGGGTGAGAGGATTTGAACCTCCGACACTCGGCTCCCAAAGCCGATGCGCTACCAGGCTGCGCTACACCCCGAATGATTGATCTCACTCAACTCGCCATACTACCCTGTTTACCATAAGTTGGCAAGAGATCGGCAAGACGATTTTCTGAAAGGGTTGGCGGCAGAGCAGCCGACATCTGTTTGTGCTGCACCGACAGGTTGCGTCAATGTGCAGGTTTATGTGCAGAAAAATTTTCCATGGAAAGCAGAGAACGGGTTCTCAATGCGCATGTTGCTATATTTTTCAATACAGTTCGCCGATGACGTTGCGATGAACCTTCGATGGCAATTGCCAAATCACCATCACCGGTTACAAGGAGAGCATCACAAATGGCATGATTGGTGGCCAGTTCAATAAGATCTGTGGTAATCAGAGAATCAACGCCCTTTTGTGCGCCTGCCTTGTTGACAGTGCCTGCCCGAAAATGGAGATCTGGTAGTTTCATGATTGATCTCTGTTGCCCTGTAAGGCCGGTAGCCATAACGCCATCGTACCAATAGATCCGCAACAGCTCTTTGGAAGACAAACAAAGGGTGTTTTTACTTTTTTCAAGCAGCAGATCAATCAATCCTGCAGGGTTTGTAACGGTTAGATCGCCTCGTGCGGTAGAGGTTCGCTGGCTGATGATCTCAATGGATTGGCGCAGCAAGTAGCCTGCGTCAACCATAATGACATATCGATCCATGGCAAACCCCAAAAAATTAAGCCCCCACTCAGTGGGGGCAGAGGTATAAGCCCTCACCCAGTGAGGGCAGAACTACCCGCCTGCATAAAACAGCCAGATAGCGATGTTCCATTATTGAAGAAGGCTAATTTATTGTCAAGATCATTTTCCGACCACAATTTTGATCGATGAGACGGAGACAACAAAATAACTTAATATATTTCACACCTGTCGGCTGCCGGGCATCTTTCTGTTCCGATTATGGGAAACCCTTCCGCTTTACGCACCATCCGGTCTATGATGGGGCTTTTGCCTCTGTAACGGAAGAGGCCCGCAGCGGGTTGGTCGGGTAGCACAGCGCAGATCATGAAACTGATAGTAGTCGGACTGAACCATAAAACGACGCCGGTGGCGTTACGCGAACGGTTGGCTTTTGCCAACGAAGAGTACCCTGCGGCCTTGAGCAACCTGCTGCAACAGGAGGGGATGCAGGAGGGGTTGCTGTTGTCGACCTGCAACCGGGTGGAAATTTATGCCGTGTGTGGTGACCCGGACAGCGGTGTGGCCACGGTCAGTCAGTGGCTGGCGCAAAGCCGTTCCGTGGATACCGATACCCTGTTGCCCCATTTGTATCACCATATCGGCAACGATGCCGTGCAGCATGGCATGCGTGTTGCCGCCAGTCTCGACTCTCTGGTGGTTGGTGAAGCACAAATTCTCGGCCAGATGAAACAGGCCTATCGGGAAGCGGTGGCCATCGGTAGCGCCCGGACGGTGTTGAACAGATATTTTCATCTGGCCTTTCAGGTGGCCAAACAGATTCGCACCGAAACACAGATTGCCCGCCATCCGGTCTCCATCGCCTCGGTGGCGGTGACCCTGGCGCGGAAAATATTCGGGGAACTGGATGGCCACAGCTGCCTGCTGCTGGGAGCCGGGGAGATGTGTGAACTGGCAGCGCGCCATTTGAGTGCGCAGGGTGTGCGCATTCGGGTGGCCAATCGCACTTTGTCCCGTGCCCAGGCACTGGCAGAAAGTTTTCAAGGGCAGGGTTATGCCTTGGACGAATTGGCCACCATTTTGCCGCAGGCCGACATTATCATCTCTTCGACCGGATCGACTTTGCCGCTGGTCAGTGCCGCCATGGTACGGGCCGCACTCAAACAGCGCCGCCAACGGCCACAGTTTTATATCGATATTGCTGTGCCTCGGGATCTGGATCCGAAGATCAGTGACGTTGATAATGCTTTTTTGTATGATATTGATGATTTGGCCAAAATCGTCGCCGATAACCAAAAAGATCGCAGCCGGGAAATGGTTGCCGCCGAAGGGATGATTTTGGGTGCGGTGCCTTCATTCAGCCAGTGGTTGGAGACCCTGGAGGTGGTTCCAACCCTGGTCGCTTTGCGGCAAAAGATGGAGCAGTTGCGCGATCAGGAGGTTGCCAAAGCCATCGCTGGCTGGAGCGATCTGAACCCGGAAGGGCAAAAACGCCTGGAGTCGATGGCCCGTCTTTTGGTCAATAAAATCCTGCATTCTCCCCTCAGTCAGTTGCGACAACTGGCTACCGAAGCGGATGGCAGTCGTTATGTGGATGCCACACGCAAACTTTTTGAACTGGAGTGACCGCAAGACGGTCTGAATGGTTATGGCACTTTCCCACGATCTTACGCAAAAATTGGATGTGATGGCTCGTCGTCACGCAGAGCTGAGCGATTTGCTGGCCCAGGCGGAAACAGCGAGCAATCCAACCCTGTTCGCCCGGATGAGCAAAGAGTATGCAGAGCTGGATCCGGTGGTAGAGGCTCGGCGCGTCTTGCTCTCCCTGCAGCAGCAGTTACAGGAGACCCTTGAGCTGATCGACGATCCGGAGGGCGACCGTGAGTTGCAGGAGATGGCTCAGGAAGAGCGGGAGAGCCTCAAGGAGCAGATCGAACAGCAGCAACGAACGGTGCAGCTGTTGCTGTTGCCCAAAGATCCCAATGACGACAAAAATATTGTGCTGGAAATTCGTGCCGGAACCGGCGGTGAAGAGGCCGGACTCTTTGCCGCCGATCTGTTTCGCATGTATTGCCGGTATGCCGAGTTGCGCGGTTGGCGGGTGGAGGCGTTGAGCAGCAGTTCCACCGCTTTGGGTGGTTTCAAGGAGGTAATCGCGGCGATCAGTGGCACTGGCGTCTACAGTACCTTGAAATTTGAATCGGGTGCCCATCGGGTGCAGCGGGTTCCGGTTACCGAGGCGGGAGGACGGATTCACACCTCGGCCTGCACGGTGGCCATATTGCCGGAGGCCGATGAGGTGGATGTGCAGATTAACGAAAAGGATGAGTTGCGCATCGATGTGTTTCGTGCCTCCGGTCCGGGGGGGCAAAGCGTCAACACCACCGATTCCGCCGTCCGGGTGACCCATCTGCCCACCGGTCTGGTGGTCATCTGTCAGGATGAAAAGTCGCAGCACAAAAACAAGGCGCAAGCGATCAAAGTACTCAAAGCCCGCCTGTTTGATATACAGCAGCGGGCGGCGCACGATGAACGGTCACGCGACCGGCGCGATCAGGTCGGCAGCGGTGATCGTTCCGAGCGGATTCGCACCTATAATTTTCCCCAAGGTCGGGTTACCGACCACCGCATTCATCTGACGCTGCACAAACTTGATCAGGTGCTGCAGGGGGATATGGTGGAGATCGTCGAATCGCTGGCAGCCCATCATCAGGCAGAAACCTTGGCCCGTTTAAGCGAGGGAGAGCCTCTTTGAACAGGAGCGGCATCGTCTGTTTTTTGCTGGCATGGCTGTGCATGGCGCAAGCCTGGGCAGAAAAAAGTGTCCCGCAATTTCGTCAGCCAGCCTATATCAGCAACGCCTATTTTGCCGATCAACTGCGGGAGAGTACAGCCGGACAAATGCAGCCACGGGCCATCTTGCGCGCCTTGCGCGCCTCCTCTTCCGGGCCGTTGGGCCATTTGGTGTTGGATCTGATTCCGGTCAAGCCAGGTCGTCACCATCTGCGGGTGGATGTGTTGAACCAGCAGGGCGAAAAAGCCGGGGAGTTCTCTTTTCCAGAGATGGTGGTGCTGCAACGAGGAGAGCTGCCGCTCTATACCGCCTCGGTCCCGATCAGCGGTCAGTTTGCGGCAGGAGTGTGGTTTTTCAAGATTTATGATCAAGTCGATCATGGCACGTGGTATGCTTTAGATACCTTAGCAATCCTGGTATCGGCAACAGCGCAGGATGCCGCTCGCGTCGGAGCGCAACCACGGCAGCAACAAGGTGGAGAAAATGAGTAAAACATCAGTCAATGAAAAATTGCGTTTGCTGGGCCTTTATGAACGCACCTGTGGCGAAATTCCTCCGGCAGATTTGTTGGATGCGGAGAGTTCCCGCCAATTCATTCGCCAACTGGCACATCGTTACGGCAATCAGAAAAAGTTGCCAGACGGCAAAAAAGGTAAACGGTACTAGGGCCTGTTTTGCGGCAGGCGAACGGTTGGTAACCAGACCCGATCAGTGCCACCATAAGGGGTCAACCAGCGGTCAAAGACGATTTTTGCGCTGAAACAGATCGGTTTTGCGGCTGACAATGCGATCGGTGAACAGACGGCCATCCAGATGATCGATTTCGTGTTGCATCACCCGGGCTTCAAAACCCTCCAACTCCAGAGTTTGTTCCTGGCCGTGCCGATCCTGAAAACGCACGCGGATGCTTTGCGCACGCACCACATTGCCGGTGTAGTCCGGTAGAGAGAGACATCCTTCGCGTCCGATGTCGGTGCCGGACCAGTGCAGAATGTCCGGGTTGATCACTACCAGTTGTCCATGGTGCTGCGCCGGTGGTTTGCGTCCGTTGCCACAATCGATGACCAGCAGGCGCAGGGAATAACCGGCTTGTGGGGCAGCAACACCGACACAGGCCGGCAAGGCCGCCATGGTTTCCAGGAGGTCGTCAATCAGCTGCTGCAGTTCGGGAGAGGAAAAATTGTCAATTTCCTCGGCATATTCACGCAAACGGCTGTCCGGATAGGTAAGAATGTCCAGTATGGCCATAGAACAAACTTGGTCTGGCGCTGCAAAGAGGGTTATACTCGCCGCTACATCAGGGAGGAGTCGGCAAGACGCAGATGAATTTCCACATGCAGAAGAGCTTCCAACTGAGTCAAGCCGGGTTGTAGGTGCTGCTGCAGGTCGATTTCACTCGGTGCTTCCACTTCGATCACCATGGAGTAGATGGGTTGGTGGGCGGGACCGAGTACCCGCGTGTACAGATCGATAATGTTGCATTGCTGATCGGCGAGCAACTGGGTTACCCGATAGACAATGCCGGGCTGATCGGCACCCAGCACACTGAGGGTGGCCGACTGCAAACTGTTTGCCGACGATGTGGCAGCCGCCTGCTCTGCCGACAGGGGTTGCACCTGAATGGTCAACTCCATATTTTCGGCGAGAGCTTGAAAGCGTTCGGCGAGTGCTGCCGAATTGAGGGAGAGGGGTAGCTGCAGGATCAGCATGACCGTAAACTCTCCTCCCAGGCGGGTCATACTGGAGTCAGCAATATTGCAACCCGTCTCAAACAGCACTTGCGTCGTGCGGGCAACCATGCCGGGCCGATCCCGGCCAGTGACGGTCAGAAGAGCATATTTATCCATGCGTAAAGGTTGAACGCTTTGCCGTGGTTTCGTCAAGATAAAAAAAACAGGATATGTCGTTTCGTTTCATGGATAGCACTTCGCAGCGCGAGCAACAGCTCTTTTTGATCATGGGTGGGGTGATTTTGGCCCTGATCATCGGAGTTGCCATTTTTGATCTATTCGGCAAATCGGGTGGTAGCGATTTTGCCTTCGATGAGCCGCGCCCGGTGGTCAAACAACCGGTTGCCAAACCCGAAGAGAGCAAAAAACAGGATTGGGTCGATGCCATGGCCCCGGCTCCGGTGTTTCAGGCGGCGGCAGGTGGTGCCGCATCCGGCAAAATGGAGACGGCCAAAAAGGAGGCATCACCGTCTGCACACTCTCCTGCAGCGGCAGCCAATACCGCTTCCCCGCCATCGGCTGCCGTATCGTCTGTCGTCGTACCTCCGCTTGCTGATGAGCAAGAGTCACCACCTCCCGCACCGGTCATACCACCAGCGGTGGTCAATGTGCCATCTGGCAAGGCAGCGGTGAGCCATGCAGAGACCGTCCCGGGTAAGGTGCCACCGGCAGCCCGGTCGACTGAACCGTTGCCAGAAGAGACGGCGACAGGTATGGCACTCTCTGGACAAGACTCCTTGGCCTCATGGTCACCCAATGCCGCCTCTTTGGAGGCGGCACGCCATACGGCCAAAATTGAAAAAGAGGAGCCTGCCGGTAACAAAGTGGGTGTGGCAGCCCTGGACAAAACAGGGCAATCGACAGCCGAAACAGCCGCCAGCACAAAACGAGTCAATCTGCCTGCCATGGCGGAAGAGGCTGCCAGTGAGCCGGAAAAACATTACCCTGCCCGAGAGGTTTCACGTGCTTTGACCTCTGGACTGGGTCAGGCGGCCAACATGGCCCTATCCTCGGCTGCCTATCGTGTGGAAGCACCATGGCAAACCCCACTGCTGGGCTTGAAACGCGCCTCCCGTCTGTCGGAACTTCCAGAAGCCGCAACACAACCGGTACTCAACAAGCCGACTTACGGCGGTGAAACAGCTTCCGTTGCCACCGTGCAGGCCATGCCTGAATTCAATAACAGGCCTGCTGTTGCTCCTCAGCAAGTTAAGCCTGAGTATACTGAAAAGGCACCAGTAGCCAGCGTGCCAGTGGTGGCCGGGTATACTGGAAAAGCAGCTGCTGCCACCGTGCAAGCCATGCCTGTGCAGTCATTCAGTCATCCGTTGCGTGCCTTGCCGGTGGGCTCTATTGCCCCGGTAACCGCCGTACCGGCGCTACCTGCAACGGCAGCCTCTCCCGCAGAAGAGGAAAAAGAGCGGGAATATTGGGTGAAACTGGGAACCTTTTCCAACGAGGCCAATGCTCTGGCTTTGTCGCACAGTGTGGCGGCTTTGATGTTGGATGGTCAATTTTTACCGGTGGTGCGCAACAGCTTTACCAACGAAAACAAACCCTATTATCGCGTGCGGGTCGGTCCTTTTGCCGAGCGCAGCCGGGCGGAACGGGTCGTGCAGCTGGTACAGCACCAGGTCAATATTACCGGGACCGTGGTGACAGCAAAAAAATGAGCCATAGCATGCAACCATCACCAGCGGATGCCCGCTTACAGGTGCGCGATCTGCACCATGCCTTTGCCCGGCATCGGGTATTGCAGGGCATCGATCTGTCGCTGCATGCCGGTGAATGCGGCGTGTTGCTGGGGGCCAACGGCTCGGGAAAATCCACCTTGCTGGCCGTGTTGGCAACCCGTCTGCGGGTGCAGAAGGGAAGTTATCAGCTGTTGGGTTTGGATGTCCGGGAGAGCGCCGAAGAGATGCGCGGACGGCTGTTGTTTGTTGGCCATCATACCCATTTATACGGCCATTTGACCCCGTTGGAAAATTTGCTCTTTTTTGCCGATCTGCAACTGATCACCGCCAGTGAAGAGCGCCTGCGTGCGGTGGTGGCGGCTGTTGGTTTGGAAAAGTTTGCCGAACAGCCGGTGCGCTGGTTTTCTGCCGGGATGCGAAAACGGTTGGCTTTGGGCAGAATGTTGCTGCGCCAGCCGGAGCTTTTGTTGCTCGACGAACCCTATTCGGCGTTAGACCGGCAAGGGGTGATCTGGCTCAATCAGGTGTTGCAGAGTTATCTGACGGCTGGGGGAATGTTGCTCATGGCCAGCCACGATCCGGAACGAATCGCCGCCTTGCCGCATCGCCAGCTCTACCTGCGGCGCGGTCGGCTGGTGCAATCCCTGGAGGATGAGCCATGAGCAAGCTGTTGCGGGCAGCCTATCGGATTGCCTGGAAAGATGTGGTCGGCGATTGGCGTCGTCGGGCAACCCTCTCTTCCATGTTGTTTTTTGCCATTGCCGTGCTGGTGGTATTCCAGGTAGCTTTTGACCCGGACCGTCTGGAAGCGACCCGCTTGTTGCCTGGATTGTTATGGGTGACCATCCTGTTTACCAGCTTGATGGGGTTGGGACGGGTGTTTCAGGCAGAAGAGGAGGATGGTGCCCTCGAGGGGTTGTTGCTCTCTGCCGTACCCCGGGGTGTGCTGTTTTTGGGCAAATGGTCCGGCAATCTGCTGCTGACCTTGTTGGTCGAACTGGCTCTGTTGCCGCTGACTCTGGTTTTGTTCAACGTCGATGTCTGGGGGCAGTTGCCAGCCATTGTCGGCATCTTGTTGCTGGGTACCTTGGGTTTGACCGGTTTGGGGGTATTGTTGGCAGCCATGACCCAAACGGCCCGTTCCCGGGAAACCTTGTTGGCCCTGCTGCTGCTGCCCTTGACGGCTCCGCTGTTGATTGCCGGTGTGCAGGCGTTGGCAGCCCTGTTGCAGCCAGGTGGCGAGGTGGAGCCCTGGTTGCGTCTGTTGGTGATCTTTGATCTGGTCTATTTGGCGTTGGCCCCTTGGGCTTTCGGTTGGTTGGTGACAGAATAGCAGCTGCTTGCTTCGACGGAAGCGCTGCCCCTGGCGAGATGAGAACGGATGAAACGATGATAAAATGGTTTAGTAAATGGCACGGAGTGGTATTCGTGGCGACACTGCTCACGCTGCTGACCGGGCTGTGGTTGGTGTTGTCGGCACCGGCGGATTACCAACAGGGTGACGCGGTGCGTATTTTATATATCCATGTACCGGCAGCAAAAATGTCGCTGCTCAGTTACCTGTTCCTGACCGTAGCCAGCGGCATGTATCTGTGGCGTCGTCAGGAACCATGGGACATTCTGGCCGAAGCATCGGTATCGGTCGGGGCTGCCTTTACGGCACTGACCCTGGCCTCTGGCTCGATCTGGGGCAAGCCGATGTGGGGTGCCTGGTGGGCATGGGATGCCCGCTTGACCTCCATGCTGGTCTTGTTGATTCTGTTCATGGGGCTGATGGCGCTGCGCAACGCTTTGGAGGATCCGCACAAAGCGGCACGCGCCACAGCTGTGTTGGCCATTATCGGGGCGGTGGATCTGCCGATCATCCATTATTCGGTGGTATGGTGGCGCACCTTGCATCAACCCCCCTCCTTTGCCGGACCGGCCAAACAGACCATTACCGGTGATCTGTTACCGCCATTGCTGGTGATGTCGGTGGCCTTTATTCTGTTGGGAGCGTGGTTGTTGATGGTCAAAAGTCGTGAAGTGGCAGCCCGCAGGGCTTGGGAGACACTGGAGACGGAACGGTTGGAGCAGAGCCATGGCTGATTACAGTGAATATGTGTTGAGTGTCTATCTGCTGGCGTTGCTGTTGTTGGCCGGACCGGCACTGTTATGGTCGTTGCGTTTGCGCCGTTTGCGCCGCATGTTGCAAGCAGAAGGGAAGGAACCGCTATGACCAGTCAAAACAGACGGTGGCTGCTGATCGGCAGCGTGTTGGTGGTGGGTGGTGCCTTGGCGATGCTGGTATTCACCTCCTTTACCGGTGCCTTGGTCTATTTTTATACGCCGAGCGAAATAATGGCCAAGGGCAATGAGCTGAACGGGCGCAAGGTGCGTATCGGCGGCATGGTGCAGGAGGGCTCCCTGGTGCGTGAGCCTGGAACTTTGAAGATTCGTTTTTTGGTCGCCGATAACAACGAACGGCTGCCGGTGCAATATGAAGGGATGACCCCGGATCTGTTCCGGGAAGGTCAGGGTGTCATTGTCGAAGGTACCTGGCGGGCCGGTGCAACCTTTCAGGCGGCGACCATCCTGGCCAAACATTCCGAAGATTATGTGCCGGTCGACATGACCGAGGAAGGGATCGCCAAGTCGAAAGAGTCGATGTTGAAAAGTTTGCGTTGATGGCCGATTGCGGTCAAACAAAGGAGTAGGGATCCACATCCCAATCCAGACGCAAGGAGTGGCTGGCCAGTGAGTGGACCAGGGGGAGCAGATCGTGCAGGGCAGGATGCAGTTGTTTGGCCTGTTGCTCCTTGATCAGCAGCTGCCAGCGATAGCGGTTACGCAATTTAAACAGCGGTGCCGGTGCCGGGCCGAGCAACTGGATCCGCTGGTCAGTTGGCAGTTGTGCTTTGAGTGTGCGCACGAACATTTCTCCTGCCTGCTGTGAGGGGGAGGAGATGCGCAGCAGGGCCAGGCGCAGAAAAGGGGGATAGCCCACCTCCTGCCGATAGTTCATCTCGGTGTTGAGAAAAGCGGTCACATCCTGATTCAGCACCGCCTGCAGGGCGTAGTGACCCGGATCAAAACTTTGCACCAACACCCGTCCCGGACTCCCCTCCTCCCGCCCGGCCCGTCCGGCCACCTGGGTCAGCAGTTGAAAGGTGCGTTCCGCCGCGCGAAAATCCGGTTGACAAAGGGTGGTCTCCGCCTGTACCACCCCCACCAGGGTCAAGCCGGGAAAATGGTGTCCTTTGGCAATCATTTGCGTTCCCAGCAGCACATCCAGCTTGCCATCGCGAAAGGCGGTCAAAATCTGCTCCGGATCGACCTGACCGGAAGCAACCGTATCTCGATCCAGACGGGCGATGCGTGCCTCCGGGAGAAAGGCGGTCAACTCCTCTTCCAACCGTTCGGTGCCCGGACCAAAGGCAAAGAGACTCAATTGGCCGCATGACGGACAGACATCACAAACGGTGCGGCGGTAATCACAGTAGTGGCAGATCAACAACCGCTTGGCTTTGTGCATGGTCAAAGAGACCGAGCAATGCGGGCAGGAGATGGCATGGCCGCAGCGACGACACAACAAAGAGGGGGCAAAACCGCGCCGGTTGAGAAAAAGCAAGGCTTGCTGTCCGGCAGCCAGGGTCTCTTGCAGGGCCTGACGCAAGGCAGGGGTCAACAGATCGGTAAAGCGCATCTGTTGTTGCCGGATGGCCTCTGCGGTCGGAATCATTTCAATCGATGGCAGAGAGGCACCGGTTGCCCGTTGTGTCAGGCTCAACAGGGTATAGCGACCTTGCTGGGCGTTGGCCAACGATTCCAGCGATGGGGTGGCGCTGCCGAGAATCAACACCGCTTGCGCCCGACGGGCCCGCACCACCGCCATGTCACGTCCCTGGTAGGGCACGCTGCCTTCTTGTTTGTAGGAGCCATCATGCTCCTCATCGACCACCAGCAGACCGAGATCGGCAAAAGGGGCAAAGATGGCGCTGCGGGCACCGATCACCACCTGTGCCCGTCCGTCGCGAATCTGTTGCCAATAGGCAAAGCGTTGCGTTTCACTCAGACGGGAGTGAAACACGGCCAATCCGCCCTGAAAGCGCTCCTGGTAACGTTGGATCAGTTGCGGGGTCAAGGCAATTTCCGGGACCAGCAGCAGCGCTTGCCGCTGTTGAGCCAGACACTGGGCGACGGCACGCAGATAGAGTTCGGTTTTGCCGCTGCCGGTGATACCGTGCAGCAGAAACGGTTGAAAGCGACGCTGTTGCAACGCCTCTTCGATCAGCACGGCTTGCCGGGCCTGCTCTGCGGTCAGGGTGGGCGGCGTTGTGTTGACAACAGGGGGTGTTGCAGCAACGGCAGCGCTGGCAACCTCCTGTCTGCCATGCCAGCTCTCCTGTACCTGGATCAGACCCAGTTGTTGCAGTTGTTGCAATTGTTGTTTCAAGGTGTGGCGCGACCACTGCTTGGCCAGGGTCTCTTCGGCCAACCCCCCTTTTTGTTGCAGACGTTGGGCCAGCGGCAGCAAAGCGGCGGGAAGGGTATCCGGAATTGGCAGCGCATTCCAGACAAGGCGTCGCCGTTTTGCAAAGCGCAGATGGCCCGGCATGGCCGCAGCGATGATCGAACCGATGGGGCAGAGATAATAGTTGGCCATCCACGCCAACAGGTAGCGCAACTCATCGTTGAGCAGGGGGCGCTCTTCCAGAACATCGAGAATGGGGCGGATGTTTCCCTCCCAGGCGGGCTGTTCGCACAGTTGCCACAGGACACCGACCTGCCGGGTTTGCCCAAGCGGCACCAGGACCAGGGTGCCAGGGGTGGCCGTGAGCGGTGCCGGCAAAGAGTAGGTCAACAGTGAGCGGAGAGGAATCGGCAGCGCGACTTGGGCAAACACGGGAGAGGCCGCTTCAGAGCGATTGCGCGCTGATGGGATATTTTGCTACCCGTTTGCCCAGATTGGTGATGACTTCATAGGGGATGGTTTGCCGCCAGGCAGCCATCTCTTCCAGGGTGATCGCCTCGTTGCCGTCGCGACCGAGCAGGGTAACCAGCGTGCCGGTTTCAACAGCGGGCAGCCCGGTGACATCGATGGCAATGCTGTCCATGGAGACTCTGCCGATGACTGGCACGCGGCAACCATGCAGCAGCACCTGGGCCCGATTACCCAACAGGCGGTTGTAGCCGTCGGCGTAGCCTACCGGCAGAATGGCGATAAGCGAGGGGTGTTGGGTGACAAAGGTTTGTCCGTAACCAATGGCGGTGCCAGCAGGCAGGGAACGCAGCTGCACAATGCGCGTATACCAGCTGACCACCGGTTGCAGACCGATCTGTTGCGCCTGATTGGCGGGAAAAAAGGGCGAAGCGCCATACAACAGAATACCGGGGCGTACCCAGGAAAAATGGCTGTCGGGGCGTGCCAGGATGGCACCGCTGTTGGCCAGAGAGGTTTGTCCTTGGCTCAAACCGTATTGTGTCAGGAGAGAACGCAGCGTATCTATCTGGCGCTGGTTATCCGGGTGTTCCGGTTGGTCGGCACAGGCCAGGTGGGATACCAGACCAGCCAGTCGGATGCCGGGCAGGGTACGCAGCAGTCGCAGCGCCTCGGGCAACTGCTCCGGCAGCAGCCCCAGGCGGCCCATGCCGGTATACACTTTCAGAAACAGGGTCAACGGACGCGAGCGGGCAGCCTGACTCAAGGGTGCCAATTGTGCCGGGTCAAAGACGAAGGGTTGCAGACCCAGGGCGGCAACAGACTCTTCCACCCCGGCGGAGAGGCCGGAGAGCAGAATCAACGGATGGGTGATCCCCTCTTTGCGCAATTCGCTGGCCTCTTCGACCGTGGCGACACACAGACCGTTGGCACCGGCGGCAAGCAGTCGCCGTGCGATGGGCAACACCCCCAGTCCGTAGCCATCCCCCTTGACCACCGGATAGATGCCGGTAGCTGGAGCGACGGCGGCGCGGGCGCGCTGAAAATTGTGTGCAACGGCATCCAGGTCAATTTCCAGCCAGGTGGGACGTCCAGAGGTGTGCTGTGTGTAGGGCATGATGATCAACCGCCGAAACGGGCGTCCGCATGGTTTTCAAAACGGGTAAACTGCTTTTGGAAGGTCAATTTGACCTTGCCGGTTGGACCGTTGCGCTGTTTGGCGACGATGATTTCCGCCAGACCGGTCAGTGCCGGATCATTCTCCTTGTAGACCTCTTCACGAAAAACAAACAACACCACGTCGGCATCCTGTTCGATGGCTCCCGATTCACGCAGATCGGAGAGGATGGGGCGTTTATTGGGCCGATCCTCCAGCTTGCGCGAAAGCTGCGACAGGGCGATGACCGGAATACTCAACTCTTTGGCCAAGGCTTTCAGGCCACGGCTGATTTGTGAAATTTCCTGGACGCGATTTTCCGTTTTCATCTCCCCCTGCATCAGTTGCAGATAGTCGATGAGAATCAGTTGAATTTTTTGTTCCCGACGCATGCGCCGGGCCCTGGCCCGCAAGGCCGAGATGGAGATGGCCGGGGTATCGTCGATATAGAGGGGGGCATCGGATAGCCGGGTGGCCATGGAGATCAGTTGGCCGTAATCCCGCTCATCGAGCCAGCCGGTACGCAACTTTTGTGCATCGATGCGGGCGGCAGAGGAGAGCATGCGGGAGACCAGCTGTTCTTTGGACATTTCCAGGGAAAAGACGGCCACCGGCACCTGATGATCCACGGCAGCGTTGGCAGCAATGTTCATGGCAAAGGAGGTTTTACCCATCGAGGGACGACCTGCCAGAATCAACAGATCAGAGTTTTGCAACCCGGAGAGCATGCGATCCAGATCGACAAAACCGGTCGGCACGCCGGTGACGGTCCCTTTATGTTTCATCTGTTGTTCGATGCCGTGCAGCACCGGCATCAAGACCGATTTCAGGGAAAAATAGTTGGCGGTCCGATAATTGCGGCCTTCGCCCACGGCAAAGATACGTTGTTCAGCCTCATCGAGCAGTTTATCCAGCGGCAGATTTTTGCCTTGGTAGACCGATTCGATGATGGCGGTTGCCTGTTTGGCCAGTTCGCGCAACAGGGATTTGTCGCGTACCAGGCGGGCGTAGGCTGCAGCATTGGCCGTGCTGGGTACCGTGTCGATCAATTCGGCCAGATAGCCACTGCCGCCGACCGCTTGCAGCTCATCCTGTTTGTGCAAATGCTGTTGCAGGGTCACCGGGTCGGCTGGTTCGCCATGGTCCAGCAGGTGGCTGATGGCCTGAAAGATGACCCGGTGTGCCCCGGCATAAAAATCATCCGCTTGGAGAATATCGGCAACCTGATCATAGGTGGTACTGTCGAGCAGAATGGCTCCCAGGACCGACTGTTCGGCAGCATTACTCCAGGCCGGCCGGCGCATGGAATGGAGGGGAGCCGGTGTCGAAGAGGATACCGCTGGGGCGATAAGCTGCTCAGCTTCACTGAGCGATTGATCGTGTTCTGCCATCAAGGATGATCCTGATTATTGCAACTTGGCACCATAACGGAACCTTTACCGCTCCGGTCCATCTGCGCTACAGTGTAGCCCCCTCCGTAGGCATTGCCAAGGGTAAACCCGGCGGTGCAGGGAGAGGATCACAAGCGGATCAAAGCAATCGGCAAGTCAACGACAAGACGGGAACAGGCATGACTATTCTGGTTACTGGTGCGGCTGGGTTCATCGGCTTTCACTTGGCAAAGCGCCTGCTGGCGCGGGGTGAAGAGGTGGTCGGTTTGGACAATCTTAACGACTACTATGATGTTTCCCTGAAAGAGGCACGTTTGCAGCGTTTGCGGCAGGAGGCAAACTTTCATTTTGTGCGCCAGGATATTGCCGATCGGGATGCCATCGCCCGCCTGTTTGCCGAAGGCCGTTTCCAGCGGGTTGTCCATTTGGCGGCCCAAGCCGGGGTCCGCTACTCCATACAGAATCCCCACGCCTACATTGAGACCAATATTGTCGGTTTCACCAATATGCTGGAGGGATGCCGTCACCATCCGGTGGACCATTTTCTCTATGCCTCCTCCAGTTCGGTCTATGGTGCCAACAATCGTTTACCGTTTGCGGTGGGAGACCGGGTGGATCAACCGCTCTCCCTGTATGCGGCCAGCAAACGGTCCAATGAGCTGATGGCGTATACCTACAGCCATCTGTATGGCCTGCCAGCGACCGGTCTGCGCTTTTTTACCGTCTATGGTCCCTGGGGACGGCCCGACATGGCGTTGTTTCTTTTTACGCGCAAAATTTTGGCCGGTGAACCGATTCCGGTTTTCAATTATGGCCAGCACCAGCGGGATTTTACCTATATCGATGACATTATTGAAGGGGTGGTGCGGGTATTGGAGCAACCACCACGGCACCACAGTGCACAATCGGCCAGTGGTTCGGCAACGGCACCGGCGGGGATGGTTCCGTGGCGGTTATATAATATCGGCAATAATCAACCTGTTTCATTAATGGTCTATATCCAAACCTTGGAAGAGGTATTAGGCAAAAAAGCCGAATTGCAACTGCTGCCACTGCAACCCGGAGATGTGCCGGATACCTATGCTGATATCGAAGAATTGGAAAAATTGGTCGGTTTTCGACCCTCGACCACGGTTCGCACCGGTATTGAGCAATTTGTTGCCTGGTATACCCAATACTATCGCGTGTGAATAACAAAACATTGTCGTTATTATTGCGGTGATTGCCCTGGCAATTAGGTTTATAGCGTATTTGGCACTGTTTTTTTCTAGCGGGCAACTCCTTGGCTGTGCTATAAAAACCTTCCATCGGCTGATCCCCGAAATTGATATTACGATCTCCCATTCCCCCTCTCCCGCCGCTCTACGACGGAAGGAGCGCTGCAAACTATGTCATGGATTCGTCAATTAACCGTCGCTGCATTATTGGGATTGGCCCTGCACGGATGCTTTGTGCCCAGCGCTGAGGCTGGCAATAACGGTTCGGAACGTGTGGTCAAGGTGGGTGTATACCAGAACGAACCGGGGGTCTTTGCCGATAAAAATGGGGTTATAAAAGGTTTTTATATCGACTTGCTGGAACATTCGGCAGCCAAACATGGTTGGAAGCTGGAATTTGTCTATGGCAGCTGGGCAGAGAGCTATCAACGTTTGCAGAATGGGGAGATCGATCTTCAGGTTGCCATCGCCCATACCCCGGAGCGGGCGGAACAGTTTGATTTTTCCGATGAGACAGCCTTTTCCAACTGGGGACAGGTTTATGTCTGGAATCCGGACCTGGATGCGTTGCCCAAGCTGAAAGATAAAATTATCGCCGGGATGAAGGATGATGTGTACTACACCCGTTTCAAAGCGTTGGTGGCCCAACTGGGCATCAAGATCTATCCGCTGGATCAGGTAGACTATGAAGCGGTGTTGCAGGCGGTGGCCGATAATGATGCGGATGCCGGGATCATTTCCCGTTCGGCGGGGATGATGTTGGACAAGGGCTTTGCTGCGCATAAAAGTCCGATTGTCTGCTGTCCGATGGAAATTCGTTTTGCCGCACCCAAGGGGCGCAGCGCCGATCTGTTGAAGGCACTGGATGGCGATTTGCACGAGATGAAAGCAGACAGCGAGTCGCTCTATTACACCTCATTCAATATCTGGTATGAGGGAGGCTCCAAAAAGACATTCCCCAAATGGGTCTTGCCGGTTGCCGCCAGTGCTGCCGGCATGTTGGTCCTGCTTTTTGTCGGTAATCTGTTGCTGCGCCGTCAGGTGCGGGCCCGTACCGTTGAGTTGGAAAAAGAGATTGTCATTCGCCAGCAGGCCGAGGTGGCCATGCGGGCGGCCATGCGCAATCTGCTCACCTTGCAGGTTGCCCCGGGGGTCTACTGGTTGCAGGTGCCGGAGGCGGGCCTCTACATTTTGTGCGGTTGTCCCAGCGAAGTGGTCAAACACTTGATGCGCCGCGGTTTCATCAGCAACACCAGCAAGGATGGCGTCCCCTTTGAGACCGGGCCCAATATCATTCTGCTATCGGATGTCCTGGTGCAGAACGGCGGTTTTGCCAACCTGGCCGAATTTCCGGTTCTGCAAATGCTCTACCGCCAGGGGATTATTATCCCCAAGCATCCCAACAACACCGGCATCAAACCGATGTTGATCGGCTCCTCGGCCCAGGTGCGGGCTCAAATGGATTATATCTACCGTGGCAACTACGGCCTGATTTCCAAAGAGGAGATTCTGGCCAGCGGCATCGATGAAGAGCTGGCCGATATCATGATGCGTATCAAGCTGAAATTTGCCTTCGGTACCATTCGTTCCCCTGCCAATTTTATCGATACCTTGGAGGTAGAGGATACGCCGCTGGAAATCCGCAACGGTGTAACTGTGGAACGGTGTGGTTTCAACCGCTACCGATTCACTTTTCGGGGCGAATCAACCGAGGTGGATCTGAATTTGCCACCAGGAGTGAGTTATGAATCGCCCTATCCGTTAGGTCGTCATCAACTCAAACAGCACCATTTTGCCGTGATTCATACCGGCGAGGGGGATGGTTGGGATGTGAATCGTCCGAGCATGGGCAGCATGATCATGTTTCGTGGCCGCATCTACCTGATCGATGCCAGTCCGGGCATTTTGCAGTCGTTGTCGGCCTTGGGTCTGGATATCAACGATGTGGCGGGTATTTTCCATACCCATGCCCACGATGACCATTTTGGCGGTTTGCCAGCCTTGATTCAGACCGATCAGCGTCTGCACTATTTTGCCACACCGTTGGTGCGGGCTTCGGTGAGCAAAAAATTTGCCGCCTTGATGTCGTTGAGTGAAGAGAAGTTTGCCAATCTGTTTCAGATTCGTGATCTGGTGTTCGACCAATGGAATGACTGTGACGGTTTGGAAGTGATGCCGATCTACTCCCCGCATCCGTTGGAGACCAGCCTCTTCCTGTTCCGCGCCTGGGATGAAGAGCGCAACGCGCGTACCTATGCCCACTGGGCCGATTTGTCGGCCTTCAAGGTGCTGGATGGCATGGTCGGTGACGGTCCAGGACAGGTGCCTGCTGCCTTTATGGACAAAGTCAAAGAGGACTATTTGCGTCCGGCAACCCTGAAAAAATTGGATATCGGCGGTGGCATGATCCATGGTGTGGCAGAGGATTTCCGTCACGACAAGTCAAACCGGTTGATTCTGGCCCATATTGCCCGCAGCCTGACCACCCAGGAGATGGAGATCGGTTCCGAATCTTCTTTCGGCGCAGAGGATGTGCTGATTCCTGGTGATCGGGACTATCGCCTGGATCGGGCGGAAAGATACCTGCAGGAAATTTTCCCGACCGCACCTTTGGCAGAAATTCGTGAATTGTTGACCAGTCCCGTGGTCGATCACAATGCCGGTACGATCATTCGCCGTGGCCGTCGTGATAATGACGATCATGAACGGTTGGATATGATCATCTCCGGCACGGTGGCCTATTTAAATGCTGCGGCCAATGTGATGAATCTGTTGGCATTCGGTTCGTTGATCGGCGGTGAATCATTGTTTGGTGATCAGCCGGAACGGGCAGAGGATCAGCCTGTCAGCAAAGAAGGCGAGGCAAAAACCGAAGCAGTTTCTTCCCATGAAAACGACCGCCGTGCCCTGTGCCGTCGGCAGTGGACCTACCGGACGGTCTCCCACTGCAGCGTCATTCAGTTTTCCACAGAAAAAATGCGTGACTTTTTGCAGCGCAACGGTTTGATGGAACAGATGGAAGCCCGTATGGCCAAGGTCTCCTTTTTGCGTAAGACATGGCTGTTCGGTGAGCATACCACACCGTTGACATTGGGACGTATTGCCGGTTCCATGCAACGGATCACCTTGAACGGTTCTGGCGTGGTGCCACTGCAGGAGGGGCCGTATTTGTGGCTGGTGGAACAGGGTGAAGTCTTTTTTGTCGACAGCAAAGGTCAGCAGTTGGAGGTGGTGCATACTGGTGGCTTTTTCGGTGAACAGAGCTATCTGGATCCACAAAAGAGCGGTTGGCAGTTCCGCCACGATCAAGATGTGGTCTTGCACTGTGTCCGCTGGGAACGTTTGTTGGAGGTTCCCATTGTCTACTGGAAGATGCTGGAACTGTTTGAGAAACGGCAAAAACAGGCGGCAGCCTGAGGCAATTGTCGTGCGACTCTCCCGGCAAAATGATTGACAGGCAAGTCGCGGCTTGCCTGTTTGCTCACGAAGAGAGGGATTGGCGCTCTTTGCGTTCCAGGATCAGATTCGGGTTGTCTGGATCGAGTATGACATCCTCTTGCGGTTGACCAGCCAGGAGTCGTTGCAGACGGGGGACCAGCGGTTTTTCTGGCTGTACGGTCGGGGAATTTTGTGCGGCAGCAGGGGTGCTGGGGACGGTGATTTTGCTCATGGTGCGACCTTTCCGAGTGGCAGGATGGCAGGTTTTTGATCTCCTCTGAAGATGATACACCACTCCGTATGGGCAGGACCAGCGCGATCCGTAATCGGTTATGTTAGAACAAATAAAACAAGCCTGGTAAAAGGTGTGCAAGTAGGCTATAGTGGCGGGTCGGTTCGCTGTGAGCAACAGGGCCGAACTGGTTATCAACGTGCGGTTATTGATCGGGACCATGTCACGGTATGGCCCGGAATGGCAAAGAAGGAGCAAGGCGGTGCAAAGAACGTTTCAACCCAGCAGAATTCGGCGCAGTCGGAATCACGGTTTTCGGGCGCGCATGGCCACAGCCGGTGGTCGTCAAGTTTTGTCGCGGCGGCGGGCCAAAGGTCGCAAACGTCTGATTGTCGTCTGATCACAGGCCCCTTGCGTAGCGAAGAGAGCTTAACGCTCTCCGAACCTTGTTGTTCGGAGAGCGGCGCAACAAGGCAAGCGGATGAAGGCTTTGCCAAGTCGCGACGGTTATTGGACGGGATGGAGTTTAAAACGGTGACCTCCTCCGGGCGCAAGCTTGGAGGGCGTTTTTTTTTGCTCTTTACCCGTAAAACAGATCGGGAAAGCTCCCGATTGGGTATCACCGTCAGCCGCAAAGTGGGCAACTCGGTGGTGCGCAATCGGGTCAAGCGGCAGTTGCGGGAGTTTTTTCGTCGCCAGAGACCGCTGTTACGCGCCAACTGTGATTGGGTTGTCATTGCCCGGGCACAAGCCGGTGAGGCATCCGTGGAGATGTTGCGGCTGGATTTGGGAAGATTGTTTGCAGAGTTTGTCCGGCAAAATGCTTCCGATACGGATAAAAAGATACGGTAACGGTTGCAGCAGACGTGCGGAAACACAGAGGCGAAGAGAGTGATCAAATATCTGTTGATCGGATTGATACGCATCTATCGCTATGTGCTGTCACCGATATTACCGCAAAGTTGTCGATTTTTTCCCAGTTGTTCCGAATATGCCCTGGAGGCGGTTCAGCGTTATGGGGGATGGCGTGGTGGTTGGCTGGCTTTGAAGCGACTGCTGCGTTGTCACCCGTATCATCCCGGCGGATTTGATCCGATCCCGTAAGGCAGGAACTTCCTGATTCATTTTCTAGAGGAAACAGTTATGGACCGGCGCACCACCTTGGCCCTTACGCTTGCATTATTATTGTTGATGGTCTACCAGACCTATATGGCAATTCGCTTTCCTGAACCAATCGTAGAGACGGAACAAGCCGCCAATGCAGCAGCACCCGCAGCAACGCCAACCGTTGATGTCAAGGCTCCAGAGAGCAAAGTTCCAACCGCAGCGGCAGATGTCCAGGTTGGTAAAGGCAGTGAACCGCAACTGGCGGTGGTACAGCCATCCATGCCTCCTGCCCAGCGTGAGGCAACTGCTGAGGTGAAAGAAGAAAAGCTGCTGCCGTTTGTCAACGGTCTCTTTCGCGGTCAACTCTCATTGACCGGCGCACAAGTTGTTGATATTCAGTTTCTCAAATATTTAGACCAATTGCCTCCAGAAGGCAAACCGATCAAATTTTTACAACGCGGTGGTGGCAAAGGGGCTGAACTGTTTGTTGGGGAAACAGGCTTTTTAACCAGCACGGACATAGCCATGCCGGGTCGCAAAACCGTATGGCTGGCCAAAAATCAGGAGGGAGTACATGGTAGCGGTGCCATGGAACTCTGTTGGGAAAATGGCAACGGTTTGCGTTTTGAAAAAAGTTTTCTGATCAACGCCGATTCCTATATGGTGGCGGTCAAGGACCGGATTGTCAACCAGGGGCAAAAGCCAATCGTTGTCTATGGTTTTGCTCAGTATGTCCGCACCGAACCTCCCCAGGAGCAGGGACAGGCGGCTGCCCCTTCCGATTTCCAAGGGCCTATGGGGTATCTCGACAAGGAGCGGGTACAGCACCCCTATGAAGATTTACGCAAGCATGATCAGCATAAAAATGCGGTCAATGGTTGGGTGGGCTTCTCGGATAAATATTTTTTGGCAGCACTGGTGCCTGGTGCATCGGATGCGCAGAAAAAGTTCTATTTTGATCATGATGCTCCGGTCTATCGGGTCGGTTCGGTCTCCAAGCCCCATACCGTGGAACCAGGTCAGACGATTGATCTGGAACATTGGATGTATATCGGTCCCAAAGAGATTCGCAGTCTGGAAAAACAGGGAATGTCCCTGGAGCGGGCCATCGATTACGGCTGGTTGCACTTCCTGGCGGTGCCCTTGGTGGATGTTCTTCTGTTTTTCAATGATTTCTTCCACAATTACGGCATTGCCATCATCTGCCTGACCATTCTGGTGAAATTATTGTTCTTCCCCTTGGCTGACAAAAGCTATCGCTCAATGAATGAGATGAAAAAGCTGCAGCCAAAAATGGAGGAGCTGCGCAAGCTGTATGGGGATGATAAAACCCGCTTGAATCAGGAAATGATGCAGCTTTATCAAACCAACAAGGTCAACCCGCTGGGTGGGTGCTTGCCGATTCTGGTACAAATTCCGGTCTTTTTTGCGCTGTACCAGGTGTTGTATTTATCGGTGGAAATGCGCCATGCGCCCTTTTTCCTCTGGATCCATGATCTGTCGATTCATGATCCTTTCTATGTCCTGCCGTTGTTGATGGGTGCCACCATGTTCATCCAGACCAAGATGAATCCGGCCCCCGCCGATCCGATTCAAGCCAAAGTGATGCTCTTTTTGCCGGTCGTTTTTACCTTCATGTTTCTGACCTTCCCGGCGGGTTTGGTTCTCTATTGGCTGGTCAACAACGTGCTGTCCATTCTGCAGCAGGGTTACATTATGAAAAAGGCAGGCTGATCGAAGCAATTGAGCAACAAAAAAGGGGAGGTGTCAAACCTCCCCTTTTTTGTTGCTCGCTTGCAATTCTCTCTTCTATTTTCCTGGCAGCAACTCCTGATGGACTTTGGCCGGATTTTGTTTGAGCAAACCTGTCATAAAATCCTGCTCTTTACGCACCATGGCTTCTCGCCGTAACGCTTTGGCCAGACTCTCTTTTGCCTGCTCATAGGTGGGCACAGGGGCCATCTCTTTTTCCAACATTTTGAAAATATGCCAGCCCATCCCGGTACGAACCGGTGGATAGACTTCATTGGCTGCCAGGCTGATGAATAATGGTGCCAACTCTGGCAACAATTTGTCGCCATTTACCCAGCCCATGTCTCCACCTTTGTCGGCGCTTTCGCTGTGTTGCGAATATTTTTTGGCCAGATCGGCAAATTTAACTTTCTTTTGCAGCACTTCACCATAGATGCGGATGATCTCCTGTTGCACGGCACGCCCTTTTTGCTCATCAACGTTGGCTGCTACCGGTAGAAAAATTTGGGCAACATGCACCCGTTTCAGGGCCCGAAACTGCGCCTTGTTTTTCTCATAGGCCTCACGCAGCAGGGATTCAGGTGGAAAATCAGCGCCCAGTTTAGCCTGATCCGCAACATATTGGCTCAACAAAACCTGATCGCTGGCTTGTCGCATGGCAAGAGCCACCTCTGCTTTACGCTCCAGACCACTTTTGCGTGCCTCCTGCACCAGATACAGACGGATGATCTCTTCCTGTACCAGTCGCGCCAGCACTGCGGGATTGGCCATCAGCGCCTCTCTTTTTTCAGCAGACATGGCAGCCAGTAACGCCTGCAGTTGCCCTTTGCTCAAGCGCACCTCACCCATTTCTGCCACGATGCTTTTTTCATCATCCGCAGCAACAGCAGGAAGGGGCAGCATGGCGTGACTCAAGGCGGCAACAGCCATCAAAGCCATCCATTTTTTTGAATTAGAACCTCTGTTCAGCATGGTATAGTTATCCTGGATCTTATTGATCGGTCTATTGATTTGTAGATCAGGGAGATGACTCCCCTACTCCACCGTAACGCTTTTGGCCAGATTTCTCGGTTGATCGACATCGGTTCCTTTGAGAACGGCTATGTGATAGGCCAACAACTGCAGCGGTGCCACATAGAGCAATGGGGTGGCAAACAGCCCGCTGGGGGCAATGGTCAGCACCGATTCTGCATCCGGAGCTTCGCCATTGGCCGCTGTGGTGATCACCAGCAAACGACCTCCCCGTGCCCTGGCCTCTTCCAGATTGCTGATCACCTTCTCGAACAAAGGACCGCGTGGTGCCAACACCACCACCGGCAGATCTTCATCAATCAAGGCGATAGGCCCGTGTTTCATTTCGCCTGCGGCATACCCTTCGGCATGGATATAGGTGATCTCTTTGAGCTTCAGCGCCCCTTCCAAAGCAACCGGAAAGGTGGTGCCACGCCCGAGAAAAAGAAATCCAGGCGCGTGCATCCAACGCCGGGCGATGGCCAATATGGCATTATCCTGTAAAAGAACCTGCTCCATCATCGCCGGAATGTGCAGCAGTTCATCGACCAGTTGTCCCTCCTGTTCACTTGTGACATGGCCTCGGGCCTTGGCAAAAGCCAAAGAGAGACAGGCCAGGGCCAACAATTGGGTGGTAAAGGCTTTGGTTGAGGCAACACCAATTTCCGGGCCAGCCTGGGTATACAGCACACCATCGGCTTCGCGGGCAATGGTCGATTCCGGCACATTGACCACTGCCAATACCTGTTGACCTTGTTGACGGGCAAAACGCAAAGCAGCCAGCGTATCGGCAGTTTCACCGCTTTGTGAAATGACAATCACCAGTGAACCTGGCAAGGAAGGAGGTTCCCGGTAGCGATATTCTGAGGCAATATCGACATTGACCGGCAGACGAGCCAGCTGCTCCAACCAGTAGCGGGCTACCAAACCGGCATGCCAGGAGGTGCCACAGGCGACAATATTGATGGCTTGCACGGTGGCCGGGTCGATCTGGCCGAAGCTGCTTTGCAGCTCTACACTGCGTTGTACGGCATCTATCAATCCTTTCAAGGTCTCGCCCAAGACAGTTGGTTGTTCAAAAATCTCCTTCTGCATGTAGTGGCGATAGGGCCATTTGTCGGTCAAAGCGGCACTGACTTGCGAATGTTTGATGGCTCTGTGTTGCAGATTGCCGTGTAAATCGGTGATGGTGACCGAAGTTCGGGTCAGCAATACCACATCATTATCTTGCAAAAAGATCATTTTGCGCGTATACGGCACCAGAGGAGAGGCATCCGAGGCAATAAAATTTTCCCCTTCGCCAACGCCAACCAACAGTGGTGATCCACGGCGCACGGCAAAGAGGGCGTTTTCGCCGCGAATCAGTATGCCCAAGGCAAAAGCCCCCTCCAACTGGCGCACGGCCTGCCGCACCGCTTCTGCAGCCGGCAAACCTTGCTGCAGAGCCTGTTCAATCAGGTGCGGTACCACTTCGCTATCGGTGGCCGATTGAAAGATGACCCCCTGTTCCTGCAGATTTAGACGCAAATGTTGATAATTTTCTATGATACCGTTATGCACCACGGCAACCCGGGCTGAGGTATGCGGATGGGCATTTTCCTGGGTTGGAGGGCCATGGGTTGCCCAGCGGGTGTGACCAATACCGATACGCCCGGTACAGGGTGAAACGGCCAAATGTTCCTCCAGCCGGATCAGTTTGCCTTTGACTCGCGCCAGTTGCAGGTTGTCCGCCTGCAACACGGCGATGCCAGCAGAATCATAGCCCCGATATTCAAGGCGTTTTAATCCCTCAACCAGAACAGAGGTAGCATTCCGCTCACCGATTACACCGATAATGCCGCACATGGATAAATAACCTGTCGCTGGAATGGATTAGTTTTTCCGTTTATGCCAATTGGCAATATGGGTTTGTGTAACCCGAGAAACGGCCAAAGCTCCGGCAGGAACCTCTTTGGTGACAGTGGTGCCCGCACCAATCACGGCCTGTTCGCCAATGCGGACCGGGGCAACCAACTGGCTGTCCGAGCCGATAAAGACGCCATCTTCGATGATGGTTTGATGTTTTTTTTGACCATCATAATTGCAGGTAATGGTGCCAGCTCCCACGTTGACCCCTCGCCCCATGGTCGTATCACCAATATAGGCCAAATGATTGATTTTAGAGTTTTCGCCAATATGCGCCTTTTTCAACTCGCAGAAATTGCCAACGCGAGCCCCTTCCGCCAGTACCGTTCCCGGACGCAGACGGGCATAAGGGCCGACTTCATTTTTTCCATCCAGAATGGCCTCTTCCAGATGACAGAACCCTTTGATATGGCAGGCATCGCCGATTTGACTGTGTTGAATCTCACAAAACGGGCCGATGTGGCAGGCTTCACCAATAATGGTTGCACCACCCAGAATGACGTTGGGTTCGATGATACTGTCAGGACCGATAACCACATCGCTTGCCAGCCAGCAGGAGGCAGGATCGGTAAAGGTCACTCCCCTCCTCTGCCAATCAGCAACCAGTTTGTCCCGCAACGCTCTTTCAAGAATGGAGAGTTGTTGCCGATCGTTGACACCGGCAAGTGAGAGTGCATCTGCGTGATGCAACACCCCCGCGCACCCTTCGCGCACCGCCAAAGCGAGAAGATCCGGGAGATAATATTCCCGTTGTGCGTTTTCTGCCGAAATCTGCTCCAACCAGCCGAATAAACCCCTCAAGGAGACACAATAGACTCCACTGTTGACTTCAGTGATCAGTCTCTCCTCACAGCTGGCATCTTTCTCTTCGACAATACGCTGCAACTGTCCCTGGCCATCGCGCACAATTCTGCCATATCCCGTTGGCCTCTCCTGAGTCATGCTGACCACGGTTACGCCATTGTTTTCTTGCCGGTGCAGCAGCAGCAGCGCCTGCAACAGCTGCAGTTCAATCAACGGGGTGTCACCACTGAGAATCAACAGTTCTCCCTGCTGATCTGTCAGCTCTGGCATGGCGCACCGTACCGCATGGGCGGTGCCTAATTGTTCTGCTTGATAAACCCAGAAAATGTCAGCATCATCAAAGGCCGCCTGCACGCGGTCGGCCTGATGACCGATCACCACGATCAAACGTGTGGGATGCAATTGTCGAACAGTGGTCAATATATGGCCAAGAAGCGGACGGCCAGCTAAAGGATGTAGGACTTTAGGAAGGGATGAGCGCATCCGGGTGCCTTGTCCGGCTGCCAAAATCAAAACGGTACAATGTTCCATAGGCGGCGTACCCACTGGCACAAAAAGAAAACTGCAGGATCTCAAAGATAATCTATCCCTGAAAATCCCGCAGCAGATGAAACAACAGAAAACTACTCTATTAATCAGGAGTTACGATTCAGATAATCCCTGTGTACATCCAGGCAGAGTTGGGCAAAAGCCACACGTCTTTGCCAATAGCGATTGGTTTTCTCTTCGTCACGACTGGCCCTCTCCCGTTCAACCGCTTCTCTTCGTTCCGCTTCAACAGCTGCCGTATCGACGCTGTTCCAACATTGAACCCGATCAGCGAGAATGGTGGTGCGATCTGGTAACACCTCGGCATAGCCGCCAGCAATGGCGTAACGGACAGCATCACGCCCTTCTCCCAGCGTCAAGACTCCAGCTGCCAACAAAGTGACCAACGGTGTATGACCAGGCAAAACACCGAAATAGCCTTCTGCACCAGGGATGGTCAACATCACCTCTTGCTGGGAAAGAACCTGCTTTTCTGGAGTAACCAGATCAAAGTGAAAGGTAACCGCCACACCATATCTCCTGAACCAAGGGCTTTTCCAGATTATTCGGAGGCCAGTTTACGGGCTTTTTCCACCGCATCGTCAATGGTACCGACCATATAAAAAGCAGCCTCAGGCAAATTGTCATGCTTGCCCTCGACAATCTCTTTAAAGCTGCGAATGGTCTCCTTCAGGGGCACATAGACGCCCTTTTTGCCGGTAAAGGCCTCTGCCACATGGAATGACTGCGAGAGAAAACGCTGGATTTTACGGGCCCGATAAACGGTCATCTTATCTTCTTCGGAAAGTTCATCCATGCCCAGAATGGCGATAATATCCTGCAAGGATTTATAGGTTTGCAACACCTCTTGCACCGAACGGGCCACCTGGTAATGCTCCTCACCAACCACCTGCGGGTCAAGAATACGCGAGGTTGAGTCCAGGGGATCCACCGCCGGGTAGATACCCATTTCAGCAATTTGTCGCGACAACACGGTGGTGGCGTCCAAGTGCGAGAAGGCCGTGGCCGGTGCCGGGTCAGTCAAGTCGTCTGCAGGCACATAGATGGCCTGCACTGAGGTGATGGAACCGTTCTTGGTCGAAGTAATCCGTTCTTGCAAGGCACCCATGTCGGTAGCCAAGGTCGGCTGGTAACCCACCGCGGAAGGAATGCGACCCAACAGAGCCGACACTTCCGAACCTGCCTGGGTGAAACGGAAAATGTTATCGATGAACAACAACACATCCTGATTGGCAACATCACGGAAATATTCTGCCACCGTCAAACCGGTCAAAGCAACACGGGCACGGGCTCCCGGTGGTTCGTTCATCTGACCATAAACCAGGGCACTCTTGGAATTTTTCCAGCTGTGCGGATCAATAACTTTCGATTCGATCATTTCCCGATAGAGGTCGTTTCCTTCACGGGTCCGCTCACCAACGCCAGCAAAAACGGAATAACCACCGTGTCCCATGGCGACGTTATTGATCAGTTCCATGATCAACACGGTTTTGCCCACACCCGCACCGCCAAACAGACCAATTTTTCCACCCTTGGCGTAGGGGGCCAACAGGTCAACAACCTTAATGCCAGTCTCAAGAATTTCTGCTTCTGTGGATTGATCGGCAAATACCGGGGCCGGGCGATGGATCGGGAAATACTCTTCGGTTTGCACCGGACCCAGATTGTCCAGCGGATCACCAACAACATTGATGATTCGACCCAAAGTGGGATTGCCGACCGGTACCTTGATGGCATCGCCCGTATCCTGAACCGCATCACCACGGACGATACCATCAGTGGAGTGCATGGAAATGGTGCGAACTGTCCCTTCACCCATATGCTGCGCCACTTCCAGCACCAAACGCCCCTCTTCGCCCCGGTCTATGTGAAGGGCATTGAGAATAGCCGGAAGCTCACCCTCGAACCGAACATCGACCACCGGGCCCACCACCTGCACAACCCTTCCCACCTTTCCACTCATTGCAAAAACTCCTTCATGCTGGGAATGACGAACATATTTCCGATTAGCCCTTCAACGATTCAGAACCACTGATAATTTCCATCAATTCGGTCGTAATGGCGGCCTGGCGAGTGCGGTTATAGGTGATCTGCAAGCGCCGCAGCATACCACCGGCATTCCGAACAGCATTATCCATAGCAGTCATACGGGCCCCGTTTTCTGAAGCGTCCGATTCAACCAGGGCTTGATAAATTTGTACGGCCACATTTCGCGGCAACAAATCCGCCAAAATCTCCTCCTCTTCCGGTTCATAGCTGGGAGGTGATGGTGCGGCTTCGTTTGCCTCTTCGGGCGGTTCCGGCACGGGAATCACCTGTTTCCAGGTCAAGGTTTGCGTCATGGCCGAAACAAACGAGTTATACACGATAAAGCAGGAATCAAATCGCTCCATGGCAAAGTCGTGCAACAGCGGTTGCGTGATCTCCTGTTCTGCTTTTTCAAAGGTCAACCCTTTGATAACAGCGGTATGCACGCGATGAATCATCTGCCCAAAAGAACGCCTCAGCACATCGTTGCCTTTGCGTCCAACGCAAACGAGGGATACTTCAAAACCGGAGGCCTGCAACTCTGCGATTTTAGTGCGCACAGCGCGAATGATGCTACTGTTGAAACTGCCACACAAACCACGGTCGGCGGTAAAAATAACCAATTCGACTTTTTTTACCGGCGCAGGCCGGCCAGCCATCAATTCAGGCGCAGACTCCTTGCTGACCCGCCCAGAGATCGATTGCACCATGCGGCCCATCTCTTTGCTGTAAGGGCGGGTTGCCAGCGCGCGATCCTGCGAACGGCGCAACTTTGCTGCCGCAACCATTTTCATGGCTTTGGTGATCTGCCGTGTATTGGTAACCGAGCGGATCCGTTGCCGCAGGGCTTTCAGACTTGCCATCTTTTAGCGACTCCCCATTGGAAAGATGTCACTGAGACCCCCGGATCAGGCCGTGGTGTGCATCAAATGTTCCACCTGATCTGCCAGCGCTTTGGTTACGTTGTCCTCCTCTCCACCACCTTCGTATTTGCTGATGAAGCGATGCAGGGCATCCTGCAGGCGCTTTTCCGTGGCATCGGTCAGTTTTTCATCCTGGCGGATGGTAGACAGCAAATCTTTTTGCTGCGTGCGGAAATATTCCAGAATGGCTTTTTCCACCTGATTGACCCGTTTGACAGCAACATTATCCAGCAAACCACGGGTACCAGCGAACAACACAACCACCTGCTCTTCCATGGAGAGCGGTTGATATTGCGGTTGTTTGAGCAACTCCATCAACCGTTCACCGCGATGGATCAATTTCAAGGTTGAGGCATCCAGATCGGAACCAAACTGGGCAAATGCTGCCATTTCCCGGAATTGTGCCAGGTCAAGACGCAGAGAGCCTGCAACCTGTTTGGTTGCTTTTACCTGGGCCGAACCACCCACCCGCGAAACCGACAGACCAACCGAAATGGCAGGGCGCATACCGGAATAGAACAGATCCGATTCCAGGAAAATTTGACCGTCGGTAATGGAAATCACGTTGGTGGGAATGTAGGCGGAAACGTCACCTCCCTGCGTTTCGATGATCGGCAGAGCAGTCAATGAACCACTACCATAATTTTCATTGAGTTTGGCAGCACGTTCCAGCAAGCGCGAATGGAGATAGAAGACGTCACCCGGATAGGCTTCACGACCCGGCGGACGGCGCAGAATCAAAGACATTTGCCGGTAGGCGACTGCCTGCTTGGACAAATCATCATAGACAATCAGCGCATGCATACCGTTATCGCGGAAATATTCGCCCATGGTGCAACCGGTGTACGGAGCCAAAAACTGCATCGGTGCCGGATCGGAGGCGGTGGCGGCAACCACAGTGGTATAGGCCATTGCCCCATGGCTTTCCAACGTTTTTACCACTTTTGCCACCGTGGACCGCTTTTGCCCGATGGCGACATAGATGCAATAGACCGGTTTATTGGTCTCATGCGTCCGCTTTTGGTTGATGATGGTATCGATGGCCACGGCGGTCTTGCCGGTTTGCCGGTCACCAATAATCAATTCACGCTGACCGCGACCGATGGGAACCAGGGCATCCAGCGCTTTCAAGCCGGTATAGAGAGGTTCATGCACCGACTTGCGGGTAATGATGCCGGGTGCAATTTTCTCCACCACTTGCCGTTCTTCGCTTTGCACGGGACCCTTGCCATCGATAGGGTTTCCCAACCCGTCCACAACCCGGCCCAGCAGCGCCTTGCCGACAGGCACATCCACAATGCGTCCGGTCCGTTTGACCCGCGATCCCTCCTTGATGCCCACATCGGAACCAAAGATGACGATACCAACATTATCTTCTTCCAGGTTAAGTGCCATACCCTGGGTTCCGTCATCAAATTCCACCATTTCGCCGGCCATCACTTTGTCCAGGCCGTATGCGCGGGCAATACCGTCCCCAACGGCGATGGTTTCTCCGACCTCGGAGATTTCAGCTTCCTGGCCATAGCCGGCGATCTGCTTTTTGATAATTGCGCTGATTTCGGCGACGCTGATCTGCATCGGGATTACCCTCTCATGCTGGCTTTTAAACGAGTTAAATGATTCCGAACCGAATAATCGACCATGATGCTGCCCATGGTGATGACCATGCCACCCAAAATATCGGGATCGGTATCCACTTCCAGACGAACCGATTTGCCGGTTATGGATGAGAGGGTGGATTGCATCTGTGTGGTCTGAGCATTGGTTAAAGGTACTAATACTTTCACCTTGACGGCCATTTTGCCGGCCCGTTGATCCATGAATAGATTGTACGCGACGACAATCGATTCGATCAGTGACATGCGGCGTTTGTCGACCAGCAAGCGCAAAAAGTTGCGCGTGATCTCCGCCGGATTGGCCTTGCCCAAGTAAGTTGCCAAAATGGCATGCTGCTCTTTGCTTTCGGATGTCGGGCTGGTCAACAAAAAGCGCAACTCCGGAAGCGATGTGAAAAGCTCCAGGAAGCGGTTCAGATCCTTGCCAACCGTCTCCAGCTGTTTATCTTCGATAGCCAGCTCAGCCAAAGCATTGGCGTATCGTTTAGCTAAGGTACTTTCGTGCACGGTGAACGATTCCTCCCGACGGAAGCCTGTTTACCCGGCAGTAAAACTCGTATAAGGTTTCCCCGGGTCGTCTGAGAGGTTTAGCATAGTTACAGAAAAGGTTCAACCGCCTTTTTTCAAAAATTGCAACCGAAATGTTTCCCTTCCTGCAGCTTCCTGTAATAAAGCCGTTTTCAGGATGGGATTTGTCAAAATTTGTACGTGAAACTGGCTAGAAATGAAAAAATTTCACCTGGATGAAGAGATGGTGGGATCTGTCTGTCAGGCGCTGCGCGATGGTCAGGTGGTGGCGCATCCCACGGAGACAGTGTATGGCTTTGCGGTTGATCCCTGGCAACCTGCCGCAATTGAAAAATTGTTGCAATTAAAAGGGCGAGCGCAGGAGAAGGGCATGCTCTTGCTGATTCCGGATCGCTCTTTTGTGCCTCGGTTGACCGCAGGCATTGCGCCGTTGGCCTCTCTTTTCATGGATCATTTTTGGCCTGGTCCATTGACTTTATTGTTGCCAGCACAACAACATATCCCGCCAGAAGTGACGGGAGGAAGTGGATGGCTTGCGCTGCGCCACTCCTCTTCCCCGGTGGTCCAGGAGATCATGAACCAGTGGCAAAGTCCGTTGATTTCAACCAGTGCCAATGGTTCCGGAGACCCTCCTGCGCAATCGGCACCGGAGATTCATCGACGATGGGGCAGGCAACTGGCATACATTGTTCCAGGGGAAGTTGCGCATAACGTAACCCCTTCGACCATTGTTAAAATTGATCAACAGCAGGTTGTTCTGATACGCCATGGTGCCGTTGCTTGGCAGACAATTGAATCCTTTCTTGCCGCATTGGGCGTTTCCTGTAATAAATGTGGTGCATGAGTTGCGGCTTTTTGGGAGCAGCAAACTGTATCTATTAAATAAAATTTAGCATACTAAATTTTATTTATTCATTGTAAATGTGTATTTTATAATTCAGAAACAGACGTTAATTCGATTTATGAATGGGCGCGTTCGATCTTGGCTTTGACGGTGCAATGGTTAAGAATGAGTAGAACAGACGATTCATCTGCTGAATTGATTGCCGGTTTGGCAACACCAACCGGCAGTTCTGGTGTTGCAGTTATTCGACTCAGTGGGCACGGCTTACCGGAGCTGCTTTTGCCTTTGCTGCGCATGCCCAGTGGCGTCGTGCCCTCTTTGCAGCAGTTACAACCGCGTAAAATGGTCCTTGTTCAAGTCGTGGAACCTGAAGATCTGACAGTATTGGATCAATGTTTGGTGGTCTACTTTCCAGCACCGCACTCCTTTACCGGTGAATCGCAAATGGAGATTCACTGCCATGGCTCGCCGATTATCGTACAGCGACTCTTCCATTTAATGTCACAACAAGGTGTTCGGGTAGCCAGGCCGGGTGAGTTTTCGCGCAGAGCGTTTGCCAATGGAAAATTGGACTTGACACAAGCTGAGGCGTTGATGGCTTTAATACATGCCAAATCGCTCAAAGCTGCCCGCGAGGCTGCGCGCCAGATGCAAGGCTCGTTGTCTCTCTCTATGCAGAAGCTTCGGCAAGCCATTCTCGATCTGTTGATTCAGGTAGAGGCTGGTCTGGATTTTTCTGACGAAGAGATTGATGTACTTGACAGCCAGCGACAATGCAGCCTTCTGAGCAACATCAGTGATCAATTAAGACTTTTGCAAGCCAGTGCAGTCACAGGCAGACAATGGCAGAATGGTCTGGATCTGGTGATAGCAGGACGTCCCAATGTTGGCAAGTCCAGTTTGTTCAACCAGTTGATTGGCCGGGAAAAGGCGATTGTTTCGGCTGTTCCTGGTACGACACGTGACATCAACGAACATGGTGTTGAGTGGTCTGGCATGCCATTTACCTTGGCCGATACCGCTGGTCTGCGGGATAGCAGCGAGTGGGTTGAAATGGAGGGAATTCGACGCGCCAAAGAGCGGATTACGCAGGCAGATGGTGTGCTTTTGCTCTACGATGTTCGCGACGGATTAGCGCCTGCAGAGCGACAGATGGCCGAAGAGATTGGACCCGATCGTCTTTTATTGGTTGCTAATAAGATGGATTTGTTGACAGATCCTCCTTCTCCTTTTTCTTTACCATTGGGGGAAAGTTTTACGGTTCTTCCCCTTTCCTGCCGTACAGGAGAGGGAATACAGCAGCTTCAGCAGCAGATTGTCAAACTTTTTGCCCGTCATGATGGCGCGGAAGAAGGGTCAATTTTGTTATTGGCTCGGCAACGGGAAGTGATAGATCGTTGTGCCTATACCATTGAGCAGGCTCGCCAGTTGCTGCAGCAGCAACGATCTGGTGAGTTGATAGCGCTGCATTTACGTGAGGCGTTACAGGTAGTCGGAGAACTGGTTGGAGAAACCCGTTATGAAACGTTTTTAGATCAGCTTTTTTCCCAGTTTTGTATTGGAAAATAGTTGCAGTCAATTAATATCTGATGTGTAGTTTCACGTGAAACCGCTATGAGGGAACGAGTGTGAAGGGTGATCGTTCATTTGCTGTAATTGTTATTGGTGCTGGTCATGCCGGATGTGAAGCAGCAGCGGCGGCGGCCAGGATGGGTGTCAAAACATTGTTGTTGACGCAAAATTTGGACACTGTTGGTCAAATGTCCTGTAATCCAGCCATTGGCGGATTAGGCAAAGGGCATTTGGTACGAGAGGTGGATGCCCTGGGTGGATTGATGGGACAGATTGCAGATCGTGCTGGTATTCAGTTTCGTTTGTTGAATCGACGCAAAGGTCCAGCGGTACGTGGACCGCGTGCGCAAATGGATAAGGTCGACTATCGGCGAGAAATGCGTGCCGCTCTTGACGCCACGGCAAATTTGACCCTGCGTCAGGGAGAAGCGTTGCAGTTGTTGTGGCAGGGTAATCGTATCACGGGAATAGTTACCGATTGGCAGGAAAAGTATGATTGCCAAGCTGTTATTCTGACAACCGGTACCTTTTTACGAGGACTCGCCCATATTGGTACCCGTACTTTTGCAACAGGCCGTTTGGGTGATGCGGCGAATCAAACGCTTACCCCTTGCTTGCAAGAGTTGGGTTTGCAAATGTATCGTTTAAAAACAGGTACGCCACCGCGCCTGGATGGCAATACAATTGACTGGAACCGATGTGAAGTTCAGCCTGGCGATGAACCGCCGGTTCCATTTTCCTTTTTGAGTAAAACCATCACACGGCGGCAGATTCCCTGTCATATAACCCGCACTACCCCTCAGACACAGGAGTTGATCCGTGCCAATCTGCATCGGGCTCCACTGTTTTCAGGGCAGATTCAGGGCATAGGTCCACGCTATTGTCCGTCGATTGAAGATAAAGTTGTTCGTTTTGCCGAGCGTGATTCTCATCAAATTTTTCTCGAACCAGAGGGGTATCACACACGGGAAATATATCCCAATGGCATCTCAACCAGCCTGCCCATCGATGTGCAATGGCAAATGGTACGTTCTATTGTCGGGTTAGAGCAGGTGGAAATTCTTCGACCTGGATATGCAATCGAGTACGATATGGTTGATCCCAGACAGTTGGATGAAAGTTTGGCGGTGAAGGGGGTGCAGGGTCTCTATTGTGCCGGTCAGATTAATGGCACAACTGGCTATGAAGAGGCTGCCGCACAAGGTCTTTTTGCCGGGATGCAGGCTGGTCGATACTCTCTGCAGCACGCTGCGGTTCATATTGATCGCTCACAGGCCTATTTGGGGGTCATGATTGATGATCTGATTACGCAGGGCGTGGATGAACCGTATCGAATGTTTACTTCCAGAGCAGAATTTCGTTTACTGCTGCGCATTGACAATGCGGATGAACGATTAACCCCCCTTGGCCGTCATGTCGGGTTGGTTGATGAGCAACGGTGGCGGCTTTTTTCCGAACAAATGGCCCGTATCGATCAAGCCAGAGAGCAATTGCAAAGCACAAAAATTCGACCAAAACGGTTGGTTGATGGTGAGGATGCAGAGGGGCAGCAGACAGCCCTGTTTGCAGACACGCGAACTGCTTGGGAGTGGCTAAAACGTGAGGATGTTGATCAGCAGGCCATCTTCAATGAGTGTGGCTTATCTGATTTAACGGAAGAGCATCAGGAACGGGTCTTGACCGATATTCGTTATCAAGGCTATTTGCATAAGCAGGAGAGTGAAGCCATGCGGCTGAAAAAGGCAGAGGCTGTTCGTATTCCCAAGGATATGGTCTGGGATCGCATTCCTGGTTTATCGATCGAGTTGCAACAAAAGCTGACCCGCGTACAACCAGCCAATTTAGGTCAGGCGAGTCGCATTTCCGGCATGACGCCCTCTGCCATTACTTTGCTGTCGATCTATCTGGAGAGTCGGCAAGAATAATTGGAGATGGCATAGTGCAACAAAACCAAGGGTTGCAAAATTCACCCCATGCTTTAATCGCTGTGCAGAGAGTGATGGCATGCTTAGAATGGCTATAGGAGAGGACAAGGCGTGACAGGCGGTATGGAACCCCACTTTGTGATGCAACCACTGCATGGCTGGCTGGTGCCGGAAGAGTATTTTGCGGCTTTTGGTAAACCAGTGCGTAAACAATTGTGTGCTGCGCTAAGCTGTCGCGACTCCTTGACGCGCTATTTGGAACAAAGTGGGCAAAAACCAGTGCGTATTCGCGTGCAAAAACAGGCCTATCATACCATAGATGACTCTGATAACTTCATGTGGGCAGCGCAACAAACTCTGCCGATTGGTACCACTATTCTCTCTCGTTCTGCCTGGTTGTTGCAACAGGAGCGAGAGCAACTGTTTGCCTACTCGGAAGTTGTCATGGCTCAGTTGACGGAGGCCGCCCGCAATGCTTTGGAATTGGGCGACGAACCCCTGGGTTCCCTGTTTCTTGAGCGTGATGGATTGGTGCAAAGGAGTGACGTGCAGATTGCCGAGTGCCGCATAGATCACCCTGCATTGCCTTTTACCACCGAGGGGCAACAGACCTATTGGTGTCGTCGATCCCTGTTCCAGGTCAACCAGAAAATTCGAGCCCGTATTTTAGAAATTTTTTTACCGGAATGTTGTCATGGCCCATTGGATTGACCGTTTACCCTGGCCAATTGTGCAGGAGATGTTGCGCTTGATGCGTGTTGACAAGCCAATTGGGACATGGCTTGTCCTGTGGCCAGCAATGTGGTCACTCTTTGCGGCGGCAAAACCACAATTTCCTGGTTTAATGATGGTATTTATTTTCAGCTGTGGCTCATTCATTATGCGTTCTGCAGGTTGTGTTATGAACGACCTTGCCGATCGGGATTTTGATCCGCATGTCAAGCGTACCAAAAATCGTCCACTTGCAGCAGGTCGAATATCCGTGTTGATGGCAAAGAGGTTGTTGTTGAGCCTCATGCTTGTTGCTTTGTTTTTTGCCATGCAGCTGAACCTGTTTGCTTTGCAATTATGTGTTGTTGCTGCTTTCTTGGCCGTCTCCTACCCTTTTACCAAGCGTTTTGTCCATTGGCCGCAATTCTATCTGGGTGCAGCCTTTGGGTGGGGGGGTATGGTTGCTTGGGGGGCACAAACCGAACAATTAAGCCTGATTGCTTGGCTGCTGTTTTTGGCTACTTTGACCTGGGCGGCTGCCTACGATACCGTTTATGCCATGATGGATATTGCAGACGATAGGCGAATCGGGGTTAAGTCTACAGCCATACTGTTTGGTAGCTTTGCATTACCAATGGTTGCTCTGTTGTATCTCTGTACTCTTCTGCTGCTGGTTGTCGCCGGCGTGATGCTGCAAGCCTCACAGCTGTATTATTTGGTTCTGATTTTTGCAGCTGCACAGATGGCCTGGCAGTTAGTCATCAGTGCAAACGGTCAGTATTTGCGTGCCTTTGTGAGCAATAAATGGCTTGGGGGCTGGATCTGGATTGGTTTTTTGTTGGCTTAGAATGTTGGTCGCATTGGCCAAGATGGCACCTTATCTCTTGGTGTAACTATTCAGCTCCTCTGGATCGCTGCATTTGCAATAAACTGAAGCCAAAGTTCTGGTGGGTGCAGGGAGGATCATCCTCCCTGCCGGAGTGCAGAGGCGGAGCCTCTGT
>PDZV01000029.1 GCA_002753135.1 Magnetococcales bacterium WMHbinv6 | reverse complement strand
CAGACGTACCACATACTTGACCATGTCACACACTCCCGCTCGAATCTCCTGGAGCAAGGAGTATAACAGATTAACGAAAGCCTGTCAGGTTAGCTCTGTCGTCCCACTAGTTGAAAACGGTGACAACGCTCTTGATCGGGTAATGCCAGGGTACACTCCGCAATCATTTTTGAGATAAACCAACGATGCCATGTGAGGCAAAAATATTTTTACTGGTTTATTCAGGCTTGCTCCAATTCAACCAAAACACCGCCCATCTCCTTAGGGTGTAAAAACACTACCGGTTTGCCGTGGGCACCGATTTTCGGTGTCGGGTCCAACACCCGAATGCCCTGCTCCTGCAAGGTCTGTAAGGCAGCCTGAATATCGGCCACCTCGTAGCAAACGTGGTGCATGCCGCCGGAGGGATTGCGTTGCAAAAATTTTTCGATTGGGGAATTTTCTCCGAGAGGGTAGAGCAACTCCACATTGGTATTGGGCAGGCGGACAAAAACCACCGTTACCCCGAATTCCGGCAGATGCTGCGGGGCATCAACCTGCGCGCCCAACACATCACGATACATGGCCATCGATCCTTGCAGATCGGCGACGGCAATAGCGACATGGTTCAATCGGCCAATCATGGCTCTTCCCTTATCCCACTCTCTGAGCGTGTCAACCCTTCTCTTTTTGGTCTGCCTGCCGCGTTGGACAAAGAGTCGCGTATCGGCATGTGTGCCCTTTTTCCGCCTTGCGGAGAAAGCAAAATCTGGCGCGATCTGCGCAAATTATTTTGCATAGCCTGTTTAACGGAAAGTAAACAGCACCGCATCGTTTTCCACCGTTTCGCCAGCGCGAACATGGACGGTTGCGACAATACCATCCCGTTCAGCACACAGCGTATTTTCCATCTTCATCGCTTCCAGCAGGCAGAGAATCTGCCCGGCAGAGACCTTTTGTCCCTCGCTGACCATGACGCGGCTGACCAGGCCAGGCATCGGCGTAAGCACTGTTTTGGCGCTGTCATGACGCTGTTTTTGCGGCATGCGTTGCGCCAGTTCATGCAGGCGATGGCTGCGAACGGCAGCTTTGACACGGCGTCCGCCTTGGGTAAGCGTATAGCCGGAATCACTGCGCTGAATCTGCACGGTACGGTTCAGGCCACCTATGGTAAATTTGGCCACCCGCATGCCCGGGCGATAGGCCTCTGCCACCTCTAAAATGGTGCCATCCTGTAATTCAATGCGATCCAAGCCCGGAGCATGGGAAACCCGTAAACTGACGGTCTCCTGATCGATGGAAACAACCCAGTCGCTGGTATCCGGCAAAGGGGCCAACAGCGCCTCTTCTGCCCGTTCCACACAGGCGGCAACAATGGCAAAAAAACGCACCGTTTCCTGGTCCAGAGGGGCACCAGAGAATCCTTCCGGGTAGTGTTCAGCAATGAAAGCCGTGGTTAAATCACCGGCAATAAAGCGGGGATGGGCCAACAGTGCATTGAGGAAATCAATGTTATGCTTGGGACCTTCGATCAGATAGTTGTCGAGAGCTTCTCGCATGCTGGCAATGGCCTGCAAACGGTTGTTTCCCCAGGTGATCAGCTTGGCAATCATCGGATCGTAATAGATCGACACTTCGCAACCAGCGGAAACCCCGGTATCAACCCGAATCCGATCGTTCTCTTCCGGCGGGCGATGCCGTACCAGTCGACCTGTGGAAGGGAGAAAATTGGTATACGGATTTTCGGCATAGATGCGGCATTCGATGGCCCAGCCCTTTTTTTGCACATCCTGCTGCCGCAGACGTAACGGTTCGCCACGGGCAATACGGATCATCTCTTCCACCAAATCCAGACCGGTGATCATTTCGGTCACCGGATGTTCAACCTGCAGGCGGGTGTTCATCTCCAGAAAATGAAAACTGCGATCGGCACCAACGACAAATTCCACGGTTCCTGCCGACACATAACCGACTGCCTTGGCCAGGGTCAGGGCCTGTTCTCCCATGGCCGCCCGCATGGCATCGTCCAGAAACGGGGAGGGGGCCTCTTCAATGACCTTTTGGTTGCGCCGTTGGATGGAACACTCCCGCTCATTGAGCCAGACTCCATGCCCATATTTGTCGCAGAGAATTTGAATTTCGATGTGGCGGGGTTGTTCGATAAATTTTTCCACGAACACCCGATCATCCTTGAAGTAGGAGCGTCCCATATTGGCGGCGGAACTCCAACCTTCTGCCGCTTCGGCATCGTTGCGTGCGATGCACATGCCTTTGCCGCCGCCGCCGGCAGAGGCTTTGATCATCACCGGATAGCCGATTTCCCGGGCAATGGCGACGGCAGCCTTGGCGTTGGGAACCGCATCCGGATGGCCTGGAATGGTGTTGACACCCACCGAGCGGGCCAATTTTTTTGAGGCGATTTTATCGCCCATGGCCAACATGGCTTCCGGGCCAGGACCGATAAAAGTGATTCCCTTTTCTTGCAAGGTGCGGCAAAAGGCGGCATTTTCTGAAAGAAAACCATAGCCGGGATGCACGGCATCGGCACCACTCGCCTCAATGGCGTGCAAAATGCGGTCTACCAGCAGATAAGAGGAGGCACTGGCCGCCTCTCCGACGCGAACCTTCTGGTCTGCCATGCGCGTATGCAGGGCATCCTGGTCGGCATCGGAATAGATGGCCACGGTGGCAATGCCCATGCGGCGGGCGGTCTTGATAATCCGGCAGGCAATTTCCCCCCGGTTGGCAATCAGTATCTTACGCATCTTGCCATCCCTATAGAGGCAGGTTGTCGTGTTTTTTCCAGGGCAACGCCAACTGCTTGCCCTCCATGGTCTGCAAACCGCGAATCACCCGCCAGCGGGTGTCGTGCGGCATGATCACATCGTCGATAAATCCCTTGCGTGCGGCAATGAACGGGTTGGCAAAATTGGCGGCGTAGGCGGCGGTGACCTCCTTCAATTTGGCCTCTGGATTGGTCGATGCCTTGATTTCGCTACGGAAAATAATTTCTGAGGCACCTTTTGGTCCCATGACAGCTATCTCTGCATTGGGCCAGGCATAGTTGAAATCGCCACGCAAATGTTTGGATGACATCACGTCGTAGGCTCCACCATAGGCCTTGCGGGTGATCACGGTCACTTTGGGAACTGTTGCCTCCGCATAGGCAAAGAGCAGTTTGGCCCCATGTTTGATAATTCCGCCCAACTCCTGTTGCAAACCGGGTAAAAAGCCAGGCACATCGACAAAAGTGACAATCGGAATGTTGAAGCAGTCACAAAAACGGACAAAACGGGCTGCCTTGATTGAACTGGCAATATCCAGACAACCGGCCAAAATCATCGGTTGATTGGCCACGATACCCACGGTACGCCCATCCATGCGCGCCAAACCGATAATGATGTTTTTGGCGTAACCGGCCTGGATTTCCATGAAATCGCTGTTATCCACCACCTTTTCCACCAGTTCCTTCATGTCGTAGGGGCGCTGCGGATCGTTGGGGACCAGGTTATCCAGGGAATAAATCGGACGTTTGGCATCGTCGCCGCTGTCAATGCGCGGTGCCGCCTCCCGGTTGTTGGAGGGCAGAAAAGCCAGCAAACGACGCAACTGTTTGAGCAACACCAGATCGTTATCATAGGCAAAATCGGCAACACCCGATCGGGTGGAGTGGGTGATGGCCCCACCCAACTGTTCGGCGCTGACATCTTCATGGGTGACTGTCTTGACCACTTCCGGTCCGGTCAAAAACATATAGGAGGTATCCTTGACCATCATGATAAAATCGGTCAGGGCAGGGGAGTAAACGGCACCGCCGGCACAAGGGCCCATGATGGCTGAAATTTGTGGCACCACTCCAGAGGCCAGCACATTGCGCTGAAACACCTCCGCATAACCGGCCAAAGAGGCAACCCCTTCTTGAATGCGGGCACCACCAGAGTCGTTCAGCCCGATGATCGGAGAACCAACCTTAATAGCCATATCCATGATTTTACATATCTTACGCGCATTGGACTCACTCAGTGAACCGCCAAATACGGTAAAATCCTGGGAAAAAGCAAAAACCCGACGGCCATAGATGGTTCCGGCTCCGGTGACAACGCCGTCTCCCGGAATATGGCTCTCTCCCATGCCGAAATCTGTACAGTTATGTTCGACAAAGAGATCCATCTCCTCGAACGAGCCGGGATCCATGAGCGCTTCCAATCGTTCGCGGGCTGTCAGTTTGCCCCGGGCATGTTGGGCATCGATCCGGGCTTGACCACCACCCAGACGCGCCTCGGTTCGTAACCTGTCCAAACGATCAATAATATCCTGCATGGTTCACTTCCTTGCCTTGGCAAAACTGTGCAACAGCCGTTCGGCTGCCTCGACGGGACCCAAGAGACCTTGAGCAACTTGCCTTTCCAGCTCCGGGGCCAGCTGAGCAACGAGGGTATCAGCATGCAGCAACTGCCGCAATCCCTCATAAACCCGTTCCCACATCCAGGAGGTGGCCTGAGCCTCTCTTTTTTGCTGCAATGCACCCTGCTGCTGCATCTGACGACGAAAGGTTTGTAACGTTTCCAATAAAAGGTCAATTCCCTCCTCCTGCTGGGCACTGGTCAACAGCACCTGCGGTTCCCACAGGGGGGTTTTGCGTTGCAAGAGTCGGGTTGCCTGCCGTACCTGGGCTGCCGTACTGGCTGCCACCTCCTGCCAGGGGGAGTCGGCCTTGTTAATCACGATGATCTCTGCCAACTCCATGATGCCCCGTTTGATACCCTGCAACTCATCCCCGCCATTGGGCAGCAACAGCAGGACAAAAAGATCGACCATGCCATCCACTTCGGTTTCGCTTTGCCCGACGCCGACCGTTTCTACCAGCAACAGATCGAAACCGGCAGCCTCCAACAGGCGGATGGTTTCACGGGTGCGACGGGCCACCCCTCCCAGGACGGTTCCGGCAGGAGTGGGGCGAATATAGGCAGAGGGATGCACACTCAAGCGCGGCATGCGGGTTTTGTCACCAAGAATACTGCCACCGCTCAAACGGGAAGAGGGATCCACCGTCAACACGCCGACCCGCATTCCCTGTTCCACCGCCTGCATGCCCAAGGCTTCGATCAGAGTGCTTTTGCCCACACCTGGCGGACCACTGATTGCTACGCGCAACGTATCCCGCGACGGATCGTCCAGGGCGGTCAACAACGCTGCCGCTTGTTCTGCGTCCTGGAGATGCGTGCTTTCCAGCAAGGTGATCCCCTTGGCGATGGCCCGACGATGTCCCTGGCAAATCTCATCCCGCAAGCGTGCCAGATCGTGCTTCATGGCCGGGATTGCAAACGGCGTTCGATCACAGCCAACACCTGAGCCGCTGCCTGCACTGCGGAAGAACCAGGCCCGAAGAGAGCATCTACGCCAGCCGCCTGCAGAGGCGCATGATCCTGCTCAGGAATGACCCCCCCGGCCACGACGGCCACATCATCGGCACCCTCCTGCCGCAACGCCTCGATAATGGCGGGAATCAGGGTTAAATGGGCACCTGCCAGGGTTGAAATGCCTACGGCATGCACATCATTTTCCACCGCCTGCCGAGCCGCCTCCTGCGGCGTTTGAAACAATGGCCCCATATCCACATCAAAACCGGCGTCGGCAAAGGCGGAGGCAATCACCTTGGCCCCTCGATCGTGGCCATCCTGCCCCAGTTTGACCACCAGAATGCGGGGACGACGTCCCTGTTGTTGGGCAAAGGATGCCACTTGAGTGCGTAAGCTCTGCCACACAGGTTCCTCCTGCCAATCTGTGCCATAAACCCCCGCCACCGGACTCAATGCCCGCTGATGGCGTCCATAGACCTGTTCCAGGGCAGCGCTGACCTCGCCGACAGTGGCCCTGGCCGCCATCGCCGTCACCGTCAACGCCAACAGGTTGCCACTCTCTTCACGGGCAGCGCGGGTCAAGGCCTGCAACGCGGCATCTACCTCTGCGGCGTGTCGGTCGGCTTTGATCTGGGCCAGTCGGCGCAGTTGTGTCTCTCGTACCAGATGGTTGTCTACCACCAACACATCCAAAGGTTTTTCCTGCTCCGGTTGATAGCGGTTGACCCCGACGATCACTTCGACACCGCGATCGATACGAGCCTGTTTTTGCGTGGCAGCTGTTTCAATGCGCCGCATCGGCAAGCCGTTGGCAATGGCCGCTACCATACCGCCCGCTGCATCAATCTCCTGCATCAGAGCCCAGGCCCGTTCGGCCAGATCGTGGGTCAGGCTCTCCATCAGATAGGAACCACCCCATGGGTCGATCACGTGGGTTAAATGTGCCTCGGTTTGCAGAATAATTTGTGTGTTGCGGGCGATGCGGGAAGAAAAAGCGCTCGGCAAAGCAATCGCCTCATCCAGGGCATTGGTATGCAACGACTGGGTGCCGCCAAAAACCGCCGCCATCGCCTCAATGGTGGTTCGCACGACGTTGTTGTAGGGATCCTGGCTGGTCAAAGACCAGCCGGAAGTCTGACAATGGGTGCGCAGCTGTGATGAACGGGGATCTTGCGGCTTGTAGGCGGACATGATTTTTGCCCACAACAGACGGGCAGCACGCAGCTTGGCAATTTCCATATAAAAATTCATGCCGATGCCAAAAAAGAATGACAAACGCGGGGCAAATTGATCGACGGCCATGCCCCGAGCCAAAGCGGTCTCCACATAGGCTTTGCCGTTGGCCAGGGTATAGGCCAACTCCAGGGCCGCGTCAGCACCCGCTTCCTGAATATGGTAGCCGGAGATGGAGATCGGATTGAAACGTGGCATATGCTCGGAGGCGTAGGCGATAATATCGCCCACGATGCGCATCGAGGGTGCCGGGGGATAAATGTAGGTGTTGCGGACCATGAACTCCTTGAGAATGTCATTCTGAATGGTACCGCTTAACTGTTCGGCAGCCACTCCCTGGTCGCGGGCAGCCACGATATAGCCGGCCAAAATCGGCAACACGGCACCATTCATGGTCATCGATACCGATACCTGCTGCAAAGGAATGGCATCGAAGAGAATTTTCATATCCTCGACCGAGTCGACCGCCACACCCGCCTTGCCCACATCACCCACCACCCGAGGATGGTCTGAGTCATAACCGCGATGGGTCGGCAGATCGAAGGCAACCGAAATGCCCTGACCACCGGCAGCCAGCGCTTGTCGGTAAAAGGCATTGGACTCTTCGGCTGTAGAAAAACCGGCATACTGGCGAATGGTCCAGGGCCGGTTGCTGTACATGGTCGGATAAGGACCCCGTCCATAGGGAAAGAGGCCTGGCAGGCCGGTTTCAGTGAGGGGGCGTCGTTGCAGATCCTCTGCAGTATAAAGTGGTTGCAGCGTGATGCCTTCCGGGGTCTGATACGACAGCGAGGCAGGATCCTGGCCACGTAACGCTGCTTTGGCCTGCTGTTGCCAGAGCTGCCATTGCGGATCGGAAGAGGGTGTATAATCCGGATGGGACATAGGAGGCTTTCCTTGCCAGAGTGGAGTCTGAACAGGCTGCTGCCACCGTCCCCCTCTGACCGCGGTTCATCAGCCCACTTGTGCGAGGTTACGAGTATACTGCCATTATTTCAAGGCGTAATGCGCAGCATAGTCCGATTTCACTTTGCCGCATGCGGTTGAATCTGGAATAATGCCCCCCGCTGTCGTGTCGACGGCTTGTTGATGGATGGGGGGGAAAGCAATTGATCATGTGCTGGACATTCAGTCCGGTTTCCTGCAACGAAAATGAGGAGAAGTTGGATGAGCAATCGGGAAGATTATGAAAAATTGTACCGTCGTTCCATCGATGATCGGGAAGAGTTCTGGCGGGAACAGGCTGCCTTGATCGATTGGCATCAACCGTTTGATCAGGTGCTGGACTACAGCAAGCCTCCCTTTGCCAAATGGTTTGCCGGAGGCATGACCAACATCTGCTATAACGCTGTGGATCGTCATTTGCCGGAACGGGCCGATCAGGCAGCCATTATCTGGGTTTCCACCGAGGTCAATCAGCGTCAGGTGATCACCTATCGTGAGTTGTACCGACAAACCAACGAAATGGCCTCTTTGTTACAGGAGTTGGGTATTGAAGCGGGTGATCGGGTGTTGATCTACCTGCCGATGATTCCGGAAGCCATGGTTGCGATGATGGCTTGTGTGCGGATTGGTGCCGTTCATTCGGTGGTGTTTGGTGGCTTTGCGGCGTTGGCATTGGCTTCGCGCATTGATGATGCCAGCCCGAAATTGATCATTACTGCCGATGCCGGCATGCGCGGCGGCAAGGTGGCCCATTACAAACCGTTGTTGAAAGAGGGGTTGGCTGCGGTCACCGTTCCGCTGCCGCAGGTGTTGGTGATCAACCGTGGCCTGGAGCAGGAGAGTTGCCCCATTGAGGGTGAAATCGATTTTACCGCTGCCATTGCCCGCCATGCCGGTCGCGAGGTGGCTCCGGTGTGGGTGGAATCGTCGCATCCTTCTTATATTTTGTATACTTCCGGTACAACAGGTCGTCCCAAGGGGGTACAACGCGATACCGGCGGTCACATGGTCGCTATGCGCATGTCGATGAAATATATTTATAATGTCCAACCAGGCGAAGTGATGTTTGCCGGATCCGATATCGGCTGGGTGGTAGGACACTCCTATATTGTCTATGCGCCGCTATTGACCGGTGCTGCCACGATTCTTTACGAAGGTTTGCCGATTCGTCCCGATCCGGGCATCTGGTGGTCTCTGGTGGCGGAATATCGGGTCAACTGCCTGTTTACCTCACCGACAGCCATTCGTCTGTTGAAAAAGACGGGTGCTGAATGGATCAGCAAACACGATTTAAGCAGTCTGCGCACCCTTTTCCTGGCCGGTGAACCGCTGGACAAGGAGACCCACCGCTGGGTGAGCGAAGCGTTGCATGGTCCGGTGGTGGATAACTATTGGCAGACCGAGACCGGTTGGCCGATTCTCAGCAACTTTGCCGGTTTGGGATTGCTGCCGATCAAATTCGGTTCTCCGACCTTGCCCTCATTTGGTTACGAGACGGTATTGCTGGACAGCGATGGCAAAACCATCACTGAACCGGAAAGCAAAGGATCGTTGATGATTCGCCCACCCTTGCCGCCGGGTTGCATGAGTACGGTCTGGGGTGATGACAGCCGCTTTATTTCCACCTATTTTTCCAGCAGTTCAGAGCTGTTGTATGCCACCTTCGATTATGCGGTCTATGACGATGAAGGCTATTTTTTCATCATGGGTCGCAACGATGATGTGATCAATGTGGCTGGCCACCGTTTGGGTACGCGCGAAGTGGAAGAGGCGCTCTGCACCCACCCCTCGGTGGCCGAAGCGGCAGCCGTCGGTATCAAAGATGACCTGAAAGGGCAAGAGATTGAGGCCTTTGTTGTATTGATGAGCAACGCCGTTCCCCCCTCGGAAGAGGAACTGAAGGCAGTCGTCGCCCGACAGATCGGCGGCATTGCCAAACCGAAATTTCTGCACATTGTCCCCAGTTTGCCAAAAACCCGCTCCGGCAAAGTGATCCGCCGCGCCATTCTGGCCATCGCCGAAGGACGCGACCCCGGCGAATTGCCCACCATCGAGGATGCCAAAACCCTGGACATCATCCGCGAGGCGGTTGAGCATCGTTGATACGGCAAGCCGTCTGCTGGTTGCGCAACCGCTCACCAGGGGAGTATTCCCCTGGTGAGCGTATGGGCGGTCTGTCTGTTATTGATTCGGTGAGTTGGTAAGGTCCCTTCTTGTATATCTCTGGTCGATAAACTGCTCTTGACCCGCATTCATTCTGGTTGCAACGTTATTGCTGATCTCTTTCTCCCCCTGTTGACCACAGGAAATGCTCCATGACATGACATAGCGCAGCTTTGTGACTCCATCTGTTATTGCGCAGGTGTCTTCGTGATCTGGTTTTTTTCGATTATCATCAAATGGTTCTGGGCATTTCGAAACGATTTCTTCGTTTTTTAGTTGAAATTTGAATCGATTATCTTCGCAGTTGGCTTCTGTACGATCTGTGTTGCGGGTACACTTTTTTGCAACCCTGTCACATGTAGAGTTGACAATATCACCGGCAAGTGCATTAAATGCCAATGCTAAGTTGAAAAATAATACAATACTAATTGTTTTCTTGTTCATTAGTTTTCTCCATCCGATGTGGTCAATGGTTGGGTGGTTTGTAAATTCTTGCTGATTGGTTTGAGTAATGGTTGATGGGTATATATGCGGTTTGATCTTTTCGACCAATCCTCCCACCCAATTAGTCCTTCTTTGATAAGAAAGAATATTTCATTATTTATTACCTCAGGAAAGCTGGATAGATTATTCAATTCTCTGTGTTTCAGAATAGTAATAAGTTTATCGGAGAAAAGAGTGCTTCCTTGAGTATCTTCCGTTTTTATGATTGGGATATAAGGTAACGAAGCGCTCATTACATATATATTGTTGACTTCTTTTTCGTCTTCGTTTTGTGCGATTAGATCTCCTGGAGTGCAAGCGTCTGTGATAATTATAATTTTGTTGCTTGGTTTGATGTCTTTGAATGTATTAGTAATATCCTTTTTTTCAATAAGATTTTCCATAATGTTGGAATAAATTTTTTTTCCATCTGTAATGTCGGTAACTCTAGCATCTTTGCTGATCCAAAACCCTTTCTCTCTGAACAGAAGGCCATGACCAGTAAAATATATTACCAGCGTGTTGTTTTCTTTTTCTTTATAGTATTTTGCAAAGGATTTCATAGCATTTAAAATCTCACCTCTTTGTGAGAAATATGAATTTATTGTATTGTTTGTAGATTTGCCTGAATTTGTTGGGCAAGAACCGTTAATGGAACAAAATCCCAATTTTTCAAACTGCTGTTGCATATTTATTGCGTTATTTTGTAAGTCGCCTAGGTCGCTCCAAAATACATATCTTTTTCTATTGCGATCTATTAAATTGCCCTCATTGTAATTTATTCCTATAGCTAGAAAATGAAGATTATTATTTGGTACTGGCAACAGTGTTCTATTTTGATTGTTTGGGTCAGTTTGTTTGTCTAAACCAGACTGTTGGTTATTTGCTTGTTGTTCCTCATTATTCTTAATATGTTTTTCTCTTTCTTGTTGTTTCTCATTATTCTTAATATGTTTTTCTCTTTCTTGCATGGCTCTGTAAAGAACAGGATGCTCGGATGTATCCAACACCCAGTCAATACTAGAGGTTCTTTTGGGAATATAATCACTCGAAGAACGACTGAGCAGGTCAAAGGGACCAGGGTAGTTATTGGGCCATCCACGGCCTGGTACCGGAAAACCGTTGAACAGGATCGAGCCGTTGTGAGGAGCAGGGAAGGTAAAGATGGTTTCTGCTGCCTCTTTGCCATAGGACGGAGCTTTAAAGACTGCCGGAGTTTTATGGATATTACCAGTCAAATTGCCTTGCGAGGCGCTGAGATAGGCATTCCAGACCTGCAGATCCCCACGGATGGCACCACCGTTGATGGCGGAATAGCGACCGTTTACCGGTATACCGGCCAGCAGTTGCACGTTCAAATAGCGGTTGGCTCCAAAATCAGCGGCAACAATGGTGTCAAAGGTAATGTCTCCTCCCCGTGCAGGGTTTCCTCCCTGTGTAGCAATTGTGAAAATACCTTGATTGTTGGTCTCTATTGTTCCACCGGAAGTGTAAATAATTTTGCTATCTGCACAGCGCGCCGTGACGCAATGAAACGGATTGCTTGCGTTGCCGCTGTCAATGGAGAGCGGAGAGTTCAACAAGACTGGCGCACCACTGGTAAAAATACTGGCAGCCGTTTTGATGCCGTTGGCGGCTGTAAAATCGATGATACCGTTGCTGTCACTCCCTGTGGAGGTGATGTTACCCTTTTCCGTGATGATAATGGCACCTTGATCAACTTTAAAAGTCATCCCGCCCGCAGTAATCGGACCATCCAACGTCAGATCGCCAGAAGTCAATTCCATATAGAGGATGGCGTTGGTGTCCATACGGTTCAGTTGCATTGATGTCTCGTTATTCATGAAAAAAACACCGCCGCTGCTTTGACTGATATCCAGTTGATTGATGTTTAAGCGCAGTGGCGTGGTACGACTGCCCACGCCGTTGGAAGCGTTCAAGGATGCCGAGTTTGCCGTAATCACAGTGTGGCTGCTGTTATTCGGATCAAGATAACTGATGGCACCGTCGGCATTGAGAGTGACAACAAGGTTGTTATTGTTGTTGTCATAGGCTCGATTGGCCAAGGCAACGGGAAGCTGGGTACTGTTTGACACTACCTGATAGGAGGAGCTTTTGCTGGGGAGAGTGATGGAGCCATCTTTGGTAAACCAGATATTGGCTTGTGTGTTGTCCTGTGTACTGTCTCGTCTGGCACTCAGCGTGATTGCACCGTTTGATTCAATCTCGCCGATCAGCAGATCTCCGGCTACAGTGGCAATATCGACAGTATCGCTACTTACCTGCATCCCTTGCAGCTGCAGTTTGCCGGTGTTGATAATGTTGACCTTGCTATTGTCATTATAAAATTTCAGAAATTCAACATTGGTAATAACATGTTGTGCGGTGCCGATGCCCTGTGAAGTGATCGAAGCGCTTTGGGCGGTGATGTGGGGTGTTACAGAGACGTTTCCTTGTAAAGCCCCAACGATCCACAGATTGACCGCATTGCTGGCAGTCACTGTATTGATCGTCAACTCTTTGCTGTTATCCAAGAAGATTGATCCGTTGTTTACTGTGGCGGTTAACAGATCGATGGAGGTTTTGAGTGGTGAGTCACTGGAAGTGCCGATTCCGCTTAAGGCTTGCATGGTGACAGTATCTGCAGTCAGCAGGGCACTGCTGTTTACCATCTGAATGGATCCTGACTCTGCATATAACCACATCTCTGTGCCGCTTATCGTGTCCAATAACAGATTACCTGTTTCGGCAATCAAGGTCGTTGTGCTGCCATCAACGTTTTTTCCGTCTACCGTCATACCATGACTGTTGCTCAGGGTGACCTTACCGCTTCCTGAATTATCGAAAGTTAACAGGTTGACTGTGCTGCGCAATGTCCCGTTGCCACCGATGCTCTCTCCCGCAACCAGGTTCAATTGATTGGCGATCACCAGAGGGTTGTCGTTGCCTGCGAGAATACTGCCTGTAGTGGCGGTCAGCTTGACCTGCTCAATACTGGCATTGGCTTCGGGTGCAATTGAATGAATGGTCAAATCACCACTCTGGTTGGTAATTTCGATCAAGCGGCTGCTTGCTGTGCTGACGCCGGTAACAGCAAGGGCTCTATCTTGGTTGGTGAGATAAAGAGAACCGTTATTGATCTGAAAATGCAGCGTATTGACTGAGGTATAGAGTTGTTGGTTGCTGCTGCCAATATCGCCAGCTGCCGTCAAGATCAGTGAACTGCCCTGCAGGTGTGGTGTGGTTGTACTGGAGCCCAGAATAGCGCCAGCGGTGGAGGTTAGTCGCAAGGTGCCGTTCGGGTTGTCGGCAGTGATGGAGTCGATGTGCAAATCACCCGTCAGGACGGTAGCCGTTATTTCACTGTCGTTTTGATAGCTGCCGGAAAGCTGCAAACCAATGCTATTGCTAAGCTGCAGATGACCACTTCCGGTATTGAATTCGACCTGATTAACCTTGGTCAACAACGGTTCTATGGCCCCGATGCCGTTCGTGGCCTTCAGAGAGAGTGTATCTGCAGTCACATGGAAAGTATCGTTGGCCAAGCTGTCGCCGATGATGGCACCGTTTTCTGCCGTCAACGTCACCCGACTGCTGCCGGCAAGGGGGCCGTTGATGGATGCAATATGGATGTCGCCGTTTTTGGTAAGCAATTCAATGCTGCCTGATTGCAGGGTTCCTTGCACGGTCCAACTGTCAGCATTGCGGATACGCATGGCATCATTGTCACTGGTGCTATCAAAAATCAGGTGGTTAACCTTGCTGTCGAGCATTTCATCGCCGTTGCCGCTCCTGACCGTTAAGTTGGCTGTAGGGGCTGTCAGATGGGTAGTAATGCCGTATTGCCCTTTGATGGTTCCCTCGTTGGCTGTTAAGGTGACTGTATCATTGGCCGTCAGTTCCGTGATCATGATATCACCGGTACTGGCAGTCAGATTGATTTTTCCCGCTTCCCATTGCTTGCCGGTGACGGTAAAGCCATTTTCTTGTTGAATGAGAACATCACCGCTGTTTTGGTTGGTAAAAGTCAATTGGTTGACTGCCGTACTCAAAGGGGTGCCTGTTGTGCCGATGCCAGTGCTGGCGGACAAGGTAAGCGTGTCGGCTTTGATATGGGTGGTATTGTCAACACCAAGAATTTGCCCATTGGTGGCCTGCAAACTCAGGTTGCCGTGATGTGTGTCGTTAGCCGAAGACAAGGAAGAGATGCTCAGGTTGCCGTTGTCGGCCGTAAGTTGGATGGTGCTGCTCTCCTGATAGGTGCCACTGACGGTCAGTGAGTTGTCGTTGCTCAGATAGAGATCTCCGCCCACATCCGATAAAGTCAAGGTGTTGATAGAGGTTTGCAAGCCTGACTTGACGCCACCACTGCCGTCGTCAACACCGATTCCCTGATTCGCGCTCAGATTCAACGTGGCAGCGCTGATATGTGGACCACTGCCATTGCCGAGAATTCTCCCATTGTTTGCTGTCAAGCTGACACGGCCTTCAGTCGAAGCATCGCTGGCAGTCAAGGATTGAACGGTCAAATCACCTGTACTGGTGCTGAGAACAACTGTGCTATCTCCTTTGAAACTGCCTTGCTCGATGAAAAGAGATTTTTGATTTTCCAACCGTACTGTACCGCTGCCACTATTGCTGAAAGTGAGGGTATCTACGTTGCTGAGAATGGAGCGGTCGCTTTCTCCGATGCCATTGGCAGCAAAAAGCAACAGAGTGGGGATGGCGACATGGGCTGAGGTTCGATCATGGAGGCCCAGAATGCGATCCGCCGCCTCCAGCCTCAAGGAGGAGGAGGTTGGCGCAGTTGCATTGCTGCTTGCTATTGAATCGACCGTAATGGAACCGGAACGGGCAATCAGACTCAGCGTGTTGCCATCCTGATAGGTGCCTTTGACTGTCATGCTGCCACTGTTGCTGATCTGTAGCGTGCTGCCGGCAGCAATGGCAAACTCGAGCGAGTTGATGCTGGTCAACAGAGGCGTATCCTTGCCGATGCCGTTGTCTGCGCTCAGGATGGCATTGTCTGCGCTAAGATGGGACAAATAATTGCTGTCGCCATTGATTTCTCCCGCGCTGGCGGTCAGAGAGAGGGTGACGCCACTGCCGGTGGAGAGGGATTGTACCGTAAGATTGCCCTTGTTTACCAGCTCAATATCGCCGCTGGCATTACTGCCATTCAGGATCAATAAAGAACGACTGTTGGCGGTCGTGCTGTTATTGATATGGACGCTGCCGTTGGCAACGTGAAAATCCAGTTGATCGACATCACTCTGCAAGCGTGTTGCCGCTGTGCCGATGCCACTGGATGCCGTCAGCGAGGCTGTCACAGCTGTGATGCTGCCGCTGCCAGTGGTGGTGATGGTTCCCGCTGCCTCCAAGCTGAGCGCATTTTCAGCCTTGAGAGTGCCGCTGATGATCAGATCGCCTGGCGTGAACCCTGCCGTGACACCAGACTGCACCTGCAGATCGAGCGTTCCGTTCCCGTCGAGAGATCCTGAGCTGACCGTCAGGTTTCCAGAGTTGACGAAATGGACATCGCCTGATTGACTGGAAAAAGAGAGCGTTGTCAATGCCGTTTGCAGGGGCGTCTCCTCGCTGCCGATACCGCTGACGGCAACAATGTTACCTTGCGCTGCCGCAATGTGGGTAGAAGAAGCGGCGCTGCCCAATACATCTCCTGTCGCGGTTAAAAGGACGATACCCTGATTTTGCTGGTCGGAAGAAACAATGGACTGCACGGTCAAATTGCCAGAAGCCCGCAAATCGATGGTGCTGCTGCCGGTATAGGTGCCGCTGACCAGCAGGCTTTGATCGTTGTTGAGATGAAGATTGCCACCGCCACTGGTGAAAGAGAGGGTGTTGACCGCAGTGCGCAAGGGTGCCGTACTGCTGCCGATCGTGCTGCTGGCGTTAAGCGTCAGGTGATCGGCTGCCAGCATGATGGCAGAGGAGTCACTGTTGATATTGAGAATCTGTCCAGACTCCGCTGTCAAGGTGACTGCGGCACCGCTGCCGGCTGATGGTGCAAGCGCCGTGATCTGCAAATCGCCATTGGTATGCGTGAGTTGCACGCTGCTGGCATTGCGATAGTCGCTGCTCTGGATGGTCAATGCCCCCGCCGAGGCAGCCGTATTGCCGATGGCCACGTTGCCTCCGGCATGAAAAGACAGGCTGCTCAGTTGTGTCAACAGGGGCGTATCGGCACCGATCCCACTTTCGGCACTCAAGTCGGCAGAAGAGGCGCTCAGATGATAGGCAGAGCTGTTGCCATAGAGGCTGGCACCTTTGATGCTGTCAGTGGCATTGAGGCGCACGGTGGCACTGCTGGCGTTTAAGCCGTTGAGGGTGATGTCACCACTGGTTGTCAACAGCTCAATGGTATCACTGCCTGAGTGGCTGCCGGAAAGAGTGACCGATTGATTGTTGCTCAACCGGATGCTGCCCGAAGCGCCAGTGATGGGGGCCAACTGCAGGTTGTTGACAGAAGAGTAGAGAGGCTGATCGACACCAATGCCGCTTTTTGCACTCAGCGTAAGGGTATCTGCGGTGATTTGTGGCAAATTGGCGCTGCTGCTCACCTTGATGGCCCCTTGGGCAGCGGTCAACTGGATGCTATCAAGGGCGGAAAGTTGATTGATGGTCAAATCACCACTGCTGGTTGTTAACGAAATATCACCATGGGCCAACTGTTGCCCGGAAACGATCATCGCCTGACTGTTGCTGATTCGCACATCACCGCTATAACTGTTGGTCAATGTCAGGGAGTCCACTGCCGTATTCAACGATTGGCTGTTATCACTGTGACCAATGCCGGTTGCACTGTTCAGGAGCAACGATGCGGCGCTGATGTGTGGATTGACGGTGGTTTGAACGGCAATTTTGCCTTGCGCGGCGTTCAGAGTGACTGCATTGCTGCCCGCCGCAATGGCACCGTTGCCAGAAAAGAGTATATTGCCGGCGGTTGAGGTAAAATTCAGATCGGCGTTAACGGTTATCGTGTTTTGGATGTTAATATCTCCTCCTGCCAAGGCTGTGAGCGTGTAGGAGTGGTTCAACGCCACGGTATCCAAAAAATTTATGCTGTTATCAGCCTGCAGGAGAATGTTGGCAGTTACCCCATTCAGGGATGTTGGCGTTATGGAACTGTCGTCGGGGTCTGTAACGCTGGAGACATTTTCGATGTACACATTGTTTGGATCAAGCAACAGCATGCCTTGCCGTCCGTGCGCAGCGGAAGCGTCGACTTGACCGGCAAACTGGAGTTTTTGTTTGCCAGAGATTTCCACAAATCCCCCGTCGCCCGCTTTTTTGCCGCCGCGAGCAGAAGCAGCACCGCGAAATTCGGTTTTTTTGTTGGACCAGACGACCACCTCGCCCCCCTGGCCGCTTTGTTTGGCATCCGCATTGAGCGTTGCCCCGCTTTCCACCAGGGTTGTTGTGGCATTTGCTATGGCAGGATTGCTGCCATGGCGGTCGCCACCAATTTTCAGTATACCTCCGCCTGCATCACCAGAGCCATTCAGTCGGGCTGTTGCTGTCAACTCTACTCTGTTCCCGGTGACTTCGACACGCCCCCCCTGGCTGCCGCTCTCTTCTCCCGAGACATCGACCGTACCGGAAATACGGCTTGTGCCTGCGCCAGAGTGGAGAATGACCCGTCCGTTGCGCACATCGACTGCCTTGGCTTCTATCCTGCCGCCCATGCTGACAACCGAGTTCATCACCTCCTCTTTGGCATCGGCAGTCATGCTGACGGTGCCACCGTTGGCTTGCAGGGTGCCGTTGTTGATGGCTTGCAACTGTTTACCTACCGAGCTGCTGGCGGGCACGGCATAGCCAAGTTTGTGGTTGTTGTCAAAATGGAGGGTCATGGCATCACCGGCAGCCAAGGCCACCTGGCCGACATGGGCTTGAATCAAGCCGCTGTTGACCACCTGGGCTGCAGAGAGGATGGCCGATCCACCTGCTGCAGTCGTAATCACACCGTGATTGCTCACCGCACTCTCCTGCGACCCCGGACGGGCGGCAAAAGTGTAGCGCCCGGCATCAAAATCCTCCTTGTTGATCCAATGAGTTGTAGCAACCAGAGAGCCAAGATCAACCCGTGCCCCTTCCTGAAAAACAATCCCATTCGGATTGACCAGCACCACATGACCGTTGCCGCTCAATAATCCTGCCAAAGAGGAAATTTCGTTGCCTGTTACACGGTTGACAGCCAACGCATTGGCCGAGGGCTGTTTAAAGATGATCCGTTCACCACTTTTACTGCTGAAGGAACGCCAATCGATCATGGCCCGACTGCTGTTTTGCTCAATATTCAAGGTGGAACCGGATTGCGACAAAGTTGCACTGCCGCTGACCACACTGCCGCCAACTGGTAAAGCATGGCATGGATGCTGAAAGCCGACACAGCAACTCAATGCCAACAGAGCGGCATGAACACGCAACAGGTTGACTCTGGACGTTGTGGCTTTTTGTGCTAATCGGTTCATAAGCGCACCATTCCGGCATGAAAGGTTATTTGAGTTTATCTGGAATATTGAATTGCAACACTAAACCCAAACGAACAACTGGTTGATGATTGTTATTAATGGAAAGGGTGCTGCCAAGTGGAAATGCCAGTGAGCCTTCCAAAGAGATTTGTTGAAGGCTATATTTATTTTTTGCCTCATGCGATGTATCCGGTTGCACCTGTAAACGAAGACCGGCACCGGCATCAAGCAACTCTCCGGTATCCTTGCCGATGCTTTTACTGGTCGGATCCAATCGGCGCACCTGTGCATATTCACCGAACAAAAAAGGAGAATATTCTACATCGCGAATTGAAGGAGTGTATGGGAGTCCTTGGCCCTCTTGCTTTTCTTTTTTATCAAAGTCATAAAATTTACACCAGAAATTATTTTCTGAGGTTTGTATATCACCCAAAATACACCCATCAAGAAATTTTTTGCCCACTTCAAAACGGAGTCCATATCCTCTATCTCCAACAATTTTGGAAATATCAAAAGCAGTCCCGAAATGTCTGCCGCCATAACCGATTTCTTCGGGGGATGGAAGAGGTTCATTGGTATATTGCAGATCAAATTCACCAGAAACGAAAAGTCGGTTGATGTTTTCACCGATTGCATTATTAAGCATATAAGCCATAACTGTACAATCATGTTTGTTTGCTGACATGCTGTCATTATTACAGTAGTTGCTTCGTTTAAACTCTTTAGATATTTTTATGTGTCCATGAAACTGCGTAAAAGTTGGTTCAGCATCATGTCGTGTAGCCAATGCATTGCCCTTGTCATTATAATGATCCAGAAACTTTATACCTTTTGAGATGTTAAATGATGTACTGATTTTTTCAGGACCAGGCCAACTATTTTTATCAGCAGCTAACATACCAGTTTCAATAATTTCACGGCTATACTCATATTGCGGAGAAAGTTTAAGTTTTGATACTCGTTCGTGGATAAATTTTTTCTCAAACAGGTTGGTTTTCATTTCTGCTACATTCAAGCCAACTTCAAAAGTACGCTTCAGATTGCGGTCAATATGTGTATCCTTGCCAAGGGAAAAATCGATTGCATAGCCGCTTTTGCTGACATTGAAGCTTTTCATTTCACCCCCTGGATAGCCATCATCCCATCTGACACTGAAGCGGCCATATCTGCCAGATTGTTGCTCAATGAAAGGCAGAAATGAAAGAGCATCTCTGGCAAAAGGATAACGGTAATCCATCTGTAGATAATGAAATTCATTGAAATCTTTAGCTGTTACTCCAAGCAAAGAAAAATCATCGCCATGTTTAATAAAAGGATGAGCAGCCACTTTAGCCCATCCCAGCCATGGCCCCATATACTTACTGCCATAATTATCTGCGCCAATTGTTGCTTCGTATTTCTGAAATTTTGGTTCAAGTAAAAGATTAGTTGCTCCGCGTTCAACAGGGTTTCTACCAGGTTCCAGAACCGCCTCTACGTCTATTCCTGGCATGTTTCCTAATAAAATAAGCTCATTATCCAGCTGATGTTGTGTTAGTGGTTTGCCAAAATTTTTTTCTATGCAAAGTAGAGATGAAAGTTGATCTTTATCGTTGTTTCCGCATAAAAAAATTCCATGTTTATCACTAATGTTAGGCTCTAATTCATTGTCAGTTTCAACTTTAGAAAGTTCGTTTTCTATCCAATACGGAACACATTTTCCTTTTCCGATGTTTTCACACAAATTATCAATTGCAGCTATCAGTAAGTTGTGCATATAGTTGGTTGTTGGTATTTTGTCAATTATTGCACTTAGTAATTTATTTGTGTCTTGATAATATATGTTTAATAATTCATTAATGGTCAACATGTGAAATTCAGAACACGCTTTATCATATGAATTGCATTTATCAATATTTCTTGCTAGATTTTGTGCAATATACTCAGATATTTTATTTCCAAGTTCTTTATTCGTTGATTTGAGCGATGAAATTATATCATAAAGTTCTTTCTTTACGATTAGTATTTTAATGCGTTTTAGTTCATTGATTGCTTGTGTGACCTTGTTTTCATCTTCTATTGCATTTCCTAGAGAGTCTTCGTCATCGCAGTTTAGCTTGTATTCATAATTGATAATGTGCTCTCTTATGTTTTTCATAATATTACTAACTTCTGCATCATATTTTTCATTTTTTGTAACTATGCTGCATAAAATATAGTTGAACATTTTGTTTTCGATGTTTATCGTTTTTTGATAGTTGCTAATACTTGATTTATTGTTTGTGTATATCACATTTTTTACATGACCATTAATGATATCAATTTTTACTAATTCTGCCACACCCCTGCAGCTATCAGGCAAAAATTTATTTTGGTCTGATGGATTAATCTCATCAATGCCGGCACCACAAATATTCTGTTCTGGTAAATAAGCACGGGATAAGAAATAGTTTTGTTGAGGCTTGTCAAGAAAAAGCAATTTTTGCAGAAAATTTGGCTGTTCTGGATCATTGCGGTAGAGGTCCGTCAGGCGATTGACAAAGCGGGCGATGGTGAGCAGGGAGGCCCAGTGCGGTTGCCCATCTTCAAACTGTAAGATCAATCTGTTCTGTTCATTTGTACTGTTCTTCTCATTTGTTTTTTCTATTGCTTTAAATGGTTTATTGTATTTGGCGTTGCTTTCTAGTTTAGTGTGGCAGCGATCATGTTTGAACTCAATAACATGCCTTTGATCTAAATTGCCGTCCGGATTGCTCTCCTTCTCTTCCATAGGCATCCAGAACTTGTTTCCGAACAATGTGCCGATGGTCTCTTGCTTGATGCGGGTATGAGCTTGAGTGTTGAGATCAAACTCAATACTGAGGCCGGAAAGGTAGACACAAGTATTGGCCAGATAGTCAGTATTTTTGATGCCCTGCAGATCGCGTGGAATATAAAATAACTGGCTCTTGTTGTTTTTCTCATTCTGTTTCTGATAATAGTCAAACAGCCCGCCTGGTGGGAAGGGGAGATTTTGCGGATTGACTTGAGCAACGCCAGCGCCAGCTGCAGGCAGTGACGCAAACAGGCCAATGAACAATGGCAGCAGGAACAGAGTGTTCTTTATGCTGGCTCTGTTAGTGATTGCGTTTGTAAACAACAGATTCATGTCAATAGCTATCATTGCCAATCTCCATCACGGGGCAGCGGCACTTGTTCTCGTCTTCATAAAATTGACAGATGCGAATGGCTGGTAACTCATCTTTTCTGGTGCGTATGACGACCGCTTCGCTGCAGACAAGAAGTTTGTTGCGGAAACATTTGGTAAACATGCTTGCAATACTGTGTAATTTTTCGGTAGAAAGTGGTATGTATTCAATGCTTGTTAATAATATTTCACCTAGATCATGCTTTTTTGTTTTGATGACTTTATTGTTGACATCTTGTTCTTTCCAATTATCGGCGTTACTCATTTTTCTTTCACAATTTTGATCGCCTGAACACAATACTTTTGCTATTGTTTTTAATATATCATCCTTCGATTTAAATGTATTTTGATGAGAATTAGATTTGCTTGTGCGCAGATAAACTCGCAATGGTTTAAAAACCGGCTGTTTATCTTGATCGGACACATTGCGCAGACCGCGACCTGGCGCAATGGTGTTTTCCAGATTGTTCTTGTTTAATTGCTCTTTGACCGTCTTGCTCTTGCTGCGCAACGGGTAGGGGCACTGTTCGTCAGGTGTTGGTTGGCAATGGTCAGCTCGAACCACTCGTTTGCGCGCCTCTTGCAGCACCTCGCGACTGTACAGTTTGTTGACAAAGCAACCGGCATGGACACTCCAGGTTTTACCGTTTTTTCCTTGCAGTTCAAGCAGGAAAGGGTTGTAGGGGATGTGGTTTTTTCGTGTTTCCCAGTTTTTGATGCGGTTGGCAAAGGAGCAAAGCTCCCTTTTGATCAGTGAATCGTCCTGTGATCTGCGCACAATGCGCGAGGTCAGCACGGTTGATTCCAGCCAGTCCCCCTCTTCCGCAACGGGCAGATCCGGGCAGTTCCAGCCGATGGGTGGTCCACTCTCGCCGTTACACACAGGCCCGCTTTCGGCCAGCGCCGATTTGTAACAGAGTAATATCAGCAGGGAGAGGATGTAGATCCTTACGTTAAAATTGGTTCTCATGGTATCTGCCGCTGCATTGCACCTCCGTGTCGAGCATGCGCTACAGCAGTTGCTGCACGCTCTGTAAGGTATGTTGTTGTCTGCCTGATCCACTTTATTTGATATAATATAAAGAATCTTCAGACAATGTCATAATATTTTGTGCAGGGTAGGCAATAATCTAACGCTTGTCAAACTATAAATTTGTTGCAAGTCGTCCCGGATGAACAAGATCTTTAAATTATTATTTGATTTTTCAATTATTATCACTGTTGTGGTTGCTGCGTGATTCAGGTTATGCTTGCGATAATTTGTCCAGTGCGTTTTTGTGTTTCATTCCGTTATCGAAACTCACCGTTTCCAGGCAACCGGGGGCAAGACAGGCAAATGCAGCGCACAAAAACAGACAAACAGCGATCATTTTTCACTGTTTGTGTGTTTTTTGCTGAAGAAAGTGTGCTTTGAAGTTGATTGTCAACCAGAAACTGTTCTTGCAATCTCTTGTTGCGACGCTATTTTTTGTTCCCGATTGATCGCCGCCACCAATGCCCGCAACGAGGCGGCCACAATGTCTTCGTCGATTCCGGCACCGGTTTTGCCGCTGCATGCCTTGTTGCCAGACAAGGTGATCCAGGCGATGGCCTGGGCTTTGCTGCCGAGTTGTAAGGCCTCCTCGTGATAAAACTGTACCTCCCAGGGGCAGGCGAGTGCCTGGCAGGCGGCGTCGATGGGGCCGTTGCCTGTGCCGGTACAGGTGCGGGTTTTGCCGGATACCGCGATGTGCAGTTGAATCCGACAGGGGCCGTTTCCTTCCAGACGATACCCTTGCAGTTGCAATGGACCATCCGATTGCAAAAATTCTCGGTCAAACAGGGCGGCAATGCGCTGCTGCTCCAACTCTCCGCCACAACGTTCCGTTTCAGCCTGGACAATGTGGGCAAATTCGCGTTCTACCTGTTCGGTCAAACAGGGCGGCAATGCGCTGCTGCTCCAACTCTCCGCCACAACGTTCCGTTTCAGCCTGGACAATGTGGGCAAATTCGCGTTCTACCTGTTTCGGTAAACAGATGCCACGCCCCAACTGCAACAAATGACCTGCCCCGGCCTTGCCGGATTGGCTGTTGACGCGAATGACGCCGCTTAAATCGGCACCCACATCACGGGGATCGATCGGTAAATAGGGTACCTCCCAGAGAGAATTCTCACGGTGAGCGGCCAAACCTTTGCGGATCGCATCCTGGTGCGAACCGGAAAAGGCGGTAAAAACCAGTTCGCCCGCATACGGATGACGAGGAGGGACGGACAGGCCGGTGCAGGATTCATAACAGGCGACAATCTCTGCCATCTGCGCAAAATCCAAGTCGATCGCTATGCCTTGGCTGTACAAATTCATCGCCAAGGTGACCAAATCCAGGTTGCCGGTCCGCTCACCGTTGCCAAACAATGCCCCTTCCACCCGCTCCGCCCCGGCCAGCAAGGCCAATTCTGCCGCCGCGACGGCACAGCCTCGGTCATTGTGCGGATGAATCGACAGGATGACCGCCTCCCGGCGGGAAAAATGGCGGCTGAACCATTCAATCTGATCGGCATAACGGTTCGGAGAGGCAACCTCCACCGTTGCAGGCAGGTTGATGATCATTTTGCGCTGCGGTGTTGGTTCCCAAACCGCAGCCACCGCTTCACAAATCGCCAAGGCAACCTCCGGTTCGGTGGCCGAAAAACTCTCCGGGGAAAATTGCCAGGTCCAATCGGTATCCCGCTGTCGTTCCGATAAGCTGCGAATCTGTTCTGCTGCCTGGACCGCCCGTTCGATCAAGGTTTCGACGGCCACCGCAAAAACCAGACGCCGCTGCAACGGTGAGGTGGAAAGATAAAAATGGACAATGGCTCGCGGCATCCCCTGCAAGGCGGCAAACGTGCTGGCGATGTGTTCACGGCGGGCGGAAGTCAATACCTGAATGGCCACCCCCTCCGGCGTGCTGGCAGAGAGCTGGCGCAAAAAGGCATAATCATCAGCAGAAGCTGCCGGAAAACCGGCCTCAATCTCGCGAAAACCCATGCGCAGCAGTTGATCAAACATGCGCTGCTTGCGTTCTGGATTCATCGGGGTGGCCAAAGCCTGGTTGCCATCGCGTAAATCGATGCTGCACCAGGTGGGGGCTTGTTGCAAAACCTGATTCGGCCAACGCCGATCCGGCAAAGCCATGACAGGGGCGGGACGGTATTTGTTTTGATTGGTACTCAACATCGGTAACAACTCCTCGGCAAACAGGTTTGCATCGGACCAGTGGACTCTTTACGCTCAGCAACGCGCCAGCAGGCGCGGCTGTCCTGATTGGCAATGGGCAGTAGTCGCAGCGAAAAATGGTGGTACATGGTGCTTCTCCTCAAAGTTGGTTGGCATGTAGGCATAAAAAAAGCCATGGATCGGTAGACCCATGGCTGGAACTGTTGCAAGCGAAAAAATGAGCTAACGTCGCATCTTCGCAGGCCGCAACCGACCGTGGGCAGCGTGTTGGCTACCAGGCAGTCGTAGGCTGAGGAGGAAGAGGGCCGCGTTCATGGACTCCATTGTGAACAGAGAGGTCAGGCCAAGTCAAGAAAAATCGGCAGACCGCCTGAGACTCCGCCGCAACAGGGTGCAACAGCTGCGATTACTGGCGAATCCCCTCGATATAGAGCCCCAACTCCACTTCGGCAGCGGCAGGACCCAGATTGTGACTGATTTCGTAATCGGCCCGTTTGATGCGCAGAGTGCCGGCATAGCCACGGCGGAAGCCACCCCAGGGATCGGGTCCGCTGCCGATCAGGCGGGCATCAAAGGCGACGGCTTTGCTGACACCATGCAGGGTCAAATCCCCTTCGACGTGGGCGATGCCGTCCTTTTCCTGGATGGTGCGGCTTTTAAAGGTGGCTTGCGGAAATTTTTCCGCATCAAGAAATTTGGCGCTGCGCAGATGTTTGTCCCGTTCGGCAAAATTGCTGTCGACCGAGGCGGTGGCGATGGTGACCTGAATGGAGCCAGCGTCGGCCTTGTCGCTATCGATGGCAAACTCCCCCTCGATTTGGTTGAAGCGTCCATGCAGCAGGCTGTAGCCCAGGTGTCCGGTGCTGAAGGTGACAAAAGAGTGGGTCGGATCCAATTTGTACCGTTCTGGAGCGGCCCAGCTGCCATTGGCCAGGGTCAGGGCCATGGACAAGGTTGCGGTGCTTACAATGGACGACAGTTTCATCAGTGACTCTCCCGTGAGATAGAGGAAAACAGTTACCACATGCGACGCAAAATACCATCCCGGTCAAGCCATTGATGTTTCAAAGCGGCTGCAATGTGCATCAAGAGCAGGCCGACAAACAGGATGGCCAACAGCAGGTGAAGATTACCCAACAGGGTTTCCATCCCTTTGGCCAGCGGTATCAGGGCCGGGATGGCAAACCAGTCAAAGAAGCGAATGGCATGTCCATCCGCCGTAGAGGTCAAATAACCGGTGATCGGTAACAAAAACATCAACCCGTAGAGCGCTGCATGTGCCAGCAGAGCGGCTTTTTGTTCCCACAGGGGCATGCCGGCTGGCCAGGAGGGGGCTGGATGGCGTAAACGCCATGCCAGACGCAGGAGAGCCAACAGCAAGAGAACGATACCAAACGATCGGTGCCAGTGTAAGGCACGATGATAGAGCGGATCATAAAAATCCAGGCTGGTGGCATAAAATCCAAGGCCAATCATGCCGATCAACAAGAAGGCCATGCTCCAGTGCAACAGGCGGGCGATGGGGTCGAAACGTTCGTTTACCCGATCATTCATGCGTCACCCCGCGCTTGCAGAATGGAAAACAACGCCTTGGGAGCTGTGGCGAGGCTACCCTCGTAACCGCTTTCCCATTGGGCGACAAGCGCAAAATGTTCTGCAAAAATCGGGTTCAGCGTGGCCGGAGAAAAACGGTAGGGCCCCTTGACCGCCGTTTCCTGCAGGCTGAAACATTTCAACAGCAGCCAGCCACCCGTTTTGAGCAGAGTATGGATGGTGTTGACATAGAGGGAACGCGCTTGTGGAGGCAAGACATGAAAACAACCGCGATCAAACACATAATCAAAGGGGCCGCTCAAACTGGTTGCGAGAATATCGTCAACCAGGGTGGTGACCGTCACACCCTGCTGGCGGGCATAGTCGGCAGCATGCTGCACGGCGGAGGTCGAAAGGTCTGTTGCGGTTACCTGCAGACCTTGTGCCGCCAGCCAGGCGGCTTGCGTACCGGGTCCTGTGCCCACATCCAGCAGGTGACCGGAGCGTATGCCATAGGTATCGATGACGCGCAGCAAATCCTGGTCCGCTTGGGTGGTATACCAGGGCATTTTTTCCACTGGTTCGTTTTGGTACAAGGTTTCCCAGTGGGGAAACTCTCCTTCCTGGCGGGGTTTGGCAAATTCTGACATGAGCTGTCTCGATCAGTTACGCTTTATTTGTTGGCAAGATAACGACTTTTCAGGTTAAACTCCACCATCCATTCCGCCATGCTGCGTTTCGGCAGTTGTTGCAACAGGCTGGCTGAGGCGGCAGCAGTGTCTGCATGTTGCGCCAGTATCGCTTTGGCTTGGCTGTCGAACAGGGAAAGATACTGTTGCATCTCCTGCAGATCTTTTTTGCTGGAGAGAGGGCCGTGCCCGGGGACAATTTTATCGACATCCAGTTGCATCAGATCATCAAGCGTTTTGCTCCAGCCAGGCAAATCACCATCGGCCAGAAAAGGATGAAAGTCGGTAAAAAGAATGTCACCGCTGAAGAGAATTTTTTCCTGCGGCAGATAGACCACCAGGCTGCCCTGCGTATGCGAGGGCTGGTTGCGCATCAGGCGCACGCTGCTGTTGCCCAGATTGATGGTCAGGTATTGGCTGAAGGCAATCGAGGGCAAAACAATTTCCGTACCGACCATATCCTCGGGTTGCAAGCCGTAAACGGCAGCATTTTTCAATATATCGGCTCCGCGTTGGGCGAGCAGGGTTTGATCCTCTTCATGGGCGATGATGTGGGCACCCAGTTTGGCGAAAACGCAGTTGCCCAGGGCGTGGTCCAGATGGGTATGGGTGTTGACGACATAGAGGATGGGTTTGTCGGTGATGGCGCGAATGTCGGCCAAAAACCGTTCTCCCTCTTTGGCGGAAATCAAGGTATCGATGACCAATACCCCGTCTCGACCGATGACGATACCGGCGTTGGCAGCAAAACTGTGCGCCGGAGAGGCATCTTTGACCCCGACATAGGCATAAACATTATCGGCCAGTTTGCTGAGTTCGGCCAACGCTGCGGGAACACGAAACAGGAAAAGGCAGAGAGTGATGAAGAAGAGAGAACGGCGCATCAGGTAACTCCTTTACAACGGAATTGTCGAACAACAGGATGGGTAACAAGTCGTGGCAGGCGCAGGGCCAACAAAAGGGCCAACACCAGCGCATGGTAGCCGGGGGTGCGCCAGTCGGTGCGGGTCATCAGGAAAAAATGGAAGATGACCAAGAGGGCAGCCGGATAGACGAGGCGATGCAACTTTTGCCAACTTGCGCCCAAGCGGCGCATCCAGGCGCGGGTTGAGGTAACGGCAAGGGGCAGCAGCAGGAGAAAGGCAAACACACCGATGGTGATGTAAGGTCGTTTGCGTATATCCTGAATGATATCCTGCCAGTCAAAAAAACGATCCAACACCACATAAGCGGTAATGTGCAGACAGGTATAAAAAAAACTGAACAAAGCGATCATTCTGCGCCAACGCAAAAAAACAGTATTGCCGGTCATGCGCCGCAGCGGTGACAAAGAGAGTGTCAACAACAGCAGCCAGAGAGCCCAATCGCCGCAAAAGCGAACGACCTGTTCAATGGGATTGGCACCCAACTGCTCCTGTCCGGCTTGCAACAGCAGCCAGAGAATGGGTAGAAAACCCGGCAGAAGACGAAGCGAGAGGGCCATCAGCGCTCATTGATCAAAAATTTTTGTGTAAATCCATTCCCTGGTACAACGCTGCCACCTGGTCGGCATAGCCGTTGAACGGCAAGGTCGGGCGGCGCAAAAACTCCCCGATGCGTCTCTCCTTGTTTTGCGGCCAACGGGGATGATCCACATCCGGATTGACGTTGGCATAAAAGCCGTACTCATCCGGAGCCAGTTGCTTCCAGGTCGTGAGCGGTTGGTCATAGGAGGCCGAAATGCGCACGATCGATTTAATGCTTTTGAAACCATATTTCCACGGCACGACCAGGCGCAGCGGGGCACCATTTTGTGGCGGCAGTTGGCGGCCATACATGCCGACCGCCAGAATGGTCAACGGGTGCATTGCCTCATCCAGACGCAGTCCTTCCCGATAGGGCCATGGCAAGACATTCTCTTTTTGCGCGGGCAAACGGGCCGGATCGTAGATGGTTTCAAAGGTGATATAGCGGGCGGCCTGGGTCGGTTGCAGACGTTGCAACAGATCCCTGAGGGGAAAGCCGACCCAGGGAATCACCATCGACCAGGCTTCGACACAGCGCAGGCGATAGACCCGTTCTTCCAAGGGGTGGGGCCGCAACAATTCCGCCAGGCTGAAGGAGCCAGTTTGCTGGAAGGCGCCGTCGATCGTGATTTGCCAGGAGTCCAACGGCAGGCGATCCGCGTTGGCGGAAGGGCCGCTTTTGCCGCTGCCCAATTCATAGAAGTTGGTATAACTGCTGACATCCTTGAAAGGGGTTTGTGCTTCGTCGAGGGTGATGACTCCCTTGCGGAAGGTGGGCAGTTCTGCCTGTTTTGCCGCCAGCAACGGTTCTACGGTAGCGGCCAGCAGGGTGGAGAGGCTGCCGGCTACAACTCCTTTCATCAGCAAGCGCCGCTGGCGAAAGAGCGTTTCCGGGGTAATATCTGCATGGGTCAGGTCAGGATTCCAGCGCAATGGCATGCGACACCAGAGAGTCAGTAATGGCTGTCAGAAAAAGAGGGCACCCGCCCGGTCAAGGCTTCCAGCATGAACAGCTCCTCATCATTGTGATTGACAAGATTGCCAGGACGCACCGGACGACCTGCCGCCAGCCAGCGAGCCGTATGGTGCTTGGAGTCGAGAAATTCCTGGTAAGTTTCACTGCCAAGAAGGTGTAAATCTGCTTTGCCGTAACAGAGGCAAAGATAATCCTCTTGCGCTTCCGATTGCAGAAAAATGCCGGTGCCACGAATACCGATCGAGGCACTGGGCAGCTTCAAATTTTTTTTGCCGCTGCCGAAAACGGAGAGGAGTCGACCATGATGGAGAGTCAGGCCGGGACTGTGTTGCCTTTCATCTGCCGGATTGGCCGCATCGAATGTGACCTTGCTGCGCTCTCCCAGTAAAAAGGCATCCTGACCCATGACCAAAACGGTGCGGCTGTCAGCACCACTGGCAACCGTTTGGCCGGGATAAATGCGTGTTCCCGGCATGGCTGGCTGGCCGTCAACGAGCAACTCTCCCTGCAAGCGACGAATACCCTGTTGCCATTCGCTGGCATTGCCTTTGCGCGAGAGGGTAAGAGAGAGCAGGAGGGATTGCCACAAAAATCGTCGTCGCCGCAGAGAAAATGGGAGCATCGTATGGTTCCGATCGGTCAAAGTGTCCTGTTGGTATGGGGATCTATAGCAGAGTCATCTCTTGGCGTCAATCAAAATTAGTTGACCGTTCGGTCATCATTGGCCATCTTGTCGCACTTTTTATGAGGTAGGCTAAAGTTTGCTTTTAATGGAAAAATTGTTGAAATTTTAATTAAATTCAGGTAGAATCAGCAACGGGTGGGGAAGAGTTTCAAAAAGGGAAAAGTGGGGCAGGCGATTTTTTTTGGTTGGCAACAGTGCAGATCGGAAGTGCGCTGAATGGATTGCTTAGCCCGAAGATAATAAATTATGGGAAAAATGGTGACGGATATGCTTACACCGAATCTGACGCACGGTTTGCCGATGCAGAAGGAAATGACCACTTTTGCAACTCATGGGGAGGTGATCCCGATGGGTGGTGAGGCGCTGCTGCCCCAAGCCTCCATCTTCCTGGAAGGGGAGTTTGTCAGGGAAGGGAATCACTTGCTGATTACCGGGCCCGGTGGGGAGCGATTCGTCATCCAGGACTATTTCAGTGGGGATGCACCGCCCATTCTCACGGCACCGAATGGGGCCTTTCTGCTGCCGGAGACGGTCTCCTTGCTGTTGCCTTTGGAGGCCAACGGCCTGATGGTGGCGGGACCGGTTCCCGCACCTGGAGAGGCGGCACCGGCGGCAGCAGTTCCGGGTGGGGCGATCGGTAAGGTCAAGGGCATCACCGGTGCGGCGACAGCGCATAAGCAGGGTGGTGAAGGCCGACCGTTAAAGGCGGGTGATCCGGTTTTTGAGGGCGAAGAGCTGAAAACCACCGATGGGGCGCAGGTGCAATTGGAATTTGTCGATGGCACGCTGTTCCAGATTGGCGCGGCGGCGCGGATCATCATCAATAAATATCTTTACAATCCGGCAGCGGGTCAGGGTGAATTCGGTGCCACGGCCATGAAAGGGGCTTTTGCCTATACCAGTGGCAATCTGGCCCTGCAGCATCCGGGGCGTCATACCCTGATCAAAACCCCCACGGCGCAGATTGGTGTGCGGGGGAGTAAATTTCAGGGTAACGTCGGCGAAGATGGCAAGACCGATCTGTTGCACAACGAAGGGGTGATCGATGTCTCCGACAAAAACGGTAACGGCACCGTTACCCTGATCGAACCGGGCACGGCAACCGTGGTCACTTTGGATGGCGGACCCTCGCCGGCCTTTGTCGCCTCCCAGGAGTTCATGAACCGTTTGAAGTCCATGTTGCCGACTGTGGCACCCAACCAAACGCCAACACAACCGGACAGCTCCAGCCATAGCCAAACCGATAATGCCCATCAAACCGTTCTCGTGCAAAATCTGCTCGACAGCTACAAAGAGAGCAACCTGACCAGCTCGATGGTCAAGGGAACGCTGGGGCTCGATCTGGAAAAAATGAGCGAGAGTCAGCGCCAGGAGTTTGTCCACGATCTGGTGCAGTTGGCCGAGCAACTGCCGCCCTTGCCGCCACCGAAACTGAGTGTCTCACATGGCGTCTTTCTCGACAGTGCTGTCAAAGGGATTCATTACCATACAGCCAGCTTCGACGGGGTGACGGACAGCAATGGCGGCTTCTCCTTCCGTCCGGGTGAAACGGTCACCTTCTCCATTGCCGGGGTGGTGATTGGCTCGGTGATTATGGGTGAAAACAAAGAGTTGCCCATTGTGACACCCACCTTGTTGGCCAAGTCGGTATCTGCCTCCACTGGTGTGCAAGAAAATGTTGTCGTCAACATTGTCCGTCTGCTGCAAACCCTGGATGCCAACGGTAATCCTGCCGATGGAATTGATGTCTCTGTCGCTGAGACCATCAAGGCGGGTTCCATTGACTTTACCGTTGCCCCGGAAACTTTTGCGGCCAATGAAAATGTGAAAAGTCTGGTCAAAGATGCCGTGCCGGGATCAGAAACCGGTGCGCTGGTCTCCCAGGAACAGGCCCTCCTGCATTACAATCAGACCTTGACCATGGTGGAGGCGTTGCAGGATGCCACGGTGGAGACGGTCAGTTTTCTGTTTGCGACCCAGGGTATGGCCTTTTCTTATCAGTTGGCGGCGGATACCTTCAAAGCGCCGTCCGGGGCCGAAATTGCCTATCAGTTTATCCAGGTTGGTAACGATGTGGTTCCGTCCTGGCTCTCTTTTTCCTCCGCAAACGGTCTCTTGACCTTGGCAAACAAATCTGGCGTGTTGCCTGGTGAAGCGGATGTCGGTGTTTCTGTCATCAAGTTGCAGGCGACCATTGTGGGCAGCAATGCCAGTGCCGGATATGTCAACTATGTATTGATGGTGGCAAATGTCAACGATGCACCTGAAGTGTCGACGCCCATCGCCACGCAGGCGGCGCAATCCGGATCCGGTATTGGGGCTGGTTTGCTGCTCAATGCCGGCAGCCATTTCAGCGATCCGGATACCATCCATGGCGATGTCATGACCTTTACGGCCACGCTGGATGGTTCCGCTTTGACCAGCGGTTCCTGGTTGCACCTGACCAATGGCAGCTTTTCCAGCACGGGAAGTGAGTTGCAGGGACAGGGTGGCAAGCATACCATTGTCATCACCGCCACGGACAAATCGGGTGAGCAGATCTCCACCAGTTTTGATCTGGTGGTCGACAACCATGCACCGACGAGACAATCAGAAACCTTGACTGCCCAACAGGCCAGCCAAGGTACGACTTTTTCTTACCAAGTCTCAGCCAGCCATTTTGGCGACCAGGATAGTGAAAGCTGGGGAGACACCTTGACCTATTCCGCTTCGGTGGGTGGGGTGGCTTTGGCCCCTGCTTCGGACAGTTCCAACCATTTTTGGTTGAAGTTTGACCCGACCAGCCGCACCTTTTCTGGAACGGCAGAGGCCGCTGATATCAGCAGCACGCCGATCAGCGTCGTGGTCACGGCAACCGATCAGACCGGTGCTGCGGTCAGTAGCGATTTTATGTTGACTGTCTATAACGGCAACGATGCACCGGTTGTCGCCAATGCCATAGAAGATCATACGGTTACTCAGGGGAGTCCGTTCCAGTTTGTCATTCCGGAAAACACCTTCAGCGATGCAGATATTGCCAATTTCGGCGACAGCTTGACCTATAGCGCCACCTTGAGCAATGGTACTGCCTTGCCGAGTTGGTTGCAGTTTGATGCCACAACCCGCACTTTTTTTGGCAATGCCGGTCTCACCGATGCAACGGTAGAAGTCACCGTCACCGCCCATGATCATTCGCTCAATCCTGCCAATGCGCCCAGTTTGAGTGCATCGGATACCTTTGTTGTCAATGTAAGATCGCTCAATACCGCACCGACCGGGCCGGATCATGCCTGGTCCAATCTGACCGTCCGGCAAGGAGAGGCACTGGCTCCGTTCCAGTTTGCGGCCACAGAGTTTCAAGATGTGGATGCGGGGGATACGCTGACCTACAGTGCCCAGTTGACCAGTGGGGCGGCGTTGCCCTCCTGGCTCCATTTTGATCCGGCTACCCGTACCTTCAGCGGTACACCGGCCAATGCCGATGTGGGTGCCCTGAATATTCGGGTCAAGGCGACCGATCAAGCGGGCATCTTTGCCGACCAAAGTTTTACCGTTACCGTAACCAATGTCAATGATGCGCCCACCGTTGTCGGAGAGGGGTTGATCAGCAAACTGGCTCCGGTCAGCGATGATCCGACGGCGACGCTGACCTTGTTCGATGTCACCACCGTGCGCAACGATTTTCATGATCCGGATATGGATTTTGCCGGTTCTACCGAGCAGTTGAGCTATTCGGTTACCTTGCAGGATGGATCGGCGTTGCCCTCCTGGCTCTTTTTTGGCGGCAACAGCAACCCGATCATTACCGCCAAGCCAACCACTGCTGAAGTTGGGCTGTTGGTCGGTTTGCGCATAACGGTAACCGACAGCAGCGGTCTGAGTGCAGTGGATGATTTGCTGGTGTTGGTTACCAAACCTGACCAGGCACCTGTTTTTGACACTGCCAATCCGATTCCAGCACCCGATGCCAATCGCAATCCAACGCAGGGTCAGCTCTTTTTGTACGAGGTGCCGGTTACCTCCTTTTCCGATCCAGATCTGAATGACAAATTGACCTTTTCTGCCACCATGGCTGGCAGTGCCTTGCCGGCCTGGTTAACGTTTGATGCCGATACCCATACCTTGATCGGTACGGCGGGTAATGCCGATGTGGGAGAGGTGCGTGTGCGTCTGACGGCGACCGACTGGGCGGGAATATCAGTCGATTCCAACGAGTTCATCTTGACGGTAGCCAACGTCAACGATGCACCGGTTCTCAAACAGGCCATTGTCAGCAAGTCGGAATATGTGGGAGGGGTGTTTAGTGAATTTTCCGTGGCCACTCATTTTCTGGATGCGGATGTAGAGAAAAATTATTCCATTCTGGTGAATGGTTCCCAGGTTGTTGATGCGTTAACCTACTCTTATGCCGTCATTGGTACGGCGCTGCCCAGCTGGATTCAATTCGATTCTGCTACCGGGCGTTTCTACAGTACCCATGAACTGGTTGACGCCGACAAGGGTACCTATACCATCAAAGTGACCGCAACTGACCAGTCCGGAGCAAAAGTGTCGGATGTTTTCAGTCTGGTTATCCGCACACAGAATGCGGCACCGACTCTGGTCGTCGGCAAGGAGTTGGCTGACAAAGAGGCGACCCAAGGCACTCCCTTCGTCTTTGCCCTGGATCGGGGAACCTTCACCGATGCCGATGTGGGCGATACCTTGAAATGGTCGGCCATCTTGAGCAGTGGTGCGGCGCTGCCCTCCTGGTTGACCTTTGATCCGTTGTCGATGACCTTTATCGGTACACCTGTCAACGCCAATGTGGGTACGCTTTCCATTATGGTCAAGGCAACGGACAAGGATGGGGCGATTGCCTCCGACACCTTTGATCTGAAGGTCAACAACCTCAACGATGCCCCGATTCTGAACAAGGAGATTGCCGATCAGTATGCCACCATTGGCACGGCTGGCGGTTTTTCCTACACGGTGGATGTGAACGCCTTTACCGATGTGGATATGGCGGTTGATCCCAATGCCCGTCTCACCCTGTCGGCAACCCTGGCGGATGGTTCGGCATTGCCGAGTTGGCTGCAGTTCAATGCGGCAACCCGCACCTTTATCGGTACGCCGCCGACCGATGCCAGCGGAACCTTGAATGTGAAAGTGACGGCGACAGATAACGCGACCGCGTCGTTGTCGGCCTCTGATCTGTTTACGCTGACCATCAACCATACCCCGACCGCGCCTGCCACGGTGACGGTGGCCAAACGTGCCACGCAGGGCAGTTCCTTTTTCTTCAAGTTGCCAAACAATACCTTCCAGGATGTGGATGTTGCCAGTGGGGATGCTTTGACCCTGACAGCAACTCGTGCAGATGGATCGGCTCTGCCCTCGTGGTTGACCTTCAATGCTGGTTCCGGCACCTTTGTCGGCACACCCGGTAACGCCGATGTGGGAACGCTGGCCGTCAAAGTGACGGCGACCGATCGGGCCAATGCCCGGGTGAGTACGACGCTGAACGTCATTGTGGATAATCTTAATGATGCGCCGACACTTGCCAATACGATCGGTGAACGCTGGGTGGATACCGGTACGAGTGGAAGCGGCAGCAGCCGTAATTTGCTCCAGTTGAACCTGGGTTCCTTTTTTCAGGATCCAGATGCGTTGTTGGATCCCACCAAGGGTGGCAAACTGACCTATACTGCCACCTTGTTGGGTACGGGTGGCGGCGACCTGGCCTCGACAACCACCTCCTGGTTCAGTTTTGATGCCGCTACCGGCAACTTTAACGTCAACAGTGGCAGAACGGCTCCGGCGACAGCAACAGATTTTACCGTCAAAGTGACGGCAACCGACGGGTATGGCCTGGCGGTTTCCGATGTGATGACCTTGCATGTGATGCCGGCCAGTACCTTGCACCTGGCTACCCCGTTGGCCGATCAAGTGGCAATACAGGATAAGGCCTGGTTTTTCACGGTTCCGGCTGCCACCTTTGCCGATACCGCCGGTTATCGGATCTCTTTGACGGCGGCTTTACAGAGTGGGGCGGCATTGCCCTCCTGGTTGAGTTTTGATGCCGATTCCGGCTCCTTCTATGGCAAGCCGGGCAGTGACGATTTATCGCTGCTGACCATCGATGCCAGCAACAATCGGGCGACGATGGCCATTACCGTGACAGCCCATGATCCGCGCAGCGCCCTGGCCAGCGATACCTTTACCTTGACCATCAACAACGCCAATGATACCCCGGAAATCAACGACGCCAGCCCGATCAATGTCCCGGTGGTCACGCAAGGAACGGCATTTCAGTTTGTTGTGCCGAAGGATCATTTTGCGGATGCAGATTCGCTGTTTGGCGATAGCTTAAGCTACAGTGCAAAATTGAGTAACGGCAGTGATTTGCCCTCCTGGTTGCATTTTGATGCGGCCACGCGCCGTTTTTATACCGATGCCTCTGGTCCCACCGAACAAAACAGCACGCTGGGACAGATGGATATTCGGATTACCGCCACCGACAGCCATGGGGCGACAATTTCCGATACCATTACCCTGAATGTTTTGCCGCCCAACCATACCCCGACGGTCAGTCAATCTGTCAGCGACTTTTCGAAAGAGGCTGGCGAAACGTTGACCCGTTCTTTGGCAGGAACGTTTCAGGACAGCGACAGTGGCGATACGCTGACCTATAAGGCAGAGTGGCTGCATGATGGTGTCAGCACCGACCTGGGCAGCAGCAACAGCAGTTGGCTCCATTTTGATGCGGCCACGCAGACTCTGTTCGGTACGCCGACCGTGGCAGTGGTGGATGGTACCACCCCGACCATCCATGACGATTCCGGTGTGTGGCATATCAAATTGACGGCAACGGACAGTCGTGGTGCTTCGGTCGCCAATTTGTTTGACATTACGGTGACCAACAGCAGCAACCATGCGCCAGTTCTGGTCAACCCGGTGGCCGATCAGACCGATCTGTTGCGGATTGTCAAGGACAGAAACTTTTTCCTGCAGTTGGACGCGAACATGTTTCTCGATCCCGACAGCGGGGATAGTGTCACCCTTGCTGCCGATACGCCCAGTTGGCTTCACTTTGATGCAGATACCGGTATTTTCAGCGGTACACCAACCAGCACGGGCAGTGCCAACATTACCATCACGGCCACCGATGCCCATGGTGATAAGGCCTATGATCTGTTTACCGTGCAGGTGGTCGATTCCAACGCCGCGCCCACGCTGGCCAATAGCATTGCCATTAATCCGATCGATCAGGGCACATCGCTCTTTTATCAATTTGCCGAAAACACCTTCAGCGATGCCGATCTGGCGACCGGGGATGCGCTGCACTATACTTTGACCTTGCCCAATGGTGACCCGTTACCGAGCAGCTACTCCTGGTTGTCATTTGATACCGAAACCCGCACCATCAGCGGGGATCCGGGCAATGATCAAGTGGGAACCTGGAATTTGCGCCTGGTAGCAACCGATTCGGTTGGTGCCAGCACGGCAACCACCTTCACCATTCAAGTCAATAACGTCAACGATGCCCCTGTGATGAACCATTCCCTGCAGAATCAAGGGGTGGTGCGTGGCTCGGCGTTCAGCTACAAATTGACGGCCAATACTTTCTCCGATCCGGATCTGAACGACAAGTTGACCGTTACCGCCACCAACCTGGATGGCTCCTCTTTGCCCTCCTGGTTGACCTTTGACGCCTCGACGCTGACTTTCAGCGGCACTCCTGACTCTTCCGTCTCTTTGGGCTCCACCTATATCAAGGTGACGGCAACCGACAAAGGGGCAGATGGCATTGCCAATACCAGTGATGACCTCTCTATTGCTGACAGTTTCCGTCTGCAGGTGGCCGACAGTTTGTCGGGTATTTTCCTGGACAGTAAAGTGGTAGGTATCAGCTATACCACAAAAAATGCCCTCGGTGTGATCACCCATAGCGGGGTGACCGACAGCAATGGTGCCTTTGCTTACAACACCTCTACCGATACGGTCTCTTTCGCTATCGGTGGCATCTCGTTGGGCACCGCCTCGGTCGACAGTGTGATCACTCCGGTTGATCTGGCCGGGTCCAGCAATCTGGCTGGTATTACCAATATGCTGCGTTTGTTGCAGAGTTTGGATGCGGATGCCAATGCAGAAAACGGCATCACGATTGAATCAGCCGTATTGACCGCCTCTGCCAACCAGCAACTGAATTTCAATCTGACCCCGGACACCTTTACTGCGGCAGCCTCCAGCTATCTGCAATCGGTGGGCAAAGGGAGTTCCGTGGTAACCGGTGATGCTGCCTGGCGTCATTTTCTGGGTACGTTATCCGGCTTGGGGACGGATACCAGCGGTATCTTCAATACCAGCGAAGATCCCTACAATCCGGTTGCCGTGCAAGGTTCCCGTTTCAGCTTCCAGGTGCCGCAAACCCTGTTCAATTTAAGCGGCGGCGTCAAAGAGTGGTCCGTATCCACGCTCGACAAGAGCACTTTGCCGAGTTGGTTGAAATTGGACAAAGATACCGGCCTGTTTACCGGTACACCGGGCAACAACGATGTGGGGTCGGTGGCCCTCCTGGTGACGGCCAAAGCGGGTAAGTTTACCAGCAGCGAAGTGATCGATTTTACCGTTCTCAACAGCAACGATGCCCCGACCTATCGCTCCGGTTCCTTGACAGCGCAAAAAGCCACGCTGAATCAATCCTTTTCCTTGAAGGTGGCAGAGGCGTTCAGCGATATTGACAGCAAATATGGCGACAAACTGACCTATACGGTGGCGCAAATTGTCAACGGGGCTGAGGTGGCACGTCCTTCCTGGTTGTCGTTGGATACGGAGACCGGAACCCTGTTTGGTATGCCGACCGAAATGGGGCAGATGGGTAATCTGCTGCTTAAAGTGACCGCTACCGACAGTATGGGCAGCGCCGCTTCCACTTTGGTGAATCTGGATGTGTTGCGGGTCAACACCACGCCGACTCTTACCACACACATTAGCGACAAAACCGCGACGGAAGGTTCCAGTTTCTTCTTGCAAATTCCTTCTGGCACCTTTGCCGATGCCGATACGGGCGACACGCTGGCCATGAGTGTGCGTCTTTCCGGTACGGGTTCAGGTAACCTGCCCTCCTGGCTGCATTTTGATGCCGATACCCGCACCCTGAGCGGTACACCAACCCGCACCGATACAGGCACCTTGAATATCAAGATAACGGCTACTGATACGGCTGGAGCCAAAGTATCCGACGTCTTTTTGCTGGATGTGAAGAGCATCGCCCATGCCCCGACCGTCAATCCCGAAAAGACAATCGCCAGTCAGTTGAGCGGCTTGGAGTTCAAAGAGGCCGATACCCTGCGTTTCAAGTTGGACAGCAAGACCTTTATTGTCGATCCGGGCGATAAACTGCTCTTGTCGGCGCAGTTGAGCGATGGCAGTGCGTTAAGCACGGTCGGACTGCAGTTTGATGGTACCACCGGTACTTTTACCGGCAAACCGACGACCAGCGGTACATTTCACATTCAGTTGACTGCTTTGGATGATACCAACAAACTCTTTTCGACCAGCCAATTTGAGTTGACTGTCAAAGCAGTCAATTTTGCGCCGACCATCAACAACGCTGTGGCGTTGACGGCACCGCACGCCACGGACGATGTGGCCTCAGGTGCCTACAGTTTTGTGTTGCCGATTGCCCATTTTACTGATCAGAATGCGGGAGATACCCTTACCTACACCGTCAGTTCCCTGACCGGTGGTTCCCTGCCGACCTGGTTGACCTACAACAGCAGCACACAGACCTTTACCGGTTTGGCTGGCAGTGGTGGCAAGGCCGAGGTGATCGGTATCAAGGTCACGGCGACCGATAGCGGTGGGCTGAAGGTTTCTGATACCTTTACCCTGACGGTGGATCATGTCAACCATGCGCCGACGGTGGACGGCGCTTTGCTGCTCAATAAATCATTTACCCAGGGTTCGCCTTTTATCTATCAGTTGAATGCCAAAGCTTTTACCGATGTCGATCTTGGCGACAAGCTGACCTATACCGCAACCTTGCAAGATGGTTCCGTCTTGCCCAGTGGATTGGTATTTGACGCCAACACCCGTTCTTTTACTGCCGCCAGCACGGCCAGCATCGCGGCAGGAACCTACAACATCAAGGTGACGGCGACCGATAGTTCCAGTGCGGCGATTTCTGGTAATTTTGATATTACTGTCAACGCGGTAAACCATGCTCCGACACGCACCAGCACGGTTTTGCCCAAGCTGGTGACCGTCGTGGAAGGGGCGACCGATCTGACCAGCACTTTGAATGCCTTGTCGCTTACCTCCCTTTTTGCCGACAGTGACAGCGGCAGTTATGGGACGCTGAATTTGAGTGTTTCCGGGGTACCCTCCTGGTTGACCTTCAACGCTTCTACGGCCCAGTTCAGCACCACATCGGGAGCGGTGTCCGGCAGTTATGTGATCAAAGTGACCGCCACCGACGGTGGTAACCTTGCGGTGGCCGATGCCTTCACCTTGAATGTACCGGTAACCAACAAAGCGCCGGTATTGGCCATTCAAGCGGCGAATCAGTCGTGGACGGAAGATGTCGCTTCTCTGTTCAAATTGGCCTCGGGATCCTTTACCGACCCCAATGCTGGCGATCAATTGACCATCACCGCAACCCTGGCGGACGGCACGGCTTTGCCGAGTTGGTTGAAGTTTGATGCGGCCTCTCTCTCTTTCAGTGGTACACCGAGCGATCCGACGACGACACCCCTCAGCATCAAGGTCACGGCAACCGATAAAGGTAACCTTTCGGTCAGCGAAACGTTTACCCTGGAGGTGGTGCATCCCAACCACGCTCCTACCTTGGATACCCTGATTGCCAACCAAACGGTGGCGCAAAACAGCAGCGAAGGCAGCTTCTCTTTTTCGGTCAGCAGCGCTTTCAGTGATGCAGATATTGCTTATGGGGATTATCTGACCTATGTGGCCAGCAGCCTGGGTGTGGATGGCAATGGCAACGCGCTGCCTTTGCCATCCTGGTTGGCTTTTGATGCCTCTACCCAGACCTTCAGCAATGCGGCCACACTGAGCAATGATGATGTCGGCAGCTATGACATCAAGGTGCAGGTGACAGATAAACATGGCGAAAAATCGTATGCCATCTTTACCGTGACGGTGAATGATGTCAACGATGCGCCGGTTGTGCAGCAGGATCTGTTCGAGACGGTTTATGGCACACAGGACGAATATCTGTTGTTCAATGTACCATCGGGTGCTTTTACCGATATTGATGCCAACGATCAATTGACCTTGTCGGTGCAATCGGCAACCGGTGGCGTTTCGCTGCCAAGTTGGTTAGGTTTTGATGCGGAAAGCGGCACCTTTGTCGGAACGCCGACGGCTGCCGGATCTTGGCAAGTGGAGGTTGTGGCCACCGATAGCGCCGGGGCCTCTGCTGTTGGCACCTTCACCTTGAGCGTCTCTGCTGTCAACCATGCACCGGTTGTCGTGGACTCTTTGTCTGACGAATCACTTTCTGCTTCGCCTGGGCAATTTTTCAGTTTCAGCTTTGCCGGAATGAATATTTTTTCCGACGAAGATGCGGGTGATACGCTGAGTTATGACTTGTCGTTGATTACCGGTGAGGCGTTGCCTTCCTGGCTGCATTTTGATTCGGAAACCAGTACGTTCAGCGGTACACCCACCTCCACCGATTCTGGTGCCGTTGACATCAAACTGACGGCAACCGACCAAGGCGGCGCCAGTGCTTTTGACTTCTTGCAGATTTATGTCAATTCCACGCCAGAGTTGTTGAGCGAAGTCGGTACCTTGACTTTGCTGGAACATGAGGCGTTTTCGTTGGATCTGAATGGTTATTTTTATGATACGGATCAGACGCATGGCGACACGTTAAGCTATGTCGTCACCTTGAACGGTTCCTCTTTGCCTGCCTCGTTCCAACTGCTGGATGGTGTGTTGACGGCATCGGCCAGTGATTTGTCTATTGGTGGTTATGCCTTCGTGGTGACAGCGACAGATGAAAGCGGGGCCGCAATAGAGACCAGCTTTACTTTGCAGATTGAGAACGCCAACGATGCCCCGGTAGTCGAAAACGCCATCGCTGACCAAACTGTTTTTCTTGGTAAAGCGATCTCTTTCAGCCCGTCTTGGGATAGTTTCACCGATCCTGATAGCAGTTTTGGCGATGGTTTGAGCTATTCGGCGACGTTGAGCGATGGTGGTGCGTTGCCGAGCTGGTTGCAGTTCAGTAGCACGGATGGAATGTATTTTTCCGGTGAGGCTCCTTTAGAGAGTGGCAGTATTGATATTACGATAACGGCGCAAGATAATGCGGGTTTAGCCGTTTCCGATACCTTTACTCTGACGGTTGCCTTGCTGGAGTCTGTTTCCTGGGCCAACGTCAGCCGCAACGTGTGGAATGGCGGGGCGGAAGGGGAAAATTTGGCCATCGACAGCCAGGATAATGTGTATGTAACCGGCAGTTTCCATGGCCATGTGGATCTGGATGCCACGTTTGATGATTATCCCTTGCTGCGCAGTGGTGCGGATGGGGCATTCCTGGAAAAAGTGGATACAACCGGGCAATTGCAGTGGGCCAACACCATCCAGCAATTGGGCAGTGGGCATGTGGATGCGGGCAGTGTGACCGTTTCTACAGAAAATGGCCACGATTATCTCTATCAAGTGGGGCGTTTTGCCGGTTCTTTGGATGTGGACGACAATGGTGTTGCCGATGTGAGCAGCGCTTTGACCAGTGCCACAGGGCGGGCATCCAATGATCTTTATGTGATCAAAACCGATGCTGCTACCGGCGATATCCTTTGGGCCAAAGCGGTGGGCGATGCCGATAATCAGGATGGTGGTGTCATTCTGGTCAACGGCAACGTTTCGCTGGTTTTTGGCCTGACACAGGGGCAGACGCTGAATACGGATGGCACACTGCCGCAACATCTTTTTGCCCATTCCATTGATTCCAATACGGGTCTTGCTACAGGCGGCGCGGATATCAACATTGCCTGGTCGGTGAATCAATCGATTGAAGGGGTAACCCTGGATCATGCCGGTCATCTGTTTGTTGTCGGGCAGCAAGCCACCTCTTTGAGCAGTGGCCATGCTTTGGTCACCGCCATTGATCTGTCCACGGGTACCATTGCCTGGAGTCAGAATTTTACCGGAGCCGCTGTCACAGCGAGCGAATTGGTCACCGATACGGCAGGCAATATTTATGTGGCAGGTACCTTTGCCGGGTCGATTCATTTTGATGACGGTTCTCTGGATGGCCATACGATCAGCGATACCAGCGGTGGTCACAAAATTTTTATCGCCCGTCTGGACAGTAGCGGGACCGTTACCTGGGCCTCTGCTTTTGGGGTAGATGACGACAGCATCAACATGGACAGCCAGCTTTCGCTGGTATTGACCGAATCAGGTCTGATGTTGGGGGGTAGCAACAACTCCAGTGTCACCGATGGTTTCAATCATGCCGTTGCCATGGCGTTTAATTTTGAAGGCGAACAGCTGTGGCAGAATGTGATTCAAGGGGGTGAGAGTCGGATCAACGATCTGCTGGTGGACAGTCTTGGCAATCTGGTGATGACCGGTAGTGTTTCTGGTCAGGTGATGATCGGCGGTACCAATTACGACGGTGTACTGAAAGTTGGCGATACCGGTTACAACGAGCAAATGTTTGTCGTCAAGCTGGAGGGTGGTAGCGGCAATCTGTATGACGCCAACCCGAATGATGTTGTCTATTTGCACGGCACCCCTATCGTAGGGGAGACATTGTCAGCCGTCACCTTGTTGCATGGTATTGAGGGGGATGCGATTTTGCCCGCTTATTACTGGGAATATCAAGACAGTGATGGCTCCTGGTATGAACTGTTCAATCCCAATAACAACCAGGCCGAATATGTGATTACCGCCTCTGACATCGGGCGTTCAATTCGAGTCGAAGTGTTTGACAACGGTGAAGATCTTTTTGATTTAATCAGCGATCAGACCGAAGTGGTGACCTGGATCAATCATGCCCCAGAGGTACACGATTTCAGCCGTGCAGGTAATGCCAGCGACTGGTTCCGTTTCAGGGCCGATGCCTTCAGCAACCGCAGCTATGATATGGATGGCGATCTGCTCTCCAGGATCAAGATTACCCAATTGCCACAGGGTACAGCAGGTCAGCTGCAGCTTAACGGGGTAGCGGTCGTGGCCAATCAGGAGATTGCTCTGGCGGATCTCAATGAGCTGGTATTTGTGCCCAATGCCGGATGGAGTGTGCCCGCGCAGTTCAGTTGGCAAGGCTTTGACGGAAAGGAATGGTCCGATCAATCGGCCATGGTAACCCTGAACCCGGGTGCGGTGCCAGAGAGTGGTCAAATTGGGTGGGCGGTCAACCATGCTGCCAATGGTACGGCAGCGGGCAACTCCTGGGGCATGGATCTGGCGGTTGGTTCCGGGCAGCTCTTTATGGTGGGTGGCTACGACGGTTCGGTGATGGTTCCTCCGGGGGTCAATCTGCCAGAAACCATTACTGGTAACGGTTTTGTCGAAGGTTTTGCCAACTCAGGCACCTGGAGCAGTGTCGTTGCGGCTGAAAGTGGTATGTCCATGGTGACCGGAGTGAATCTGGTAACCGAAGGGTCAAGCAGCTATTTGTATGTTTCAGGACTCTTTTCTGGCATTCTCAATTCCGGTGCCGGACAAGGCAAACAGGTGAGCAGCCATGGTGGCGTGGATCTGTTTGTCGAAAAATATGACACCAATGGCAACTTGCTGTGGGCACAGCATTTTGGCGACAGTGCAGACAATAGTGGTCGGATCGCTCGCATCAATGACTCAGGGGTGCAGGTAGGTTGGGGTTCGGCAACGTCCGATGACATGTTCCGCACCATTTCCGGTGAGAGTGCCCATTTGTCGGTAATGGCCACCGATGGCTCTGTTTTGTCCGACAGTGTGATGACCACAGATGGATCAATCAATACGTCGGGTGCAGACCGGATTCAGTCGGTACAATTTGACAAAGCCAATAACATGATCGTGGTGGGTAATCACTACGATAACAATGTCGGCATGATTCTGCCGTTTGTGGAAAAAATTTCTGCAGATGGCAGCAGCCACTGGTATCAGACTGTCGATAATCTGAACAATGGCAGCGCAGAGATGACCGCTGCCTGGGTATCGGATCTGGCGATCAACAAGTCGGGGAATATGTATCTGCTGGGTCACACTTCCGATGGCAGACTGTTTTTTGAAAACCTGGATCCGAGTGGCAACGAACAATGGACCCGCCAGTACCAGGTGAATGGCGTGAGCAATCTTGCCATGACCATGGACAGTAACGGTGAGTTTTATCTTACCGGTACCTATACTGGTCAGGCCAACCTGGGCCAGACGTTGTACAGCAATGGTGGCAGTAGTGATATTTTTGTCGCCAAATTGGATCATGATGGCCGCTCGGTGTGGGCGCGTTCCTTTGGTGGAGCGGAATCGGATATTGCGGGCAACATTGCTGTCGACAGCTCCGGCAATATCTATGTCACCGGAATGGTGAGCGGCACGGCTGATCTGGATCCCGGTTCAGGGGTGATGAGTACCGATACGGGCAACGGTTCGCATGCGGTGTTGATCAAATTGAACAATGCCGGCATGTTGGACCATCAGCCGAGTGGTTTGGTGTCAATCAGCCTCGATGATAATGCGCTCATGACCATCAACAGCCAACTGAGTGATGCCGATGGACTGCCCAATGGTTCGGTCACTTATCAGTTGCAGGAGTCACCAAATGGTATCAGTTGGTACACGGAAGGCGGTTTTGCCACGACGGTAACGAGCAATGCCGGTCTCTCTTCTGCAACCATAACCATGCCGTATGCACAATCTCTGGCCAACAACCCCGATATGCCGATTGAAATGGGGTATGTGCGGGTGGTGGCAAGCTATGGTGACGGAATAGGGATCACCGAGACAACAGCCAGTAACGTTTTGCGGGTTGACTCCAACTTTGGTACGGATACAGCAGAGAGCCTGGCACTCGGCATGAGCCTTAATGGGGTGATCAACTATGCTGGCGATAGTGATTGGTATGCCGTTTCCTTGCAGGCTGAGGAGATCTACACCTATCGTATGGGTACAACCTATCCCAACACGATCGCACACCTGTTTCTCCGTGATGCAACAGGTCAGATACTGTCAGATAATTTTGGCACTGATGAACCAGCAGAAATTAATTTTACGCCTCAGACCTCTGGCACCTATTTCCTCGATGCGCAGATATTGCACGGCCAATTCGGTAGTTATACCCTGCAAAGTGTGTTTAATACAGCACCGACTTTAAGCAGCATAACAAACACTATTGAAGTCGGTGAAGACAGCCAGAATGTGTTCACGCTCAGTACCTTGTTGAATAACAGTAATGCTGCGGACAATGCAGGGGTGACCGCCTTTGTGGTGAAAAGTGTGACCTCTGGTACGTTGCGCATTGGCAGCGATATTGATTCCGCTACCAATTTTATCGCTGGTGAGAATGATACCATCGATGCCATGCATAAAGCCTATTGGTTGCCCGCAGCAGGCTTTGCAGGAGCTGCAGATGCTTTCACGGTGGTTGCAGAGGATGCAGAAGGGTTGCGTTCTGCAAATCCGGTCACTGTGCCGGTCACGGTGGTTTCCGTAAACGATGCTCCGGTGATGCATTCTCAGCATTATCCTGCAGACCAAAATCTGGCGCTGGATGCAAGCGTTACTGGTATAGCTATTGATAATAATGCCGTTTATTCCCCGTCCCTGATTGTCGACGATTCGACAAATGAAAGTGGCGACTATTGGTTGGCACCCAGTTATGCAACCGGTTCAGCCACCATCGATTTGGGCCAGGTCATGCCCATTGGTCGTATTGAATTGGTCAACACTCATAATGGGGGCAACAACGATCGGGCAACGCAGAATTGGACAATTGAAATTCTTGATGCTTCTCTTACGGTGGTGGATACCCTGCAGGGATCATTCCTGGGGCTCGATCAGACTGCAGGCGGCAATCTTTTGATTTCTTCAGTGGATGTTGCTGATACAGCGGGTCAATATGTTCGTTTCTCTATCGATAGTTACTGGGGTTATGGTGGTGGCCTAAGTGAACTGAGGGTTTTTGCACCGGATACGACGCCTCTCTTTGTTGAAAACGGTTCTGCGGTTACCCTGGATAACACGTTGGCCATTCATGATCCTGAACTGGATGCCGTTAACAGCTATGGCGGTGCCAGCCTGGTGGTAGGTCGTCATGGCGAATTCAATGCCGATGACCATTTTTCTGCCTCTGGTTTGTTGTCGCCTTTGACGGAGGGGGAGGCGTTAAGCTACGACGGGTTGGTGATTGGTGCGGTTGACAATAACAGCAACGGTTTCTTGGCGGTTACTTTCAACAGCAATGCCACCACGGCGCTGGTAAACTCCATTTTACCCTTGATCCAGTATACCAATTCACATGTTGATCCAGTCGAGCAGTTGGTTAAAATTGATTTCATGTTTGAAGATGGCAATATGGGGGATCAGGGTTCGGGCGGTGTCCAGATGGTAACCCATACGGTTGGTGTGATGGTGAGCGCAGACAACGTTGTTGCCAATCAGGCTGCGCAGTTCAGTTCAGTGAATGTTGCTTTGGGTAAAAGCGTAAGTGGTCCAAGTTATGGCACAGATTTCACCCCCGACAATATTGTCGACGGTTTTTACTCGGAACCAGCCAATCCCAGCGACTATTGGTTGACACCTGAAGGGCAAGGTGGTTGGGCGCGCATTGATCTGGCACAGATGTACAGCATCGACAAGATAGAGTTTCTGGATACCCATAACGGTGGGTCCAATGATCGGACTACCCGTGATTGGACATTGCAAATTCTGGATGCTGAGCTGAATGAAGTCTATTCCACCTCTGGCAGTCAGCAGCATTTGGTGTTGCCAGCCGGTGCAACGCTTCCGGTTACTACGCTGAGCATTCCCGCTGCTGAAGGACGATATGTTCAGTTCAATGTACTGAATTTTTGGGGGGCCAGTGGTGGTCTGAACGAGTTGCGGGTGTTTGGAACAGCCTCTCCGACCTTTGTTGAGGGTGGTACCACAGTGACGTTGAACCCATCTCTGGCGATTCATGACCCAGAGTTGGATGCAGCGAATAACTATGGCGGTGCCAG
>PDZV01000079.1 GCA_002753135.1 Magnetococcales bacterium WMHbinv6 | reverse complement strand
CGACAAGGCGCTGGCCGCCATCCAGGCCACGCAATGGATTCCGGCCTGGGGCGAAGATCGCATCCGTAACATGATTGCCGTGCGCCCGGATTGGTGTGTTTCGCGGCAACGGACCTGGGGGGTACCGATCACCGTCATCTCCTGCGCCAATTGCCAAAACCGCCTCACCGACAGCGCAGGGATCGAACAGATCGCCCGCCAGGTGGAAGAGCAGAGCGCCGATGTCTGGTTCAACTGGGAGGCCAGCGCCTTTTTGCCGGAGGGATTTCGTTGCCCGCAGTGCGGATCTGACCATTTCCGCAAAGAAAAAGATATTCTCGATGTCTGGTTCGACTCCGGGGTCACCCACGCCGCTGTGCTGGAGCGGGGGGTCAGCGAAGGGTTATCCCTCAACTGGCCTGCTGATCTCTACCTGGAAGGTTCCGACCAACACCGGGGTTGGTTTCACTCCAGCTTGCTGGCGGCCATCGGCACCCGTGATCAGGCCCCTTACCGTGCGGTGTTGACGCACGGTTTTGTGGTCGACGGACAGGGGCGCAAAATGTCCAAATCGCTGGGCAACGTCATCGCCCCGGAAAAAGTGATCCAACAATACGGGGCCGACATTCTCCGTCTCTGGGTCACTGCCGAAGATTATTCCGGCGATATTCGTCTCTCCGACGAAATTCTCAAAGGGCTCTCCGACGCCTACCGCCGCATTCGCAACACGCTGCGTTTTGTCCTCGGCAATCTGCACGATTTTATTCCCGCCCACCATAGCGTGGAGCTGGCGCAGATGCCCGCACTCGATCGTTGGGCACTGGATCGTCTGGCTCTGTTGATTCAGCAGGTGGAGGGTGCTTACGAAAATTATGCCTTCCACCGGGTCTATCAGGATCTGCACTATTTTTGTGCCGTCGATCTGGGGGCATTTTATCTGGATATTCTTAAAGATCGCCTCTACTGCGACGGGCAAAATTCGCCCTCGCGCCGGGCGGCACAAACGGTTCTCAACCATATTCTGGAAAGTCTGGTGCGGCTGATCGCGCCGATTCTCTCCTTTACTGCCGAAGAGATCTGGACCTTCATGGCCGATCCGGCTCAACACGGTGGTGCGCCGCGTGCCGCCTCGGTCCATCTGGCCGACTTTCCAGAGCCCCACCCGGAGTGGCGCATGGCAGATCAGGCCGAAGCCTGGGAGCAGTTCCGCCAGGTACGCGCCGCCATCTATCGCATTCTGGAACAGGAACGGCTGGCCAAACGGATCGGCACCTTCATGGAGGTGGAGGTGACCCTCTACGCCAGCCCGGCCTTGCTGCAACAGCTCAGCCGTTTTGCCGATCCGGCCCGCCTGTTGATCGTCGCCCGGGTAACCCTGCTGGAGAGCAGTCAGGCACCGGCAGAGGCCATCCCCTGTGCTGATCTGCCAGCGTTGCAGATAACCTTCCGCCGTTCCGGTGGCAGCAAGTGTGTGCGCTGCTGGAACTGGTTTGAGGCGCAAAGCAAAACGCTGCCTGCCGGGCAGAGTGACCCCCACCCGGAACTTTGTCCGCGCTGCCATGTCGTGGTCGAAGAGATCATCGGCCACTCGCCGGCGGCGTGAGCGCACGAGATGCTCTCCCCGCCAGCCAGCTCCGATGCCACCTTGACCGACACGACCGTGCCGCGCCATCTGCAGCGCGGCAGCGGTCTGCTGACGGCACTCCTGCTGCTGGTTGCCGATCAACTGTCCAAATATTTCGCCAGCGTGGAGTTGGCCAGCCGGGAGATCACCCTGGTACCGGGCTTTTTTGATTTCACGCTGGCCCACAATCTGGGTGCCGCCTTCAGCCTGTTTGCCACCCTGCCCGATCTGTGGCGCAGCCTGATCCTGATCGGGGTGGCCTTTTTGGCCATCATTTTTATTCTGGTGCTGCTCTTGCAGTCCACCCGTCAACAAGAGAGCATTGCCCTGGGCTGCATCCTGGGTGGAGCGGCGGGCAACCTGGTCGATCGCATCCGTCTGGGATATGTTGTAGACTTTATTCATTTGCACTGGCATGATCTTTCCTGGCCCATTTTCAATCTGGCAGATGTCGCCATCGATCTCGGCGTGGCTCTGCTTTTGTGGAACAGCTTGCGTAAAACAGGAACTCCCTCACCATGAAAACGACTTTTCGCTGGTTTATCGCCGCCTCCGCTCTGTTGCTGAACAGTTGTTCCAGCAATTTTACCCTGCCTTGGGATAGCAATCTGCTCGACCCGGCCCGTGTTGCCACCCGGGAGCCGCTGGAAATTCCCCCGGATCTGCATAAACTTCCCTCCCCGGATGATGCCCGGCGCGGTGTCGATGCCCGCACCCCCGGCTGGACGGATCCGGCCCGGGCACAGAGCAGCAAATCGAGCCGCAGCTCCTCTTTTCAGCTGCCTGCTCCGGTCGCCATTCAGGATGATGGCGTCGCTTCGCGCAACGAGCAGGAAAAGCTGCCTTCCTGGATGGGTGGCAGCGGCAACGACAGAAAAAAAGGAGGCAAATGAGTCGATTGTTCTGGGGCCGTCGCCTGCTGTCTCTTTCTGCTTTGTTGCTGCCGCTCCTGACTTCCTCGCCCGCCGCCGCTTTGCAAGCTGAAGATTTCACCCTGGATAACGGCATGCGGGTGATTCTGGTGCGCGAAGCCAAGGCTCCCATTCTGATCTCGGAAGTCTGGTATCGGGTTGGGGCCATCGACGAGCCTGCAGGCAAAGGCGGTATCTCGCATATGTTGGAACATATGATGTTTCAGGGCACCCCGGCCATTCCTGCCGGGGAGTTTCACCGCCGGATTGCCCAACAGGGTGGCGAAGATAACGCTTTCACCTCTCAGGATGACACCTGCTATTATATCAAGCTGGCGGCTGATCGGGGCAGCTTGGCTCTGCAGCTGGAAGCGGACCGCATGCAGCATCTCTCCCTGCAGGAGGCCTCCTTCCGCTCGGAAAATCAGGTGGTACAGGAAGAGCGCCGCAGCCGTACCGATGCCGATCCCAACGCCCGTTTCATGGAACGGTTTCGCGCCGCCGCCTTTGCAGGTCACCCCTATGGGCGACCGATCATCGGCAGCATGCCGGAGATCCAACAGCTGACCACCGAGG
>PDZV01000028.1 GCA_002753135.1 Magnetococcales bacterium WMHbinv6 | reverse complement strand
GATGGCCTTGGGACATATGCTCGCCGATGTGACCACCCTGGTCGGGACGGTCGATATTGTCTTTGGTGAGATCGACCGGTAACATTTTCCACTTTGTGACGGGCAAGCACGTTTCATGAGCGAATTGCAGAAAAGTTCCAGTGGGGTGCCCCCCCGGTTTTCCGAGGAGGCCATGCGCCAGGTTGAGGTGATCTTTCAACGCTATCCTGCCGATCGCCGCGAATCCGCCGTGATGCCAGTTTTGCACCTGGCGCAACGGGAGTTCGGTGGCTGGTTGTCGCAAGAGGCATTGGATTATGTCGCCACAATCGTCGGTATGCCGCCGATCCGGGTCTATGAGGTGGCTACCTTCTACACCATGTACAACCTCAAGCCGGTTGGCAAATACCATATTCAGGTTTGTACCAATATCTCCTGCTGGCTTTGTGACTCGGACAGCATTGCCCAGGCGTTACGCAATAAATTGCAGTTGTCGTTTGGTGAATCCAGCAGCGACGGTCGTTTTACCTTGAGTGAGGTGGAGTGCCTGGGGGCCTGCATCAACGCCCCAATGCTGCAGATCAATGACGACTACTATGAAAATTTGACCCCGGCCAAGGTGTCGGAGATCATCGATCAGTTGCCCTGAACACGAGCGAACCTCCATGACGAAGATTGTCTATAAACACATTCACCTGGAGAACAGCCATACGCTGGCGGTTTACAAGTCGGCAGGCGGTTACCAGGCCCTGGAGAAGGCCCTGACGCTGTCAGGTGACGACATCATTGATGAAGTCAAACGGTCCGGTATCCGCGGGCGGGGTGGTGCCGGTTTTCCGGCTGGTCTCAAATGGTCTTTCATTCCCAAGGATGACCGGGCCAAATATCTGGTCTGCAACGCCGACGAAGGTGAACCGGGCACTTGCAAAGACCGCGATATTCTGCGCTACGTGCCGCACCAGTTGATCGAAGGGATGATCATCGCCGGCTATGCCGTGCGGGCTGAGCGGGGCTATATCTACATTCGTGGCGAATTTTACCGGGAGGCGGAACGGGTGCAGGCCGCCATCGATGAGGCCTATGCTGCCGGTTATCTGGGTGACAATGTCATGGGGCGCGGTGTTCGTTTTGATCTGGCGGTTCATCGGGGGGGCGGTGCTTACGTCTGCGGTGAAGAGACCGGCTTGATCGAATCGCTGGAAGGCAAAAAAGGACAGCCCCGGCTGAAACCACCGTTTCCGGCCAATATCGGCCTCTATGGCGGGCCGACGGTGATCAATAATGTGGAGACCTTGACCTCGGTGCCGGACATTATCCTGAACGGAGGGGCCTGGTACAGCAGCCTGGGTGTGGACAAATCGACCGGTACCAAAGTGTTTGCCGTCTCCGGTCATGTCAACAAACCGGGCAACTATGAAGTTGAGCTGGGTATTCCGCTCAAAGTTCTGCTCGAGGAGTATGCCGGTGGTATCCGTGGTGGTTGGGATAACCTGAAAGGGGTCATTCCTGGTGGGGCCTCTTCCCCCGTATTGACCAAAACGGTTTGCGAAACCGTGACCATGGATTACGATGCCATCAGCAAAGCAGGCAGCATGTTGGGTTCCGGTGCCGTGATCGTTCTGGATCGCTCGGTGTGTATCGTGCGCGCCATTGCCCGACTCTCCCGCTTTTACCGTCATGAATCCTGTGGCCAATGTTCGCCGTGCCGGGAAGGTACCGGTTGGTTGTCGCAGATCATGCAGCGGATCGAGCAGGGCAAAGGGGTGCGGGAAGATATTGATTTGCTGTTGAGTGTTGCAGGAAATATTCAGGGCAAGACCATATGTGCCCTGGGAGACGCGGCCGCCATGCCGGTGGTGGGGGCAATCCGGGCGTTCCGGGAAGAGTTTGAATACCACGTGGAGCATGGCCGCTGTATGGTGGCCTGATTTGCGCTATTGTCAGTAAAGGTCTTTGGAGCAAGCCGAAACGATGCCTACTCTGATCATCGACGGGAAGGAAATCAGTGTCCAGCCGGGTGCCACCATCATGGAGGCAGCGCGATTGCTGGGCGTCTATATTCCGCATTTTTGCTATCATCCGCAGCTGTCCATCGCTGGCAATTGCCGGATGTGTCTGGTTGAAGTGGAAAAAATGCCCAGACCGGTCGTCTCATGTGCGATGCCGGTCAGCGAAGGAATGGTGGTTAAAACCGATTCCGACATGGTGCGCAAGGGCCGCCAGGCGGTGATGGAATTTCTGCTGATCAACCACCCGTTGGATTGTCCGGTGTGTGATCAGGGCGGGGAGTGTACCTTGCAGGATCTGGCCATGAAATATGGTCCGGATCGTTCCCGCTACCACGAACACAAGCGGCATGAGCGCGATTATGATCTGGGCCCCTTGTTGGAAACGGAAATGAACCGCTGCATTCACTGCACGCGCTGTATCCGTTTCACCGACGAGGTTGCCGGGGCTCCAGAAATGGGGGCCGTTTATCGTGGTGACCATATGCAGGTTGGTCCCTACACCTCTCGTCCGTTGACCTCCGAATTGACCGGCAACCTGGCGGAACTCTGCCCGGTGGGTGCGCTCAACAATAAGCCGTTCCATTTCCAGGCCAGAGGGTGGGAGTTGAAAAACAGCGATGGCATCTGCGCGCATTGTGCCGTCGGTTGCCATCAGCGGGTTGATCATCTCAACAATGAGGTCAAACGGGTCATGTCACGGCGTTGCCCGGAGATCAACCAGACCTGGTTGTGTGACAAGGGGCGTTTTGCCTATGACGGTTTGACCCGTGAACGTTTGCAACAACCCATGGTCCGTTCCGAAGAGAGCAATCAACTGGTTCCGGCCTCCTGGGCAGTGGCTCTGGATCGGGCTGCCGATCTGCTGAAACGGTTCAAACCGGAAGAGGTGGCCGGTTTGGCCTCCGAAAGTGGGCAGGGTGCTGAAGAACTCTATGCCTTCCAGGAGTTTCTGCGCCATGTGGTGGGTACGCCGCATCTGGATCATCGTTTGCGGCAGCGCGATTTCAGCGCTGACGAGGTGCCGTTGACACGGGCCGATCTCTCCATGAATACGCCGCTGAGCCAGTTGGGCAAGGCGGATGTGATCCTGCTGATCGGTTTTGAACCCCGTTACGAAACACCGTTACTCAATCTGCGTTTGCGTCAGGCCACCCTGGCCGGGGCCCGGGCCTTTGCTGTCCATCCCCGTCAGTTGCAGCACAATCTGGCCAATTTGACCCAACTGGTCGTGCGTCCAGGAGACGAAGTGGCTTTCCTCGATGGCCTGTTGCAGGAGTTGGGCAGCAGTGACGGCCATCGTTCCGCCTTGGCAGAAGCCTGGCAAAAGGCCAAACAGCCGGTACTGCTGCTGGGCAACTATGCCATTCACCACCCGCAGGCCGAGGCGATTCGCCGTTGTGCCGTGGCCCTGCTGGAGCGGGTAGGGGCCCTGAGTACACAATGGAACGGTTTCAACCGGGTGGCAGGCCGGGGCAATGCGGCGGCGGCTCAGGATCTTGGCGTGGTACCGCATCGAGATCCGGGTTATCGGCGTTTGGAGCGGCATGGCCGCAACGCGCAACAGATTTTGCAAGGTGCCGCCAATGGCGAGATTCGCCTGCTGCTGCTGCTGGGTTGTGACCCCAGCATCGAAGCGGTGGATACTTCGCTGGCGCGGACAGCCTTGGCCAAGAGTGTGGTGATTTATATCGGCGCACAGCAGACCCCTGCTGCCGAAATGGCGGCGGTGGTATTGCCGGGTCTGGCCAACGGCGAACGTCCGGCCACATTGACCAACCTGGAAGGCCGGGCACAACGGAGCGATATGGCCGTGATGGGACCGGTACAGGCCAAAGAAGATTGGCGTATTTTGCGTTCCTTGAGCGACCGCTTTGCCAAACCTTTGCCCTATAACACCCGGGAGGCGTTGCAGGCCCGTATGGCCGCAGCCGACCATCGCTATGCCTTGGACGGCCTGGAAGCCGGTGAACTAAGCGCGGCCTGCGATCATAAACCGGTTACCGCCGGTTTGCCGTTGGCAACCGTTGCCACGAGCAAAGATGGTCTCCTGCTGGTGGTTGAGCCACCGTTTTTTCAGGATGATGCCATTGCCCGCCGTTCGACTATTTTGGCACAACTGACTCTGGGGCGCAGTGCCTTGGGTACTCTGCGCATCAACCCGGAAGATGCAGGCAAGGCCAATATTGGCGATGGGCAACGGGTTCGCATGATTTGTGGCGAACGGAATGTGGAGTGTATTGCCAGTCTGGATGCCAACGTTCCTGCCCAGGTTGTCTTTGGCGATATGGGTCAGAGGGCGGCCCTGTTGCAGGATCTCTGTGATTGGGACGGCGGTTTCCCACAGGTAAGCCTTGTGGGTTTGTAGATGCAAGTTTGGGGAAGTGATGCCACTTCCCGGCATAACCCCGGAAGCACCATTTTCCGGTGATTGGCTGAGACTCTTTTGCGGACGGTTGATAACCGGACTAAGCGATGACTGAATTGAACCAACTCATCCAGAATCAAGGTTTGGCACTGCTGGGACCCCAATGGTGGCCGCTGGTGTGGACATTGGTCTGGACATTGATCAAAATTATTCTGCTGATCACGCCGGTCATGATCCTTGTCAGTTACTATACCTTGGCCGAACGCAAGGTGATCGGTTACATGCAGGTGCGCTACGGTCCAAACCGGGCCGGCTTTTGGGGTATTCTGCAGCCCTTTGCCGATGCCATTAAACTTTTCTGCAAAGAGACCCTGATTCCGCAGGGGGCCAAGCGGGCGGTCTTTTTTCTGGCTCCTGCCCTGACGCTGGTACCCGCACTGCTGATGTGGGCGGTGATCCCCTTTTCGCCGGAGCTGATTCTGGCTGATATCAATGTTGGCATTCTCTATGTGTTGGCCATCTCTTCGATCGGGGTCTACGGGGTTCTGATGTCGGGCTGGTCTTCCAACTCGCGCTTTGCCTTTTTGGGCTCCATGCGCTCTGCCGGGCAAATGATCTCCTACGAAGTTTCCCTGGGCTTTACCCTGATCCCGGTCATTCTGCTCAGCGGCAGCCTCAGCCTCAAGGATATTGTCAATGCCCAGCAGGATATGTGGAATATCATCCCCCTGCTGCCCATGTTTGTTATCTATTTCATCTCAGGCGTGGCAGAGACCAACCGCTCCCCCTTTGATCTGCCCGAGGCGGAGGCAGAGCTGGTGGCCGGTTATTTTACCGATTATTCTGCCATGAGCTTCGGCCTCTTTTTCCTGGGTGAATATGCCAACATGATTCTGGTCTGCTTTTTGGGCAGCCTGATGTTTCTGGGAGGTTGGTTGCCGCCGATCGGGCTGCTCTCCTTTATTCCGGGCATCGTTTGGCTGGCCATCAAGGCAGGTTTTCTGATGTTTGTTTTTCTCTGGATTCGCGCCACCTTCCCCCGGTATCGTTATGACCAGTTGATGCGCTTGGGTTGGAAAATTTTTCTGCCCATCTCCCTGACCTGGGTCTTTTTGACCGCAGTGGGGCTGCATCTGTTTGGTAAAGTGTAACGGTGGATCGGAAGCAAACGGGCGTCATTGGTGACCATGGAACAACGGGTGAACAACCCTTGCGGCGGGGATGAGCAATGAGTGTCGGTGTAAAAGGGTGGGTATGGACCTTTGGCTTGCGTGAACTGGCTGCCGGTTTGGCCGTCACCCTGCGCTATTTTTTCAAACCCAATATTACCGTGCAGTATCCCGAAGAGAGAACGCCCCTGTCCCCGCGATTTCGTGGTGAACATGCTTTGCGTCGGGATGAAAACGGTGCGGAGAGATGTGTGGCCTGCAAATTGTGCGAGGCCGTTTGCCCGGCACAGGCCATCTTCATTGCCATCGACCCCAACAGCACGGCAGAAAAACGGTTGACCAGCGTCTATGACATAGACAACGCCAAGTGCATCTATTGTGGCTATTGCCAGGAGGCCTGCCCGGTCGATGCCATTGTTCTGGGGCCGAATTTTGAATTTTTTGCCGAAACACGAGATGGACTGGTTTCCAACAAACAGCGCCTGTTGGGCAATTATGAGCGCTGGAAAGATAAAATTGATGCCAATCTGGCAGCAGATGCCCGCTACCGTTGACACCGATGCAACAGCAGGTGGCAAGATGGCAGTGGATGGTTGCAACAAGCATTGTATCAACAGGCTGATAAAAAATAGGTGAGTCCGATGATGGTGGTAGATGTCATTTTCTACGCTTTTGCGGCAGTGACGACCCTGGCGGCGATCGGGGTGGTCAGCAGTCGCAATCAGGTCCATTCGGTGCTGTTTTTGATTCTGACCTTTTTTTCCACTGCGGCCCTGTTCGTCCTCCTGGAAGCAGAGTTTTTGGCTGCTCTGCTGGTGATGGTCTACATGGGTGCCGTGGCGGTGCTGTTCTTGTTTGTGGTGATGATGTTGGATATGGACGTCAGCGATTTGAAAGCCCAGGCAATCAACCATCTGCCCCTGGGGTTGGCAGTCGGTGCCGTGATTTTGCTTGAGTTGGTCGTCGTGCTGTCGCACAGCCATGCCCATGTGGCTGCCGCCAGCACTGTACCCAATACCCTGGCCATCGGACGTACCCTCTATACCCAATATCTCTATCCGTTTGAATTGGCCTCGCTGATTCTGTTGGTTGCCTTGATTGGTGCCGTTGTTCTGACTCTGCGTGAACGGAAAAAAGTGATGCGTCGCCAAGTGATCAGTCAACAAATCGCCCGCACCCGTTCCGAAGCGGTGGAACTGGTGCAGCGCAAACCGGGCGAAGGAGCTTAACTCATGTCCTTGCATCATTTTTTGATTTTGGGTGCCATTTTGTTTACCACCGGTGTGTTCGGCATTTTTCTTAACCGGCGCAACGTGATCATCATCCTGATGAGCATTGAACTGATTCTTTTGTCGGTCAACATCAACTTTGTAGCCTTTTCTCACTACAACAACGATGTGACCGGACAGATTTTCACCTTTTTTGTCCTGGCGGTTGCGGCGGCGGAAGCAGCAATTGGCCTGGCCATTCTGGTTGCTTTCTTCCGGAATCGGGCGACCATCGATGTGGAACGGATTGACACCCTGAAAGGTTAAGCCGACTAGGCCGTGGAATGTGAACTATGAGCAAATATCTTCTGATCGTTCTGGCACCGCTGTTCGGCTCCATGATTGCCGGCTTTTTTGGCCGGCTGCTGGGCAACCGGTTGGCCAGCCTGGTAACCATCGCAGGCATGTCGGTTTCTGCTTTGTTGGCCATCATCACCTTTTTCGAGATTGCCGTCGGTAACGGCGACCCGGTGCGGCAGGAGGTCTGGTCCTGGATTGTCTCCGGTGAGTTTCGCGTCTCGTTCGGTCTGTTGATCGATCGCCTGACCGCCGTGATGCTGATCGTGGTCTCCGGTATCTCCACTTTGATCCATATCTACTCCATGGGTTACATGGCGGAAGATCCAGATCAACCACGCTTCTTCAGCTATCTGTCGCTCTTCACCTTTGCCATGCTGATGCTGGTTACCGGTGACAGCTTTTTGCAACTCTTCTTCGGCTGGGAAGGGGTCGGTCTGGCCTCCTACCTGTTGATCGGCTTCTGGTTCAAAAAAGAGTCGGCCTGCAACGCCGCCATCAAGGCCTTCCTGGTCAACCGGGTCGGCGACTTTGGTTTTGCCCTGGGTATCTTCACCATTTATCAGGTGTTCCACACCCTGGATTATGCCACCGTCTTCCGCATGGCCGGAACCGGACAATACCCGCAAACCGTTGACTTTCTCTTCTGGGGTCCGGTTCATACCATGACCCTGATCTGCCTGCTGCTCTTTATCGGTGCCATGGGTAAATCGGCCCAGTTTATTCTGCATACCTGGTTGCCGGATGCCATGGAAGGGCCAACGCCTGTCTCCGCCTTGATCCACGCCGCGACCATGGTTACCGCTGGTGTGTTCATGGTCTGCCGCGCCTCGCCGCTCTTTGAGCTGTCGGAGACCGCCTTGACCGTCGTGACGGTGATCGGGGCCATCACCGCCTTCTTTGCCGCCACCGTCGGTCTGGTGCAAAACGATATCAAGCGGGTGATCGCCTATTCCACCTGTTCGCAGTTGGGCTACATGTTTTTTGCTGCCGGAGTTTCCGCCTATTCGGCTGCCATTTTTCACCTGATGACCCATGCCTTCTTTAAAGCGCTGCTCTTCCTGAGTGCCGGTGCCGTCATCCATTCGATGCACCATGAACAGGATATGCGCAAGATGGGGGGGCTGCGCAAAAAAATTCCCATCACTTATACGGTGATGATGATTGGAACGCTGGCCTTGACCGGCTTTCCCTTCCTGGCGGGCTTCTACTCCAAAGATGCCATTCTGGAGGCGGCTTATGCAGCCCATAGCACGGCTGGCACCTTTGCCTGGACCTTGGGCATGATCGGAGCGGTGTTGACCACCTTTTATTCGTTCCGCTTGATCTTCATGACCTTCCATGGCCGTCCTGCCGATCATCATAGCTATGACCATGCCCATGAATCGCCCTGGGTGATGTTGGGGCCATTGATGGTACTGGCGGTGGGGGCCCTCTTTGCCGGTATGCTCGGTGAATCGATGACCCACCTGGGGTGGTTTAAATCGGCCATCTTCCTGGCACCCGGCCACGATGCCATGGAACATGCCCACCATGTCAGTGCCTGGGTAAAATGGTCACCCTTCCTGATGTTTCTCATCGGTCTGGGTATGGCCTGGTTGCTCTATGTTCGCATGCCTGAGCTGCCGGGTATCATTGCCGGTCATTATCGGGCAACCCACCGTTTTCTGTTGAACGCCTGGTATTTTGATCGCCTGTATGACCGTCTGTTCGTGCAGCCGGCAAAATTGATTGGCGAAGGTTTGTGGTTGACGGGTGATGCCAAGATTGTTGATGGTTGTGTCAACGGTGTGGCCAATCTTTGCCAGCGTTGGGCAGAACAGTTGCGCAGCCTGCAAACGGGCTATGTCTATCACTATGCCTTTGCCATGTTGATCGGCGTGTTGGTCTTGATGTCACTCTATACTTAAAGGAACACCACTCCCTGGCAACAGGGAAAGTTGAGAGGTGTTGGGAACCTTTCCCGGAACCGGGTTACCTCATTGCGAGCGGGACGATTGGGCATATGTTGAGTTTGGTCACATTTCTTCCATTGGTCGGTGCATTGGTCATCTTCTTTGCCGTGAAGGAGAGTGCCAAACTGGCCCGATACTTGGCCTTGGGCACCAGCCTGCTGACTTTTCTGGTCAGCCTGCAAATCCTGAATGGATTTGATAGCGCTTCCGCTGCGTTTCAATTTATGGAAGAGGCCGCCTGGCTGCCAGCTTACGGCATTACCTACCGCATGGGTGTCGATGGCATCAGCCTGCCCTTTGTGCTGTTGACCGCACTTTTGACGCCGATCTGTATTCTTGCCTCCTGGGAGAGCATTCAAACGCAGGTCAAAGGGTATATGGTCGCCTTCCTGGCCCTGGAAAGTTTTGTCATCGGGGTCTTTTGTGCCCTCGATTTCATCCTTTTCTATATTCTGTGGGAAGCAATGTTGATTCCCATGTTTCTGCTGATCGGCATCTGGGGTGGCAAGAATCGGGTTTATGCTGCCTATAAATTTTTCCTGTACACCCTGGGCGGTTCGGTGTTGATGTTGATCGCCATTCTGGTGATGGGCTTTAAAGGGGGTACCTTCTCGATTCCGGCTTTGATGGGCATTCCTTTCTCATTTGGCTTGCAGGTCTGGCTGTTTATCGGTCTGTTTTCCTCTTTTGCGGTCAAAGTGCCCATGTGGCCGGTGCATACCTGGCTGCCCGATGCCCACGTGGAGGCACCCACTGCCGGATCGGTTATTTTGGCCGGTATTCTGTTGAAAATGGGTGCTTATGGTTTTCTGCGCTTCTCCCTGCCCATTTTGCCGGATGCCTCACGCTTTTTTATCCCCTTCATCTTTGGTTTGTCGCTGGTGGCGATTGTTTATACCGCCCTGGTCGCCTTGATGCAGAAAGATCTGAAAAAGCTGATTGCCTACTCCTCCGTCTCCCATATGGGGTTTGTCACCATCGGCCTGTTTGCCTTTAACCAGCAGGGCATTGAAGGTGGTATTCTGCAAATGGTCAACCACGGGGTTGTCTCCGGAGGTCTCTTCCTGCTGGTCGGTGTGATCTACGACCGTATGCACACCCGGGAGATTGCCCGTTTTGGCGGGGTGGCCCATCGCATGCCGGTCTATGCGGTCATTTTTATGGTCTTTACCATGGCTTCGGTCGGCTTGCCCGGCACCAACGGTTTTATCGGTGAATTTTTGATTCTCTTGGGTGCCTATCTGGCCAACAAGGGTGTAGCGGTGGTGGCAGCAACCGGTCTGGTTCTGGGGGCCGCCTATATGTTGTGGATGTTTAAAAAGGTGCTGTTCGGAGTGGTGCGCAGTGATGAAGTGGCAGCCCTGCAGGATATGAGCATGCGCGAAATTGTCCTGTTCATTCCGTTGCTGGTGTTGGTGCTGTGGATCGGCTTTTACCCGGCACCCTTTTTGAAAATGATGCATGCTTCGGTGGAACAATTGTTGATTCAGGCCAATACCATTAAGGCCGGTTCTGCCGCCATCGCCATGTTTTAGTCGTCCACAATCGGTTTTGCCTGTTGTTGGACGGTAGGGATCACGAGATCAGCAGTGGAGCATTTAAGGAAATGGCTGTTCAACTACCGGAAATGAACTTGGTCCTGCTCTCACCGGAGATTTTGCTCTCCCTGGTGGCCATGGGGCTGTTGCTGATGAGTGCCTGGTCTGGCAAAGAGTCGCGTGGTTTGATCGGCACCATGGCCCTCAGCGGCATTGTTCTGGCAGCTGTGGTGCTGGCTGGTCTCTCCAGTGCCACGCCTTCGGCAACCATGGGTGGCCACTTTATCGATGACCGTCTGGCTCGGGCCATGAAATGGTTGCTTTTGATCGCCACTGCCCTGCCGCTGTTGATGTCCAGGGAGTATCTCAACCAACATGGTCTGGATAGTGGGGAATATTATGTCTTGACCATTACCTCGCTTATCGGAGCCATGGCGATGGTTTCGGCGGGCAGTTTTCTGCTCCTCTACCTGGGGCTGGAACTGATGTCGCTCTCCATCTATGTGTTGGCGGCCTATCAACGGGATCAGCTGCAATCCACGGAAGCCGGCTTGAAATATTTCATTCTCGGCTCTTTGGCTTCCGGCATTTTGCTGTACGGCACCAGTCTGGTCTATGGTGCCACGGGCACCACGTTGTTTACCGCCGTGGCCAATGCCATCAAAACGGCGGAACATGTCAGCCCGGTACTGGTTTTGGGTGCGGTGCTGGTCATTATTGGTATCAGCTTCAAAGTGGCCGCTGCGCCATTTCATATGTGGGCACCCGATGTTTATGAAGGTGCGCCCACCTCGGTGACCGCCTTTATTGCCGTAATGCCGAAAGTGGCCGCTTTTACCGCCTTTTTCCGCGTATTGCTGGAGGCTTTCAGCGCCTTGCATGTCCACTGGGCACCCATGCTCCAGCTGCTGGCAGTATTGACCTTGGCAGTGGGTTCCCTGGGGGCGATTGCGCAAAGCAACATCAAACGGTTGTTGGCCTACTCCTCCATCGGTCATGTGGGATTTTTGCTGATCGGTCTGACCACCGGTAGCCAGTTGGGCCACCAGAGCGTGGTCTTCTATCTGGCCAACTATATTTTTATGTCAGTGGGTGCCTTCTGCCTGGTTTTGGTGCTGAACCGGCAGGGAATCGGTGACCAGATCAGCGATTATGCCGGTTTGGCCAAGAAACGTCCCCTGCTGGCCTTTCTGATGTCCATGTTCATGTTTTCCATGGCGGGTATCCCACCACTGGCCGGATTTATTGCCAAGCTGTATGTCTTGATGGCCGCAGTTAAAGCAGGCTTGTTGACCCTGGCGGTGATCAGTGTCATTTTTGCCGCCATTGGCGCTTTTTACTATCTGCGCATTGTCAAAATCATCTATTTTGATGTGGCCGAACAGCCGTTTGACATGGAAGTCTCCTTGTCTCACCAGATTGTCCTGGCCATCAGTGCCCTGATTGTTCTGGTCGTGGGCATTTTTCCAGGCAAGCTGTTGGATTGGAGTTTGGCCTCGGTACAATCGCTCTTGTAAAGCGGAGGAGGGCTCCCCAAAAAGCGGCATCGTTTTGGCGAAGGGGCTGCACGAGACGGGGTTCAGATCATACTGGTCTGGACCCTTTTTTAATGGGCCACAGCGCCAGGATGGCTACTCTCTGGCTTCCTGAAGGATGCGTGCCCGATCCCGATTCCAGTCCCGCTCGTGGATCGTTTGCCGTTTGTCGTGCAACTGTTTGCCGCGACCTACGCCCACTTCCAGCTTGACCTTGCCCTCTTTCCAGTAGGCTTTCAGGGGAATCAGCGTCAGCCCCTTTTCCCTGCTCAAACCGATCAATCGTCGGATTTCCCCGCGATGTGCCAGCAGCTTGCGGGTACGCAACGGATCATGATTGTTCCAATTGCCGTGCGTGTAGACCGCAATGTTGGCATTGAGCAACACCAACTCATTGCCCTGAATCAGCGCATAGGAATCGTTGATATTGAGTTTGCCCGCCCGCAACGATTTGACTTCGGTACCGAGCAGGACGATACCAACCTCCAGTTGTTCCAAGATTTCATAATTGAATCGCGCTTTGCGATTATCCGTGATTATTTTAATGCCCATGGTTTCAGGTTCCAGTACCGTTGCAACAGAGTTATCCTGCAAAATAAAAAAAAGGAGCGGCCACAACAGGCCGCTCCTGGCACAACAGTACCTGCATCAATCTAAAACGAATTATTTGCCCAAGCTGGAAAAATAAGCCGCCAGATTATCGATATCTTCATCGGTCAGGTTTTTGGTCGGAGCGGTCATCAAGGGGTTGACCCGTTTGCCATCACGGAAGGCTTTCAACTGAGCTACCATATAGCCCGCTTTTTGCCCAGCCAGATTTGGGTTTGCATCCACTTTGCTCATTCCATCTGGACCATGGCAGGCCGCGCACACGGCGGATTTGGATTTACCAGCTGCCGCATCCCCACCAGCCAGGGCCGGACCAGCAACCAGGACAGAAGCCAACAACAGGCCATAAGTCAGCTTTTTCACACGAGTTCTCCTTGACAATCGACGATGACGACAATACTGCCAACGGCACCCATTGCCGTTGACTTAACTAGACGGTGGCCGAAGCTGATGCCGTCTGATAGGTTATAAATTTATTCCGCAGGCAACAGAGCGATACGCTGCATGGCCTTCCGTAACGGTTCGCGCCAGTTATCCGCCAACTGAGTCAGGGGCAGGCGGATCTCCGGTCCACAAAGTCCCATCATGGCTGCGGCTGCTTTGACCGGAATCGGGTTGGTCTCGCAGAAGAGCAACCGATTGATTTCCAGCAACTGCAGATGCACTTGACGGCTCTCTTCCAGTCGGCCCTGGATAAAATGTTGCCAGAGAGCCACCATCAACGCGGGCGCAATATTGGAGGTCACCGAGATAACCCCTTCGCCACCGATGGCCAAAAAGGGCAAAAAGGTGGCGTCATCTCCAGAGAGCAAGGTAATACGACCCGCTGTTTGTTGCAGAATGTGTGAAGCACGCTCCATATTGGCCGTCGCCTCTTTGATGGCCACAATCTGACCATGCCGGGCCAAACGGGCAACGGTTTCCGCCTGCATATCCACGCCGGTACGACCGGGCACATTATAGAGTACCAACGGAATATCGACCGCATTGGCCACCGCCTGATAATGGCGAAACAGACCCTCTTGCGTCGGTTTATTGTAGTAGGGGGTGATCAACAGGGCTGCCGAAGCCCCGGCCTGCTGGGCAAAACGGGTCAATTCGATGGTCTCTGCCGTCGAATTGGAGCCGGTTCCGGCAATGACCGGGACCCGACCATTGACACGAGCCAGACAGGTTTCGATGACATGGCGGTGTTCGGCATGGCTTAGCGTTGCCGATTCACCGGTAGTCCCGCAGGGAACCAATCCGCTGATACCACCTTCAATCTGACGATCAATCAGATTGCCCAGGGCAATATGATCCACCTGGCCATCCCGGAATGGCGTGATCAACGCTGTGAAGACGCCTTTAAACATGGCAATCGATCATCCTTTCATTAATTATGGCAGCCATTCTTGTCACAAACTTCCAAACTGAATAAAGCTACCGGAAAAATCATCACATCACAAGGGGTTCCTGTGGTGGAATATTTTTCGGCAAATATCAAAAATTTCTGCAACAATCGTACTTGTCAGAAGTTAGCCGTTGTGGCACGGCATAACAAGGTTTGCAGCAAGCGCGTGGCCTCCTGATCAACCGGCAGGGGTTGCGCAAAACGTTTGCCAATCTGACGCAATGTTTGCTGTGCCACCGGATGGAGAAAATCGGGAGCCAGTTCGGCCAGAGGAATAGCCAGAAAGGGGCGATGCTCCAGATCCGGGTCTGGCAGATGCAAGGTCTCGGTTTGTAAAACCAGTTCACCCATCACAGCGATGTCCAGATCCAAGGTCCGCGGGGCAAATCGGGAGTTGGAACGGACTCGATGCAGTGCCTGTTCAATGCGGCGCAGACAGGTTTTCAAGGCATGCGGATCCAGTGCTGTGGCAACCTGAACGGCACCATTCAAATAGTCTGCTCCCTCTGCACCTCCTTCTGGATCTGGCAAGGGTTTGGTGCGATAGACCGTTGAAATGGCCAGCAACGGCATCTCCTCTCCTAAATGCTGCAACCCACGGTAGAGGTGGGGCAACGGGTCAATATTGGAGCCAAATGCAATCAGAACAGGGGCATAAAGCATGGCAGAAGACAAGGTGGAAAGTGGATCAGGTAACAGGCCGAAAGCGTTGAATGGTGACAGCAACCGAGCGGGCAAAGCGCAAGGCACCCGGTTTTTCGACCGTGACTTTGGCACGTGCCACACGCTGGTCGCGCAAGCAGAGTTGGGCAATCTGTTCGGCCAGCGCTTCCACCAGAAAAAATTGTGATTTTTCGGTGAGGGCAATAATCGCTTTGCTCAATGTTTTATAATTTACCGTCTCTTCGATACGGTCCGAGCGACCTGCCGCCGCCAGATCCACGTGCAGCACGACCTGGATGAGAACATCCTGTAAGGTGTTTCTTTCCCACTCCTGGATACCGATCACGCACCGCAAGTGCAAATCGCGAATTTTAATCCGATCATAAACAGGGAAATCTGCTTGGCTGGGTCGTGCATTCATATCGACATTTCCTTGTCAAAGGTGTTCGCCGCCATCGACAAACAGCAATTGGCCGGTGATGAACGGTTGCTTGAGCAAAAACAACAACGCCTCCACAATATCCTGCGCGGAACCGGAACGTTGCAACGGGGTGGCGGCAACAATTCGTTGAAAAGTCTCCTGCGCAGCGTCCGCTGCTGGCAAGATCGGGCCCGGTGCAATGGCGTTGACCCGAATGGTTGGTGCCAGTTCCACGGCAGCCATTTGGCTCAGGGTCCAAAGCCCGCTTTTGGCCACCGTATAGGCCAGATGTCCCGGCCTTGGTCGCACAATACGTTGATCGATCAGGTTGATGATCACAGCACCCGCTTCGATTTTTTTCTGGCGGGCAAACTGTTGCATCAGCAAAAAGGGGGCAGTCAGATTGATGGCCATCATTTTTTGCCAAGCATCCAGTGACAGATCTGCCAGGGTGGACGGATGAAAAATGGCTGCGTTGTTGACCAGAATCTGCAAGCAGCCCATCTGTTCCGTAACCTGCTCGAATAAGCGGGTTGCCTGTTGCCCATCGGATAAATCGGCAAAAAAGAGCTCCGCTTCACCACCCTGTTGCCGAATTCGCGCCTGCAGCGTCTGTGCAGCCTGTCGGGATTGATGCGCATGCAACGCCAGTCGCACGCCGGCTTTGGCCAATGCCTCCGCACACACAGCACCAATGCGCTGCCCCGCGCCTGTCACCAGAGCTGTTTGACCGCCAAGTTCCATCATTCGGGCATCCGCTTACGAATGAGAAAAAATATCCTCACTTTCCCAGCCCGCCAGATCCAGCGTTACCCGCGTCGGTAAAAAGGCCATGCAGCTTTGCGCCAGTTGCAAACGCCCTTCACGCTGTAACATCCGCTCCAACCCCTCTTTCAGGGTGACCAGATGAATCACATCCGATTGGACATATTGAATCTGCTGCGCAGAGAGTGTTTCTGCCCCCCAGTCCGAAGATTGTTGCTGCTTATCCATTTCCATGCCGCGCAGTTCCCGCACCAGATCTTTCAGGCCATGGTAGCCGCTGTAGGTCCGTACCAAACGGGACGCAATCTTGGTGCAAAAAACCGGCTGTACGTAAATGCCCAGCCAGTGGCGCAGACTGGCCAGATCATAACGGGCAAAGTGAAAGATTTTTTCGACGGACGAAGATTCCAACACCTGTTTCAGGCGCGGTGCCTGACGATCTTTAATCTGCACCACCGCAACGACACCCTCTTCGTTACACATTTGCACAACACACAAGCGGTCGCGCAGAACGTTCAAGCCCATGGTCTCCGTATCGACGGAAAGAAAGCGACTGTTCAGGTAACGTTGCAGGTACTCTTCATCCAGATCATCCAGAAAAATTTTTGGCAGAGTTGGCACAGTGGTCACGGCTGTATTCCTCTAAAAAAAATGGGAGAACTACGACAATGGGTCAGACACAAAAAAAGAGCTATAGCCCTCGTCACGGAAGTATGGCATAATCCCGCATTCTCGTTATAGAGAGTTCTTGATGGAATGGAAAGGATTTGGCAATGGCACAGAAAGAGAATTATACCGTTGAGCAGTTGGAACGCATTCGTGCCACGCTCGGCTCTGCTTTGGGTGACAAATCGGCACAAGCCCTTGAGGTGTTGGAGACCCGTTTTTCCGCTGCCCCGGAAGTTTCCGAGGATGACGAAAAATTGATGAAACTCCGTGAAAAGATGGATAATCCGTCTGTCGATGTCACGGCGATCATCGCGACTGGGCGTCTTCCGGACATGATTGCCGGATTGGACAAGGCAAAAAGTGAGCCGGATAAACAACAACGGTTAGTGACTGCAATTTTAAACCACAAAGATGCCAAACCACCTTCCCTGGTTGAAGCCTTGGGCAAAGTGACCAATCGGCGTGAATTGGTCGAAGATCTGGTTGGCGGTATCACGGCGCAACGGGGTGTCAATCCCCTGATTGAATCGTTGCGTTTTGCCACCGTCAGCCCGACCGCCTACATGGCACTGGCCAAAGGAATCGCCGAACAGGGCACGGTCAACCATATGATTCGTACCATTGCCACTGCTCCGCGTGGTCAACCGGATGCGGAACTGATGTGGGCCATGGAGATCATGCGCAAAGGTACCCTCGAACAGATGCTGGAAGCAATGAATCTGTTGGACGACTCCTCACCGGGTATCGTGGCCCTGGCCTCCGGCGTTGCCAACCGCAAAGATGTGGGCGTCGAACCCATGGTTCGCGGCCTGTCTTTCTGTAAAAACAATGCCAAAGCTTCGGCCATCCTGGCTCTGGAGCTGACCCGCATTGCCGATATCAACGCCGTGGTGGTCATTCTGGAAAAATATATCAGCGATGGCAGCGATGCCGGTGAAATTTTGGTCACCAAACTGGTGCATCGTACCAAATTTGCCAAAAACCGCGAACCTTTGTTGATCAAAGCCTGCCGTTTCATGCGTGGCGATTCCATGGCCGGTAAAATTTTGGCCATGGGTATCAATGATCTCAATGATGGCGAAAAATTTACCCAGGCCCACAGCCGTCTGGGCAGCCATCTTGCTGCCCAAAAAGTCATGGCCATGGGTATCGCCCGCAAATTGGGTCCGATCAAAGGGGTCTCACTGCTTGGCAAAGAGTATTTTAAAGTCTCTTCCTATCAAGCCGAAGTTGATGCCCTGCTCAAAGAGGCCAAACAACGTTATTTGTGGGTTCTCAAAGAGGTTTTGGGAGAAGATCCCTCCGTCAATCCGGAACCGGTTAAAGAGGATTCCGCCGAAGAGGCAAAATAATGATCATTTCGTCAGGGGGGGAGTGATTCTCCCCTGACGGTTTTGCCCGCATACCGACCCACCTCATCAAGCGATGATCTGCAACGTCTCAGGAGCAACACCACAACGCTGACTGGCAAAACGTAAAAAGGCCTCCACCGCCTTGGAGCGGAATTTTTGTTTGGGATAGATAAAATTGAGCTGCCGCATCAAACGCATACCCTGAATACGGCGCATCACCAATGTGTTGAGTCGCAACTCCTTGGCCAAGGCGGTTAACGACACGATGCCAAAGCCGACCCCTCCTTCGACAGCGACCTTGACCGCTTCGGTCGAGCCCAGTTCCAGAGCCAGATTTAAACGGCCATAAGGCAGTTTGGTCTGCGCCAACAAGGCTTCTACCACCGCACGGGTCCCAGAACCCTCCTCGCGGGAGACAAACGGAACGCCAACCAACTGTTCCAAAGGAATTTCTTCCCAGCGCACCAGCGGTGATTGCGGTGGTAAGATTACCACCAGTTCATCCGTCATGCAGGGCGTCACCATCAGATTGCTGTTTTCCACCGGACCCTCTACCATGCCCAGATCGATGGTGGCATCCTCCAGTTTGCGCACAACCTGGCTGGTGTTGTCTACCGTCATGCGAATTTTCACATCCGGGTAATGTTCGTGGTACCCGCTTAAAATGGTTGGCAGCAAATATTCTCCAATCGTGGTCGATGCCCCCAGCTTGATCAGACCACGGGTGACGCCAGTCATTTCATGTACGCTTTTTTCCGTCTCATGATAGAGTTCCAAAATGCGTTCGGCATAATCCAAGGCGACCTTGCCTGCTTCCGTCAGGGTAATACGGTTATGATGCCGATCAAATAACCGGGTATCAAAATGTTCTTCCAGTTGACGAATCTGAAAGGTGATGGCCGGTTGGGTCAGATCCAACTCTTCTGCGGCACGGGTAAAGGATAAATGTTTGGCAACCGCATGAAATACCCGCAACCTGTTATCAGAAAAACCCATTGTCTGGACCCTGAAATGTGGGGAGTGGCAGAATACGGCACACCCCGCCGAACGCTGTTGGCAGTCGTTGACAGGGAAGCACGTCTTGTCGCAGTGTGGATATTTTGTTATTTTAAAAAAAATTGGCCGCGAAGTACACAAATAAATTTGTGGTCATTAAAAAAATTTTATCAGTGTATGGTCCGATGAAACCCGTTATTGATAATCTGGAGGTGCTGACTCCCCTTTATGCCCGTTATCGTTCGCTTTTGTGTGCGGAAGATCCCGCATTGGCAGAGCGATTGCTGGCTGGCCGCCTGCAGCCGGTCTCTTTCCAAGATCTCAGCCTTCGCTTCGATTACATTCTTTTGGATGCTTTTGGCGTTCTCTATCGCGGCAAACAGGTGATCCACGGCGCACCAACTGCCGTGCATCGTTTGTATCAAGCGGGTAAGAGTGTGCGTGTGGTCTCCAACAACGCTTCACAGACGCCGGAACGGTTGACCCAACAACTGCAGGCGATGGGCTTTTGCTTTCCTCAAGAACATATTGTTACCTCCGGCATGGTCATTGCCGATTTTCTGCCCCATTCGCCCTGGCATGAGCAACCCTATTACCTGGTGGGTAGCGAGGAAAGCCTGCAGGCCTATGCCCCGGATCGACACCGTTTATGTGCCAACCTCTTTCCCGGTGATGGCTGGCAACAGGCCCGTTATCTGTTGATGTGCAGTAATCGGGATTACTATGGCCAACAACAACAGCACCAGGTCGAAACGCTGTTGGCACGGCAACCGTTGCCCATTCTTCTGGCCAATCCCGATCTGATCACCCCGGAAGAGTCTGGTGGCGTTGCCGTGGTCGCCGGATTTACGGCTGCTGAATGGGTTGATCGCTTTCATTCGCCCTGGCTGGGATTGGGTAAACCCTTTGCACCCGTCTACCAACGTATCCGGCAGCAGTTTCCGGATCTGGATCCAGAGCGTTGTCTGATGGTCGGTGATACACTGGATACGGATATTCTGGGAGGGGCTGCCCAAGGGTTTGCCACCTGTCTGACCCTTTCCGGTGCCTGCGCCCATGCCGCAGACCATCTTGACGCCTTGTGCCAGCAACGAGGGATCCGACCTGATTATGTTGTACAGAGCCTCGCAGATTGATATGGTAGTGTGCGCACGCACCCCGTCCGTCAACCTTTTGTTGCACGTACCGGCAGGATAACCCGCTCTATTCACCATCAGGAGAAAATTGGCATGACTTCCTTCCACATGACTGAACTGTTGGACCTTGGTTCCGATCCGACCGATTATCGCTTGCTGTCCGAACAGTTTGTCTCGACCGCTTCCTTTGCCGGCAAAGAGATGTTGATGGTCGATCCGGCCGCTTTGACGCTTCTGGCCGAAGTTGCCATGCAGGATGTCTCGCATTTGTTGCGTGCCAGCCATTTGCAACAGTTGCGTCTGATTCTCGATGATCCGGAAGCCTCGGCCAATGATCGCTATGTGGCCCTGGAACTGATCAAAAATGCCTGCATCGCTGCCGGTATGGTGCTGCCCAGTTGTCAGGATACCGGTACTGCCATTGTCATGGGCAAAAAAGGGGATCGGGTCTGGACCGGAGGAGGGGATAAAGAGGCCCTCGCCAAAGGCATCTATCAAACCTATACCCAAACCAATCTGCGCTACTCCCAGGTTGCCCCCATCACCCTGTACGAGGAACGCAATACCGGTACCAATCTGCCCGCACAAATCGACATTGAGGCGGTCGAAGGCAACCATTACTCCTTTCTCTTCATGGCCAAGGGTGGTGGATCGGCCAATAAAACATTTTTATATCAACAGACCAAAGCCCTGCTCAATCCAGAAAAAATGGCCGCCTTCCTGCGCGAAAAATTGCCCTTGCTGGGTACCTCTGCCTGCCCGCCCTATCATTTGGCCATTGTGGTTGGCGGATTGTCGCCGGAACAAAATTTGAAAATGGTCAAATTGGCCTCTGCCCGTTATCTGGATGGTTTGCCGGAACGAGGCGATGGTCTGGGGGGTGCCCTGCGTGATCGGGAAACAGAGGCGCAGGTGGTCGCCCTGTGCCAGCAACTGGGTTTGGGGGCGCAATTCGGTGGTAAATATTTTGTCCATGATGTGCGGGTGATCCGCCTGCCGCGCCATGGTGCCTCCTGCCCGGTCGGCATCGGTGTCTCCTGTTCCGCTGACCGCAATGTGCGCGCAAAAATCAATCGGCAAGGTATCTGGTTGGAAAATCTGGAACGGGATCCGGCCCGCTATCTGCCTGAGGTGGAACCCAGCCATTTAAGCCAGGAGGTGGTCACCATTCAGCTCGACCAACCGATGGCCGCCATTCGCGCCGAGTTGAGCCGTTATCCGATCAAAACGCGGGTGATGCTCAACGGTCCGATTGTCGTGGCCCGAGACATTGCCCACGCCCGCATTCAGGAACGGCTCAACCGGGGTGAGGGGATGCCCGACTATTTTCGGGATCATATTGTCTACTATGCCGGTCCGGCCAAAACACCCGACGGCTATGCCTCCGGTTCCTTCGGGCCAACTACCGCCGGTCGGATGGACAGCTATGTGGATACTTTTCAAAAACAGGGGGGCTCTTTGGTGATGTTGGCCAAAGGCAATCGCAGTCGCTCGGTCACCCAAGCCTGCCAGGCCAATGGTGGTTTTTATCTCGGCTCCATCGGTGGAGCTGCCGCCCGACTGGCACAGGATTGTATCCATAAAGTGGAGATCATCGATTACCCTGAGCTGGGCATGGAGGCGGTCTACCGCATTGAGGTCAAAGATTTTCCCGCCTTTATCATCGTTGATGACAAAGGAAACGACTTTTTTGCCGAGCTTGGCTTGTAAAAACAGGAGCTTGTGGCCGGGGGAAGGGGACTCTTTCCCCGGCTGGCTCATGTCTCTACCCGTAGTTGGCCACTCTCCAGCCAGGCCAGCCGATCGGCAAAGAGTCGGGCCCGGCTCAGGCGACTGGTCAGGGTGATGCTGCTGAAGGGACGCAAACAGGCGGCCAGGGCCGCTTCTCCTGCCTCATCCAGGACAGAGCCTGGTTCATCGAGCAGCAACAGCGTTGGTTGCATCGCCAACAGCGCAGCCACGGCCACCCGGTAGGCTTGAGCGGTCGATAAGGTGGCCAACTCCCGCTTGGCCATCGCCGCTTCCAGACCAGCCTGCTGCATGGCCATTGCCACACGCTGTTGCAGCTCTTCGCCCAGAATGCCCTGGTGTGCGGGCGTCAAGGCAATCTCTTCCCATACGTTGGGTGTTAAAAAGCGCTGCGCCGCATCGCTGAACAAGACGCCGATCGCTGCCACGGTCGCGCCTTCACTGACCGGTTGACCCTGCCAGCGTACCTCGCCCTGCTCCGGGCGCAGCAAGCCGACCATCAAACGTAACAAGGTGCTTTTGCCGCTGCCCTCACCACCAACAATTGCCCAACGTTCCCCTGCACCGATCGACCAATCGATCCCGTCCAGGAGGGGAGGTTGCCTGGCTGCATGCTCTGCCCCCTGCCAGATAATGCGATCCAGATGCAATAGATGCGTGTGATTCATCGCTGCGACCAGAATGTGCGGACTCCGATCGCAGCCGCTGCGATAAAAGTCAATGGCACCAGTGGATCAGATGCGCTGCAGTTGTGAAGGGAGATCCGCCTCGTCTTCCTTGTCGGGAGGAGGCAGGGGAATGGCAGGATGGGATTTGCGTTGTTCCAGCTCTTGCTGTAATTGGCTTTCCCATTGATTTAACAGTTGTTGCGTGTTGCGCAGTGCCTTATCGGTCTGCGCCTTCAATTTGGGCAATTGTTGATCCAAGGTCATCCGTCCGGCATCAGACAGGGCATCAACGGCATCACGGAGGGCATTTCTGGCCCGCTCCAGGGCTTCACCGACGCGCTCCTCTTGTGGCAAAGGCTCGGCCACCGGTTGATACGCCCCAGCCAGAGCCCTGCTGTCAGAGGGCAGCGCCGTACTCATCATCCAGCCGCCAATCAGCATTGCGATTGCGTATTTCATCAATCCCCCTCTTTCGCCTCCGGGATGGGCCATCCCATGGCAGCCACCTGATCGGCGATGACCGGATAGGCCAACTCTCCCTGCTGGACCATCCGGGCAAACGACTCCCGATCAAACCAGGCCACCTCCAACAACTCCCGGCTTTGGCACTGAATGTCACCCTGCCAACGGTCACAAATGTAGAGAAAACTGACGTTTGGGTGTTCTTGATCCAGCATGGGAATCACATCCATGCGTTGCCAGTGCAACAAGCGGATGCCAATCTCTTCCACCACCTCACGGACCAGGGCATCGCTGACCGATTCTCCCTGATCAACATAGCCACCAGGAAAAGACCATTTGCTCCAGCGATGATCTTTATAGGCCAGACGTACCATCAACAATCTTTCAACCGTACCGGCTACCCGCTCAACGAGCATGGCGTGGGCGGAAACAGTGGCTCTGACCCACACATTGATTCTCCAGGTGGCCGGAACGGATCAGGCAGCACATGCACGCTTCTGCACGGATCCGTTCCAGATAAATGAGCGAACGCTCTGTATCAAGCCCTTTGTGTTGCGAAGGTCAACACGCCTTAAAATTCCCGGACAATTTTCCAGGCGGCACCCTCTTTTTGCATGGACAACGTTTTGTTGACTTGATCCTGATAGCGGTTGGACCAATAGCTCTGCACGAAGGAAACCTGGGCCCGGTCCGGTCCGTTGACGGTTACTTTGATGTTGGCAAGGGTTACCCGAATGGTGCCAGAGGCGCTGAGTGCCACACGCCGTTGTTGTTTCCAGGTTTCCCGATCCGGAAATTTATCCGGGGGGGTGTAGGCGGTGTCCGAATAATATGACAAATATTCGTCCACCTTTTTTGCTGCCCAGGCTTTGGCCCAGGCTTGTACGGTGCGCTCAATCTCCACTTGTGCCGGAGGAGCCACCGCTGCAGGGGTTTCCACTGCCGGAGCCACCGCTTCGCTGCTTGCCGCTGTTACCCCACGCGAAGCCGGATCCACTTCAGCGCGTACTTCCCCATCACCCACATTGCTGACCGAGGTTGGTGCCGGAGGCGGTGCCACAGCAGCCGCTTTTTTGCCATGTTCCGGCACTGCTTTGGCCTGGGGAGGCTTGGCAGCCACAATCGGTGAGGCGATGTCCGGCGGTGCCGTACCCGCCGTGACAAACAATTTTTTCAGAAAATCCAGTTTGGCTGCCACCAGGGCATTGGAACCATTGACCCGCAACGCCTGGGCATAGGCTTGCGAGGCCAATTTGGCGTAGACATCTCCCAGATTTTCATGGGCGGTGGCATAATCCGGCAAGATGCGCACGGCATTCAACAGAGCCTGACGGGCATTTTCATAGTCGCCCCGTTCGGCATAGAGAACCGCCAGATTGTTGAACGGTTCCGGCAGATCTGGAAAATCGGTACCCAGTTCCCGAAACACGCGAATGGCCTCATCATTCTGACTTTTACCTGTAAAAATCAGACCTTGTAGAAAACGAGCCTCTGCATCCTTGGGATGCTCCCGCAGAAAGGCTTCCAGTTTTTTCATGGCCTGATCCAGCTTTTTTTCATCCGTCAAGCGGTAGATTTCATCCAACTCCCCCGCTGCGACATGGCCGGTACTGCCCAGGAAAGCGAGCATCAAAAACAGAACCAGATAAAGACGTAGTTGTTTCATAGAAGTCATACCGAGTTGCAGGAATGGAAACAGCATTTCGTGCTGCATTGTGGCCTGTTGTCTCAAAGAATGCAACCAAAGAAAAAAAGGTGCCGGTATCATCGGCACCTTTCAGGCTTTCTGTGGCTGGAGAATGGCAGTGCTGCCGCCTGACGACGGGAGATTATTCGTTGATCAAGGCACGCCGCCGTTGCAAATAGGCATCTCGCAAGGAAATATAGGGATCGACTGCCGCTCTCTTCAGGTCTTCATATTCGCCCAGATGCAAGGAGGCATCATTGACCGTACGATGGCCTACCAATGCCGCACGATAGCCCAGATCACCCGGTACATAGGTCAGTGGATTCAACAGAGTATCACCTACCCAACCCACACCGTCACGCATCGTGGAGGGACCGACCAACGGCAACACCAGATAGATGGAATCATCCACACCCCAACGACCAAAGGCTTGTCCCAGATCCTGATTGTTGCTTTTCAGACCGGCATTGGCCGCCACATCGAAAAATCCCAACAGGCCAAAGAGGGAATTGATGCCAAAGCGGCTCAACTCCACCCCGGATTGCTCAATGTTGCCCTCCAGCATCGTGCTGACAAAACGGGACGGCATGGCCAGATTGTGAAACATGTTGCGCACGCCAACCCGCACCGGTTCCGGTACCAACTCCCCATAGACGGTGGCAACCGGGCGCATCACCCCCATATAAAAGAGATCATTGAACTCAAAAAAGAGACGATTGACCGGTTCCAGCGGGTCGGAAACCTCCTCCGTGCTGAAGGCCAGATGGCCATCGGTTTCACTGCTTTGGCTGCTTTGGGCAGATGTCGCGACTGCCCCGGCAATCGATACGCTGCCGACCGTCAACAGGAAACTGAAGAACAATGTGATAACAAAGAAAAATTTTTTCATCATTGGCTCGCTGTACTCGAGAGAAAAAAGAGGCTTGGCTTGCTTTAATTTCCTTGCCAACTCCATCCATAATGCGCGACAATTTGCCGCTTTGCAACCAAAGGATTCGGTTGTCTGGCAAATGCCATTTTACCCCATAACGGTTGTGCGCGTGTTGCGATGATTCCCCTGATCCAGCATATCGGGCGTTATACGATTGAATTCGTTTTGGAAACAGGGCGTATGTTCCTGTTTCTCTTTACGGTAATCGCCCTGGCGGTACGCCCGCCGTACCGGATCCATAACTTGTTGAAACAAATTCATTTTATTGGTATTCGTTCCCTGTTTGTCATTGTCCTGACGGCGATTTTTGCCGGCATGGTGCTGGCGCTGCAAGGCTATTATACCCTGACCCGCTTTGGGGCCGAAGGTATGCTTGGTCCGGCGGTCGCCCTTTCCATTATCCGGGAATTGGGACCGGTTCTTTCCGGTTTGATGGTGACCGGACGTGCCGGTTCGGCCCTGGCTGCCGAATTGGGCATCATGCGCATTCGCGAACAGGTGGACGCCCTGGAGGTGATGGGTATCTCCTCCCTGCAATATCTGGTCGTGCCCCGCATTCTGGCCGGTTTGATCTCGCTGCCGATTCTGACCGTCATCTTTGACGTGATTGGCATCCTGGGGGGCTATCTGATTGCCGTGCAGCTGCTGGAAATGAGCAGCGGCGTCTATTTTTCCGGGATCGAATCGGCTGTGGTGATGCGCGATATTACCACCGGCTTGATCAAAGCCGTCAGCTTTGGCTTGATTGTGACCTGGATCTGTACCTTTAAAGGCTATCATGCCAAACGGGGTGCCGAAGGGGTCAGCCAGGCCACCACCTCTGCTGTGGTACTCAGTTCGGTGCTGATTTTGGTCTGTGATTATTTTATCACCTCTGTCCTGTTGTAACGAGCGCTTTGCCATGTCCCAGCCCTCTGCTTTGCAAGCAAGCACCATTCAGGAAGAGGCCATGCCACTGCCCATCGGTGAACGGTTGGTGCGCAATCAATGTATCACGCCGCAACAGTTGCAGGAGGCCCTGGCCCAGCAGAGCGGTACCAGCGTCAACAAAGAGGCGTTGATCGGCAAAAAATTGATCGAAATGGGTTATATCTCCCATCCGGCCCTGTTGGAATGTCTGTTTCATCAACTGACCCGCGAACGCATCGCCTATCAACTGGATCGGCAAGCGTCAACCATCATCCGCTTCAACCATGTGGAAAAAACGCTGGACGGGCGCAAGGTGTTGGATAACCTCAACCTGGAAATTCCCGCCAATAAAATTACCGCCATCATCGGTATCAGCGGTGGCGGCAAAAGTGTCACCCTGAAACATATGGTCGGTCTGATGAAACCAGACCAGGGAGAAGTCTGGGTAGGGGATCAGCCGGTCAGCAAACTTTCCGGACGGCAACTCAACGAGGTGCGCCGCCGTTTCAGTATGCTTTTTCAGGAAGGTGCCCTGTTTGATTCCCTTAATGTCACCGATAACGTGGCCTTTCCGCTGCGGGAAAAAACCCGTCTGTCCGAACAGGAAATTTTGCAACGGGTGGAAACCTGCCTGCAGGAGGTCAATCTGGCCGGCATGGGACATAAATTTCCCGACGAATTGAGCGGCGGCATGAAAAAACGGGCGGCTCTGGCCCGTGCCCTGGTCACACAACCGGAAATCATCCTGCTCGATGAACCCACTGCCGGTCTGGATCCGATTATCGAAAATGCCATCCATTATCTGATTTGCGATACCTATATGCGCACCCGCTATACCATCGTCTGCATCAGTCATGCCGTGCCTGCCATCTTTGACTGGTGCCATCATGTGGTGGTCTTGCACCGCGGACGGGTGTTGGCGTCAGGGCCTTCGCTGGATATTCGCCATTCGACGGATCCCACCATCAAACAGTTCATCAGCGGTGCCCTGGATGGGCCCATTCAGGTGATCTGAAACAAATCGCTGCAAGGAGAGGAGATGAAAAGCGTTAAATTGGAAATGATGGTCGGCCTGTTCGTGCTGGCCGGAATGCTGGCGATGGCCTGGCTCTCGGTCAGACTGGCCCGTATGGAACTGGTGGGGGGTGATCATCTGCCGATCTATGCCAATTTTTCCTCCATCGCCGGATTGAAAAGCGGTGCCTCCGTGGAAATTGCCGGGGTGGAAGTGGGCCGGGTCGATGCCATTACCCTCAATACCACCGATTACGAGGCACGGGTGCGGATGAAAATCAAGCCCCATATTCCGATTCAGGATGATGCCATCGCCTCGGTGCGTACCAAAGGGTTGATCGGTGATCGTTATGTGGTGATCAGTCCGGGTGGTTCCAAAAATCTCCTGAAAGCCGATGAAACCATCGTCCGTACCGAACCGGCCATCAACTTTGAAGAGTTGATCAGCCAGTTCATCCATGGCTCTGTCAAATAACGTACCACAAGGAAGCGCCCATGCTTAACTCCCCGTTTTCCATCTCATTGCGTCAAGCCGGTTGGCTGTTGCTGCTGCTTGCCCTGTTGAGCGCTCCTCCTGCCGCACAGGCCGAAGAGAGTCCAACCATCACACATATGAACCGGGTGGTGCAAAAAGTTCTTACCATCTTGCGTGATGTCAGCTTAAGCACACCGGAAAAACAACCGGAACGCCGGGAAAAATTGCGGGCCATCGTCTTTGAAGAGTTCGACTTCAATGCCATGTCCCAGGGTGCCGTCGGTTTGAAATGGCATAAATTCTCCGAGGCGCAAAAAAGCCGCTTTATCCAACTCTTTGAACGCCTGCTGGAAAATACCTATATGAACAGCATTGAGCGCTACAAGAGTGAAGAGGTCCGTTTCACCAAAGAGGTCGTGCAAACCAGCACCTTGAGCCGTGTCGACAGCGTGGTGGTCAGCAAGGGAACAGAATTCAAAGTTTCCTATCTGTTGGCAAAACAGGGACAAACCTGGAAAGTCAACGATGTGACCATCGAAGGGGTCAGCGTGGTTGCCAACTATCGGGCCCAATTCAAACAACTGCTGCAACGGGACGATGCAGAAGGTATCGATGCCATGTTGCATGCCTTGGAACAATCGGTCAATAAAAGCGAAAAATAGTGTCTGTTCCACTGCTCGAACAAGCCCTGCTGGCCCACCAGCAGGGAAGGTTGGAGGAGGCGCTATCCCTTTATCACCAACTGTTGCAGCAGGATGAGCAGCATGCCGTTGCTTTGACCAATCTGGCCTCTCTGCATGCCCGCCTGCACAATTATGATACGGCGCTGGCCCTTTATCAAAAACGGTTGCAAACAGGCCAGGTTCCTGGCGAAGTGTGGTTCAATTACGGCAATCTGCAGCAAAAAATGGGGCTGTTGTCCGCAGCGGTCACCAGTTTTCAGAGCGCCATAGAACGTCAGCCCTCTCTCTTTCCGGCCCATTATAATCTGGCCAATCTGTTGCGTGATCTGGGACAACATGAACAGGCCATCGGCCATTATCAAACCGCTTTGGCGCTGCAGCCACGTCTGCCGTTGGCCCACCGCAATTTGGGCAACCTCTACCGGCAGATGGGGCGTTTTGCGCTGGCCATTCAACACCATCGGCAGGCTTTGGCCCAAGCGGAAACCAACACGCAACAGCGCGGCGAAAGCGCCTACAACCTGGCCAATGCACTGGCCGATGCCGGTCAAACTGAGGAGGCCATTCAGCACTATCAACAGGCCGTCCACTGGCTGGCCGAACCTGCCGAAGCCTGGATCAATCTGGGCAACCTCTATCAACGCCAGCAGGATGCTGCGGCGGCGGAACCCTGTTATCGCCAGGCGTTGCAACAACGGCGGGATCTGGACACGGCATGGTTGAATCTGATTCGCCTTTGTCAATCGCAAAAGCGGACAGAAGAGAGCCAGCTACTGTTGCAAGAGGCGCTGACCCTGTGGCCCGATCATGTCGAACTGCTGCGCTTGCAAGGTGATTGCTATTTTCAGCAGGAGGAGCCGGAGGCTGCCCTGGCCATCTACCAGCGCCTGGAAACCCTGCAACCCGGTTCGGCCACCACCGCCAATGCCATGGGTGTCGTTTTGCGGGCGCTGGGCAACAATGTGGCTGCAGAGGCCGCATGGCGTCGTTGCCTGGCCATTGATCCACAACATGTGGTTGCCTTGGCCAATCTGGGTACCTTGTGTCGGATCAAAAAACGCCATGAAGAGGGGTTGGCCTATTTGCGTCAGGCGGCCCGCCTGCAACCGGATGATCCGGATACGATGGCCAGTCTGGCCTGTACGTTGATCGATCTGGGGCTGATCAGTGAGGCCATGCAGCAGATGGAGCCGCTGTTGCGCCGTTATCCGGACCATGTGGATTTGCTGGGCATGCAGGCATTCGCTTTGGTGCAGCAGGCCCGCATCGAAGAGGGCCAACAGCTGTTGGCCAGAGCGCGGCAAAAAAAGCCGGACAGCTTAGTGGCCATCGGCAATACCCTCTTCTCTTCCCTCTATCGGGACAGCCTGGATAGCCAGCAACAAAGCCAGCTCCATCAACAACTGGCCTTGCAGGTGCGGCAGCAGGTGACACCACTGTCTGCAAGCAGGGTGCGCTCTTCCCGGCGTCAGCGCTGTCACATCGGTTATCTGTCGCCCGATTTTCGCAGCCATCCCGTCGGCTTGTTCATGGAACCCATCCTGCAACACCATGATGCCGATCGTTTTTATGTCACCTGTTATGCCTTGCCCCATGCGGCTGATGAGACCACACAACGCCTGCAGGGTTATGCCCATCGCTGGCGCGATTGGGAGGGGTGCAAACGGGAGAGCATGGCAGAGCAAATTCGGCAGGATGAGATTGATATTTTGATCGATCTGGCCGGTTATACGGCGGGGGGACGCATGGATCTGTTGGCCTGCCGCCCTGCCCCGGTACAAGCTACTTTTCTGGGCTATCCTTTTAGTACCGGGCTGGACACAATCGATTACCTTTTGGCCGATCGCTATGTGATTCCTGTTCAGGAAAGCCATCTCTACAGCGAACAGATCATTCGCCTGCGGGCAAGTTTTCTCTGTTACCAGCGTCAGTCGGCACCGGATGTGGCCCCATTGCCGGCGCTGCGCCACGGACAGATCACCTTTGGCAGCTTTAACAATCTGCCCAAACTTTCGCCGAGTTGTGTCGCTCTGTGGGCAAAACTGCTGCATGCCGTTGCCGAGTCCCGCTTGTTGCTGAAAGCCTCCAGTCTCGGAGACGCGGGAACCTGTCAACAGGTGCGGCAGCGCTTTGCCGAACATGGCATTCGTGAAGAACGGATCCATCTGCGCCCGGCCTCCCCGGCAGAACGCTATCTGGCCGAATATGGTGAGGTGGATATTGCCCTGGATCCCATCCCCTTCAATGGCGGCACAACCAGTTGTGACACCCTCTGGATGGGTGTGCCGCTGGTTACCCTGGCCGGTGCAGGGTTCATGAGCCGCATGGGCTGCAGTTTGCTGACCACCCTGGGTTATCCGCAATGGATTGCCAATACCCAGGAAGAGTATGTACAGATTGCCCAACAACTGGCAGCCAATCTCTCCACCCTTGCCAGCTTGCGCGCCGGACTGCGGGCCCAGATGCAGCGCTCGCCTTTGTGCGATGCCGTAGGCTATACGGCGGATCTGGAAAGCCATTTGTGGCGTATTTGGCAACAGGGATAACTATCCCTTGCCTGTCGCCTGAAACCGGCAATAGGCTTTGTCCGATCCTTGAATGTGCTGCAACAACCATTTGCGCAGATAGTGCAGCATGGCACTGGAGAGCGCAAACGGATCTTCCTGCTGTTTGTGCATGAACTGCATGACCCGTTCAATAAACGCCTGATGTTCTTGCCGATGTGCCGCCAGTTCCGGATAGCCAATACGGGTCATATGCTGTTCTTCTCGGGCAAAATGGGTTTTGCTGTAATCGATCAGACTCTCGATGATGGTGGTCAGCACAGCCTGTCCCTGATTATGTTTGAGGGCGCTGTACAACGCATTGATCATGTCGATCAAACGCTGATGATCGTTATCCAGTTGTGGCACAGCAACACTCAGTTCCGGATGCCAGCTGATCAGCAGGGTGCTTTGTTCAGCAGCTGTCTGTCCCAAATAGAGCAAATCCAGTTGTTCAAAGAGAGTATTGACCAACTCCTGAAAGAAGCGTACCGCTTCGATGGCCTCCTGCTCGTGATTTATTTCTCCCAAGCGGGCGACAATCTCCCGGCAGGTGCGATGAATTTGTTGGTGGGTCTTTTGCAGTTTCTGGTACGCTTCCTCTGCATGGCAGCTGCTGACCAGGTTCTGTTCCAGGAGACAGATTTGACACTGTTGCTCGATCTCTGCCATGGTGACCGGATTATGCCCGTAAATCGACCGCTCCAGACGACCCAGCAGGTGCAGTAAAGATTCCTTGACCGCACGCACATCAAACCGTTCTGTCCCGATATCCAATGTCGATTGGGCGGCAGAGAGTGCATCGCTGATATTGCTGGCCACATCGCCCAAGGCACGAAAATGGTTGACGGTTCCTTGCAACTTGCCCACCACGGACAAAGTCTCCTGAATGCAGCTGCGCACAATCGCCGAGGATTTTTCCGTATGTTGCGAAGAGGTCAATACCTCGCGAATAAAGGCCAACGAACGGGTAGACTGTTCTGCCATCCTTTGTGCAGAATCGGCAATCCTGGTCGAACTGTTGGCGATTTCCGTTGTGCTTTGTGAGGCTTGTGCCGCTGCATGCGCGACATCGCGTGCGGCGTTGTTGAGATGATCAATATGGCTGTTGACCGTCGTGGTGGCCGAGGAAACATTGCCCATCGCCGAGGAAATATCCTGTACCGTATGATGCTGCTCATCCACCGCCTGCAAAATATGTCCGTTTTCGGTGTTGATGCGCAAAATAATATTGGAAATATCTTTGACATCTTCCGTTACGCCAGATGTATCCTGCTGAATCGTTTTAATTTTGTCCGTAATGATCTGTGTCGCATCTGCCGTTTGCCGCGCCAACTCCTTGACCTCATTGGCGACCACCGCAAACCCTGTCCCAAAAGAACCTGCTCCGGCAGCTTCGATGGAGGCGTTCAAGGCCAAAATATTGGTTTGTTCAGCAATATTATTGATCAGTTCAACCACGTTGCCGATTTCTGTTGCCGACAGGGAGAGTCGTGAAACGGCAGAAAAAGTTTCTTGTGCGTAATGATGCGCTTCGCGGGAGGCTTCGCTGGCTTTTTGACAACGGCCTTGAATATCGGCAAAAGAGGTGGTCATCACCTGGACCGATTCGGAGACCTGCACGACCGCATGCCCCACTTGGGTCAGACGAATATTGACCTCTTTGACATTATTCATCATTTGTGCAGCAGCGGCAGAAACGGTATCCACATTGGTGCTGGTGCGGTCGGCGTTGCTGGCACTGCCTTGAATGCTGGTCGCCACTTCGCCGGTTGCCGCAGTCAAATGGGCGATTTGTTCCTCAGCCTGCTGCAGCAGCAGGCGCATCTGGCTGATTTTTTCGTTAAGCTGCTGGTTTTCCGCCGCCACATTTTCGGCCATGCTGCGAATGCCAACCGCATCATCCCCAATGGCTTTGCGCAGCTGCAACACCTCTTTGATGAAGGCGGTAATACTGCCGGATTGTAGGTTGATCATCCGGATATTACTGATCATTTGCTCTTTAAGCCGATTGATGTTGCCGGCTATGCGGGCAATTTCATCTTTACCGGAATGGCGAATCCTCTCGGTCAGGTTACCTTTGGCCGTTTCATCAATAGCCATACTGATCGCCTGGAGAGGTTGTTTCACCGATCGGGACAAAATGTAGCCCAGCAGCAGTAAAAAAAGCGTGACAGCGGCACAGACGACCAGCAACGCCGCCAGGCGGGCCTGCCCGATTTGTTGTTCTACACCGGCCAAAGAGATGGATAATAAAAAAAGACCACGAACCTCATGATCACTGCCATGACAGGCATGACACGGTTCACGGTTGAGTAAAGGAACCAGCAGAAGCCGATTGGTTGTCGCACCATCACGTATCAGTAAAGATTGCACATTTTTTTGTGCCACAGCCTGTTTGATTGCTTGTGCAATCTCATCACTGACCGGCAACGGGTTGGTGGTGTTCGCTTGAAACGCCTCCACACCAAAGCGATTGAGAATGCGAAACTCCTGTAATTCATGCACTTTTTTCAGGTTTTGTGCATACTGGTTGGCAATGTCGGAATAGCCTGCCAACATGATGGTTTGTAGCCCCTCACTGGCCACATCTGCCAAGGTGCGGATCGTTTCATCGCTTTGTTGCAGCAGATTGTCTTCCATTGCCCGGATCAATAAACCACCCAACGTGGACAGACTCGCCATACCGATGATGCCGACCACCGCCAGGATACGTAAACTGATGGATGTTGCCAATCTCTGCCATACAGAGGAAAAAAACAGGTTACTCTTCATCGCTCTCTTCCGTGACCTTGATACCACTCTGCCGTTGGTTTGCAATCTGATCAAACCACTCATGGTCAAGCTGCCTGCTACCTGCTCCGATCATAAGCTGACATTCTGTATTGATCTGCTGAAATTGCAAGAGATTATTTGAGAAATATCAATTAAAATGCGCTCACGCCACAAAGGCAATGGCTGCTTTCGGCTGGGAGGCAAGGCAGTTGCATGCCATGGATACGCGGTGCAGGAACGGGGTGCGTTATTGGTTGTGTTAGTCTGCCCGCTCAACAATCTGGCCCAGGAGATGTCACCGGTTGATGAAGGGTTCCGGCAACAATAAGGCGTGCCGTTATTTTAAGAAACCGCCTTATCTTAGGGCCTGTTCTCATTCGGTCCACAACCCCTTGATACGGCGTTGCTGGGCCGCTCTGCTGCTCACATACAAGTTGTATGCTGCGCTGCGCGCGGCCCAGCGCCTTGTCTGAAGGGCTTTTGGCCTCGAATGAGAACAGGTCCTAAAACAACAAACGGGATCCAAGTTCTCTACGGAGCCTGGATCCCGTTGCAGGTGACAATGCAATCAATGGCAAGCGGAAGCCCTACATCCGCTCCACCATCATGAAGGCCGACCAGATATAGGGATAGTTCCACTCTTTGGAGGCCAGCAGGGCCCGTTGTGATTCCAACAGGGCATCATGGGCCGATTTGCCTTCCGCCAGGCGGCCATACAGGCCGGTCATCAACGCTTGCGTACCCGCATCGCTGACCTCCCACAACGAGGAGATGACCGTTTTTACTCCGGCCTCCTGGAAAGCACGCCGCAAACCGTAGACACCTTCCCCTTCGTGAATTTCACCCAATCCGGTTTCACAGGCCGACAACACCGCCAGTTTGGTGCCCGACAGGTTGAGACCCAACACCTCCAGCGCGGTCAACACCCCGTCGTTCTCGGTGGGAATTTCGCCCAGGAAGGGAGCGCTGCCGTTGATGCCGGCAAAAGCCAGACCCGCCCGCAACATCGGGTTGTCACCCGGAGGGGGCAAATGGACATCCGCACCACGCTGCAGGCTCAACAAGCGCTTTTTCAGATTTTCATCGGCCTTGAGGAAAAAGCCATGGGTGGCAATGTGCAACATTTTTGGTGGCTCGGCCAAAGTCTGCACCACATTTTCCTGGGCGGCATCTTCCGTAAAGATGGTATTGACCTCTTTCTTCGATTTGGAGGTTTCGGAGATCAGTTTACCCTCTTTTTCCGCACCCGGCAGCGGGTCAAACTTTAAGCCACGCAAACCGCCACCAGAAAAACCACGCATGGAATCCTGGTTGCTCGAACGTTTACCTGCAACCTGGGTCATCAAGGTGGCATCGACCACTTTGGTCGAAGTGTAGTTCGGACCAGCCATGATCAGAAAGTTGCCTTTGGCCGACTCCATTTTGTCCGGGATCAAATCCCGGCTGGTGGAAAGAATGTGCAGATCCATGTTTTTGAGTAAATATTCACCCTTGGCATCGATCAAGGCGTTGAACGGTAAAATGTTCAACATGTCATCCGGGACCACATAGATATTTTTGCGACCCGCCAGACCAGGCAATAACGGTTTCCAGATCAGGTCATAAACCTCCTGGCCGATCTTCTGCAGCTCTTCCTCTTCCAGACCCTCTTCCTGGATGGCACCCCGATAGCGCACAATTTCATCCTGCAACTTTTTCAGGTTCGGGTAGGTGACCAATGCAAACGCCGGTTTGCCGTTTTCGATCCGTAAAATGCCGGCCAGCAGCTTTTTCTGCTCGCCATCGTTGTAGGCGAGAAAATCAACCAGTACGGAATCTTTTGGCAGTGCCGTCGACAGTTGTTCCACGGTAATTTGCTGTGCCGATTGACGAAAACGACGGCTGGCCTGACCCAGTTCCATCTGCAGGGTGTCCACCGATTTTTCCAGCTCATGAATCACCTGCATGTGATTGTTTTTGGTCTCTTCCGTCGGACCAGACAAGGTCAGAGCAGCCAACTTTTTTCGGGTGGCGGTCAGTTTGTCGCCCAACGCCTTCAACTGCGGATTTTTGCCCATCTGGACAATTTGTTGAATTTCGGAGGTAACCTTGAGCAGTTGTCCTTTGCGCTGCAGGCCGACATCCAATACCTCGCGACCGGCCTGGCTGGCGTCGGCCTTGGCCAACACGCCCAAATATTCATCCAACTCCGGGCGGTGCAGACGAATATAACCCTCACGGGCATTGTCGCCGGTGGCCCACAACATCCGGCTCAGGAATGAAGAGCGCCGGTTGAAGCCGGTTTTCAGCAGTTGAAAGGCATCCTGTTGTTTGTTCTGTTCCCGCAAAATTTTGCCCAGGCTGTTGAGCGTTTCAAAGGTGTAGGGATGTTGATCTCCCAAGGCCTTCTCGGCCCGTTGCAAGGTGTCGCGCAACAGTTTTTCCGCTTCCGGATACCGTTTGCTGGCACCATAGAGGGAACCCAGATCCAACATGGAACGCAAGGTGTCCATATGATTTTCCCCCAAAACCGTGCGCCGCAGCTGCAGGGCTTTGTCGAACAGTGGCTCCGCCTCCTTGTGGTTGCCCATCTTGGCCGTTGCCCGTGCCAGGTTGTTGATCGCCTTCATCGTGCGACTGTTTTTTTCGCCCAACGATTTGTTCCAGCTGGCCAGTACCTTTTCAAACAACGGCTTGGCCTTGCCATAGCCGCCCTGCATCATGTACAGGTAGGCCAGGTTGTTGACAAAGGCCATGGTATCCGGATGATCGGCACCAAATTGCCAGCTGGCCGCTTCAATGGCATTCAGATAGTGGGGCTCTGCCTGCTCAAAATTGCCCTGGCTTTCATGCAGCAACGCCAGGTTGTTCATGTTGGCCAATGTTGATAAGTGGTTGTCTCCCAACACCTTTTTGGAAATTTCCAAACCGGCGCGCAGCAGGAGTTCCGCTTCGTCATACAGACCCATGGTCTCATAGACCAGGCCCAGATTGTTCATGATCGAAACGGTACCCAGATGATCTTCACCAAATACTTTGCGGTATTTTTCCAGCGTTTTTTTGTACAGTGATTCGGCGTCGGTCAGACGGCTCTGTTTGCGATAGATGCCGGCCAGATTGTTCATGGTGGTCAGGGTATTGGGATGATCATAGCCCAGGGCGGCTTTTTCATGGGCCAATACTTCATTGGTCATGGCCTCCGCTTTGCTGAATTCGCCTTGATCTTCAAAGACCTTGGCCAGGCCGGATTTTGCCTCCATGACATTGGGATCTTCCTTGGCGGCCTGTTTCAACACCAACTCCAGCACTTCTCTGGCTTTGGGATAATCCCCCTCATGCCGGAAAAATTCGGCCTGCTGAATACGGGTGGCCAACAATATCGGGCTGTTGGCCGGTAAAGAGGCCTCTTGAATGGCCAAAACTTTCTGAAAAGTGCTGCCTGCCCCCTCGTGATCTCCTTGCAAAACGCGCAAGCTTGCCAACTGTACCAGACAATCGGCACTGTCACCATGATAGGGGCCCAACACCTGCTCTTCGGTTTCGCACAACGGTTTTAACAGGGCATCCGCCTCTTTGTACTGGCTGACATTGCGCATGTTGCGAATCAAGGCCATGGCCACACTGAAGGTGGTCGGATGTTTGGCGCTCAATCCGGCAGTGGCTGCCGCATGGGCCGCCTTGAGCTGGTTGATGGCCTCTTTATATTTGGTCTGACCCTCATAGATGTCAGCCAACATGGTTTGTGCAATCAGTACATCTGGATGGTTGGCACCCAGAATGCGTTGACCGTCGCTGATTGACTGCTGCAGCAATTTGTCGGACTCCGCCATTTTACCCACCTGCATCAGAGTGCCAGCCAAATCCCGACGGCTGGCAAAGGTGGCATAATGGTTTGGACCCAACCCCTCCTGCGCCGTTGTCAGCGCCTTTTGTGCGGCGGCAACCGCCTGTTCTTTTTGCCCCTGCGCCAGCAGGTTGCTGACTTCCGCTTTCAGTTGCGACCAGTTGCCGACAACCTGTTCTTTGCCTGGGGGTACCGGGGCTGCTGCCGCAATTTTTTCGTTGACCCAGGCCGGAACATCACTGACCAGTTTGGAAATTTCATCATTATAAAAGGCAATATCTTCATGTTTGCCTGCCATGGCAGCCAGTTTGGTCGCGGCTTTGAAATAGACGAGCGCCTGTTCTGCCAACCCTTGCCCGGCACTCAAGACCGCCGCACTGTGGGCATAATCCTGATTGGCAGGTTCCAAAAGATGTGCTTTGGCAAAATGGGCAACCGCTTTGGCCAAATCATTTTTGGCAGCGGCCTCTTTACCCAGTTTGGCCTCTTCAGCCGCTGTCAGGGGTTTGGGGGCTGCGGCCCCTTTATCGGTGGGTGGTTTGCCTGCCGCTGTTATATCGGCAGCCCCTTTCTCTGTGTTTCCTTTGTTTGCTGCCTTGTCGGCAGCCGTTTTGTCGGCAGCCTTGTTGACTGTTTTGTCGGCAGCAGCCTTGTCGGCAGCCGCTTTGTCGGATGTTGCTTTATCGGTCGTGGCCTGCTGCTCTGCTGCCTGCGCAGTCAATACGCCACCACCCAACACGGCACACAGCAACAACAACCGCATGGAAAGACGATTCGGGGAGGTGCTTTTCATGGTTTCTTGGCCCAATAAAAGTCGGTTACGCCGTTGTCAGGGTTGCATGCCCCTGACACGGGACAAAAGGAAACTAAAAGAGTGACTTTCATATTACTGTTACTCTTCGGCGCAACGCAATCAAGATCTCTGCAATTCTTCACTTTTTCACTGCGGAGGTGGCACATCAACCGGCATCGGGCAAGGCCGGTTCTGCCTGATCACCCCAACAGGTCCATCCCAAACGACCGCCACGGGCGAACAGTTCCAGATAGGGAGCGGGGGAACAGGATTCAATAATTTGGTACAACTCTTCCGGTTTGCGAGAGTGTTCCCGACGGATGGTGCGGATCACATTGACCTGTCGGCGTCCAGGTGCCAGAGTGCGCGCTTTTTGGCCGCGCACGCCAAACAGTACCAGTTCCGTCGTATTGCGAAAATAAAAACCGACACCCCGACCATCCGGTGCGCCATCCTTGCGTACCTTGTGCCAAACAATGTTGGCCTTGTAGGTGAATCCCCAGTGGTGCAATACCTGCAACCCTTCCGGCAAGAGCGCATTGGGAACCCATAAATAAAGGTGTGCTGTGGTCTGTACATAGTCGTTCACAGGCAAAGCAAGAATATCAACCAACTGCATGGTGTCATAGCGGGTGAGCCGCTTGTATTCCGGGGCAATTTTGCCGGTACGATTGTGAAATTGCCACGGGGGGTCGGCCAGGATGGTATGAAACTGGCGGCCATCCAACAGTTGCCGCATATCTTGCGCCGTCGCCATCCCAATGGGTGTGATGCTCTTCATGATGGATTTAACTAAAGTTTCTATTGTTGGCAACATAGATCCGGTATGCAATGCCTGGTCTATTTTTCCTACTTCGGCATTGGCTGCAATCGTGCCAACGGTATTCCGTTATGCATGATTAATAACTCTTGGCCTGCAGCAATGCGTTGCAACAATAGCAGACGGCTGGCGGAACTGTCCAACCCTAATTCGTCCAAGGTCAGGGAAATTGCCTCTGGACGAGCAAATCCATCCGCATGCGTTTCCCGACCGGGGATGAGGCGGCTCTCCCCTCCGGCATGCGTGATCAAGACATGGGTGCGTGTAATCTCTTGCACCCGTCCGCCATCAATTTGTGCCCCTGCCGAGACCCTGCGGTTATTGATCACTGCCTGCCAGTTTGTGCCGTGTTCGGCGTCGTTTAACAACAGCTGGCTCAAGGTCCAGGGACCGGCACGGGTAACGGGAGGCGGAGGAGGGGCAACCACAGGAGGAGGGGAGGGGAGAGAGGGCGGGCTGACCGCTGGCGCAGGTGGTTGTGTCGGATCGGCCAACCGTTGACAGGCCGCCACCGGAAAAATTACCGCTGGGCCCTGTTCCGGGTTGCAGCGATAAAAATCGCCACCTTCTGCCGTCAGGCTGTAGATACCGAAAAAAACGCCCCACCAAGCGGACCATCGCATCAGTCTGCACCATTACAGATTGTGGATTACATTACCCGTTGATATTCCCGATAGTAGCGCAATACCCGCTCAACATACTGCCGGGTTTCCGGATAGGGGGGAATGATGCCGCCATAACGCATGACCGTACTGGGTCCGGCGTTATAGGCTGCCAGAGAAATTTCCAGATTGTTATTGAACTGACGTAACAAATCTGCCAAAAAACGGGCACCACCCTGCACGTTGGTTTCCGGGTCGGTCATGTCAGTGACGCCATAGTGTCGTGCTGTTTCCGGCATCAGTTGCATCAAACCGACCGCCCCCTTGGCAGAAATGGCATACGGATCAAAATTGGATTCAGCCCGAATGATCGATTGCAACAGCGCCCGGTTGATACCCGTTTGCCGGGCTGCCGCTTGCACAATCGCCGCATACGGGTGATCCTCTTGCCCAGATAACGGTCCGACAAAGGCAGGATACAAGGAGGATGAGCCAGAAGCAACACGATTGGGCAATCGTGCGGCGGATGGGGCCTCTGCCCAATAGACGACAGACCCTTTTTGGCTTGTGGGATTTTTTTTGGCGATATAACGATTGGTCGCGATTACCGGTTGGTAACGACGATCATTCGGACGGTCTGTCAGATGCAATACACCCTGTTCGTCGACAAAAGAGTAGATTCCCTTGGCCAACACCGGTTCAGGGGACAGCAACAGGGTACTCAGCAGCAAACCGGAGGCAAGAGACCACAGCGTCATCACGCTGATCCACTCTGTCAGGATGTGGTTGGACCGATACCTGCCGACATGTGGGTATCACAGGGCAGGCAAGGTGGTAATGATATGTTGTTTGACCTGTGCCGTCTCCGCTTCCAGGATGGCGCAGCGGCTTGGCCGCTCCAGCATACCCTGCAAAGCCGGTGGTAAAGGCGGTTCATGGCCAATCGCTTGCCCAACCGCCTCACCAAATTTGGCCGGGTGGGCGGTTGCCAGGCAAATGGCCTCTGGATCATGGGCCGCTGCCCGGACGCCAACCGCCGTATGCGGGTCAAGCAGATAATGGCTCTCCTGAAAAAACGAGCGAATTTGCGCCAGGGTCTCTTCCTCGCTGACGGCAACCGCACGGAACAACTGTGCCGCCTGTTGTTGTTTGTTGGCAGAGACTTCCAAGCGACCGGTCAGCTCCAGGGAGCGCATGGCCTCTTGTACCTGCAGCGGATCTTCATCCAGCAGATAATAGAGGTAGCGTTCAAAATTGGAGGCCCGTTGAATATCCATGGAAGGACTGACAGTGGGCCACACGTCGCCGGTACCGTAACAACCGGTCTGGAAAAAGCGGGTCAAAATATCGTTACGGTTGGTGGCCAGAATAAGGCGCTCAATGGGCAATCCCATCCGATAGGCCAGATAGCCGGCAAAAATATCACCGAAATTGCCGGTCGGTACCGCAAAGGTGACCCGATATTCCGGATTGCCCGCCGCCACCTTGCCCCAGGCAAAAAAATAATAGGCTGCCTGCGCCAGAATGCGGGCCCAGTTGATGGAATTGATGGCACCGAGTTGATACTGTTGCCGAAAGGGCAGATCGTTGAACAGATCCTTGACGATGCGTTGTCCGTCATCAAAAGAGCCGCGAATGGCAATGTTGTGGACATTGTCATCCAGAACCGAAGTCATTTGCCGCTCTTGGATCGGTGAAACCCGCTGATAGGGGTGCAGGATAAAAATATGGATACCGCTGCGCCCCCGCACACCATGAATGGCTGCCGAACCGGTATCGCCGGATGTGGCCCCCAATATGTTCAGCCGTCCCCCATCCCTGGACAAAATATATTCAAACAGATTGCCCAAAAATTGCAGGGCCACATCCTTGAAGGCCAAGGTGGGGCCATGAAACAGCTCCAGAATGCGACGCCCGCCGATGGTGACCACCGGCGTCACCTCCGGGTGGGCAAAACAGGCAAACGAACGTTGACACAACAAGCGCAAGGTATCGGTGGGCAGATCTTCCTCATCGGCAAACAGGCGCACGACCTCCACCGCCAGTTCGGCAAAGGGCAGCGTTGCCCAAAAACGCAGACGATCTGCGGTAACCTGTGGAATGGTCTGCGGCAACAGAAGACCACCATCCGTTGCCAGTCCCATCATCACGGCTTGCGAAAAAGTGATCGGCTCCACCTGTCCACGGGTGCTGATATAGCGCACACTCATTGTTTACAATCCTCGATTTTGCTCAGATCGTCTGCTCAATGCCCAACAATGCCAGCCCCAAACCGAACTTGCTGCGCTGTGAATAAACCAGGCCATAGCGTTGCAACAGCCCATCCGCCAAAACACGAATCGCCTCTCCATCGCCTGCCAGTCGTTCCAGCTCCACTTCCGCCAGGTGATGCACCCGATCTTCGGTGCGAATGACTCCTTGATCCAGTGCCATTTCTACCCGGTTTCCCTCCCACTGCAACAACAAGACGCGGCGTTGAAAATCGGTCACAAAGAGGGGGAGCAAAGCCGCATGGGCATCCACTGCCGCCAGAATATGGGCGCGCATCTCCCCGGCAGGCAGTTCATCCCATCGTTGAATCGGCGCTGCCAGCAACTCTTCCCACTCTTGTCGTTGGGCAAAACCGGCCACCATCGGGCCACCCGTCCCCTTGAGATTGGCCCGCAAGCCACCACCCTGCTCCTGCCGCATGCGAAAGGCCAGATGATTCTGCAACAGGCCACGTTCCGGCGTATCATAGTAGGTTGCCAGAAAATGACGGGTCTTGATCGGGGTGCCCTGGCACTTGGCCAACAACTCACCATCCTGCGCCATGGCATCCAATACGGCTGCCGCCGGTGCCGTCAGCTTGATCTCTTCTTCAATAGCCATATGTTTCTCTGTTTCCTGCAAGAAGATCGGTAAGACAAGCAGATCAGCTGCGCACCGGATACCCCTGTGCCTGCCAATCCAGCATGCCGCCCGAAATGTTGAAAACTTGTGTTATGCCAGATCGTTTCAGGAGTACCGCGCCATAAATGGAACGGTTGCCACTGCGGCAGATGACCGCAACCGGGCGTGAGGAGGCCTGTCGTTTCACCTCTTCGAGTCTGTCACGCAAATCCCCAAGCGGGATCAACAGTGCTTGCGGCGCGTGTCCCCCCTTGTACTCCTGTTGTGAGCGTACATCCAACAAGAGTGGCGGCGAGGAGGATGCCAGCCGTTTGGCCAACTCATGCACGTCGAGGTGCTGCACTCCTGCCATTTTGGCCATCAAAGGGCCACGTTGCAGCAAAATGGCAAAACCTGCCAGCAGCAGTAAAGTGATGGCGTTTTCTTGTAACCAGTTCATGGTGCAACCTGAAGATTTCAGCTATTAGGTCTCTGTGTGGGTGGCGTTGCAAAAAATATTGCGGGTCAATGAGACCAAATCCAATACCTTGCAATCACCGACCCGATAAAATACCTGGTTGGCATCCCGACGAGAGGAAAGAATCTGTTTGTCACGCATAATGGTCAGGTGTTGGGAGACATTGGATTGGGTCGTACCAACCGCTTCGACCAGTTCCTGCACGCTCAACTCCTGATCATTCAGGGCGACAATCACCTTCAGCCGCAGAGGGTGAGCCAACGCCTTCATGCAGCGTGCAACCTTTTCTATGTTGGCTTCATCTATATTGCCGGACACCACATCCCCCTGAATTTATTCACCAATAACTAACAAGAATCCCGGCATTGCCTCGCCAGCTCAAATCCGGTCTCCTGCTACGTAAATTTCGTGATGGATAATACGCGCCGTTCCCCATGGCCGTCAACGAATTTTTACTTGCAAGATTCCTGATTTCGAGGCATAACAACCAGCATGAACACGATGCCCCCCCTTAAAGAAGCTCAGATCCTGGCTTGGTTGCAACAAAACCCGGATTTTTTGCCGAACCATCCGGAACTGCTGCCGACCGCCGCCGACTCGGAAAAGGTGATCAGCCTGGAGGCCGGTCAATTAAGCCATTTGCGTCGCCAAAACGATCAGTTGCGCGATAAGCTTGATGCCATTCTCAACCGTTTGTTGCGCAATGAAGAGATCTACCGTGCTTTTCATACCATTCAAACGCAAATGATCCTGGCGACCACCCCCTGGGCCATCGTTGCCATCGCCACGCAAGAGCCGGAAAATTTATTCAATATCAAACGGGTGACCATCTCTCTTACTGCCCAGGAATCCCCTTTGGTGCAGCTGTTTCGCCGCACCCCACCGCCGGAAGCACTGGAAGAACGGCTGTTTATCCTCGACCATACCCTGTTGACGCAAATTTTGGGGGAGGGGAGTGCGCCCGTCATTCGCGTTGGACGGGAAGGCAAGCATAAACAAAGCTATTTTGGTCAATTGACCACCTCCATCCGTTCCGAAGCGCTGGTGCCGCTCTATGCCCCTGCCGATGGTCTCTCTGCGCACCGGCGTTTGATCGGTGCCCTCAACCTGGGTGGCGAAGCGCCCAACCGCTTTTTGCCCAGCGATGCTACCGATCTGTTGCAGGATCTGGCCAATGTGTTCAGCCATTGCCTGTTCCGCATGATTGTCTGATCCCGGGCGGATGGCCAACCGGTAACATTGTCGGTTGATCGCCGCTGCTCTTGCCCTCCATTCTCCTTTTGATTGTCCATGCGTTTGTGAGGTGGTTGGATAAACCGCTACTGGCGGCCTTTCGTCCACTGACGCCTGGCTGTGCGGATCGATTGTTGCAGGCGGGCTGCAAAACGGTGCAACGAAAATTTTTCCTGCACCGTGCGCCGGGCCGCCATGCCCAATTGCTGCGCCAGCTCTCGATTTTCCAGCAACTCTCTGGCCCGGTGCGCCAACTCCTGCGGGTCATCGCTCAAATAGCCGCTTACTCCGTCGACAATTGGTGAGGAGTGATGGCGATTGCCCAACACCGGCAAACCGGCAGCCATGGCTTCCAATACCGCCATGTTATAGCCATCCTCCTGTTGCGGATCTGCGGTATGAATAAAAAAACGATGGCTCTGCAATAAACTTTTCAGGTGGTCCCAATTGTCGGCTGGGACCACACCAGGAAACTCTGGATTGTGCCCCACCAGTCGTACCGGAATATCCTGGAATGTCGCTTCATGAAAGGTCCAATTGAGCAAGCTGCGCTTCGGATGAATCTGATTGGCAACCCGAATACCGCAAGCCAGCTCCCCCGACCAGGCCGGATAACCGGCCACATCCACCCCGCAAGGGACAATATCCTTGCCAAATCCCCATGAACGGCCCTTCATGGCTGTTACGGCAATCACATGCGTTCCGGTCAGCTGGACATATTGACGCAAAACAGCGCGCACCTGCTCTGGTGAACTTTGGGTGTGGCTGTGTATCCGCCCTTCCAGGGTATTGTGCAATACCAGAATGCGGGGCCACGCCAAACTCTTGACATCCAGCAGATCGCTCATGCTGTGGGCAATGATGCAGTGGTATGGGGTTGCATCCGACAGCGCCTGTTGCAAGGTGATCAAGCGCCCATTGGCAGGCAGCGGGCGAATGCGCTGATCCCAAGCTGCCGTATAGCGACCTGGAAGTCCGTCGATGATATCCAGTTGGCAAGGCAGGGTATGCAGCTGATGCACCCAAGCCTCATGACAGTTCAGCGTCAACAAACGCCAGGAAGTTGAACTCATGCCCCTGCCTGATCAATGGAAGTAAACAATAAGAACAAATAAATATCATTGCATGACAAGCCATATGGCCCTGGAACGGCCCTTGCGTCAGCGCAGAATGAGCAGTAGACCATTCTGGCATTTTACCTGATCGGGGCCATCACATGTCTGAACAGCCAAGCCATCCCTTATGGGAACCTTTTCTGCGCCATTTGCGCTCCGAACAACGACTGGCAGCGCGCACCGTGGCGGCCTACCTGCACGATCTGACCAGTTTTATGGAATTTTGGCAAAAATACAAGGGAGTTGCCTTGACCATGGCGCAGTTGACAACGCTGCGTCCCGTCGATATGCGGGCCTATCTGGCCCATGCGCACCGGGAAAAAAAGGCCCGCGCCACCTTGCAGCGACAGATGGCGGCTTTGCGTTCCTGGTTTCATTTTCTGGAAAGCAACGGTCAATTGCCGCATAACCCGGCAAAATGGGTCAGCACACCCAAGCTGGGTCTGCGCTTGCCCCGTGCCCCCAGTGAAGAGGATACCGTCCGTTTGTTGGAGTCGCCCCCTCCCGTGGATTCCGAAGCCCCACCGGCTGATTGGGTGCAGGCCCGTGATCGGGCCATTCTGGAGCTGCTCTACGGATCCGGTTTGCGGGTCAGCGAATTGTGCCAATTGAATCGGCTGGATCTTAACCTGAACAGCCGTGAGGCAAGGGTGGTGGGCAAAGGAGAGAAGGAGCGGATTGTCCCCCTCGGTCGTGCTTCCGTGCAGGCCATTGCACACTATTTGCAGCAGCGCGATCTGGCGTTGCCCGCTGCCGCTGTCAATGAGCCTCTTTTTATTGGGGTGCGGCAGGGCAATGGCGACAACCGTCTCAATCCGCGCCAGGTGCAACGTCTGCTGCAACAGCGGCGGCGCTGGTTGGCGTTGCCGGAAAAGATTACCCCCCATGCCCTGCGCCACGCTTTTGCTACCCACCTGCTGCAAGCCGGAGCCGATCTGCGTGCCATTCAGGAGATGTTGGGACACGCCTCACTGGCCACGACCCAACGCTATACCCACCTCGATCAAGCCCGTTTGATGCGCGTCTATGATGATGCCCATCCCCGCGCCAAAAAAACCGATTGAACACGCCCGATCAGGGGGCCAACTTTGACCATGTGGCGGAACCAACAATGCCGTCAGGTTTCAGGCCATTATTTTGCTGAAACTTGATAACGGCTTGTTCGGTATCCTGGCCAAATTGACCGTCTACCGTCAATGAATAACCAGCCTCTTTCAGAAGAGTCTGCATGCGGCGCACTGCCTCTCCTGTGGTGAGGGGTGAGGTCAAATGCAACATCGGTTGGCTGTCGTCATGTGCGGAGGCAAAAGAAGGAGTATGGAACAACTTCTCCTCGCCGATCACTTCACCACGCACAGTCAGGGGTAACGGCAGATTCCATTTGTTCTGTGCGATCATGATTTGGAAACTTTCCATGCGATAGACCGTTTTGTGTAAAAGCGCATTGGCGTGCGTGGCCAGCCACTGCCTGCGGGTGGCCACATAACGGTCGAACCACAGCTGCTCGCCGAGTTGCTCCAGTGTATCGTAGCTGCCATTGGTTTTGTCGCGCAGCAGCGACCAGGAACCATGAATGCGGCTGTCGTAGACGATAGCCATGCCTAAAGCGGTGGTCGTCTTGATCGCATCGGCCAAGGTCGCCGCCGATTGCCAATAGACCCGGTCGAAAAATTGATCCTGCTCCTCTTGCATCACCGGATCATCGCCGGCATGGCGCAACAAATCCCGCAGGGTGGTATCATAGTCCAGAGACAAATCTCTGTTCTGCAACTGCGGCAAAAAGGGTTGCAGAGCTTTTCCATAAACGGCATCTTGGGCTTCGCAGTAGCTTTTAATCAGCAGATAGAGATTGCCACTGCCCAAGGTCGTTTGTGAGCGACCATAGGTCAGATGGCCGCTGTCCCCTTTCAGCAGGGTCACATTACCGTAATCGCCTAAAACTTTTCCAGTTTCAAAGATATTCACAATCGCTTGGCACGTCAATTTTTGCAGATTGCTCAACGTTGGCATGATTTACCTTATGGAAAATGTTCTACAAAGGTGAGTCGATGGATGACTGGATGCAACTTTACCTTTTTATATACCTGAAGCTCTATCATAATCAAAAGAATTTTCATGGCCATCAATGAATAATGGGTGGTACATCCAACAATATGATGCCTCCATGAAGACAATGCTTCATCCAATGACAGCTGCAAGTGTGGCAACCAGAGCAATTGACCAGAAAAATCCATGCAACCGCTGTGGCAGCTTCTAATCCCGCAAACTTTCCGGCAGGGAGAAAAAAAGATTTTCTTTGCTGATTGAGAGCAGTTCGACATCCTCTTTGCTGGCACCGTGCAAGCGGTTGCCGGGGGTGGTCAAGGCAGACAACAGCTCATCCACCAATATTTCCGGTGCCGAGGCCCCGGCTGTAATGCCCAATGCCTGGATACCCTGCAGCCATTCTGGCTGCACATCCTCTGCCGATTCAATCAAATGGGCGGTGACACCCGCCCGCAGGGCGACCTCGCGCAGTCGGTTGGAATTGCTGCTGTTGGGGGCACCCAATACCAAAATGCAATCGCAGTTCTGGGCCAACGCCTTGACGGCATTTTGCCGGTTCTGCGTGGCATAGCAAATATCCTCTCGTGCCGGGCCGACAATATCCGGAAAGCGCGCCTGCAAAGTGGCCACAATATCGGCGGTTTCATCCAAAGAGAGCGTGGTTTGAGTGATATAGGCAATCCGCTGGTTTGGCCGTTGGTCAATCTGCAGGGGTAACCGGGCCACATCCGCTGCTTTGGAGACCAGCTCTATCTGACCTTCGGGCAATTGTCCCAACGTTCCCACCACTTCCGGATGGCCGGGATGGCCGATCAAGATCAAACGATGCCCGTTACGATCCAGACGATCCGCCTCGCGATGCACTTTGCTGACCAGAGGACAGGTTGCATCCAAAATGCGCAAGGTGCGCCGTTTGCCCTCTTCCTCCACGGTTTTGGCAACGCCATGGGCAGAAAAAATCACCGTGGCACCTTCTGGAATTTCCTGCAACTCCTGGACAAAAATGGCCCCTTTGCGCCGCAGCGCCTCTACCACCCAACGGTTATGGACAATTTCGTGACGGACATAAATCGGCGGGCTGAATTTGACCAGGGCACTTTCAACAATGGCAATGGCCCGATCTACCCCGGCACAAAAACCGCGCGGTTCCGCTAAGATAATGCGCATTTTTCCTCTTTCTGATGCAACGTTGTTGCCAGCAGTGCTATGGTTCTGATCAGCCGTGTTGCCAGGCGTACAATCGGTTCTCTCCTGCCCGGCCACACGTGCATTATGGCATGTTTTGCCAGCAAAGGCTTGTACTGATCAACACCATGTGGCAGGCCAGAGAGGCCGTTTCAGCCTGCTGATGCCAGCACGGTGCCACTCTCCTTGTGCCAGGTTTGCTCCTCTTCGTTCCACCGCCACGGTCTGCCCTCTGTTGGTTCAGGGATCGGTGCTTGCCATAACCCGCTTTGTTCGTCCAGTACCCAGGAGGGGTAAGGTTGCGGTGCCAGGAAGGCATTCCGCCGGGCATCATAGCAATAGCCGACTCCCGCAAAATTTTTGCGAAAGGGTGTACCGCCACCGCGATGTCTGCCCCCGAAGGTGTTGTATGAGGTGCGTCTGCAGGTTTGCCCACGGAAATTTCCGTACCACACTTCCCAATCGATGGCCAGCTCCCCTTCATCGCGGCCAGGAATCACTTCCGTGACGATATTATTATTATCGAGAAAAGCATAGTGCGCCATAAGTCACCATTTGATATTGCCGGTTCCGGCAGTGAATCGATACACGCGATAACCGGGTCTGGTTACCGTATCAACGTTATAGATCAGGCCAACGTCGATGAAAGAGAGCGGTAAATAGGTGTCGGGATAGGCGATAATGACAACCCCGGATCCACCAGCTCCAGTCAGCGTGGTCACATAAGCCCCACCACCACCACCGCCACTATTGGTCGAGCCAGAGGTGGCATTGGCCCCGGTATGTTTGGCACCATGCCCACCACCGCCAAGGCCGCCGCTGCCACCACTCCCTGCATTGTCATCGGCCCCACCGCCGCCACCGCCGTAACTGGTTGCCGTGCCG
>PDZV01000078.1 GCA_002753135.1 Magnetococcales bacterium WMHbinv6 | reverse complement strand
ATACTCCGGGGGGAAATACAAGGGGCTTTTCATGGTCAGTTTACCTCCTGATACCGTGATTCACCTGAATCACGCTTCATTATCCGTCCCTGGCTGGAGGTGGGTTGTTCATTTTACAGGGCCAACCCTAACCCTGATCGTTTATCGTCGCCTTTTGGGCTTCGTACAAACTGGGGCAATCTTCCTGACTGCCCGCCCGGCCATCCGTTATTCTGGGTAGACCTTCGATAAGTGGCGTATTATTGAGGAGTTGTTCAACTCGATTCCGTCACCCTATGCCTTACTTATCGGCTTACCGCTCATTAACTTAAGCAAAAAAAACACTGCACGATCATTTTTATAAAAAAGCGTTATTTTTTATCTGTTTAAACAAAAAACACGCTCACTGACTTTTTTCCGTAGGGGCCAAACCAGGGGCGGTACCCTGAAAAAGGCGACCCAGAAAACTTTTCTGGCTGGTCCCTTTGCGCAAATCGGCCAATTGGAAGCGTGTTGGTCCCTGATCTTTTTCCAACAGGTTCAGCGCATGGTGGTAGAATGGGCGATCAGGAAAATTGTGACCAAGAACAACGGCATAATTGCGGGCCTCTTCCAAGAGTCCCAACCGTTTTGAGGCCAGGACCAAGCCAAACAACGCCTCTTCGACATAGGGGGTGACGTTATACGTGGGATTGGTCACCACCTGGTTGAAGCGATTGATGGCAGCAATATACTCTTCCTGATCAAGATAATAGCGGGCAACAACCATCTCCTGTTCTGCCAGGCGATCCCGGCAGAGAATCACCATCTGTTCAGCTTCCCAGGCATAATCGCTCTTGGGATAGCGGGAGATCAACTCCTGAAAAGCATTCAACGCCTCACGGGTATTGTTCTGATCCTGCATGGCACCGCCAACCTGCTGGTAGAACGACAGGCCGCGCATATAATAAGCGTAAGGGGCATAGGCGTGGCGGGGATGCAGACGGACAAAACGTTCCGCCATGCTGATGGCGTCGGCAAACTCCTCTTTTTTATAGTGGGCGTAGATCAGATTGACCTGTGCCCGGATGGCCAAGGGGGAAAAGGGGTGTTTGCGATCCAATTCCTGAAAGCGTTCGGCAGCAATTTTGAATCGTTTTTTATCCAGCGCCTCGACACCTTCGGCATGCAGCACATCGGCGGGTTTACCGGTATCGGTTGCTTCGGGAGTGGAACTGCAGCCGCTGAAGCCACCGGCCAACAGCAACAGCATGGCCAACACTTTTCCCTTGGCAAACGGTGCATGGGAAGCAAAAGAATGTAAGCGGAATGAGCGCATGGGCCGATCTCTGGTCAACAAGGTAAATGAGTTAGCGAAAGTCGGGAAAGTCTAACGCTCATGACCGCACAAAGCGAGGATTTTTTCTGCTGCCTGCCATCCGGAAAGCACGGCACCCTCCAGAGTGGCGGGCAAACCGGTTGCCGTCCAGTCTCCGGCCAACACAACATTGTGCCATTCGCTGCTGCCAGAGGGACGGAAGCGGTTGCACCCGGGCCAGGCCGCCAGTGTGGCCTGGTGGATTTTAAGCACCCGGGCAGCTTGCGGCAATGGGATGTTTTTGGTGGGAAAAAGGCGACAGACATCCTGATGGACCGCCTCGATCAACCGGTCACTTTCCCAGTTGCTCTCACGGTAGGCACCGCTCAATACGGCGCTGAGTCGCCCGGGCTGCTGCGTGGCAGGTTGTGCCAAAAGAGTACGGTCCAACAACCACTGACTGGTCAGGCCGGGCAGACCGACCAGGGGGGCAGGCAAAGAGAGTGGCTGATCATAACGCAAATGGACGGAAACGATGGGTGCATGCAGCAACGAGGCGAGCTGCTGTTGCAGGTTGCCGTGCGGCAACAAACGCAACAACGCGGTGTGCGACACGGCAAGGATCACCGACCGGGGATGCCACCAGGAACCCTGATCGCTATGGACCGCCTGCAGGGTAGCATTACTGAATACCAGCTGGCGCACCCGACAACGGCAGATCACTCTGCCTCCGGCCCGTTCGATAGCCTGCACGGCAGGACGGGCCAGCAATTGGGACAAGGGAACGGCAGGCAACAGTGGCATCATCGCCTGACGATCGGTAAAAAACAGGCGCTGCAATACGGTGGCAAACAGGGCCGCATTGGCAGAGCCAGCCGGTTCGTTGAGGGTTGCCAGACAGAGTGGATACCACAGCTGTTGGCACAACCTCTCACTTTGTTGATACCGCAGCAGCCACTGGGTCACGCTCTCATTTTCCCACCGGCTTGTTTCGCCGCGCAACGGGCGGGCCAGATGCCTGATCGACAAACGATCAGCCAGAGAGAGGCCGGGCAGACGGAACAAGGCAGCAAGCAGATGCCAGGGGGCAGGAAGATCTGCTGTTGCGAGGCGATACCAGCCCCATTTGGCCTGCCAGAAGGTAAAATCAGGGCGGTCGGGCTGCCATAACAGGGAGTGGCTGCCTAAACGGGCCAATAATTGTCGGGTATGGGTATAGGCACCCATCAACAGATGCGGGCCATGGTCCAGCTCCTCACCCAGCTGGGCATCCCAATAGGAGCGGGCCCGACCACCCGGATCGGGAGCAGCCTCCAGAACAATGGGACGCAAGCCCGCATCCGCCAGGCGGAGTGCTGCGGTCAACCCGGCAATACCGGCCCCGATAATCAGCGGCTCCGGGGTGATGGGGTGGGACATCAGAGCAAACGAATGGTGGAACGACCTTCATCTGCCAGGATTGCCAAAACTCTTTGCAGCCATAAGGTACGAAACTGTTCGCGTTGTGCCGGAGAGGCCTGCTGTGACAAAACCAGCGGCATGAGTTGGCCCATGGCGGCTGCCGGGGGAAAGGCTTCGGTGGAATAGAGCAAAGCAACCGATTGACCGGTTGCCGGGCGAACAAAGAGAAAGGGGTCAGCCGAGGGTCGCTCTGCAAACTGCAGCAAACCGCTGCGCACGTAATGCCCGGCCAGACCATGGAAACCGTTTTGTGCTGCCGCACCGGTCAACAGGGTAAAAATTTGGCTGATGGGACCGTTGACCCCCTGCCCGACCGGACCTGGTATGGTCACCCGAATCTCCCCGCGCACCGGAATGGCGTCGGCAAACAGCCGTTCTGCCGCCAATTTTGCCAGCAGAAAGGCACCTGCCACGGTGGGACAGGCATGGCCGGCCAGTTTTACGGCATCCACAAAGGAGTAGGTAAAATGGCCATCTCCTGCCCCCAACAGATCGCCAAGGGGGTCGTAAAGGGTAATCGATGGGGTGGTGGGAAAGATCATTTTCATGGTAACTATTCAGCTCCTCTGGATCGCTACATTTGAAATGAAATGAACTAAAGCCAAAGTTCTGGTGGGTGCAGGGAGGATCATCCTCCCTGCCGGAGTGCAGAGGCGAAGCCTCTGTTTCTGGTGCGCTGCGCAGATTTGGCGTAGCCAAATCTGCG
>PDZV01000027.1:25296-52819 GCA_002753135.1 Magnetococcales bacterium WMHbinv6 | reverse complement strand
TACCGCCTATGCGCAATTTTTGTTGGCCAAAGAGCAGATCGGCTTGGAGCGGGCAACCTTGAACGGGGTGTTCACCGCCGACCGTTTTGCCCCGGGGGTGTTGGTGCAGTATGCGCAGCGGGTTGGCGAACAGCTGGCCTATCAGCGGGTATTTTTGTCGCTGGCCAGTGCCGAGCATAAAACGCTGCTTGAGCAGAAAAGTCGCGATCCGGTATTTGCCGAAGTGGAGCGGTTGCGTCGGCTGGCCTTGGAGAAGGGGGAGCAGGGGGGATTTGGGGTAGATCCGTCCCATTGGTTTCAGACGGTGAGCCGCAAGATTGATCTCTACAAAGAGGTGGAGGATCAACTCTCCAGCGGCATCAGCCAGCAGGCGCAGCAATTGTATGCCGAGGCCAGCCGCACCTTATGGCTGGTGATTGCGGCGGTGGTGGTGTTGCTGGTGCTGGCCTTGCTGTTGGCGGTGTTGATTGTTCGTTCCATTTTGATGCAGATGGGCGGCGAGCCGGAGAAGGTGCGTTTGATGGTGGAGCGTGTTGCCCAAGGTGATTTATCCGGGCAGGTGCCTGCCGGGGCGACCGGTATTGTCGGCTCGATGGGCAGCATGGTTGGCAACCTGCGGGAGACCATTGCCACCATTGCCACCATTGGTGACCAGGTGGTACAGGAGAGCAGCGCCATTCATGACAGTGCGCTGAAAGTATCGCAGGGGACCAGTCGCCAGGCGGCGGCCATTGAGCAGAGTTCGGCGGCCATGGAGCAGATGACGGCGGCGGTGCGCAACAATGCCGATCATGCGGCGCAGACCGAGAGTTTGGCCAGCAAGGCGGCGGAGGGAACCCGGAACAGTGGCCAGGTGGTTGGCCAGGCGGTGGTGGCGATGAAGGATATCGCCTCGCGCATTACCATCATCGAAGAGATAGCCCGACAGACCAACCTGTTGGCGCTCAATGCTGCCATTGAGGCGGCACGGGCCGGGGAACAGGGCAAAGGGTTTGCCGTGGTGGCCGCCGAGGTGCGCAAACTGGCCGAGCGCAGCCAGCATGCCGCCTCTGAGATCAACCAGATTTCCCGTTCCAGCACCGCAGTTGCCGAGCAGGCAGCCGGTTTGTTGACCGAGCTGACACCACAAATCGAGCAGACGGCCCATCTGGTCCGTGAAATTGCCCACGCCTCGCGTGAGCAGAGTACCGGCATTGAGCAGGTCAACCAGGCGTTGCAGGAGTTGAACGATGTGATCCAGGAGAATGCCGGCGAGGCGGAACAATTTGCCCGTGGTGCCGACACGCTCTCCGAGCAGGCCAACAAGCTGCAGGGAGTATTCACCTTTTTCCGTTTGCAGGAGGGGGAAGATGGTGACGAAATTTTTCCCTGGACCGACAAGTTGCGCATTCACATCCGCGAAGTCGACAAACAGCACAAGCAGCTGGTGGAGATGGTCAATCATCTCTACCGCCTGATCAAAGCCGGCGATTTTGCCCACGCCATAAGTGATGTGTTGCCGGCGCTGCTGGAGTACACCGTCTTTCATTTCGGCTTTGAGGAGGAGCTGTTCGCCCGTTACGGCTACCCGCAAGCGGTCGAACACCATGCCCGCCACGTCAAACTGGTGGAACAAGCCAAAGCCTTCGTCCCCCGCCTGCAAAACGGCGACCGCGCCGTAGCCATGGAACTGCTCGGCTTCCTCAAACAATGGCTGACCCAACACATTCTCAAGTCAGACAAACATTATGCGGCGTATCTGCATACCAAGGGGGTGCATTGAGCGCAGTTTGGGGTAAAAACAGTTTCTGCTTGGACGTGAAGGCGGCTTTTTGTATACTGCCGGGATTGTCTCTTTAATCCTGGAAGCATAACCAAAATCGATTTCAGTGGTCGTTATGGGCTCTGGCCGGCATCGCGTTTGAGGATCATCTGGACGAAATCCAGCAGTTCATCCAGGTGGTGGGTGATGATGGCCACGGTGATGGGCAGTTGCAGGAGTTGGTAACCATGGACCGCAATGTTGCGGAAGCCCAACATGCGCTTGAGGGCGTCCGCCAAATCGGTGGGAATCCAGCCACCTTGCGCCAGCAGATCGAAGACATCACGCGCACCCTGGGGCAGGCCGAGGCGTTCCCGGCGAATCAAATGGTGGCCCATGTCCAGGGCAGCCTCGCAGGCGCGTTGGATGTTGAGGATGGCGGCATCCTGGCGGGTGAGGTCCTGGGCAAAGCTCTCCGGGTTTTTGGCATGCTCCTCCCGGGCGCGGGCCACGCAGCGCTCGATGGTGGCGGATTTGTTGAGCAGCACGTCATCGGCCATGGATGGTTCCCTCTTGTTGGATGATTTTTATCAGCGGTGCGCGGGCTTCGTCCAGGGCGGTCTTTTCGCTGAGGATGAAACTTTCGTACAGCGCCGCCTGGGCATCCCGCACCCACAGCCGTTGACCGGTGGTGATGATTTGGTATTGCATGACGGTGGAGGCGGCGCGCAGGTCGAGCAGATCCACCGGACCACCGGTCAATCCGGCCAGATCCCCGGACAAGCGCCACAGGGTGAGAGGTTCCGTTTTTCCGGGGGTGAGAATTGCCAAATCCAGGTCGCTGTCGGGGGTAGCCTCGCCGCTGACGCGACTGCCAAAGGCATAGAGGGCCAGCAGATGGGGAATCGTCTGGCGAATGGTGGAGAGCAACGCCTCACCGGGTGGAATGGTCATGGCGTGGATCACAGCTTTCCCCGGAAGGAGCGTTGGGTAAGAGAGCTGAATGGATCATTCAGCCCATCAATGGTATCATCCTGTTTATACCGATAAGATCGAAATTTCAGAACAATCTGTCTGAATTGGTCTGGCAATCCATGTTCAGGCCCGTGTCGATCAGCGCAGGGTAGTACAAGGTGTCCTGGCGTGGCAACCCCTGATTTGGCACCCGGGGGAGATAAACTCTCCCACCGGCGCAGGCCGGTGGGAAAGAGAAGGTACAACAACGCCGCTCAGGGCGTGTGCGGCAATAGCAACTGACAAAATCAAGCGTGACCGGCGGCGTCACCGTAGATGCCGAGCTGTTCGTTGCTGTTCGGCAGGGGGAAGGCGAGGCTGTCGTTTTCGGCGGCGAAGCGGTCCAGCATGCTGTTCAAGCGGTTCAACATGCCGGAGTTGACGCCGGAAAACTGCTCCAGTTGTTGCTTGAGCGCGCCATTTTCCTGCTCGACCAGGGTGATGTACCCTTCCAGATCGGCAATGCTCTTCTCTTTGGCGGTGAGGTTGTTTTCCAGCTGCAGCTGCTCGTTGTGCATGTGCTGCATCTGTACCTCGAAACGGATCGCCAACTGTTCCAGTGTCAGAATTTTGGCTTCATTTTCGGCAATCTGCTGCTCTTTTTCGTTGATCTGCAACAGATAGCCAGCGCCCTGCTCGGCGAGAAGAGCGCTTTTGCTCTCTTCGTCACTCAAGGTTTGGCTCAGGGTGTTCGTCTGCTCTTGTTGATCCTGCAAGGCAACCTGCAGTTGTGCCATCTGCTCCTGCAAGGCGATGATCTGCTCTTGCTGGGCGGCGGCCAGGGCTTCCCGCTCGTGCAAGGTGGACTGCAACAGTTCGGCACGGCTCTTCCAGGCAAGAATCGCTTGCCGCATCGACTCCATCTTGGCTTCCAGCAACATGAACGGATCCGCTGCAGGTGCGACCGGATGTGCCGTCGTTGCGGTCTCACTCAACGGATGAACAGTGCTTGCTTCGAGGGAATGATCCACCATGCCGGGAGGGGTGGCCAAAAATGCCACTGCTTCCTGTTGGAATGTTGACGCGGTCTGTTGCCCGTAGTAGTCCATGCTCTATCTCCTCAACGCATTGTATAGTTTACATTTATTCAACCTAACCCGACCCGGTCGTATCGGGTCTGAGGATGTTACAGCAAGTTTGAGGCCAATTAATGCAATCAAGTGAGGTGGCGCAACACGTTTTCCGGCGGACGGCCCACGGCGGCCCAGTCTGGACCGATCACCACCGGTCGCTCGATCAGTCGCGGATGGGCAACCATCGCCTCGAGCAACGCCTCCCGGCTTACAGTGCCATCCTGCAAATGCAACTCCTTATACAACGCCTCGGAGGTGCGCAGCAGTTGCCGGGGTTCCATGGCCAGCAAGGCCAATACCCGCTCCAGTTCGGCCCGATGCGGCGGATTGTCCAGATAGCGGACAACGGTCGTCTGGCAGCCTTTTTCTTGCAATAATTGCAGCGTTTGCCTTGATTTGGAACAGTGGGGATTGTGCCAAATGGTCACTGCGGCGCTGTTCATGATCTGCTCTCCTGGGGTGAAAATTGATATTCTGGGAAAAAATTCAACACAAAATAAGGAAATTTTGATTGACAGCCAAGGAGAAACTCCGTTATGCTGCAATGCAGCAATATGATAATATGCTCATATTGGCTTGTGGCATGAACACTTGCTCGAGAACGAAAATGAATACCCACGCAGGCAGTGTCTCCGTCGTGCGGACGGATCAGGCCACCATTATTCAGGTGGATGGCAAATTCAGCTTCGGCTTGCACCGGCAATTTCGCGACGCCTACCGCCGTGATCTTGTCAATCGCAAAGCACGGACCCGCTTTGTGGTGGACCTTTCCAAAACCGATTCCATCGATTCGTCGGCGTTGGGTATGTTGATCGTTCTGCGCGAAGAGGCGGGCAGTCGTGAACAACAGGTAGAGCTGGCGCATGCCCATCCAGAGATTCGTAAGGTATTGGAAGAGGCCAGCTTTCAGCGGCTGTTTCATATTACCTGAGAGCGGTTTTGCTCGACAAAAAGTCGCAAGCTGCCGATCTGTTGACGGTTCCTAACAACACGGACAGGGAGGCGGGCGGCTGCGGCGATAGAGGGCGGCCAGCTGTTGTTGGGCTGCCGGGTTTTCCTCTTCTCCGGCGCGGAGTTGTTGCCGCTGCAGGGTGGTGACCATCTCCCCGAGCAGTTGGCGGCTGGCGAAGGAGAGTTCACGGAAGGCCAGATGCAGAATGGTCGCCTCCTGCCGGTTTTCCACCGCCACCACCCGGGCAGAGAGTGACCAGGCTCCGGCCCGGCACCAGTAGAGGGTGACCGGAAGGCTCTCGGCGGCGGGTGCGATCGATACGGGGGGTGACAGCTGCAGGCGACAGCCACCCAAGGCCAAATCCAACAGATCGCCATCGACCAGCGTGCCGTCCGGCAAAGGCAGGGCCATGATCATGCCCAGGGGTTCCAGGTGGGTGATGCGCAAGGCATCGCGGCGATCCGGCAGCAGATCCGGGCTGCGCTGCCCCGCTGCCGGCGAGGCGGGCTCGCGCCCATTATGCTTGTCTTTCTGCCACAACCCACCGATACTCATATCTGTGCGCCTCGTTTCCCATGGTGATGGCTGTACGGATCTGTTATAGTCGACCCTATAACTTGGCAGACTGTCTTGCACGACTCTTGCGATCATCAGGAGCTGTTTATGCCCCTTCCGGATAGCTTTTTTGATTATTTACCTGAACATCGTGGGCTTAGACGCCCCTTTGTCCGTCCCTTTGTCAGCGGACAACTGCTCAGCAGCATCGGGCTGCCTCCCAGCGAAGCCGGAGAGCCGGAAACCCTGCATCCGACCCAGATTCCTGTCTATTACATTCAGGGGGTGCGGGATTGTTGCGTCTATACCGCCGATTTCGGCACCATCGTGGAACATCCGTTGTTTCCGCCGCCGGTGCAACTGGTGACCATTCCCTGTCGCTGCCCTTCCGGTATCGACAAATGCAACAAATTGGGCTCGGAACGGCCCTGTTCTCTCTTTGCTTCTCCTTCCTACCTGCTTACGGCAAAAAAAGAGCGGATCGAGCTGATCGCCATTCCCATCTTTCCCGGTCGGGCGCTCAACGAAGAGCAACTGCACATGGCCGAGCGCGTGCGGGAGAAGTTTGTCAAATCTCTGCGCCTTTGGGAAGATGTTTTTGCCCCCGTGCAACTGGTCTTTGATGCCACCAGTCGCGGCATGCAGTTTTGGGTCAAGACATGGTTCGGTTGAGGTTGCCAGGTCTGTCGCTCCTATATCCAGTTAAGTTGATGTAGTTTATAATTATTGCATGAAAATTAATACGAACTGTTTTTGAAAGATTGCTACTTGCAATTAAGGCAAAAATAGAAAACAATCTGCGACAACTGGCCATGGATGCGCTGCGAGGAGCGAGTCTCCTTTTGTTGGTGTGGGGCTTGACAGGGGGTTGAGTGCCACCGAGCGGATGGTTTGAGGAGCGTAATGTCTTACCTGATATCCAATACGGCTGCAGAGACCACGTTGAGGGTGCTGCCACTGCACAACGTGCTGATGCAGCAGATCGACTATATCTATTTTGTTTACGGTTTGGCCTTTGTCATTGTGGGGGTGGTCTGTCTGGTCATCCCTGCCGAGGGCAAACATCCGTTATCTTGGCGGGTGTTGAGTCTGTTCGGTTTCAGCCACGGCTTGGGGGAGTGGCTGGAACTGCTGGATATGGCTCTGTCCGATTCCAGCGGGGTGCGTCTGCTCTGTACGGTGCTGTATACCATCTCCTTTCTGGCTTTGGCCGAGTTTGCCATTCATGGTGGGTTGCGCGGGTTGGGGCGGGGGTATTATCCGGGCGGCTCGTTGTTGTTGCTGGCGGCCAGCGCGGCAGTCAGTGCCGTGGTTGGTTGGGACTATTTTATGGTGGTAATCCGTTATTTGATTGCCCTGCCAGCCTGTCTGCTCAACGGGGCGCTGCTTTGGCGTGCGGATCCCCTCCTGGAAGAACGGCAACAACTCTGGATGCGCTTGAGTGGTTTGAGCATGGTGGCCTATGGCATTGCCGGTGGTTTGATCGTCAACAAGGCTCCCTTCTGGCCTGCCAGCGTGTTGCATACCGAGTGGTTTTTCCATCTGACCGCCATGCCGGTGCAACTGCTGCGGGCGGCGGTGGCCCTGGCCATGTCGGTTACCTTATGGCGTATGGCCAGCAGCCGGAAAACCCTCTCCGGCTTGATGCAGAAACAGCAACGCTTTGCCCGTATCTTTTCTTATGGCTTTCTGCTCCTGTTAAGCGGTGGCTGGTTGCTGACCGAATCGCTGGGTGGTATGTCGCACGACGAGCTGAAACGGGATATGCGCGTTACCCTCGATGCCCTGGTCAATCGTCTGCACCGGGAGTTGATGGGAATAGACAGCGGCGTGGCCGCCATCGCCAGCATGAGCCAACTCATGCTTAACGAATTGCCGATGGGTGCCGAAGAGCAGCAGGAGATAAACTATTTTCTCGATCAGATGGCAGGCCGCAGCAAAGGGATTGCCTATCTGATGGATACCCAGGGCACGGTGGTTGCTGCTTCCAACCGCCAAACGCCCAGCTCTTTTTTGGGCAAAAATTATCATTTTCGTCCCTATTTCCAGGAGGCGATGCAAGGGGCTTCCGGTCACTATTTTGCTTACGGAGCGACCAGCAAAGAGGCGGGTTATTATGCCAGCTATCCGGTTTATCGCCGCCATCAGTCGGTGATCATCGGGGTGGTGGTGATCAAAAAAACGCTGGATGTGCAAGCCATGGGGATAGGGGATTATCCCAATCTGTTTTTTTTCAACGAACAGGGCGTTGCCTTGTTGAATGAGCAGATCGGTTTTCAGCCTCGTCCGCTCTGGCCCCTGGCCGAGTCGCAACGTCAGGAAGTCATACAAAGCAAACAGTTTGGTGAATTGGACCATCGAGCGCCGTTGTTGAGCATGGAGGTGCAGGATGGTGAACTGTTTGCCATCAAAGTCGCGGGCCATACCCATAAATATCGCGTCGGTCGGCTGCCGGTGACCGAGGACGGCTGGTCCTTGTTGTTGCTGCAGAATGAACCCGCACTGCATGTCAACCGCATGCTGGGTATTCTGATCACCCTGCTGGTCTCCTTCCTGATGATTTTCGTTTACCTGGTTCTCTACCGCGAGACCAAGGCCATGGAAGAGCGCAACGCCCTGTTGCAGAGCAGTCAGGAGCGGCATGAGATGGCTTTGGAGGGGGGAAATCTGGGTTTTTGGGATGTGGATCTGCTGAGTGGCACCACCGTTGTCAACGATCGCTACAAAGAGATATTCGGTCTTTCCCGGGAGAGCGAGGTCAACCGGGAGTATTGGTTTGACCATATCCATCCCGAGGATCGGGAACGGGTCAAACAGGTCGGACAGGATTATCGTGCCGGTTTGCGTCTGGTGTATGAGGTGGAATTTCGTATCCAGACCCCGGATGGTGCTTTGAAATGGGTCATCTCCCGTGGGGCGCTGGTCCAGGGAACCGATGCCAGATTATCGCAGCGCATGGTGGGCACCATTCTCGATATTACCGAACGCAAAGCGTCGGAAATTGCCCTGCAGGAGGCCAAAGAGGCCGCCGAAGTGGCCACCCGGGCCAAGAGTGCCTTTTTGGCCAACATGAGCCATGAAATTCGCACGCCGATGAACGCCATCATCGGCTTGAGCCATCTGTGTCTGCAGACCCGCCTGGACAGCAAACAGCACGACTATATCAACAAGGTCTACAACAGCGCCAAAGGGCTGTTGGGCATCATCAATGATATTCTCGACTTTTCCAAGATAGAAGCCGGAAAAATGACCGTCGAGCAGATTGAATTTGCCTTGGAAGATGTGTTGGGGCGGGTGACTTCGATCATTCAGCTCAAAGCCCAGGAGAAGGGGTTGGAGTTGATGTTGGATATTGCTGTCGATGCCCCCCCCTGGTTGCAGGGAGATCCCCTTCGTCTGGGACAAATTTTGACCAACCTGGCCACCAACGCCATCAAATTTACCGCCGAAGGGGAGGTGGCCATTCGTGTCAGCAAGGTGGAGGAAGAGGAGCATGCGGTGCTGTTGCAGTTCATGGTCCAGGACAGCGGTATCGGCATGACGTCGGAACAGGTGGGCAAACTGTTCCAGGAGTTCAGCCAGGCCGATGTGTCCACCACGCGCAAGTATGGCGGGACCGGCCTGGGCTTGACCATATCCAAACGGTTGGTGGAGATGATGGGTGGTCAGATTCATGTGGAAAGCGGTGTGGGGCAGGGGAGCCGTTTTATCTTTACCGCCCGTTTCGGCAAAGTGCCCCGGCACACCCGGCAACCGTTGGCCATCGATGTGAATTTGGGTCGCTTGAAGGTGCTGGTGGTCGATGACAGCCAAAATGCCCGGGAGGTGCTCTGCTCTTATCTGCGCAACATGGTCGCTTCGGTCGCCGAGGCGGCGCTGGGCAAGCAGGCGTTGACCCTGCTGCAGGAGGCGGATCGTGCAGGCCAGCCCTTTTCGCTGGTGATGGCTGATCTGAAGATGACCGGGATGGATGGCATCGAACTGTCGCGTCAAATTCAGCAGCTTAACTTGCAACTCAAACCGCGCATCATTCTGGTCACCTCTTACGGCAAGGAGCCGATGATTCAGGAGGCGCTTGAGCAACGTCTGCTCGACAACTATCTGGCCAAACCGATCAGCCCCAGCATGTTGCTGGAGGCGGTGCAGGAGGTGTTCCATCAGCGGGTGGATCGGGCCAAAATGCCGCTGCAATCGGTGGAAGAGGATTTGAAAAAACGGATTGCCGGGGCAGCGTTGCTCTTGGCAGAAGACAATGAGATCAACCAACAGGTGGCCAGCGAACTGTTGCAGATGGTGGGCATTCACGTCACCATCGCCCACAACGGACAGCAGGCCGTGGATCTGGCCACAAAGCACCGTTATGATGCCATTTTGATGGATTTGCAGATGCCGGTGATGGATGGTCTGCAGGCGACCCGCACCTTGCGTCAGCGCGGTGGAGAGATGAAAGATTTGCCGATCATCGCCATGACCGCCAACGCCATGGTGGGGGATCGGGAGTTGTGCATTCAGGCCGGGATGAACGACCATATCGCCAAGCCGATTGATCCACCCAACCTCTATGCCACCTTGGCCCGATGGGTGACCCCCGATCCGGAACGGCAACAACAGGCATGGCAACAGCAGGAGGCGCAACAGACCACGCAACTGCCTGCCACCAGCGCGCCCGTCTCCCCCTTGCCGGCGTTGCCGGGATTGGATACGGCAGCCGGGTTGCGTTACATGCACGGCAATGCCGCCTTGTATGAGGATGTGTTGCACAGCTTCCGCAGCAAGCAGCAGGGCAGTGTGGCCGAGATGCGCACGCTGTTGCAGCAGGGGGATTATGCCACCCTGGAGCGGGTTGCTCACACCCTCAAGGGGATGGCGGCCACCATCGGCGCGGCGACGCTGAGCAAGTCGGCCCACGCCGTGGAACAGGCCGCGAGGGAAACAATGGCGCAAGATAGGCTGCTTGCCTTGCTGCAGCAACTGGAACAGGAGGTAGTCGAGGTGATTGCCGTGATCGACCAGGCCTATCCGCCAGCCGAGGCGCTGTTGGTGCCAGTCGCTGCCGAGGCAGAGGTGGTGGAGGTGGACCGCCATTGGTTGGCACCGTTAGTGGTCAAGGTGTGGCAACAGTTGCAGCAGTTTGATACCGATGCCATGAAGGGGCTGCAGGAGGTGGCCGAAGGGGTCTCTGGCCCCGACCGGCAGTTGCTGCTGGGCATGTTGGAAGCGGTCAAAGGGTATGATTTTGAGGCCTGTCAAGAGCAGTTGCGCCAATGGTGTCAGCAGTTGGGGATTGACGTGGAAGGTGGATCATGAAGCAGACAAATACTGATCGACCACCATTGATATTGTTGGTGGACGATCTGCCGGAGAATATCAATATTCTAAAAAATGTTCTGGGCAGTGGCTATCAGGTGCGCCCGGCCATCAGCGGCAAGGCGGCCTTGCGGGCGGTGTTGGTGGAACCGTTGCCGGATTTGATTTTGTTGGATGTGATGATGCCGGAGATGGATGGCTATGCGGTCTGTCGGCAGTTGAAAGAGGAGCCGCGTACTCAGGATATTCCGATCATTTTTGTCACCGGGCGCAGCGAAGAGGCGGACGAAATTCAAGGTCTGGAACTGGGTGCCGTCGATTATATTACCAAACCGTTTGCCCCGGCGATTGTTTTGGCGCGGGTGCGCACCCATCTGGCCTTGCGTGCCGCCCGGCGCAAGTTGGACGAATACAATCGACATCTGCTGGAAGAGCGGCAGGTGATCGAAAATATTGTGCTGAAAATGCGCACGGCTGATCCGTTTGATCAACAACATGTGCAAAATCTGGTGGCCCCGGTGGAGTTGACGGCGGGGGACATGCAGCTTTCCACCCATACCAGCGACGGGCGTCAATTGGTGTTGCTGGGAGATTTTACCGGCCACGGCTTGACGGCGGCGGTGGGGGGATCGTTGGTGAGCTATATTTTTCATCGTCTGGCCAAACAGGGGGCCAGCGGCGAAGAGATATTGGCCGAAATCAACAGTCAGTTAAAAATGCGCCTGCCCACCGGGATGTTTTTTGCGACCGTGTTGCTGGAGGTGGCGGCAGACCGGCAGCAGGCGACACTGTGGAACGCTGCCTTGCCGCCGGTCATCCGTATGCGGGGCAGCCACATTGTTGAACATCTGGCGTCGGGCATGCTGGCCCTGGGAGTGATTAAGGAACAAAATCTGCAGGAAGCGGCCACTCGCCTGACCCTGCAGGCGGGAGAACGGCTCTATTTCTACACCGACGGCATCATCGAGGCCCACAATGGCCAGTCGGAACTGTTTGGGGTGGAGAGATTGGAGACATTTTTGCAACAAATGGCACGAGGGGAGCGTCAAATGAGCGATCTGGCTGCCGTTCTGGAATCTTTTACCGGTTTCAGCCAGCACGAGGATGATGTGACCCTGATGGAAGTTCGCTTCTAAGTGCCGGTTGAACCTGATTTAATAGGGAAAAAGAGTGCCGGGAGCGAATCGGGTTGCCAATCTTGAGGAGCCACGATGATGAACGGATTGCCGAGCGAAGAGCAGGTGGTGTATCCCGCCGGTTCGGAGATGATGGCACTTTTTGCCCAGGTATTACCCTATTCCCGCCTGTTTGTCGGGATTGAGGTTGCGAGTTATCTGCCAATATTGAGCGGTTGTGCGGTTCGGGAGACGATGCCGGATGAAATTTTGATCTCCCCCGGGGGTATCAATCGCAACATCATGTTGATTCTGTCCGGTTCGTTGACCATCCACCTGGGACAATATCCCTCCGAAGCGGTGGGTACTGTCAAAACCGGCGAGAGCGTCGGCGAACTCTCCATCATCGGCCATTCGCTGACCACGGCCTGGGTGGTCAGTGCCGTGCCAAGCAAACTGCTGGTGATCGATGAGCAGCGTGTCTGGGCCTTGATCGATCAGGTTCCGGCGGTGGCGCGCAATTTATTGTTGATTCTGGCGGGCTGGATCAACTCCACCAACCGCCGGGTGTTGGAGCAGCGTGAGACCATCGATATGCTGCAGGAGGTGGCCAGAATCGATGCCTTGACCGGACTGTTCAACCGGCGCTGGTTTGACGAGTCGTTGCACCGCCTGTTGAGCGGACGGCAGACGGAGCGTGTTTTGAGTCTGATTTTGTTGGATATTGACCATTTCAAATGTTTCAACGACACCTATGGCCATCCGGGAGGCGACCAGGCCTTGCGCGTGTTGGCCGAAGTACTGAAAGCCAGCGTGCGTCCCAACGATGTGGCAGCGCGCTATGGCGGCGAAGAGTTTGCCCTGATTTTGCCGGAGACCAGTCTGCAGGCGGCGGTGGTGGTGGCCGAACGGATCCGGCATAGCATTAGCGAGCAACCAATTCTGGCGGCAGACGGTCAGCAATTGCCCTGCATTACCCTCTCTTTCGGGGTGGCGGAAAGCACACCCGGCATCGACCCGGAGGCGTTGACCACGCGGGCCGATGCCAGGTTGTATCAGGCCAAAAAGGAGGGACGTAATCGCGTCTGTTATTAGCGGTGCTTACGGCATCCAACTGCCGATGCGTCCCATGGTGGAACCCATACTGCCGGCCATCACCCCCATGTTCCAGCCCATTTGCGCAATGCTCCGGTTGAGGTAGTTCAATTCACCGCGCATGGCCTCCTGCATGGAGGGCAGCAGCATGGTGGCCGAGGCGCGGAGGCTGTTGAGTTGCTCCGGGGTGTAGTGTTTGCCATCCGGGTTGAAGTTGGCGTAGGGGTTGGGCAGCGGGGTTTGTGGTTCGCGCCGTTGCTGCTGTTCCAGGATAAAGGTGCGCAACACATCCGAATCCTGTTTGATGCGCATGCTCAACACCGGCAGATCACGAATCATTTGCTGGACATTGTGCTGATCGACCGGATTGACCAGGGCCATGCCGAACAGATCGGTCATGCCGCGCAGGTTATGTACCAACTGGACGCTGTCGGCAACAAACTGCTCCAGGGTACTCTGTTTTTCGCTGTGGGGTGATTTTTCGTTGAGTTGCGGCATAATTTTGCTGGCCATCAGATTGACCGCCTGCAGCAATTTGCCCACCTCATCCATCTCTTGCACGGGGCGCAGATCGGTGTTGGCCAGGGCTTGTTGTGTGCCTTGGCTGCCCAGAATCCACCCTCCCGCCAGCAGTGCCAGGGCAAACACTCTTCCTGTCCAACGCTGCCGCCGTCTCTCCCGGAGTCGTTCCTGTCGTTCTTCGTGCAAGGCGTGGGTCAAATTGTGGACCAGAGCAATCATTTGTTGCAGATCTGCAGAGGTGGGTGCCGCATTGTTCATGGATGGTGTTCTCCCGACAAGGTGAATGAGAAGAGTCGATGCCGTTGCCTGATAAAAAACTATACGACGATAAGTTTGTATCACTTTGGCGCAAGATAGACCAGGATGGTTGCGCAGTATTATGCGATTTGTCGCAGTATGCTGACCGGCAACAAACTTGTGAGGAGAAAAAAATAACAGCATGGATACCTACAGCAAACCCATCGCCGAACGCATTGAGTGGCTGTTCGCCCTGGCCCGGAAGCATGCGTCCGACTATTCCAGTCCAGAAATCTATCTGGCCCGTCGGCGTTATCTGGCAGCGCACCCGACCGCCATTCTGGTTTTCAAGTGCATGGATGGGCGCATCAATATTCCCGTCGCCACCAATACCCCTCCGGGTATTATTCAACCGTTTCGCAATCTGGGCGGCATGTTCAATCTGGGCTGGCCTCATTTGGGTGAGACGGTGACCAACGCGGTCAACCAGGTGGTGGCAGAGGGGCGGCGGGTGATGTTGATCATCACCTATCATTTCGCCCAAGGAAGCCACCATCGCGGCTGTGCCGGTTTCAATTATTGCACCGAGTCGGCCCGCGCCCATACCTTTCAGATCAAAGCGCAGATGGAAGCCCTTTTCGGCACCGGACACAGTACCGTCTATCCATTGGTTTGTGGTTTTGAAACGGATGAAGATGCCCTGCTGTTGCACAGCAGCAGCGGTGAACTGCTCAACATGGCCGCCCTGACTGATACCGAACGGGACAGCCTGCCCTCGCTTCTCGCCCGTCTGTTTCCAGATATGCCTGTGCAGATGCGTGCCGATCTGATGCCATTGTTGTTGGGCAATCTGGACCATATCGCCGAAGTGCGTCAGGTCAAACGGGTTCTGGAGATTGAACACCGCGAGTGGATGCTCTGTATCGGTCGCGGTTTTGACTGGCTGCATACGCCCAACCTGGCCTTGATCATCGGCCCGTACAGCCCGGATCTGGCCGATCCGATCCGCAAGGCCGCCGGTATCATTCAATCCAACATGCAGAGCGGGCGCATTCCGGACGATGGTTTTCTTCTGCTCTCCACCGCCCCCTATGACGAGATTGGCGTCGATCGTGCCAGAGCGGTTCTCAAGGCCAATTTTATGAGTGAATTTGCAGCAGAAGTGATTCGCCACTCGCATGCGGAACTGGCAGAGAGAATGCACGCCTGCACTGCCGTTCTTCATTGGGCCACCCATCAGTTGGAGATTTGTCATGCGGCGTGCAGAGAATCTGTTTGTTGAACACAACCTGGCTTGACATCACGAGTTGCCGTTGGCTATATGGTCGCTTACAATAATCCCACCTGCGGCGGCTGACTGGCGCTCGGGACAAAAGCGGCACAGCAGGGGGTGAGATATGATGTTGTTTTATGTATGATCAACCATTTGCAAACGGAATAAAAAAATGATGAACCTGAAAACAGCCCGGATTTTTTTGCTGTTGGCGCTGCTGGCAGTGCCCGCGTTATTGAATGCTGCCTCGACCGGGCAGTGGAATGCCGGGGGCTTTACCCAGTGGCATCCCAATGACGGGCAAACGCCGATGGGAACGATTGGCACGCAGTGCTTTTTCTGCAAACCGGATCCGCAATCTGTTGCCAAGGAGCCTGCCAATTTTGTGGCTCCCGTTGCTCCCGCACAACCGGCCACCCCCTATCAGTATGGCAACAGCAACACGGGCAAGAAAAAGCCTGCCATGGCGGCGGTAAAAAAATCATCCAAAAAACAGGCCGTTGCCAAAAAGAGCGGCAAAAAAAGTGCGACCAAGAAAAAAAGCAGCAAAAAGCAGGCAGTTCAGCAAAAAAGCGCCCAGAAGCAAAAACAGCAGCAGAAGCGGGTTAACCACAATCCCGGATATTGATCTCTGCTGTTCGCGGGCGAACGATGCTCTGATACCCTTTCACCTTTACGTTTGTTTCAGGGAGGAACCCTATGAATCGTCGTGATTTTATTGCCACAAGCGGTCTTGCTGCCACAGCCGTGTTGCTGGCGCAAAATGTTCTGGCCGAAGAAAAAGCGGCAGAAGCCCATCCGCCGGGAGCCCATGCTGGACACAGCCACCCGGTGGTGCCCAACCTGCCTTTGATTCAATCGGCTGCCCACTGTCTGATGGTGGGGCAGATGTGTATTCAGCACTGCATGATGCTGCTTTCGACCGGCGATACCTCGTTGACCGATTGTGCCAGGAGTGTCAGCGATATGTTGACGGTTTGCCATGCCCTGCAGCAGTTGGCCATTGCCCAGTCGCCGCACCTGCCCGCCATGGCCGAACTGGCGGTCAAAGTGTGCGACAGCTGCGAACGGGAGTGCCGCAAGCATGAAAACAAACATGCGGCGTGCAAAGCCTGTGCAGAAGCCTGCAAAGCCTGCGCAGTCGAATGCCGCAAGGTTGCCGCCTGATCCCGTTTTATCCCCTGCCTCACTCTTTGGCCTGCTGCCAGAGAGAGGGCAGGGGTTCCTGGATTGTTCTCTTTCTGCCAGATGCCGCTCTAAAAGAGCCTCTGGCCCCTCTCTTCTGACGCGCAGAGCAACAGATATTTATGGCTAGCTTGGAATATCTGCATGCCACCGATCGCAACGGTTGTCATGTCAAAACGGCGGAACGGAAGGCGTTGCTGGCTGAAATGCGCGACTACTCCCGGCGTTACGGCGATGCCCCCTGGGCGGTGCCGGTGGTGCATGTGATTCTGCTTGACAGCAGTGGCATGATCCGTCTGGTCCAGCGGGGTGACAAAGAAGAAAACCCATTCATGTGGGACAAAGCGGTTGGCGGCCATGTGGTCTGGGAGGATCCGGCGCTGCCCCGCGAGGCGTTTGTTGCCAACCTGCGCAAAGAGGTGGCCGAAGAGGTGGGCATTGAAGACCTGCTGCTGGTGGCAGACGGTTTTGCCTTTCGCCAGCAGCTGCTCTCCGGGTGTCTCGATTTACAAAAAACCGCCCTGCTGCAGTTGATCGATGTCGACCCCTGGCAGGCCGGCATCAGCCGGGTCCGCCAGGGCGAACCGTGGCTGAAACGGCAATATGTCGCCACCTATTTTGGTATCCACGACGGCCCCTTCCGCTTCCTCGACGGCGAAGCCCAGGCAGAACGGCGGATCAGCAAACGGGATCTGATGATGGATGTTCTCGAACAACCCTGGCTCTACGCCGACGGCGTGCGCATTTTTATGCAGCGTTATTACCATTTGTTGCGGCTGGGGTAGGGGCGGGGTGGTCAGGGGATCTGCTTTTTGCTAAAATCAGCCTTTCGCATTCGCTTGCGGCAAGAGTTATGCCGTGTCGTACGATTGATGTGCCGTATATTTCTGGAGATCCCGTTTGGAACAAGAATCTAACGCCGACAAAACGTCTGCCGCATTGCGTGCGCTGTATAGGCGTGATCAACGGCCCTGGGTGGTTGCTTTTTCCGGGGGTAAGGATTCGACTTTACTGGTGCAACTTGTACTCAACATGCTGCAGGAGTTGGGACCTCTGGCGAGTAAACCGGTCTATGTCATTTCCACGGATACACGTGTTGAAGCTCCCAATGTTGAAGAATATCTGGCCAATTTGATTTTGCAGATGCAGTCGTTTGCGCAGCGTTCTCATCTTCCTGTGAGCGTGGAAATGGTGAGTCCTCTGCCAAGCGAGGGATTTTGGGCGCAACTGATTGGCAAGGGGTATCCTTCGCCAACCAGATGGTTTCGCTGGTGTACTTCAAAAATGAAAATCCGCCCCATGCGCCGGTGTATCGAGGCCATTACCATCCGCCATGGTAGCGTGATTTTGTTGTTGGGTACCCGGCGCAGTGAGAGCCCGGAACGGGCTAGACGGATGCAGGGAAGGGAGCGCACCGATGCCGGACTGAATCCGCACGACGAAATTCCCAACGCCCTGGTTTCGACGCCGATCATGGATTGGTCTACCGATGCGGTCTGGGAATATTTGCTTGCGCATGAACCCCCTTGGGGTGGGGATCATCGGCAGCTGTTCCATCTCTATCGTCAGGCTGAGGGGGGAGAGTGTCCGGTCATTCTGGATCTGGCCCAACCCTCTTGTGGGGGCAGTCGCTTTGGTTGCTGGACCTGCACGGTTGTCAAGTTCGATAAATCGATGCAAGGTTTTATCGATGCCGGTGAAGAGTGGATGCGTCCGTTGAACGTCTTTCGTGACCGCCTGAAAGCGGTGCGAGAAATTCCAGAGTGGCGGATGGAAAAACGACGGAGCGGTGTCTTGACCAAAGGTCGTTAAGGTCCCTTTACACCGGATAAGCGCAAGGTTCTTCTTGAAGAGTTGCTGTATTTGGAAAAAATTGTGGTAAAGTTTTGATCGATGATGCAGAGTTGGGTTATATTCAGTCGGTATGGTCGCAGGAATTTGACCTGACGGGATCGGCTGCGTTGCAGTTGGCCAGGCAGTTTAATCGTTTCCCAATCCGCTGGGAGGGTGTGATGACAACGGATATCCACGATGAGGTGTTGGAAGAGGTGCTCGCCGACAGCCACTTGGATCCAGAGTTGGTGGAGACTCTTTTGCGCTTGGCTTACGAATATCATAAGAATCTGGATGCTTATGGCAAAAAAGTTGAGTTTGAACGGGCCGTGCAGGATACAATCGAGCTGTCCATGGCAGGGGAGGAGGAGAGATGATTCATGCTTTTTCAGGAAATTGAAATTGCCAATCTTTTCTCCTATCAAGGTCGTGTCTTTTTTGATCTGACTGGCCACCAACAAAATCGCCCCATTGTTTTGATCAGTGGTCGCAATGGTTTTGGCAAAACCAGCTTTCTCAATGCTATTAAATTGTTGTTCTGCGGTCCTAGTGAAGAATTACGCAACAATGTTCTTGCGGGACGAAAACTTAGCCCAAAGTTTTACATGCTAGGCCATGGGGAGGAGTGGATGGGGGTTTTCAATTACCGCCACCGCGAGAAACGCCCCGCCGATTTTTATGTCCGCAGCCAATGGCGGGAAAAAGATGGTTTGGTCAGTGTGCGTCGGCAATGGTTTCCGGATGAAAATGAATTTGATGCCAATGGCAAACTGACCATTGAGGCGGCTTTCCTCAATGAACGCCTGGAGGGGGATGAGGCAAAACAGTTTTTGGAACGCCGTCTGCCGGGTAGCTATCTGCCCTATTTTTTTTTCGACGGGGAGAAAATCCAGACCATAGCCGAAGCGAATCGGCAAGAGTTGCAAGAGCAGGTGGAAGGAATCCTCAACATTGCTCCGATCAACTCATTGCTGACCTTTCTGGATAGAGCCAAGCGCCAGTGGTCTCAGACCTGGGCCGCCGAGGCGGAAAAGTTGAAGTTTAATGATATGCAAAGGGAGATTGGCAGGCTGCAGGACCAACTCGCACTTAAGCAAGCTGAGAAAGAGGGGAATAGCGAGAGATTGAATTCCCTGGAAGAGCAGATTGCAGATCGGGAGAGGCACCGGCGGGCCATGCAGGGATTTCGTGCCCAGGAGGAGGAGGCCAGTCACAAAAAAGAGCTGGAAAAGGTGCAGGAGCGGTTGGCTGAGTTGCGCCAGGAGATTGTTGAGCGCTTTATTCCAGAAGCCCCACTGGCAGTCAATCTGCCCATGGCACAACAGTTGTTGGATCGTTTGCAAGAGGATGATCAATCCTTGTGGTCGCAGCAAGAGCTGCTGGGCTATTTGCGCAGCCATCTGCCGGTGCAGGTGTTTGATCGGCCTGCACCGCCGCAACTGCGTCTGCGCGAGGAGCAAAGCCAATACTATCGGTCCCGTTTGCATCAGGCCCTGGCACCCGAGCATCTGCAAGAGGATTTGCAGGTGGGCGGGCGTGGACTGGCTCTGGAGAGTGCAAGACAAGCCAGCTTGCGCAAGATGCTGATCAGTGTGCTGGAGAGGCCTTCTCTCTCCGAACATGCCCGCCGTTTGGATGAAGTCAGCCGCCTGGCCAGACGGGAGATCGAGCTGCAACAGAAGCTGGATGAAATCAGTACGGTAGTCGAAAAAGATCGGGATCGCTATCGGCAGGTGCAAGAGGAGCTGCGGGAGTTGCAGAAAGAAAAAGACGAATGCAACCAAAAGCTTGGCAGTCTTGAGACTGAATCTCAAAAAATGCGCAAAGATCTGGAGAAAGAACAGGAGAAGAGCAGTCGGCAGGAGAGAAAGATGGCAGAGGCGACCAGGTCCATGGCCTATCGTCAGAAGGCGGATCAGTTGACCGCTTTGTACAAAGCGTACAAAGAGGAGTTGAAAATTCGTCGCAGAAAAGAGTTGCAAGATACCGTCAATACCCATTTCAAGACGTTGATGACCAGCCATGATCAAGTTCGTTTTATCCTGGTGGATGAACACTTTGGCTTGCATTACCAGGATGCGGAGGGACGCCCGCTGGGCGGAGCCAATCTGTCGGCAGGCATGAAACAGCTGGTGGCCATTGCGCTGTTGTGGGCGTTGAAAGATGTATCGGGCAAGGAGGTGCCGGTGATTATTGATACCCCCCTGGCCCGCATTGATCGGCAGAATCAAGAAAATCTGCTTCGGGACTATTTTCCGCATGTGGCGGAACAGGTGATCATTCTGCCTACCGATTCGGAGTTGGACAGGGAGAAATATCACCTGTTGAAGCCCTATGTTTATCGTGAATATACCTTGGCCAATCCGCATGGTGATCAGACACAGGTGGCAGAACAAGCCATGTACAAAGAGTAGGAGGGGTGCATGGCCGATATTTACACCAGCAAAGAAGACGAAGCGACGATCAGTGACATTCTCTTCAAAGGGCTCAGGGTAAAAGCACCCAAATGGACGGTGTTGCGCCTGGCGCTGGCCCATTCGCTCAAAATGCCATCTGCGCCCGATGTTGACTTGGAACGCGGTGTAGCCGGGGGAGGCGAATACGATCTGCAACAGGTCAGCGGCGAAAATCAGGGTCGCAGCAGCGCAGGACAGCAACAGGATTACACCGATGCCATTTGCGGCCTGCTCAGTGTACATGCCAACCAGGATTTGTTTGCCAACAAGGCAGAGTTTCGCCTCCATCTGCAACGACATATTCGCCGTGGCTTGCGGGAGTTTCGGCGTGGATGGCGCGAGGGGCATGATTTTTACCAGTTTCTCTATCAGGAGTTGTGCGCGGCAGCAGAGCGGGAGACAGGGCAGAAAGAGAGCGATTTTGCCGCACTGCTGATCGATGCTTTGCGTGAAATCGCAGTACAGGGGGAGATCATTGCAGCCCAAAATGGTCCACGGATCACCCGCTATCAAATTCGCCTGGAAGATCCAAACCATCTGGATCGGGTGCGTCGCGGACTGGAAAAAATTGCCTTTACCTTGGGTCTGCAGAAGCAGGGCGTTTTTTTGGCCGAGACAGGCATGCCAAAAATTATTGGTTTGGATGTGCCGCGTCCGCGCAGTACATGGCATTCTGTGACCTGTCAGCAGTTGCTGGGATGGATTGATAAAGAGGCGGCAGAGACGGTTGGCTTGCCATTGTGGCCGGGGGTAAGCGTGACGGGTGAGCCGGTCAGCTTTGATCTTAGCCAACAACCCCATTTGCTGGTCGCCGGGACAACCGGCAGTGGCAAAAGCATCTGTTTGCATTCGTTGCTCATTTCTCTTCTGGTCGCTGTGCCCGGGGATCGACTGAACTTGCTGCTGATCGATCCGAAAAAGGTGGAGTTTGCCCCTTACGGCAAGGCGAACAGCAAACGGATTGAGGTGATTACCGATATTTTTGCTGCCAGCTCACGCCTGGCCAAACTGGTCGAAGAGATGGAGGCACGGACCAGCATCCTGGAACGTGCTGGCGTGCGCGATCTGGCGGAAGGGCGGCGCAAAGGGTTGCTGACACTGCCATACATTGTCGTTTTTGTCGAAGAGTTGGCCGATTTGGTGATGCAGGCCCCGGAGGCTGAGGAGCATTTGATCCGTCTGGCGCAAAAAGCGCGTGCCAGCGGCATTCATCTGATACTTGCGACCCAACGCCCCGATGCCCGCACTTTGAATGGTCTGTTGCGATCCAATATTCCCTCACGCATTGCCCTGACGGTGCAAAAAGCGACGGAATCCAAAATCATTTTGGATGAAACCGGCGCGGAACGGTTGACGGGCAGTGGAGACATGTTGGTCAGATTGAGCGGGCAAACCATTATCCGTCTGCATGGCGTGCTGGTGACCCAAGACGACAGCGCAGCGGTATTGCGTGGAGAAGGGAGAAACTGAGACGATGGATCAGGCACTGATCATTCGCAGTTGTCGTCCTGTTGCCTTGACGGTATTTGCCATCGGGCCGTTTCAGGACAAAAAGTTTTATCTGGATTTCACCAATGAAAAGGGCGAAGGCTGTAACTATTTTTTTCTCATTTCTGCCAACGGGCGAGGCAAGACCGTGCTGCTGGAAGCCATGGCGGCCCTGATGAGTCTGCTGGATTCTGCCAGATATCCCTTGTCTCCCGATGAACGATTGTGGTCGCATCCAGACGCCTGTGCGCAGCTTGACCTGCGCCTTGTCGTTTTGATGGAAGGAAAAGTCAGAGAAATTTTACTCACTCTCGCGGCGGGGCGGGGGTTGCCCCACGATACGCGCAGCTGGGGGGTAGATGATTTGGCGCGGGTAGAAACTACGGAACAACTGCATATTTCCTTGTCCCGCTCTGCCGGTGGTAAATGGGAGCGACTTTGTTCCCATGAACCGTTACTCGATGAGCTGTTGGCGCTGGTGCAAGAGGAAAAAAAGCATGTTTATGAAAGTTTTGGAGCAGATCCCATGCTGGTTCCGTCGCTGCTCTATTTTGATGCCTATCGGGATATACCCGTTGTGGACGACGAGGAGCGGTCTGTTGCCTCTCCCCCTGAATGGTATTATTACCCCTTGCACCGTTTTGGTTCACATGGTGACCAATGGCAACACAGTCTGGATAATCTTTTAGTCTGGTTGACATGGCTGAACGACGATCGTTATAACCAGGCTCAAAAACTGATCAACGAGTTGGTGTTTACCGGAACCAGTAAGATGCTGGACGGTATCAGTCGTCAGTATTTGCATGCCCGCGTGACCGATGGAGGAAGAGAGCATCGACTTGACCAGCTCTCCAGCGGCGAAAAAAGTCTCCTGCTGCTCATACTGCGCATTCATTTGCACCTGACCAGCAACAGCATCATACTGATCGATGAGCTGGATGTCCATCTGCACATCAAACTGCAACATCGCCTGTATCAGGCTCTCAAACGTTTTGTCGTGGCCAATCCGCAGGTTACCCTTATTGTGACGACCCATTCGCGGGAGTTGATCGATCAGTTCACGCGTGATATGGCTGCTGGTGACCCTGGCGTTCGTTACGGTGGTTTTCTCATTGAAGCCGATGATATTTAATCTTCAGAGCAGGGGTTGAGTTTATGGGCACATCGTTTTCACAGTCTGAATTCAGTCGTGTCGGTCAGCTTTATGCAAACAGGGTCGTGTTGTATGTGGAATCTCGCGAAGATTTGGAGGTATTGCGGGATCGTTGGTTCAGAGAGTGGAGCGAGTGGATTGAGTTTCAAGCTGTCGATAGGCAGGATGGCAGCGGGGGTGGGGGATCTTGTCAGGTGCATCGACGAGTTCAGGAGGATCGGAAAGCACACATTGACGCCTATGGTATTGTGGATCGTGATGTGCTGCTCAGTGACCAGGTGATGCGTAACGGTTCCCATTGGTCTGCCTTCATGCAAACGGACCATGACGCCTTTGAGGCCGCCTCCTATTTGGGGCCTTATATCAAGATATTGCGACGCTGGGAAATCGAAAATTATCTCCTGCATCCGGTTGCCATCGGCAAAATGCTGAATGATGCCGGATTTTCTCTTCCCGACCGTTGCTCGGCGGATAAAGCCGCCCAATGTATTCTGGATTTCTCCCCTGTCGCCATTCTGATGACGGCAGCCAATCTGGTGCTGTTAGAAAACGACAGGAGGCCACTGAAAGAGCTTTTCGGAAAAGAGTGTGAAGATTTGCCAAAATTGACAACACATATTGTCAAACAATTGGACAAGAACGATATTACGGATGCACAAGAAAAAATAGATATAAAATGCAACGCTATCCGGGCTTTTTTGCACGATCAAACAGGAACTCCAGAGAGTCAATGGGATCAACTCAACCATTTAATCGATGGAAAGCTGTTTTTGACCAGATTTTGCGAGTGGATTGGTTTTAGCGAAGACAAGCGGAAAGTGTTGGCCACAATGGTGTGCGACGGTCAATTGATCGACACCGAGATCAGTGCATTCATGGAAGTGTTAAAAAACAAGGCGACTGAGAGCAGATAGAGTGTCTCCGCAAAAAATGCACCAAAAACCCGCTCACATCCCCCCCTCGCGGATCAGCGTGGCCAGGGCGTGGCGGGCGAGGGTGAGCAGCAGGCTTTCGCCTTGGGCGCTGAGGTGGAGGGTGCCGAGCAGTTGCGCTTCGGCGGGGTCGGGGAGGGTCACCTGCAGGCGCAGGCGGTAATAGGTTCCTTCTGGATAGAGCTGCCGGTGGTGCAGGCGGGCCGGGATGGGGCCGCCGTGGCTGCTGGCCAGCTCGGCATCGGGCAGGGTGCGGATCGGGGCGCTGTCGATGCTGCTCAGGGTGACCGGAATGGGGGAGCGTCCGGGTGACTCTGGATAAAACTGGCCGCTGGCACCTTCTTCCAGGCGCATGCGCTCCTCTTCGCTGACATAGGCTTCAACCTGCCATTGCTGGCGGTTGTGCAGCCGTGCCAACTGCTCTTTGCCGGCATACCAGGCACCTGGCTGCAGCTCAGGTAACAGATCCACCACCTGCCCGGCAAAGGGGGCGGTGATGCGCAAGCGGTCCATTTCGCGCCATAAACCCCTTTTTTCCGCCATCGCCTTGGCCAACTGTTCACGCAACACCGCCGCCTGGCTGCGAAAATCGCGATCATAGGCTATCGCCTGCACCTCATAGCTCAGGGCACCTATCTCTGCCTCCACCCTGGCCAGACGACCCTGCAGCTGCGGGTCGGCAAAAAGAAACAAACTCTCTCCCGACTGCACCGTTTGCCCGGCGCTGACCAGGATCTGTTGCAGACGGGCAGGCAGCGGCAGATAGAGGGCGATCTGCTCAGCCGGTTTGAGGATGGCCGCCGCGCGGATCGACTGTTGCCAGGGCAACAACAGCGGCAATAACAACAGCAGTAACAGCAGCGCCGCCCGCAGCGACAAGCGGCCACGGGCCTGTTGACCCCGCCACAAGCGGTAGCAGATGGCTGCTTCCGCCCACACGGGACGGATGATAAACCAGCCGATTTCAACGACAAAAAGGGCGATGCCGACAAGTTTGATAAAAAAATGGTAGACCAGCAGCGCGATGCCGAAAAAGAGCAGCAGGCGATAGATCCAGGTTGCCCAGGCAAACAACAGCAGCCGCCAGCGCCAGGCGGCAGACAACGGCTCCGGCGGCGGCAGCTCAAGCCGGAACAGCCATTCGCGCAGCTGCCAGCGGGCCATGGCAAAGGCACGCTGGTGCAGGTTGGGCATCTCCAGCAGATCCATCAACAAAAAATAGCCGTCAAAACGCATGAACGGGCTGAGGTTGATGGCCAGCGACGAGAGCCAACTGACGGCGGCAAAGACAAACAAAAGGTTGCGCAGTTCGCCGGGGGGCATAAAAGACCACAACAGGGTGGACCAGGCAGCCACCGCCAATTCGGCCAGCACCCCGGCGGCGGCCACGCTCAGCCGCTGTTGGCGGTGTGGCAGTTTCCAGGTTTCGTTAACATCGGTATACAACACCGGCCACAAGACCAGAAAGGCAATCCCCATGCTCGGCACCCGGCAGCCCAACCGTTTGGCAGTCAGGGCGTGGGCCAACTCATGGATGATTTTGATCAGGGCGATGGCCATGCCGTAGCGCAGCAGACCGGGCAGGGTCAGGGTATCGATCAGGGTGGCCTGAAAGAGCGGCCACTGTGCCAGCAGCAGACCCAGACCAAGCAACAAGGCGGTCAGGGTCAACCACAAAAAGGTGCGGCTGAACAGGAAAGCCAGCCACGGCAGCAGTTGTTGCAACAGCCGATCCGGTCGGGCCAGCGGAATACGGAAATAGAGATAGTGATGCAGCAGCCAGTGCGGCCAGGAGACCGTTTTTGCCCTCGCCTGGCGCAGCAGTTGCTCCCCCTGGGCAGGTGTCTGCACCTGGACCAGTTGCTGCAGCAGCAGAAAGTGGGCGACCTCGTTGATGTGATTTTCGTTCAGATCCTGCAGGGTGGTCTCCTGGCGCAGGGCGGCGAGAATGGTTGCGCCGTCGGGCAAATGCCAGCGGGACAAAATCTCGAAGGCGATCCAGCTGAGACGAAAAAAGCGGTTGCGAGCCGGATCGTGCAGGGTCCATTGCGGTGTCCCGTCCCAGGTCGCCGGTCCCGGATAGAGTCGCAGCTCTTGCCGCAGCAGCGGTAACATTCAGACACCCAAAAATGAGCGGATCATGGCCCAGGGTCGGCGCAGCAGCCAATAACCCAGGCTGACCGGATAGCCGTCGACCCGCACGGTTCCTTTGAGACCGAGCAGTTGTTGGGCTGTTTTCTGGCTGATGTCAGCCCGCAGGCGGTAGGCCGCTGAGCCATCATTTTTGTTGATGGTGGCAAAGGTGAGATAGCGCAGGCGGGCCGCGATGGGGTGCAGGGGATCCACATGCAGAAAAAGGGTTACCGCAGCCGCCTCCGGCAACGGAATGCGGTCTGCCGGAGCCAGCCAGGCTTCAATTTCCGTATCCTGTTCATCGGCAATGGCGAGCAATCTTTCGCCGACCGAGACCGCCCGCCCTTGCCATTCGTCGGGATTATCCAGCACCACCCGCCCGTGGCGCGCAGCCTTGACCTGACTGCGTTGCAACTGTTCGGCGAGCATCACCACTTCCGCCTGCCGCTCTTCGATCCGCCCGGCGATGACCCCCAGTTGTGCCTTGGCTTTGCCATCGCTGAAACCTTGTTGTGCCGACCGTTCATATTCAGCCTGGGAGGTGGTCAGGGCTTTGTTGGCCACCTCCAGCTTGCTGCGCAGAGTGCTGGTTTCCATCTCCAGCAGCAGATCGCCCGCGCGCACCGTCTGATTGGGGCTGACCAGAATACGATCCACAATGCCATCGAGCGGAGCGCGAACGACCGCCGGGTCACGGGCCACCAGTTCAGCGGGGGCCAACACGGAGAGACGGATCGGCAGCAGGGTCAACAGCAGCAGTAGGCCAAGCCACAGCCACCATTGCCGCCGCAGGGTGCGCCTGCTTTTGGCCAGCAGGGTAGCCAGCTGTGGACGCTGCCACCAGGCCAGGGCCAGGGCATAACTGCCTGCCAGCTCCTGCAACAGTTGTTGCTCGGCACGGCTCCATGGTTCCTCGCGGGCCAAAGCCAGGGCGGCGATGCGCTGCTGATCGGGGGTGAGCAGGGGCAACAGCAACAGCGAAGGGGGTAACCACTCCTGCCACTCCTGTTGCAGGGCGGGAGAAACGGCATCCGCCTGCAGCGGGCAGGGTGCATTCAAGGGGGCAACCTGCTCCTGAAACAGACGGCGCAACCACAAAACATAAGGGGCTTGCGCCTCCACCTGAGCGACGCCGGAGAGGGCACTCACCGCTCCCTCCTGATCCCAGAGGATGGCCTGTTGATAGCCAAACAGCGCGTGGGTCTCGTTGACCAGAATAAAGCGCAGCTCCGGCAGAGATTGGGCCTGCCGTGCCCGTTGCATCAGCCCCAGAAGCAGGGGCAAAACGGCGGTTGCTGTCGGTGGGCTCATGGTCCTTTGGTCAGGGCGGCCTGTTCGCCGGCTGGCGGCAGCGTGACCCGTCCGCTCATGCCGGCAAGCAACGCCTGCTCAGAATTGTTGAGAATGCCCACCACCTTGATCGAGTGGCTGACCGAATCGATACGGGCAGCGATGCGGG
>PDZV01000027.1:0-25285 GCA_002753135.1 Magnetococcales bacterium WMHbinv6 | reverse complement strand
ATAGCTTTTGCCGGTCTCCAGCACCTGCACCTGAAAAGGGGTACCGCTTTTCAGGGCAGGGACGGTGGAAGAGGGGGCGATAAACTCCACTTCCAGAGTGCTGTCGTCGAGAATATCCAGCAGGGGTTGTCCGGCCTGTACATATTGGTGCTCCCGCACCTTCTGTTCCGCCACCCGCCCGGAGAAGGGGGCGATGAGTTGGCATTTGCTGAGGACAATTTGTGCCGAGTTGAGCTTGGCTCTGGCCTTTTCCGCTTCGGCGGCGGCCACCTCTGCCTCCAGCACGCCGCCGGAGTTGAGCTGTACCAGCCGTTTTTGGACCGAGCGGGTCTTTTCGGCGGCGGCCAGGGTGGCCCGTGCCTCGTCGATTTGTGACCGTTGCAGGGCACAATCGAGGATCGCCAGGGTTTGCCCCTCCTTGAATCGTCCCCCTTCCTGTACCGTCAAACGGTCGAGCCGTCCGCCAATTTCTGCCGAAAGGGTGGTGTAACGCTGCGGTACCAGCTGGGCATGGATGGCCAACGGCAACTCTTCGCTGTTGGCCTGGCTGATGCCGAGCAGAATGCTGGCCAGGATGGTGGTGCCGCCTGTTTTCATGGTTCCTGCGTGTCGTTGCGCTGGTTGTCGACAGGCGGCAGGGCGGCCAGATTCAACGCCTGGCTTGCCTCGTCGCTGGCCGAGACGGCCAGCTCTTGCGGAATGATCCCCTGATCCAGGACGGCAAAACGTTGTTTGAGCAGCTGGCTCAAATCTTCCAACGGGGTGTCGCCGAGATTTTCCGGAAAGGGATCGATGCCCAGTGTGGCCTGCATGCGGCCCAGATTGAACTGCAGCTGGGCAAAGGCATGATGACGGCGCAGATCGGCGGTAATGGCCGAGGTCTGGTTGTTGATTCGTTCCAGAATGGATTGGGCGTTGTTCTCTTGCCGTTTGCTGACAATATCGGCCAGACGGGATTCAATGGTGTGTTGATCGGAGGCCCGCTGAAACTGCTGCCGGGCATGGTTGAACTGATAATGGATGACATGCACCTGGGCCAGCACAGCCATGCGCAGGGCCAACCGTTTCAGCTCAGCCACCTGTTCGACGCTCTCTGCCAATTGAATGTTTTCCGGTGCGGCCAGCAGGTTGAACAGATTGAAGGTGACCCGGGTTGAGGCCTCGTTCCAGCCGTTGTTAAGCAAAAAGCTGTTGCTGTCATATTGCCGCCCGGCGGCAAGGTTGATGCCGGGCAACAGACGCAGCAGCGCTTTGCGGGCATCATCGACGGCGATACGGCTTTGATAGACCTGTTCGCGCAGGTCGGGATTGTTGGCAAAGGTGACGGTTTCCATCTCTGAGAGCGGCATCTGCCACGGGATGGACTGCATGGCGCTGCTGTCGGGCCTCTCAAACTGCAACGGGGTGTGCGGTGGTATGTTGATCAAGGCGGCCAGCTCAAATTTGGCTGCGGCCAGCTCCTGTTCCACCCCTTCCAACTGGCGCAGAATATCCATCAACCCCTTTTGATAGCGCAGAGAGTCAGCCGGATTGCGCAAATGTTCTGCCTCCACCCGGCGCGAGTCGGCCAGGGCTTTTTCCGCCTCGGCGATGGCCTGGCGGACCGGGGCCTGCATGCTCTGGGCCGCCACGGCACGCCAATAGCTGTAGCGCACCTCCTGCATCAGATTGCTGATCGATTTGCGGCGGCGTTCGGCGGCAATCAGCGCCCGGTCGCCGTTTTGATGGGCGGTGTACCAGCTGGCTCCAAAGTCGAGAAGGTTCCAGGAGAGGGTCAAATCGGCTACGTTGCGCGATTGATCCAACGAATAATAGGGATTGGCCAGCGCCATTTGCCCGGTGACTGAATCGCGGCTGGTGCTGGTGGCATGGTCGGAACGATAGGCATAACCGGCGTTGGCGGTCAGCTTGGGCAGCAACTCAAAGCGGCTCAGTTCGGTTTGCCCCAGGGCCAGCGCCTCTTCCATCATTTTGGCCCGGCGATCCAGGTTGAATTTGATCGCCCGGGCCATGGCATCATACAAGCTGATCGGTTTGCTGATCGGCGTCTGATCGTGGAACATGGCCTGCCGATCTGCCTCGCCCTTGCGGATGAATTCGCTGCTGGAGATCGGTTGCGGCTTCATGCTGCAGGCGGAGGCCAACAGTGTCAGGGCCAACAGGGAGAGCAGTTTGCCGGCACGGGCAGAGGGTGCAGGAATAAAGGACATGGTGGTTTTCCTATCGCAAACAAAATAAAAGGGTCAATCTAGGTGTGGCAGAGTTGTTGTGCCGCCTGTGCAAAGAGGCGGGCCTGGGCCTGCAGTTGCGTTCCGCGATGGGCAGAACGTATCTGCTCACTGAATCTGACGCTGTTGCCTGCCGTACCGACAAGGAGGGTATTATGTCCTTCTGTCGCTTTTGCTGGTGCCGCCAACTCCCGATTGTCAGTCTGCAGGGGGAGCAGATTTTCTGCCGCAGGCAGCGCGTCTGGCGGCAACAGCGGCGCGTGCTGGCTGGCGGCGGCACCCTTCTGTGTGCCATCGAGAGGGATTCCGTCGGGTAGTGGGGTTGATTGGCTGGCCACAGCGCGGTTGTGGAGGGCAAGCGGATCCTCGGAGGTCTCATCCCTGCTGCCTGTCGAGGCGAGGCGGATACCCTCGGCACGCATTTCTGTGCTGCCAATCTGCCCGGCACTGCCCGACGGCATGGAAGATCGGGCGCTCTTCCATGTCAACGAAACATTGTTGAGCGGTGAACGACTGTCGTTGCTGAACGGAGAGTTGTTGTCACCTCGGGCCGGATTGTTTTCCCGGATCACCGTCACCGGTGTGGCCCCGATGCTGGGACTTTCCCGGATCACCGTCACCGGCGTCACCCCAATGACCACCTGGTTTTTGCCGATGGTTACCCCGCCCTGCTTGTCGCGAATGACCGTCACCCCGGAACCGGCGACAATCTCTTCAAGCATATCCTGGTTGTTCTCCAGATTGATCCATTCATGCGGCGGCAGGATGACCGGGACCATCTCCGGCAAGGGGGGCAGCAGCGGCTTGACCGGAATGATTGTCTCTTGCTGGGCAGGTTGACTGCTGCTGATATGCACGGTAAAGCTGGCCGGTATGCTGACGACGCCATCGCTGACGCTGACGGTAAAGGTTTCGCTGTCACTGTCTGGCACGGCGCGGATGGCCGCTTCGTTTGGACGAAAGAGGGTGTGACCATCGACGCTGTCCAGGTAGAGGGTGCCATAGAGACCACTTTTGCTGACATTGTACAGGATCCCTTCCACGCTCAGTTCCGCCGCACTGCCCCCCTGGACCGTGAAGGTATAGGATTGCCCAAGATCCCGGTCCCAGGCCTGCAGTTGACCGCTGACCGGATTGAAAGAAACATCGCTGTCGCTGTAGCGAATATCAGCCGGGCTTTCCAACTCCGGGATGTCATTGGCACCGATCAGGGTGACGGAAAAAAGGGTAGTGCTGGTTGCAAGACCGTCGGAGACGGTGATGGTAAACCGTTCCGTTACCCGACTGGTCAGGCCGTTGATGGCATCTGGAAACGGGACGAAAAAATATTGGTCAAAATCGTTATAGACGGCCAAAGTACCATATGTGCCCAGTTTGCTGGTACCCGAGGGGCTGGTGAAGGTAGGATCAACCAGGCTGTAGGTCAACGTTTGATCGGTATCGGGATCGTAAACCGTGATGGGGCCATAGACGAGTTGAAACGGGTCCATTCCGCCGGTATCGGTGTAGGTCGGGCCGTCAATGGCGACAATCTCCGGGGGAGTGTTGACGAAATCCTGCACGTTGACGGTAAAATATTTCACGCTGTAGCTGTTGTTGAAACCATCCCAAACCCGCAGGGCAAACTCATCTGTTCCGGCAAAATCGGCTGGTGGTGTGTAGAGAATCGTGCCGCCCGGGGTGATGGCCGCTTGGCCGCTGGCCGCTGTGGCAGCGGTAATGGAGAGCGTGCCATACGAGGGGCTGTACCACTCTTCCCAGGTGAGGGTTTGATTGCTGTCGCTGTCGTTGGCGGTCAGATAGGGGATCAGATTAACCTCGCTGCTGTTGATGGCGACGGTCAGGGTTTGATCATCCTGGCTGACAAAGGTGGGAGTATGATTTTCGACGATGGTGACGTTGAAGATCAACGAAGCCGTGGCGATGTCGTCACTAACCTGAATGGTAAACTGGTCGCTGCCGGTACTCCACGGCAGATAATAGAGGTAACTCTCGGATGGCGGGGCGATGTCGTTCGAGCCACTGGTTATCGGGTCGGAGGAGAGCCAGAGAGATCCTTGTTCTGGGTTGCTCTCTTCACTTAACACCAGGGCTTGATCGCTGTCGGGATCGTCAAGATGCAGATAGGGCCCCAGATCGACCCAACTGCTGCCGAGGTAGACGGTCAGTGCCACCGGTGTGCTGCTGACAAACTGCGGGGTCGTATTGTTGATCACGTTGACGTGAATGGTGCGCGTGTCGCCAGCGGTGCCATCGCTGACCTGGATCACAAAACTGTCGGAACCGACAAAATCCGGCGCGGGGGTATAGGTGATGGAACCGTTGGGAAGAATCCACGAATCTTCCGAGTCATGGGTGGCATCGGTAAAGGTCAGGGTGCCGTGGCTGGGTGCGCTGCTCTGGCTCCAGGTCAAGGTTTGGCCAGGATCCCAATCGGTGACGTAGAAAAATTCGTTAAGATTGACCTCCTGACTGTTGATCGCCACACTGGCATAGCCATCGCCTGCATCAGAAAAACGGGGTGGCTCATTGGCGTAGGTCTCGGCGGTAAAGAGCAGCTTGCCGTTCAAGGTGGTGAAGTTGCCCGGATAGGAGGGGTCGGAACCGGCAAATATATCTTTGACCAGGTGGGTGCCTGCCGTGCTGCCATCGCTGACCCACAGTTCGGGGCCATAGGTGGTTTCGTTGTAGGGGATAAAATAAAACTGGTTGCCGATCGGATAGTAGTAGCCCGGCAGGGCTCCCGGAGGAGCGCTGTTAAGATCGATGATCCGGGTCAGAGTGGTACCATCATAGGAGTAGATTTCATAATCGGGCACGCTTCCCGTGCTGAGGGAAAAATACAGGCTGTTGCCGAAGCTGATATAGCCCAAGGGATCTTCGATGCCACTCACCACGGAGGTGCCGGCAACGGTGCCATCGGTTTGATAGAATTTTTCATAGTAGGTAAAATAGACTTTGCCATTGAACTCGACGAAAGATTGGACAGGTTCCTTCAGCCCGAACAAATTTTCATGGGCCGTCACGGCGCTGCTGCCATCATCAGTCAGGTTGAAAGTTCCGGCGCTGGTGCCATCCGATACCCAGGCCTCCACCCCCAAGGAGGTGGTGTAGGCATCGAAGTAGAGTTTATCGCCGATGGCGGTGAGACTCGGACCAAACAGTTTGCCACCATGGCCGTCATCGGTTTGCCAATAGCCACCACCGTTGCCAAAACTTTTCACCAACTCGGTTGTGGCTGCCGTGCCGTCGATGGTTTTCCACAACTGCTCGTAAGAGCTATCGGCTTTGGTAACAAAGTAGAGGGCGTTGCTGGTGGCAGCGATATCGGATGGATAGATAAGATGACGCATGGCTCCATTGGGCATATCCTTGACCAGTTGGGTTCCGGCGGTCGTGCCGTCGCTGACCCACAACTGGTCGTGGTAGCCTAAATATCCCGTGCCATCCTGGGCGTAAAAAAAGACTTTATTGTTGAAGGCGGTAATGGTGCGGATGCTGGAATCGATGGAACCTGCCCAGATATCCTTGACCAGGGTGGTGCCTGCCGCTGTGCCGTCGGTCACCCACAACTCTTCGCCATGCACCCCGTCATCGGCCTGGAAAAAAATTTTATTGTTGCAGAGTACCAATTCGGTGCCGTAGCCAAGACTGCTGCTGTCGGTACCCGGATTGATGTCGAGCAGCATCTGTGTGCCTGCCGTGGTGCCGTCGGTGATCCACAGCTCCCGGTTTTCGTCCTCTGTTTCGGCAAAAAAGAGAACTTTGTCGTTCAAGGTGACCATCTCATAAATATAGGGATCGCCACCGGGGACAATCTCTTTGAGCAGGGTGGCATCGGTGCCGGCGGCATTGGTGATATAGATGCCGACGGCAGTGCCCAGACGTCCGCTGTAGGCGGCCAGAGGCCCGGCGTTGAAATAGCAGGCGGCGGCATCTATGTTGCCCCGTTCCAGCAGCCAGTCCCCATGGCCGGGATTGCCGGTGGCATCGCTGGAGGCGGCCACAGCATGGTTGCTCAAGGCGGTGATACTGTGCAGCAGCGCTTCTCCTTCGGCAGAGGCGGCAACGGAACAGCCCAGCAGATCGATGCGTCCGTTGCTGCTGAGATTGCTGCCGATCTCACGCCAAAAACTCTGCACCTCATAATCCAAAGCCAGGGTGAAGCGATTCATCGGCAGCGAATTGAGAATATGCAAAGCGCCATCGTTGCCATTATGGGAGACAAAGGCGATGCTCTCGGCCAGATCTCCGGCCAACGCCTCTTCAATTTTTTGCAGCAGCGAGTGGCTGTCATCCTGGTTGACCTCGTAGCGCACCACCGTCACCTGATCATTGACCGCCTCAGCCAGCACCTCCCGCTGGCTGATAGACGAAGAGAGGAGCAACAGACGGCGGCTGCTTTCGCTGGCGCTGAGCGGTTCGAGTGGTACGCTGCGGGCCTCCTCTGCTGCCGTGTGGTTGCTGTCGGGGGAAATTTGTTCTGCAGCGGTATCGGTAGCGTGGGCACTGGCTTCGGTCACGGCATGCGCCGCATCCACGGCGGCAGCACCATCAAACATCCAACGCGGTTCCAAAGCGAGCAGCAGCGGGGCAATCAACTGCCGGGAGGGTTTCTCAGAAGGGATCCGGTTACGCTTTGTCATGGTAGCATGTCCATCCGCTGCAATGGGTGAATTCTGTTGCCACCGCTCAAGCGCGAGAGTGGGTCACAGAAAAGATGACGTCAGTATAGCAACCGGCGGAAAAGGGCACCAAACGAACAATAGCGATTAATTGTGACCAAATGATGCTCTGTTCAGGAATCTGTCCGGCAATAAAAGTCAATTCTGACCAATTCAGACTTTATCAGAGGATTCCTGGTGATTGCTGAACCAATTGTTGCATAGTATGACGGCAGTGGCTGGTTGTGTGGCATCGGTTACAGAAGGGCAGAATGATGAGAGGCAAGCAGCAGGGAAGAGAACAAACCAACCGACAAGGCCATCGCTTTGCCGGGCGGAGGGGCAGTACCAGCGTGGCCCTGTTGCTGGCGGCAGCATTGCTGGCGACAAACCATCCGCTTTGGGCCGATGTCTTCTCCCTGGTGATGTCGCAACGCTTGCAACGCCATGCGGCCAAAGAGTATCCCGATCTGATTCCCTTGGATCAGGTGCTGAGTGCGCCGGGGGCGATCTCTTTCCAGCATCCGGCGGTGAGCGCATGGCAACCGGTGTTGCAGGAGGTGCAATCGTTCGCCTCGCCATTGCAGGCCAGCGCCCAGCTTGGGGTGGCTGGCACGACCATTGCCGCCGTGCGCGGGCAGCAGACCTGGTCCGATCTGCGCATAACCGCCGCTTTTCGTCACGAACAGCAACATGCCTATGACAGCGCAGAGGGAGAATCAATCCGCACCGGTTTGCGACGGCAGAGCGAATATCTGCAGCTGCAACGGGGAGGAGCAGACTCTCCCAGTCTCAACCTGCTGGCTATCGTCGACACTTTTTCTGACGGCAAGGTGCCGCACTATTCACTGGATGCCATCCATCTGCAGCGCCAGTTGTTCAGCGCCACGGCCACCTCTCTGCCTGTGGAGGGTTTTTTTGAGCGGCTGGATCTGAAAGGAACCTGGTATCAGTTGCGTCTGGAGGCCGACAACGAATCGCTGCGGCAGCCGATTGCGCAACGAATCGCCGCCGAAGCCGATGCCGACTCCTGGCAGGCGACTGTTCGTTTGTGGCGGCGGGGTGGTGGCTGGCTGACCGTGGAGAGCAGTCGGGATCGCTACGATTCCAACCGCTACAGCCATGAATACGGCCCTGATCGCATCTCTTCGATCCGCATGCCCGATGCCCAGGCGATCAAGGGAGCCATGGAGCTGGGCAGTCGCTGGCAGGATGGCTTCGGCAAACTTGAGGCCGCCGTGCGTCTGGATCTGCAGTGGAGCGATCCGGGGCGGGCCGATCAGCGTCCCACGATACCCGGTGTGGCTGGTGCCTTTTATAACAGTACCCCACGGGAAATGTATCGCCGTTACTACGGCAGCACCGATCTGCACAACGAGTGGCTGGAAGCGGGAGCCCGTCTGCGTCTGGAAACGCCTGCCGACCCGCGCCAGGGGTGGCATCTGGATCTGAAACGGGTGGTGCGCATGCCGGAGTTGATGGAGCTGTACATGGCCAACACCGGCTCAGGCGATCTGGTGCAGGTGGGCAATCCGCAACTGGAGGCAGAAAAGCACCATCGCCTGGAGTTGGGCAGTCGTTTGACCGCTCCCGGTTATCGCCGCTACGGACGCGACGGCGGCATGGGGGCAGGGGAGTTGCGGCTGACCCTGTTTGGCGATTGGGTGGATGATTTTATCGTCATCGAGCGGGCCAAAGGGCAGGCGGGTATTTTGATGAACAATGATGGTCTGGTGCAGCGCAACATTCAGGCCGAGCTGGTGGGGCTGCAGGCCGAGCTGGCGGCCAATCTGCTGCCGGGCTGGTCGGCGCGGCTGCATCTGCTGGCGCAAAGCGGCAGCAACAGGAGCGATCAGCGCACCCTTTATCAAATTCCCCCTGTCGAGGCAAACCTGTTTCTTGATCATTACAGCAGCGAACAGCCGTGGAATGCGGGCCTGCGTTGGCGACTGGTCGACGGGCGCAGCGCCGTGGATACCCTCAACCATGGCAGTCGTGGTCCCGATTGGGGGGGAGAGTTTGCCGGCTTTGCCAGTCTGGATCTCTATGGTGGTTACCGTTTCGGCGAACGGGTGGCCTTGTCGGGTGGGGTGGTCAACCTTTTTAACCACAGTTATCGCGATCCGCTGGCGGAACCGCCGCAAACCCCGATCACCAGCTATTTGCCTGCGCCGGGGCGTACCCTCTATCTGCAGTTGAACGGTGCCTTTTGAAGGCGCTTCAGCCGATGCAGTGCAACGGGGCTGAAAAGGCATAACCGACGCCATAAACCACCTTGATCGGCACATCGCTGCCGGTAGCCAGGGTGATCTTGCGGCGCAGACGGCGTACCACGGCGTCCAGATTGCGATACTCTTCGCTGGTGCCCCGTTTGCCCAACAGACGGCCCAACTGTTCGCGGGAGCAGGCGGCGGTGCCGTTTTCGCTGAGGGCCTGCAGGAAGGTAATTTCCGTGCTGGTGAGGGTGACGCTCAAGCCGTTGGGGGCAGACAGGTTCCAGTTGACTTTATCCAACAGCCAGCTGTTGGCTGGCACCGTTTCTGACACCAGCTGTGGCAGACGGCGCAGCACGCTTTGCAGGGTGGCTTCAATTTCGCGCAGGGTGGCCCGTTTGACCAGATAGGCGTCGCCCCCCTCCTGCAGACCGCGAATGCGTGACTCTGGCGTTCCTTGCGCGGTCAGAATCAGCGTACCGCAGTGGGGGTGTTGGCTGCGTATTTGCGGCAGCAGCTGCAAGCCGTCGCCATCGGGCAAACCGATGTCGAGAATCACCGCATCATAACGGCTGCTGTCCAGCAGCTGTTGCGTTTCGGCAACCGTGGCGGCGGCATCGACCAAAAAATTTTTGGCGGTCAGATAATCCTGCAGATCTTCGCGCAGCGACTGTTCGTCTTCCACCACCAGAATACGCACTTCGTGTGTCATGCACGGCTTCCTGTAGCAACAGGTTGTTATACCGGCAGCCGTAAGGTTACGGCGGCCCCTCCACCTTCCCTGTTGGCAAGATCAAACGTTCCTCCATGATTTTTGATGATTTGATCGACAATATAGAGCCCCAGGCCGTTGCCGGGAATGGTGGCCACGTTGGAGCCGCGAAAAAACTGTTGCTTGGCGAATTGCAATTCCGATTCCAGACCCTCAATGCCTGAATCTTCCACCCGAATGGTCAACCACGCTCCCTCGCTTTCCAGGGTGATTTGCACCGGTTCTGCCGCATCCGTCGAATATTTGACGGCGTTGTGCAAAACATTGTGCAGGGCCAGCAGCAGCATTTCCCGGTCACCGGGCAGGGGCAGGGGTTGCTCTCCGCCCTGCAGTTGCAGTTCAACCATTGCTCCCGAGGCTTCCAGCTGATCGATGGCTTCCTGCAGCAGTTGGCGGGCCTCCAGGCTCTCTTTTTTGGGCAGTTCCAGACAAAAGCGTTCGGTGAGCAACAGATCCTGGGTCAGCACAAACAGGCGACGGATGGCCGAGCGGATGGTGGGGATTCGTTTCGGCATGCTTTCTGGTTTGTTCTGGATCATCTCCGCCGAGCGGTCGATTGCCGCCAACGGGGTGCTGATTTCGTGCCCCAACAGTTGCAGAAAGCGATGGCGTTCGGCGCGGATGCGCAACTGTTCTGCCAGGGCGTCGGCAATTTTTCTTTGCAGATGGCTGCGTAACTGCACCTCGCTACTCAGTTCGGCATGGCGTTGGTGCAGCTGACGGGCCACATTTTCCCCGACCATGATCAACTGGCAGACAAACATAAAGTTGGCCTCCAGGCAGAGCAAAAAATAGAACCAGGCCTGTTCGGCGGAATAAAAGCTGGCATCGTTCCAGGGGGTCGAGATCACCTGATAGAGGCGGTGCAGTACGGTCAGTATCATCAGGCACTGGTTGGCGATGGTGACATAGTGCAAGAGACGGGTTTGCTTCTTTTCCTGCAGCATCAGCCAAAGCATGCGTCCGACCAGGATAATGCTGAGCAGGGAGGAGACGATGGTACGGATTTGCGCCGTGTACTCGGCAGGCAGATAGAGCAGGGCCCAGGGCCAGAAAAGCAGGCTGAAACCGGCAACCAGCCAGGGCAGCCAGGGCAGTCGCGGTTTGCCGAGCAGTTGCGCCATGCCTTCGGTGGCCAGGGCCTGCGAGACGTTGAACAGGGTATTGCGCACCGTGACCCAAAGAATGGTTGTGGCTGGCAACATCCACACCGCTACGCCAAAAGACAAAAAGCCGGTGGCAATGGTGGCCAGCCCCTGCATCTGCCGATGGCCGTTCCAGATCAGCAAGGCAATGAGCCCATCCAGGGCGGTAAAGGCCATCAAAAAAAAGATGGCGGTATTCAGATCAAGCTGGGCGTGCAGGGCTTCCATTGCCTGATCTTACCGGCAGGTGGGGTGGCAGGGGGGTGGCAAGATGTTGCTCATGCGAGATTCTGGCGGGAGCCAGACGGATCGGGGAAACGGTTGTGCAGATGGACCTGATTGCGCCCGAGGGTTTTGGCTTTGTATAACGCCTGGTCGGCCCGTTCGCACAGTTCGTGGAGCGACTCTTTCGGCAGCTTTTGCGCCACACCGAAGCTGCAGGTGATCTGTTCCACCGGATCAATCCGCAGTGTCAGCACCTTCAGGCGCAATTTTTCGGCCAGTTCCACCGCCAACGGGGCTTCGGTATTGGGAACGGCGATGACAAACTCTTCTCCACCCCAACGGCCCAGATAATCGGTGCCGCGTATATTTTCTTTCAGCAGTAGGGCAAAACCTTTGAGTACCTGATCGCCGACGCCATGGCCGTAGCCGTCATTGATCGACTTGAAGTGGTCAATATCACAATAAATCAACGACAGTGGCGAACCATAGCGTTCGCTGCGCAGCATCTCCCGCTCCAGCAGGAGGGATAAACTGCGCCGGTTTTTTACCCCGGTCAACAGGTCAGTGGTGGCCAGAAAATCTTTTTCTTCAATGATCTTCTCGATATAGGTGAGCAGGCTATTGATGGAAAAAGAGATCAAACCAAACTCATCTTTGGCGTGGGCATGAATGCGCACGGCAAAATCCTGATTGTTGCGCACCTGCTCCAATGTTTGCAGCAGAATGGACAAGGCGTTGAGAATGCGCAACACCGTAAAAATGGTCAGACCAGCCACCAACAAAAAGAGAGAGATGGCAGTTACCTGATAGTGGAAGAGATACTTCTGTTTGGTTTCGATCAGCTCCTCAGAACGTTTGGCGAAGTGATCAAGCATTTTGTGTTCGATTTGCTGCATTGAATCGATGATCAGGGTGGCTTCCTGCCACCAGGTTTCTGCCGCGACCTGCCCCGGCTTGCCGTGCAATTGCTCTTTGACCTGACGCAAAACCGAATAAAAAACTTCGCACTCAAGGGTGTTGATCCAATCAATGCCCTCGGGAATTTCGGCAACCAGAAGGGTAAATAGATGATAATGATCCTGAAAACTGCCGAGATGGTGTGCCAGTTCAACAGTTTCCGCCGGTAACGCCCCGCCCCGCTGGTAGATGCGCCCCATTTGTGCACGCATCAACCCCAGATTTTCCCGAATGATTGCGAGATAAACCATCGCCTGCATTTCCAGCGTGTCGAGATGGCTGGCATGCAGGTTGGCGGCACTCAAGGAGATTTGACTTAGGATCTGGCGTATGGTTTGGCTGTAAAAATCCCGCGCCGTGGGCCAGTCGATGCTTTGTTGGTCAATCTGATGCCGGGTAGATTGCAACTGTTCGGCAAAGTGCTGCCAGGTGGCATTGAGGGGTGAGGGAAGAAGGGTGTGCAAACGTTGCAACTCGCTGTCGGTCGAAATTCGTTGTTTGCGTATTGTTTGTTGCAAGCTCTGTTCGTTTTTCAGCAACTGTCCGCCAGAGAGCCCCCGCTCTTTTTGCAGGGCATGAATCACTTTGGAGTAGGTGGCAATCTCCTGCAATCTCTCTTTGGTGCTGTTGGCCGACTGCAGATGCGTCTGGATCTCCTGGTATTGCACATAAAAGCCCCCGCCCACGGCCAGAAGGGAGACGATTGCCAACAACAGAATACGCAGACGGATGGGAAACATGATGGCAACCTGCTTTCAGGAATACTCCGGCGTCACATATTGCGGGCAGGAGATCTGGTAAACGGCAAGATCGGGATCATCCAACTGCAGGGCGGTCAATTTGCCGCCGTAGACACAGCCCGAATCCAGGCCGAAGGATTTGCGGTTGAGGGTCATGCCTGCTGCTGCCCAATGGCCGTAGATGATGCGGGCCTGTTCGGCCTCCGGGCGCAGCTCAAACCAGGGGCGATAGGGAAAATCGGCTGCTTTGCTCTCTTCGTTGGGCACAAAGGCGTAGGGGTTGCTGACTCCGGCCAACAGCGGATTGTTGGGCCATAACGGTTGTCCCTGGGCGGTACACAGGCGGATGCGGGTCATCACCGCGTAGGCAAAACGCAGACGGCTCAACGGATCGTTTTCATCTTCCGGGTTGTCCAGCACCGTATCATCCCAGTTGAGAAAAAATTCCCGGCTCTGCTCATCATCCTGCAGCACGGTGCTGATCTCTTTGGACAAGGCCCGCACATCGTTCAAACTCCAGGCGGGCGACAAGCCCGCATGCACCATGCCGAAGGCAAGGCTGCGGTCACAATGAAACAGCGGCATGGCCTGCAACCATTGGATCAATTCAGGCCCATCCGTGGCGGCACGCAGTTGCTGCACCAGTGGCATGATTCCCTTGTCTGCTGGCCAACCACTCAAGGCGGCCAGAATGCGCCCTTCATGGTTGCCCATCACCGTCACCGCCTGCGCGCCCAGAGAACGGACAAAACGAATGACACCGATGGAGTCGGGCCCCCGATTGACCAGATCACCGACAAAACGCAGTTGATCCGTCTCTGGATCAAAACGAATGGCGCTTAACAACTGCTTGAGTTCCGGCAAACACCCGTGTACATCGCCGATGGCATAAACCGCCATTGTTTCCCCCCTTAGATGTATGGCAGCAAACGGTCTCTCCCTTAAGGTTACCAGGTAGAGAACGGTTTGCTGATCAAACTGGAATTGAAATAGCGCGGATCATCCGAGACCTCCCTGGCGATCCATGCCGGCAGCACGACGGCCTGCTCTTCGCTGATCAGTTCCACCTCCGCCAGAATCAACCCCTGATTGAGACCGGCAAACTCATCCACCTCCCAAAGCAGGCCAGCCACCTCCACCTGATAGCGAATTTTGTCGATCAAGGGTGGCAGACAGAGCTGTTCCAGCATGGTTTGTGCGTCGGCAAGGGGGATGGCATATTCAAACTCTTGTTTGGCAATCCCCCGGGTGATGCCCTTGATGGTCAGGGTGGCCTGCTCTCCGGCTTGCCGCACCCGCACCACCCGCTCCTTGACGGTGGATAAAAAACCTTGCCGAATGCGTGTCGCGGTACGGGCCTGGGCGCGTCCCTGTTGGTGCCAGATCCTGTCATCTACCAGAAATCTTCGTTCAATCTCCTGTGCCATCTGCGCTTTAGGCCCCCTCGTGCCGTCGCTTAATGCAACATGTCTTCGCTCCACTGCTCGGCATCAGGGGCTTCCTGGCCTTGCAGCAGGGCGGCAAAATTGAGTAACGCTTTGCGGGCGCTGCCGATCGGGTAGTAGAAGGCGTCCCAATTTTCATGACCCTCGCCGTCGTGCAGGGGAATGACATAATCGAACTGCCAGGCGGCACGCATCTCCAGCAGGGCGCTGGTGCTGCGTTTTTCAATGTTTTCCAGATCTCTAAGCGATAACAACCCTTTTTGCCGCTGGGTGCGATGCAGCAGCTTGTGACGCTGCACGTCGGTGATAAAGCGGTTAAGATCCACACTCCGCTCCGGGTCTTTCAGGTAGAGAATCTCTTCGCGGGAGAGGGGAGAGAGAAAAATCGACAAAGTGGGAAAACGATCAAAGAGCCCGACTTCGCGCAGTTTGCCCGGAACAAAGGGACTTCCCTCAAAAAAGGGAATGCGTCCCGCTTCGATGATTCGTTGAATTTGGGCAATTTCCAGGGCCTGCAAATCGCCCAGGACGTCGGCGACCACATAACCGGCTTTGTCACGCAAGGCCTCGATGAAGCCTCTTGGTCGAAAAAAATAGTGAATACCCTCTTCTTCGCCGGGTCGTGGTGTCCGGTCGTTGAACATGACCAACTGCCGGAAACGGCTGGCCAGTTCAGGGTAAAAGCGACGCAAGGCGGTAAACAGCGGACCTTTGCCCACACAGGAGGGTCCGGCCAATACGACCATTTTATCCATCAGCTTCTCCTTGGCCGCCTGGAGAGCCAACGGCTCTGGCAGGCAAGCTGCTGTGGAAGAATTACGGCTATCGCAACCGTAATCCGCTTAATCGGCGATGCCCAGCTCCCGTTTAAAAATGGCCTTGTGGATGTCGCCCAGGCTGACAATGCCAACCAGCTTATCGTGATCTTCGACCACCGGAATGCGACGGAAACGGTGCAGGGCCATTTTCGAGGCGGCTTGCATGACCAGTTCGTCGGAAGCGACAGTAAAGACCCGTTTGGTCATCAGACCGCCGACTGTGCGCGAGAGAACTTCGCGATAGGAATTTTCCATGGCCAAAAAATCGCGGGCCCGTACCGGATCATCGAGAAAATCGGAATAGTTGGGCAGCAGGGCGTTGAGAATATCCTTTTCGGTGATGATGCCAAGCAGGCGGTTTTCATCGTCAACAACGGGCATGCCACTGATTTTGTTGGTGCAAATCGTGGCTGCAACCGAGCGGATGGTCTCCTCTTTGCGCACGGTGCGCACGTTGGTTACCATGACATCTTTAACGAGCATTGTGTTATCTCCTTCTTTACCGAGGTTAAGTATAAGCAAGCTTAGACCGGCTTGTCCGGCATAAGTTCCCGCCGCATGACAAAAGCCTCTCCGTGACCGCCGGGCAGAGTGTAGTAACTTTTGCGAGTATAGAGCAAACGGAATCCCATGTCTTGGTACAGCGTGCAGGCCGGCCGATTGCTGGCCGCTACCTCCAGCAGCAGAAAGGGGATTTGTTCTGCCTGGGCATAGTCAACCAGCGCCTGCAGCAGGTGGCGGGCCACTCCTTGCCGTTGATGGGGGAGGGCGGTGCCGAGGGTGAGCAGGTGCAGTTCATCGACAAAACGACGGGCGATGGCATAGCCCATCGGTTGCTGCGCCGGGCTGCAGGCGATGCGCCCCCAGGCATCGAGTCGCAGCTCCTCTTCGAGCATGGCCAAACTCCAGGGTTGTGCCTGCAGGCTCTGTTCCATGGCGCAGAGCCAGGGCAGATCGTGCGGCATCAGCGGGCGGAGCGCAATCATCTTATCGGTTGGGCAGCAACGGGGCGGGGGGATCGGCATCCGGGCGGCGTTGGTAGTCGAGCAGGGTGGTGAGCAACGGTTTGGGGGAGGGGGTGGCATGCCATCGCTGTTGGGCGAGACGGCCCAAGCTGGCCGGATCGATGGACCACAGGCTCGGGTCGCTCTGTTGGCAGGGCAGCGGCCAAGGCTGCTGGATCATCGTGGGATAGCTCTGCAGACCGTTGCCGGTCCAGGTCAGACGGTTGTTGGCAGGCCAGGGCCACCGGGCAAGTTGCTCACACCAAACCTGCGGGGAGAGGGCGCTACCGGGGGCGTGGCGCCGATGCAGTTGCCCACCCTGCCGTTGATAGAGGGCGGCAAACAGCTCCTGGCGGCGGGCATCCACCACCACCGCCAGCCAATCGGCCTCGTCGGCACATTGCGCCGCCAGCAGATCCAAGGTGTTGAGCCCGATAATGGGAATGGCGTGCGCCAGCGAAAAGCCCTGGGCAAAGCCAAAAGCAATGCGCAGCCCGGCAAAAGCACCGGGGCCGCTGCACACCGCCAACAGCTCAACCTCCGCCGCCTGCCAGCCCACCGTGTGCAGCAGATCTTCACACACCTGCGGCAGCAACACCGCATGCCCGGCGGCCCCCTGAAATGATTCACGGGCCAGCAGGCGCTCCCCGTCGAGCAGGGCAATGCTGCCTTGCGCGGCAGCGGTATCCATGGCGATGGTTTTCAAGGGGATGTATCCGTTTCGCGCTTAAGAGGCATCTCCATCTCCAGCACAATGCCACAGCCCGGCGCACTCTGACAAGAGATGGTTCCACCCAAGGTTTGCGTGACCAGATTATAGACAACGGCCATGCCCAAACCGCTGCCGCCCAAATCGCGGCGGGTGGTGAAAAAGGGGTCAAAAATTTTGCGTCGGTCCTCTTCCTGCATCCCTTTGCCGTTGTCGCGGTAGATAAAATGCAAGCGCTCCTCGCGCACGCTAAATTCCAGGACAATCTGCCCGCTCTGCCCGGCATCAAAACCATGAATGCGCGAGTTGTTGATCAGGTTGATGACAATCTGCGAAAAAGCCCCCGGATAACTGCGCAGCTGCAGATCATCCGGGCAGAGGACGGTGACCGTCAGCCGGGTATGGCGCAATTCGTGGTGCAGGGCCAGCACCACCGATTCCAGATACTGACGCAGCAGAATGGTCCGCTGCTCACCGCTGGATTGATCGACGGCCACCGACTTGAAGCTGCGCACCAGATCCGCCGCCCGCTCCAGATTGAAACGAATCAACTGGGCCAGTCGCGCACCAGAGGTCAAAAAGTCGTGCAACTCCTCTTCGGAGATTCCTTCCTCTTGCAACAGCCTGCGAAAGGTTTGCATCCGCTCTTCCAATTCGGAGGCGGCGGTGACGCCAATGCCCACCGGGGTGTTGATTTCGTGCGCCACCCCGGCCACCATGTTGCCCAATCCGGCCATTTTTTCCGACTGCACCAGTTCGGCGTAGAGCCGTTTTTCTTCGCTGAGATCGGCGATCATTGCCAGGCGGGCCTCCTGTCCCTCCAGACGGATGGCGGTGAGCGCCAGGCGCAGCGGAAACCGTTCGCCGCCGGGGCGGATGCCTTGGGCTTCCTGGGTGCGGCGGGTTTCGCCGGGGCCGAGCGCAGGCAACCCTTCCGGCAACAGCGTGCGCAAAGAACGCTGCACAACCTCCTGCCGTGGCTGGGCAAAAATCTGTTCCGCCGCCGCGTTGCACAGCAAGACGCGCTCGCCATCGGCCACAACCACAATGCCGAAGGGAGCCTGTTCGATCAACGAAGTCAACTCCTGGTTGGAGGCAGACAACTCTTCGGCATAAAGGGTCAACTGGCGGCGCAGACGGTCGGCGCGCAGATGGTTGTTGACCCGGGCGATCACTTCGGCAGACTCGAACGGTTTGGTGATATAGTCGGCCCCCCCGGCCTGCAAGGCGGAAGCGATGGCGCTGGTTTCGGTCATGCCGCTGATAAAAATGATCGGTATCTCTCGGGTGTGCGGGTCGGCTTTCAGCTGGCGGCAAAACTGGATGCCGTTTTGATCCGGCAGATTGAGATCAAGCAACAACAAGGCAGGCGGCTGTTGCGCAATCAGGCGCTCTGCCGCTCCGGCGGTGCAGGCGATCCCGACCGGCAGGCCGGTATCACGCAAAATGGTCTGCAGCAACAACAGATTGTCCGGGTGGTCATCCACCGCCAACAGATAGTCGCTGCCCGGCGGCAGGGACAACAGTTCCCCCTCCGGGCAGGGGGATGGTGGCGCTTGCGGCGTCTCTGCTTCCTGCGCATAGCGATAGCGTACCCGCAGATGACGGGCCAGAGCAGCAAACAGTTCGCTTTCGTGCCACGGTTTGCGGATCAGATCGTCGCAACCGGCGGCAAGAATATCCTGCCGCTCCTCCTCCAAGGCATGGGCGGTCAAGGCGATGATGACCGTGTTTTTGCCCTCCGGGCTCCCTTTGATCTGCCGGGTGGCCTGCAGCCCGTCCAGGCCGGGCATGCGAATATCCATAATAATCAGATCAGGCCGCCATGCGCGGGCCAGGCGGACCGCCGCCAGACCATCGGCAGCCTCTTCGACAAGAAAACCCACCTCAGCGAGCAGACGGTGCAGCAGTTGCCGGTTTTCCGGCTGATCTTCGGCGATCAGCAGGCGCACTTCCGTCTGCTCGTTCTGCAGGCCGACGATGCGCTGTTCGCCGGGCGGTGGTGCCGCAGGCAGCGGCGTGGCGGGCAACTGCAGCGGCAGACGCAGGCGAAAACAGGAGCCGTGGCCCAGGGTGCTTTCCAGCTCAATGGTGCCCTGCATCTGCTGGATCAGCTGACGGCAGATGGAGAGCCCCAGGCCGGTGCCGCGCTGAACCTGTTGCGGGTCGTGGCTGACCTGCTCGAAGGGGAGAAAAATGCGCTGCTGATCGGCGGCGGCAATGCCGGGGCCGCTGTCGATGACGGCAAAGAGCAGTTCGCCTTCGCTTCTGCCGGCGGCGCGGCTCTCTGCCTGCAGGATGATCTCGCCTTGTGGGGTAAACTTGATGGCGTTGCCGATCAGATTGAGCAACACCTGCCGCAACCTGGGGCCGTCGATAATCACCGTGCGCGGCAGATCGGCAGACTGATGCAGGCGCAAGTGCAACCCTTTTTCGCTGGCTGCCACGCTCATCAGAGAGAGCAACTCCTGCAGCAGATGGTGCAGGTCACAGTGGGCCGCCTCGATGATCGATTGCTCAGCCTCCATTTTGGAGAGATCCAGCACGTTGTTGATCAGATTGAGCAGATGGCCAGCGCTGTTGCTGATGATCCCCACCTCGCGGTGCAGAGTCAGCGCCAGCTGCGGCGAACGCTGCAACAGACGGGTATAGCCGAGGATGGCGTTGAGCGGGGTGCGCAGCTCATGGCTCATGTTGGCCAAAAAGGTGGATTTGGCCCGATTGGCCCTTTCCGCCTCTTCTTTGGCGCGGATGGCCCGTTGTTGCGCCCGGTGCATCGCCTCGCTCATGGTGGCGATCAGGCTGCTGTTGAACAAAAAGACCCACATTCCCAGCCAGTCGCCGCTGTCCTTGAGCAGCGATGTGGCGACCGGTGACCAGTGGGCGACCAGGACAGCACTGCCGATGGCGGTCAACAGGGCCGGATACAACCCCCCGAGCAGCCCTGCCGCCATCACCATCGGGTAGAAGGTGATCCACGGGGCACGGGTCTCCATGGCCGCCAGAGGCCAGTAACGCAACAACGCCCCGCTGCCGATCAACAGCAGGGGCAACAACAGGATACGCCAAGTTCGGGAGGCAGGCCGCATCACGCCTTTTTGCCCAGCAGGGCGTCGACGGCGACCAAAATTTCATCGTGCGAGAAGGGTTTTTTCAGGGCATGATGGGCACCCAGATCCAGCGTGGTTGCCAAAAAAAAGGCGCTCTCCGAGGTGGTGCGACCACCGCCGGAGATGGTGATCAGTTTGATCCGTGGATGCAGATGCTGCAGATTCATGATCACATCGAAGCCGTCGCTGTCTGGCATGAAAATGTCGGTGATGACCAGATCGATGGGATGTTCTTCACACAAACGCAGCCCCTCTTGGCCGTTGGCGGCGGTGAAGGCCTGATAGCCGCTGCGTTCGAGAAAACGGGCCAACGATTGACGCAAGGTCAGGTCGTCATCGATGATCAGAATCTGTTTCATGGGAGTGGCTCCGTGCATCCGTCAGACAGGTGGTGATCAACAAGGGGAAGCGTAAAGGTGAATTGACTGCCCTGGCCCGGTTGGCTCTGCACCCGGATGGTGCCGCCCTGTTTGTGGACCAGTTCGCGGGTGATCGGCAACCCCAAGCCGGTGCCGCCAACCTGCCGGGTGACAGAGTTGTCCACCTGCTCGAAAAGATGAAAAATCAGCTCCAGTTTATCGGCAGGAATGCCGCAGCCGCTGTCGGCGACGGTAAAGTGGGCCATCTGCTCTTTGGCCTCTATCTGTAAGCGCACAAAGCCTTGGCTGGTAAACTTGATGGCGTTGCCGAGCAGATTGAGCAAAATCTGTTTGAACCGTTTGCTATCGGCCTGTACGGTCAGAGTGACAGGCGCATAGTGAATCTGCAACCCTTTTTGCGCCGCCAGCGGTTCGATGATGTGCAACACTTCGGCAACCAACGGATCCACCGGGCATGGGAGAAGAATCAGGGTCAATTTACCCGCCTCGATGCGGGCAAAATCGAGAATGTCTTCGATCAGCCCCAGCAGATGTTCCACCGACTGCAACCCCTGGCTGGCAATTTCCACCACCTCGTTGCGCACCTCGCGCAGATCGGCCTGAAAAAGCTGTTTTTGCTGGGCATCGGGCAGGGATTCGATGCGGTTGGCCAATTTTTTCATGCCGCTGAAGAGGTGAAACTGACTTTTGAACTCCTCGAACGGCCCTTTGGTCCCCTGCAGCGGCGTGCGCAGCTCATGGCTGACCATATTGAGAAAATTGCTTTTGGCCCGGTTGGCGATGTCGGCTGTCTGGCGCAGTTCCTGTTCCAGACGGCGCATTTGATCCAGTTCGCGAATGTCGCGATAGGTGCGCAGACCGGCCTTGAGGGCCGTTTTCAGTCGACGACTGGTCAAGTCGGCCTTTTCGAGAAAATTGTTGATGTCGTGCTGCTCAAAGACCGTCTCTTCCGGAAATTGACCGGCCTGGCCGGTGCGCAACAGAATCTGCAGCAAACTGTTGTGGAGATCTTCCCGAATGAAACGGACCAGCTCCAACCCGGCATGACTGCTCTCCATCACCACATCGAGCAGGATGACGGCAATATCCGGCTGGTTTTGCAAAATCTGCCGTGCCTCCTGCGCCGAGGCGGCAGAAAGCAGATGCACAGGTCGCCCTTCAAAATGAAAACCGCTGAGTACCTCGCGGGTCAGCAGATGAATCTGTTCATCGTCATCGACGATCAGCACCTGCCACGGCAGCCCGGGAATGGTCTCGCTGCTGGGGGTTGGGGTCTCCTTTTTTTTGAAGACCATCAATTTTTTGCCGGGTTCACCGGGTGCCTGGTTCATGGTCTCTCCTGACGGCTTACTGAGCAGGGGTAGCGAGGGAGGTGTCGATCAGAGCCGAGAGCTGTTGTTGCAACGATTCGTCGGCAAACAGAAATTGCAGGCCCAACTCCTGCGGGTTGGACCAGACGATGTGGCAGGGTAGCTGCAGCAGGCAGCCGTGCGGCGGTGGCAGGGCGTCGCAGGCGAAAAAAATCTGCAGCGAAGCCGTCGGATCCAGGGGCAGGGCAGAGAGGTCGGAGAGTTCCAGACGGATACCAGAAAGGCTGAGATCGACCACTGGCACGTTATGGATGAAACCGTTGGCGAAGTGCAGTGTGACCCGGATGGACCAAGGAATACGCAGGGCAGTACGACGTTCAAGCGTCATGGCGGTGGTTATCCCCAATCTTTGACCAGATCGACCCAAGGGGGGCCGGGAGCGGCAGCAGCAGCGGGCACCTCAACGTAGGAGGTGGTCCCTTGTTGCTGCAGGCGTTGTTTTTCCTGTTCGGCGAAACGCCATTTTTCGGTCAAATCGGCCTCTCGGTCGACATGGCGTTGTTCTTTGCGGTAGGCCTGCAGCCCGTGGCGGACGATGGCGATCAATTCGTCGATGGGGGTTGGTTTGTGCAGATAGAGGTCGGCCCCTACCTCCAACCCTTCCGGCAGGCCGCCGTCGCGCCCGGTGAGCATGATGATATAGATGCCTGCCCAGTCTGGATTGTCGCGGATGGCCTGGCAGGTGGCGATACCGTCTTTAACTGGCATCATGATGTCGAGCAGAATGACGGCGATGCGATCAGGCCAGCGCTGCAGCAGCTCCAGAGCCTCCTGTCCGTTGCCCGCCTCGATGATCCGTTCGGCCCCAAACTCCCTGCCCAACTGCCGCACGATGGGGCGTCGGATTTCCCGTTCATTGTCATCGACAACCAAGATCAAGGACATGTCATCCTCCGTTGAGTCACCGTGGCGAACCCCCCCTTTTTCACCCGCCACAATTATGGCACAGAGGGGGTGTTTTTTACAATCGGAATCCCTGCCACAGCATCATGATCCTCCCCGGATCCCATCAAGCGCGCCCTATCGGCCTGCGCCTCGGCAGGGGGTTCAAACCAGATCAGGCGCTCCGCCAAAGCGAGCAGTTCCGGGGTGAGGGGGAGAGGGGGCACGAGGTTGTCCATTCTGCCACAGGATAGACGAGGAGCAAACCAGTCCACAACGTTGCCAACGGGCGCAGCCACCGCTGGATCATCAGCCACTCACTCTTTGACCACGCACTGCGTTGGCAGATGCAGACGCAGCAGAAACCCTTGTTGTGGGGCGCTCTGGCAGGAGAGGGTACCGTTCAAGGTTTGCGTGGCCAGATTGTAGACGATGTGCATACCCAGTCCGCTGCCGCCGAGGTCGCGGCGGGTGGTAAAAAAGGGTTCGTAGAGACGATGCAGCGTCTCCTCTTCCATCCCCTTGCCGTCATCCTGATAGAGAAAGAGCAGTCCATTCTCTTCCAGGCGGCATTCCACCCGGATGTGGCCCGGCTGGTTGATGTCGAAGGCGTGCAGCAGAGAGTTGTTGATCAGATTGAGCAGAATTTGTGACCAGGCACCGGCATGGGTACGGATGCGCAGATTGTCGGGGCAGAGCAGGGAGGTGGTGATTTTGGTTTGCCGCAGTTGATGTTGCAGGGTCAGGAAGGTGGCCTCCAGATACTCGCGCAAGGGGATGGTGCGCCACTGTTCGCTGGACTGATCGACGGCCACCGCTTTGAAGCTGCGCACCAGACTGGCCGCCCGATCCAGATTGTTGCGGATCAGGCCGGTCAGCCGTTGGCTGGAGTCGAGAAAATCGTGCAGCTCCTGTTCGGAGATACCCTCCCGGTCGAACAGTTGTTGAAACTGTTGGGTTCGTTCATCGAGTTCCGAGGCGGCGGTGACGCCGATGCCGACCGGGGTATTGATTTCGTGGGCCACGCCGGCCACCATGCTGCCGAGACCGGCCATTTTTTCCGATTGCACCAGTTCGGCGTAGAGTCGTTTTTCTTCGGTCATATCGGCGATCATGGCCACGAATGAGGCTTTGCCGCCAAGCAGAATGCGGCTGATGGCCATACGGATGGGAAAAGTTTGACCGTTCTGGCGCAGGGCTTCCACTTCAAGGGAGGGGCCGCCGACGATGCGCGATTCGCCGCTGACCACACACTGTTGAAAAGCCTCCTGGTGCGCCTGGCGCAGATCCGGGGTGGGGATGAGCAAGGCGACCGGCTGGCCGATAATTTTGTTTTTGTCGTAGCCGAAGAGTTTTTCAGCAGCGACGTTAAAGACCGAAATGCGCGACTGCTCATCGGCAACGATGATGCCGAAGGGGGCGTTATCGATGATCGATTTTTCGACGCGGATAATCTCTTCGAGCAGATTTTTCTCTTCGGTGACATCGATGATCGTGGCAACAAAGAGCGATTTGCCCTCCTGCTGCACCTGATTGATGGCAATTTGCGCCGGAAAATGGGATCCGTCACTGCGCAACGCCTCAATCACGAAAGGCCGCTGCCCGAACAGATGAAACTGCCCGTTATGCAGGCAGCAGCGGAGGACATCGGCAGAGATGGTATGCAGATCAGAGGGAATAAAGGCACCGATCATCTGCCCAACCACCTGTTCCGCCTGCACCGCAAACAACTGCGCCGCCGCCCGATTACAAACCCGAATCACCCCCACCTCATCCACCACCACAATACCGCACGGGGCGCAGTCGATCACCCAATGGGAGAGAGTCTCTTTGTTGAACATGGCGTACCTCCCCGTGCCAACGGCGGTCGAACCGTGACAGAAAAGCAGGCGTTTGACACGCTCTATGCCTGCCTGTCTCTGTAACAATAGCGCACTCTACACTATGCTGGTGTTATTGTCAGCCTGCTGTGTCGGGAAAGAGCAGGGAGAGGGAAAGAAGCAGTTCCCTCAATTCCCACGACGGAAGAGGTTTGGCAACAGATTCCGGCGATTCCGGCGCAATACCCCTACCTGCTGCGCAAAGGGTGGATTACCTATTTGGCATTGATCGATTCTGGCTCATATTCAGCACTACGAGCGCTGCTGACGCCGTCAGTTGTGTCGGTAGTCAGATACGATGCAGCGGAGGTGCCGATCATCATTTTATAGTGCGCCTCATGTCCTGATCGTTCGAATATCTGGCGAAATACCTGCAGATAGTTTTCAACCATCGCGTCATCGATAGTCATGTAGAGATCGTCATGCGCGTAATGTGAGCCATCATGGATCCATGATAGCAGGTTGTTACAGATAATCTGTTCTTTTCCAGTAAACGTGTTGCAAATATCTATTGGGTCTATCCCTCCGAAGAACTTGAAGTAGTTCTCCAAGATGCGACGAAGGACATTCTGGATCGTCAAGTTCGAACGATTGCTGTTTTTCAACTCCGACCATAGCAGCTCATACTAATCCGTGCATTGGATAGCCGACATATGCTACTAATCCGTGCATTGGATAGCCGACATATGCTATCATGCTCCTCATGGACACAAACTCAACCGACGGACGCAAACTCACGCACA
>PDZV01000077.1 GCA_002753135.1 Magnetococcales bacterium WMHbinv6 | reverse complement strand
TTGTGCGGCGCTGCGGTTGAGTTCATAGGCCAGCCCCTCCATGCCGTAGTCGGCCAGCGAAATGGCGTTGGCGTTAAAGGTGTTGGTCTCCAGAATATCGGCCCCGGCCTGCAGATAGGCAAGATGGATGGCTTCGATCACATCGGGTCGGGTCAGGGTGAGCAGATCATTGTTGCCCTGCAGGTCGGTGGGATGATCGACAAAGCGGTTGCCACGAAAATCGGCCTCGGTCAGGCGGTAGCTTTGGATCATGGTCCCCATGGCACCATCGAGAATGAGGATGCGTTTTTGTAACTCGGAATGGAGATGCTGAACTTTTTGTGAAAATTTTTCAATAGGTTGAATCATTATCCCCGTTCCAGGCAACAAAGAAGGTGAATGGGCAAACAAGCGACTTGTTATCATGCGACAAAAAATTGTTGCGACGCAATCGACATTGTGACTGGCAACACGCCGTCTGGTAGGTTACCATAACTGCTTTATAACGGAACCGGTTGGTTTGTGGTAGGTGGGAAATTGTCTGGAGAAGGAGGGTTGCGCGATGCGCGTGATGCTTGTCTTGCTGGGCCTGCTGGTGATGGTGCCGTGGGGTGACCTGCACGCCAAGGAGATCTACAAGAGCGGTCGTTATACGGTGCGCAAGGTGGAAGGAACGTGCAAGCTGGAAATTTTGCTGCACGAAGGGGATCAGGAGCCGGCAGCCATTTTGGCCCTGTTTCCCTCCGACGAATATTTTGGCGAAATGTTTACCGAAAAGGCGCGCATTGGTGTGGCGCAAAAAAAGGTACGCATTCAATTCGACCAGGAAAAACCGAAGGATATCAATTTTGTTGCCGATCAGTCCGCCAAGGATAACTATTGGCGCTGGCAATATTTGGAGAACACGCAGGGTATTTTGGGCCTGTTGGGCAAGCGCAGCAGAATGATTGTCTCCTTCTCCAACGGCAAGACCATGTTCAAATATACCGTGCCGCTCAAGGGCAGTACCAAGGCGGTGTTGGCCCTGCGCCATTGTCGTTAAGAGCAGGACCGCCCGTTACAGTTACAGGGTTGCCGTCAGGCCCCGTAGCGTTGTTTGTAGGCCAGTATGGCCGACAGGTGCGGTTGCAGGGCGGGGGAGGCTTCGATAAAGTGCAGCAGGTCAGCCAGGCGGGCGATGGCCAACACCGGCACGCCCAGCTCCTGTTGCACGCTTTGTACGGCGCTCAAGGGGCTGCTGCCGCTCTGTTCCTGGCGGTCGAGGGCGATGATCACCCCGGCCAGTTGTGCTGGCGACTGACGGATCCAGTTGACCGACTCCTGCACGGAAGTGCCGGCGCTGATTACGTCATCGATGATCACCACCCGACCTTGCAGCGGGGCTCCGATCAGATTGCCCCCTTCGCCGTGATCTTTGGCCTCTTTGCGGTTGTAGGCGATGGGAATATCCCGCTGGTGGCGCAGTGCCAGGGCGGTGGCGGTGGCGGTGGCGAGGGGAATTCCCTTATAGGCCGGTCCGAAGAGCATATCGAAGGCCAGCCCCGATTGCACCAGGGTGTCGGCATAAAAGCCGCCCAGCTGTGCCAGTTGCCCGCCGGTATAAAACTGACCGGCGTTGAAAAAATAGGGCGAGAGGCGTCCCGCCTTGGTCTGAAATTGACCAAAGCGCAGCACGTCGGCAGCCAGGGCAAAACGGAGAAAAGCCTGGCAGGTGGCCTCATCGGGGGTATGTTCGGATCGGGGAATTGGTGCAGCCATCGTATCGGTTCCTTGGCGAGCGGGTAAAATGGTTCAAAAGAGCCCATTCTGCCGCAAGAGTGGCACAGGGTCACGGACTATTGACAACAGACGAGTGGAGAGCGGTTCCTTGGCGGAAGTGGCAGGAGAGGTCAAAGCAGGCGAAGAAGAAAAAACATCCTCGTTCGGCGTGTTTTTGGGGCTGTTTTTGTTGATCGCCAACGTCTGGGTGCAATACATTCTCTGGTTTGGTGATCAGGGGTTGGTCCGTTGGCGTCAGACGCAAAAAAAATCCATGCTGGTGATGGAAGATGTCAAACTGGCGGAAAAGCGGATTCAATTGATCAAAGACGAAATCATGATGCTGGAGAAAGATCCGATGGCCCTGGAGGAGGTGGCACGCCGGGAGTTGGGCATGGTCTATCCAGACGAAATTTTGTTTATTGTGCCCAAGGAGTCGGAAAACGCGGGAGAAAAAAGCGCCAAAGCGCGTTGAGGGGAGCGCTTCGTACCTCTGGTGCAAAAGGGGTAATTTGCGGGTGGTTATTGGAGTTCCTTGGCACGGGGGGGAATTTGCTTTACAGTGTATACGACTGACTCACCGTTATCTCACCGTTGTGTGATGGATAGCGGGCCACTGGTGTATGATTGACCTGTGCTTTCGGAGATAAAGTCGGCTGTGCCGGCTTTTTTTTTTCTTTGCGCGAGCGGCAAAGACGGGTGAACACTGGTTGCAAGTGTCTGAAATAATGCAGGTTGGTGGGGTCTTCCCGGTTGTTTGGTCTTTCAATATGTAAGGAAGCCGCGATTCATGTCCGTTGAGATTGTACAGATTGCAGAACAACTTGCCCGTGAGCGGGGCATCAAACGTGAAGTGGTGATCGAGGCGATGGAGACGGCCATTCAGGCTGCCTCGCGCAAAAAGTACGGTGCCCATAAGAACATTCATGTCAAGTTTGAGTACAAGACCGGTGATTTTCTGATCAACCAGTTGCGTGAGGTGGTGGGCTCGGAAGATGACGACGCCTTTGAGGATGAAGATACCCACATTGTCCTGGCAGAGGCGTTGCGTCTGAATCCGGCGGCCAAAGTGGGGGATTTGATTGCCGAACGGTTGCCGCCGATCGATTTTGGACGGATTGCCGCCCAGACGGCCAAACAGGTGATCGTGCAGAAGGTGCGGGAGGCCGAGCGCAACAGTGTTTATTTGGAATATTTTGATCGCCAGGGGCAATTGATCAACGGGTTGGTCAAGCGGGTGGAGCGCAACAACGTGCATGTTGATTTGGGGCGTGCTTCCGCCTTTTTGCCGCATGAGCAGCAGTTGCCACGGGAACATTATCGTCCGGGGGACCGGATTCGGGCCTATATCCTGGAGGTGCGCGATTCACCGCGTGGTCCGCAAATTATTTTGTCGCGCACCGATCCGCGCATGGTGCCGCGTCTGTTCGAGATGGAGGTGCCGGAAATTTATGACGGCATCGTCGAAATCAAAGCAGTGGCGCGTGATCCGGGTTTTCGCAGCAAGATTGCGGTGATTTCCAACGACAGCCATGTGGATCCGGTAGGTGCCTGTGTGGGTGTGCGTGGTTCCCGGGTGCAGGGGGTGGTGACCGAACTGCAGGGGGAACGGATCGATATTATCGAATGGTCGCCGGATCCGGCAGTTTTTGTCTGCAACGCCCTGGCCCCCGCCGAAGTGGCCAAAGTGGTGGTGGATGAAGAAGAGAAGGCCATCAAGGTGATTGTTGGTTCGGATCAGTTGTCGTTGGCCATCGGAAGGCGTGGGCAAAATGTCCGTTTGGCCAGTGATTTGACCGGTTGGCGGATTGACATTGTCACCGAGCAGGCAGACCAGGCGGTGCGGGCGGAAGAGTTTGAAGGGTTGACCAATAATTTTGTCTCCTGGCTGGATGTGGACCGGGAAGTGGCCAGTGCCCTGGTGCAGGAGGGTTTTTCGGCGCTGGAGGAGATTGCCTACGTACCTTTGGAAGAGTTGGCGAGTATCGAAGGGTTTGATGAAGAGATTGCCCACGAACTGCGCAATCGGGCCCGGGATCGTTTGATGTCTCTGGCGATGGAAAAAGAGGCGGCGCGGGCGGTGGTGCGGATTGATCCCAAGCTGTCGCGTTTGCCCGGTTTTCCAGAGGGGATGG
>PDZV01000026.1 GCA_002753135.1 Magnetococcales bacterium WMHbinv6 | reverse complement strand
GGAGGGCAATATCGAGAAAAGGGGCGGAATCCTCCTTGTCGGGGGGGGCATCCATGAGAATATAACGGTCACTGCCGGTGTCGATCCGATAATAACTGCGGAAAGAGGCGTCACCGGCCACTTTATTGACGGTGAAGCTGGCACCGTTCAGAGCGTTGGCCAGGAAAAAGTCCATGGTGTCACGGGGTGGCGTCATTGGCAGAAAACCTGTGCAAAACCTGTTGTGCGACGGTTCCATGGGCAGTCAATGTCACCTGTCGCCACAGCGGTTGTGAGGGGATATATTCCAGGCCGATATGCAAATGGTGGGCCGGAATCCAGCTCCCTCCATGGATCGGCCATTCGATCAGGAGCAGGCTGCTGCCATCCAGATACTCCTCCATGCCGATCAGATCCAGTTCGCTGGGGTCGCCGATGCGGTAGAGGTCAAAATGGTGCAGAGGCATGCGGGCATCGGGATAGCTGTTGACCAGGGTGAAGGTGGGACTGGTGATGGTCTCATCCTGAACACCCAAGGCCTGGATCAGGCTGCGGGCAAACCAGGTTTTGCCGCTGCCCAGATCTCCCTCCAGCAGGATGACCAGCGGTTCAAGCAGGGCAGCGGCAAGACGCTGGGCGAGAGATTGGGTCGCGGCTTCCGAGAGGCAGAGTTGACGCGAAGAGAAACGGCGCATGCGCAGCAAATATTATTTGTCAGCCAACATGGCGCGGATGATGTCGCGCTTGCCGATGATGCCGACCACCTCATCGCCGCGCAGCACCGGCAGCAGGGCCACTTTTTCTTCGCTGATCAGGGTGGCCACATCCGACAGTTCCATCTCTTCGCTGGCGACCACCACCTCGGTGGTCATGATGTCGGCGGCGGTGGAACCGGCCATTTTGCGCAACTCTTCTTCGTAACGCCGTTCACCGGCTATCGGAATGACCACGTCGAGAATGGTGACCAGGGTGGGCAGATGAATTTTTTTCACCCGATCGACCAGGTCACCTTCGGTGATGATACCCATCAGGCCAAACGGACCGATCACGGGTACACCGCTGATTTTACGTTCGGTCAACAGTTGCGCCACCTCTTGGATGGGCATATCCGGGGGGACCGAAAAGACCTCTCTGGTCATGATCTCGCTGGCTTTCATGGGAATTCTCCTTTGCCGTCAGGATGGGTTCATCATACTCTGTCATGCTACCTTGTTTTTGGCTGTCTCACAATACGGATGGTGTCGCGATGATCTGGAAAATCCTCTTACCGCTGCTGGCTGGGTTATTGATCTATTTTTTGGGCAAGAGTCATGCCCGTGGCCGGTTGCGCTTGCCGGTTGCTGCTTCTGCGGCAGGGGTACCTGGTCGTTTGCGGGAGTCGTTTCGTCTGGTGGCGTTGATTTTGCTGGCCGGGGCAGGCGTGGGAGCCATCGGGGTGGTGATCAACGAATGGCGTCTGGCCCAGCAAACGGTGCAGGTGCGGGTGATTCATGTCGAGAGCGGTGAGAGCGTTACCTATCAGGCGCTGCGCGGGCAGGTGCATGGTCGGACCTTTCAGACCACCGATGGCCGACAGGTGCGCCTGGCCGATGTGGAGCGGATGGAGGTGGGGGAATGATTTACGAACTCTGTTTTGTGGCCCCGCAGCGACTGGATGGACCGCTGAGTGATCTGCTGACCGATTTGGGTTCCATGGGCGTGGTGCTGGAGGATATTGGCAACAAGGCGGTCTTTTCGCCGCTGGTCCATTTTGAGCGCTGCCGTTTCAAAGGTTATTTCGAGCAAGAGGTGGATCGCTTGCGGGTGGAGGTGGCCATCCGGGCGTTGTTGCTGCAACAGGGCGAACGGGGCGACAGCGAGCTGCAATGGCTGGCGTTGCAGGATGAAGATTGGCAAAACCATTGGAAGCGCTATTTTCGCCCGCTGCCGATTGCCGCCCGTTTATTGGTGTTACCCAGCTGGCTGCAACCGCCGCCGGGGATGGAAGAGCGTCTGATCATCCGCATTGACCCGGAGATGGCCTTTGGCAGCGGCAACCATGAGACGACGCGGGGCTGTCTGGAGATGCTGGAGTGGGTGGCCGATCAAGGACCGTTGGGCACTCTGCTGGATATGGGCACCGGTTCGGGCATTTTATTGATCGGGGCGATGTTGCTGGGGGCCGCGAGCGGGCTGGGGGTGGATATCGATCCGATCGCCGTCGAGGTGTCTACCCGCAACTGCCGTCTGAATCTGGCCGAGCTGCCGGGTATGGCCGAACGGGTTGCCGTAGAGCAGGCCGATTCGCTCCCCCCTGGTCCCTTCCAGACGGTGGTGGCCAACATACTCGCCCCGGATTTGATCCACTTTTTGGCGGCAACCCCAGTCCGCTTTGCCGATTGCGTCGCCCTGGGCGGCCATCTGCTGCTGGCCGGCATGCTGCGCGAGCAGGGGGCCGAGGTGGAACAGGTGGCACAACAGCACGGCTTTGCCACCATCCGCCACGAACTGGTGGCCGAATGGTCGATTTTGTTGTTGCGTCGGGAGGGGTGAAAAAGCGGGTTTACGGGATAGGGCATCCGCAACGGATCCCTCGCCAAGCCGAAAAGGCATGCGTACAATGGAAGAACTTTCATAAGCAGTATTGGCTGTCAAGGCGAACAACGGTACCGGGAATTGCGGACCATGACCCTACGGTTTTTTGAACATCCCATCTTGAACGCACCCTACGACTATCCAGCCCAACATTGGGAGCTGGATCTCGATGGGCAGCCAACGGGTAAGATTGCCAGCAAACGCCGCCCTTCTTCCTATGTGACCCCGGTTCCCAGACCTTCCAGACGTCGGGGCACTCTCAAACAAGAGCCAACCCTCCTGTTCGACACGATTTCCACCGCCGATCAGACATACGATACCAACGCCATTCTCAACAAAATCAGGCAGGAGGTGGATGAATGGCGTCGACTGTCCGAACCTGCCCAATGGCTGGTGACACCTGAAACGGCCAGATTGCTGCAGCATTGGCGGCATTATTCATTCCAGGGCGTTCGACCTTTTTTCTGTCAGGTGGAGGCGGTAGAGACCGCCATCTGGTTGGCTGAAGTTGCCCCAAAAAGGGCCCGCTGGGCCTTGGAGTACCTGCACCGTGCCAATGAGTCGGCCAACCCGGAGCTGTTTCGCATCGCTTTCAAGCTGGCCACTGGAGCGGGCAAGACCACGGTCATGGCCATGCTGATGGCCTGGCAGGTTGTCAAACCGGACAGCAGCGACGAGGGAGAACTCAAGGGAGATGATCTGACCGAGGCCAAACAAAACAATGAGGCGGCCCGGCTCTGGATTACCGGCATCGAGACGGTCAAGCGCATCCTCGGGGTTCCGGTGGTGTACGACCTTTCCGCCACCCCGTTTTTTCTGCGGGGGTCCGGGTATGCCGAAGGGACGCTGTTTCCCTGGACGGCGAGCGATTTTTCCCTGATGGATGCCATCGAGTGCGGCATCGTCAAATTGCCCAGGGTGCCGGTAGCCGACAATATTCCGGGGGGCGAATCGCCCAAATTTCGCAATCTCTGGGAATATATCGGCAAAAAAATGCCCAGGAAAGGGCGTGGAACCTCTGGCAAGACGTTGGACCCCCTCAGTCTGCCGACAGAGCTGCAAACCGCTTTGGAAGCCCTCTACGGCCATTATCAAAACACCTTTGCCCTGTGGCAGGATGCGGGAGTTACTGTGCCGCCCGTCTTTATTGTGGTGTGCAACAACACTTCGACCTCCAAACTGGTTTACGATTATATTTCTGGTTTTAACCAGGAGGGGGAAGAGGGGGAGAGTACCTACAACGCCGGAAGATTGGAGCTGTTTCGGAATTATGACGAGCATGGCAGCCGCCTGCCCAGGCCGCGCACCCTGTTGATCGACAGCGCACAGTTGGATTCCGACGAGGCGCTGGATGCCGATTTTCGCACCTTGGCCTCGGATGAGATCGACCGTTTTCGGCGGGAGATGGTCGCCCGCACGGGAGACCGGCAGGCCGCCGACACGCTGAGCGATGCCGAGTTGCTGCGGGAGGTGATGAATACCGTCGGTAAACCGGGTCAACTGGGAGAATCCATCCGCTGTGTGGTTTCGGTCTCCATGCTGACGGAAGGATGGGATGCCAACACCGTGACCCATGTCCTGGGGATTCGGGCTTTCGGTACCCAGTTGCTCTGCGAACAGGTGGTGGGGCGCGCCCTGCGCCGACAATCCTATGATCTCAACGAGGCTGGCCTGTTCAACGTCGAATATGCCGATGTGTTAGGCATTCCCTTCGATTTTACCGCCCAGCCGGTGGTGGCCAAACCGGCCCCGCCCCGGGAGACCATCCGCGTGCAGGCCGTGCGCCCCGAACGGGACGGCTTGGAGATTCTTTTTCCACGGGTCGAAGGCTACCGGGTGGAGTTGCCCAACGAGCAGTTGACAGCCCGCTTTTCTCCCGACTCTGCTTTGATTCTGAGTCCCGACATGGTAGGACCATCCATTACCCGCAATCAGGGCATTCTGGGCGAAGGGGTGGATCTGACCCTGAAACATTTGCAGGAGATGCGGCAATCCACCCTCCTTTTCTATTTGGCCAAACGTCTGCTTTATACCAAATATCGCGATCCGGGTGAAGAGCCAAAACTCTACCTTTTTGGCCAACTCAAACGGATCACCCGGCAATGGCTGGAGGGTGGACATCTGCAATGCGTCGGCGGCACCTATCTTGCCCAGTTGCTCTATCAGGAGATTGCCGATTTGGCGTGTGAGAAGATCAAAAGTGCCATAACCGCCTCCCTGGTAGGTGACCTGCCGGTCAAGGCGATTCTGGACCCCTACAACCCCACCGGTTCCACCCGTTTTGTCCATTTTACCACCTCCAAACAGAGCCGCTGGAAAACAGATCCACGTCGTTGTCACATCAACTGGGTGGTGTGCGACAGTGATTGGGAGGCAGAATTTTGCCGGGTGGCAGAGGCTCACCCTCTGGTGCAAGCCTACGTCAAGAACCAGGGCCTTGGGCTGGAAGTGCCGTACCTCATGGGTTCCACCCGCAGAAAATATCTGCCGGATTTTATTGTTCAGATAGACGACGGGCACGATGATCCTCTGCATCTGGTGGTGGAGATCAAAGGGTTCCGGGGTGAAAATGCCAAAGAGAAGGCCAATACCATGCAGGTTTATTGGGTGCCGGGGGTGAACAATCTGGGCAAGTTTGGTCGTTGGGTTTTTGCCGAGTTTACGGCGGTGTTTGAGATTCAGGCGGAATTTGATAGGCTGGTAACCGCGTTCGTGACGGGACAAAACGGCATAAGGGAACCGAAATGAAAGGAGTCTGCATCATGGGATATACCGAATTGGTGGAAAAATTGCGCACTCTGACACCTGAAAAACAGGGAGAGGTGTTTGATTTTGTCGAATTTCTCGTAACGCGATACCAGACGCCAATCGGCGCGGAACCTGCCCTTGACGCAAGAGAAACCCCAAACAATACAACCGAAGGATTTTCTGGCCCGTTGGCCGCGTTGCGTGCTCGTGTGGCCACGCAGTACGGTGATCTGCAACCCATGAGTCGGGATGAATTGTATGACCGTCCGTGCCTTCGTTGACACCAATATTTTTGTTTATGCTCTGGGGAAAAGTCCATTTCCCAAGAAAGTCGCGGCTGTCTTGCCCCGGTTGCCTGGAACGCCGTGTCCAGTCAAACTGGGAGCCAAGACACTTGTAAGCGGATATGGATGACAGTCAGACAGTAAGCAGGGACACACCCGGTGAGACACCCTGTCAAAAGGCAGTTTTTCCGTTTCAACGATGCGCATGAGTGTGTATAATAAGGACCTGGAGACCAGGGAGATAATCAAGCTACTGCTGGGCGATGGTTGGGAACTCGTGAGGGTGGCCGGGAGCCATCACCACTTCAAGCACCCAACCAAACCGGGAATTGTGACGGTTCCACACCCCCAGAAAGAGATCCGTCCGGGTACCCTGAACTCAATCATGAAACAGGCAGGCTTGAAATGAAAAACTTGAATATTTCAAAGATGTTATATCATATTGCAATCGAGCCGGGTGACCAGGACCATGCCTTTGGGGTTGTCGTACCGGATTTGCCGGGTTGCCACTCAGCTGGCGACACGTTGGAAGAGGCCTTGGCAAATGCGAAGGAAGCGATTGAGGGGCATTTGGAAGTTCTTCTGGAAGAGGGCATGACAATCCCTGAGAAGCAACCGGTAGCAGTTCATGCTGCCAATTCGGACTATACCGGCTGGCTTTGGGCTGTTGTGGAGGTGGAGGACCTCAGGGAGAAATTCCGGGCAGTTCGGGTGAACATAACCTTGCCTCCAACACTGTTGACCCGGATTGACAAGATGGCCAGCATCAAAAGGATGAGCCGTTCTGGCTTCTTGGCGAATGCTGCAAAACAAGCTCTTCTTCAATCTCCCTGATTGTGTCTGTTAATTGTAGATAAACTTTGTCATTTCTGAAAAGGCCTGTCCAATTTGTCGGGTTTGAAATTCTTTACCGCTTGTCAATGGCCGCCCATACTGTACCACCCTGTTCGACCATTGGTTCCTCTCGCCGCAACAGAGCCAATATACTCCCTGCACGCTGTTCTGGGGTCAAATGGGATGGTTGAGCCATGTTCTTTCCTCCTGCTCCTGTCGGTCGGGTTATTATCCGAAACGCACCGTTTCCGTGCAACTGGGGGCGAGGCCGTCTCACCCTTCCTCCACCCCCTGCAGCTGTTTGGCGGCGGGGTCGCTGTTGTGGATGGCCAGAATGTTGATGCCGAGGGGAAATATCTGGTAGCCCAAGGGGTGCAGAAAATTCTGCAGGGCCTGTTCATCGGTTTTAATCTTTTCGATCATCAGGTAGGGAAGGCAGCGGGCGATGGTCTGCGCGGCACCGGACAGGGCCTCCATCTCCATCCCCTCAATATCAATCTTCAGCAGATCGAGGCGGGGCAGTTGCCAGTCGTCGATGGCAACCATTTGCGTCTGTTGCAGCGCCTCGCTGGCATAGTTGATCGGCTGGCCGATAAATTCCGTATGTTCGGTCTGCCGGATCTCCAGGCTGCCAAAACTGGCCGGGGTCATATAGTTGGGAATGGGTACACCGATGACACCCGCTTGTGCCCCCACCGCCGCCCAGACGGCGCGGGCGTTGAAACAGTTGTTGAGCGCCAGATTGCCCGCCAAGGCATAAAAAATTCGCTCCTGGGCCTCGATGGCCAACACTTCCCCCCAGCCGGCCATGAAACGGGCCCACTCCAGCGTGTGGGCACCAATGTTGGCCCCGCAATCAAGGGCCACTACCCCCCGTCCATACAGCGTCTGGCGGGTTTCCAACAGCTGCAGGGCCACCTCTATCTCATCCTGGTCAAAAGAGGAGCTGTTCAACAGCTGAAAACCAACGCCATACCCCCCTTCGCCGACCATGCGGTAATCATGCCGGTTGACCAGCATGCTGCCATGGTTGGTGGAGGCCAAAACAAAGGCGACAGGGCGCAAGGTGGGTTTTTTCATCAGGGAAAATTCTCCAAAGTGAGTGACTGACCGCTGGTACGCAGCAAAAGTTGCCAGAGTGACAGCAACCTTTATGCCGTTGGCAAACCATACTCCTGCAGTTTGTCCATCAGTACCTGGCGGGTGATGGGTTTGGAAAGAAAATCGGTGCAATACCCCTTGAAAAAGGCTTTGGTGACCATCTCCGGGGCATCATAAGCGGTGACCATCAGAATGACCGACTCTTGGCGCCCGGTTTGCTGGTGCGCTTGTTCCAGATCGCGAATCGCCTTCAACGTGGCCTGGCCATCCATTTTCGGCATCATGATGTCGAGCAGAATCAAATCGTAGGGCCGGTTTTCCGCCAGGGCGGCTTCCACCCAATCCAGGGCTTCGACACCGTTGGTCGCCATATCGCACTGGCCAAGAGAAGAGAGAAAATTACCCAGCATGATCCGGTTGGCCACCACATCATCGACAATGAGAACTTTCATGGCTCCTCCTTTCGCTGTTGCAGCGCCTGGCTGGTTTTTTGACAACATAAAAGCAGTTTTGCCAACGCCTCCTGTGCGCCAGCCCATTGCTTTTGTTCGGCGCAGCTGCGCAAACGCATCACCTGCAGGGTGAGCGGTTTGGCACCGACCGCACGCGCCGCCTCACTGAGCCAACTGACCCATTTATCGACCTGCAGCAGATTTTCCGCAGCGATGGCCGCCGTCAGCCCCTCCAGGGCCTGGGGAAGTTTGGTCAACAGGGGATCACTCAATTCCACCAGGGTTTCGGCGGGCAAACCCGTATCTTGCAGAATAACCGGGCCGCAACTGGCCGGGTTGCGTAACGCCCGTCGATGCTGCTGCATGACCGCATCTATCGTACTCAACAATTCTTGTGACCGATAGGGTTTTTTCAAATACCCGTTCATGCCGACGGCCAGACAATGCTGCTCTTCTTCGTCGGCAGATTTGGCGGTGACGGCGATGATCGGCAAATGGGCCGAATAGGGTTGCCCGGAATCCGCCTGGCGAATGTGACGTGTGGTGGTGAAACCATCCATTTCCGGCATCTGCAGATCCATCAACAGCAGATCAACTGGCTGGTTGGCCAAAATGTGGAGCGCTTCCCGGCCATGGTTGGCAAGCAAAACCTGATGTCCCACCTGGTGCAGAATCGCTTGCGCCAGCTTTTGATTGTTGCCATGATCTTCGACCAACAAAATGCGCAGCGGCGGGCCTTGGCGGGGAAGTGCAGACGAAACCGCACTCGGCGCAGGTTTATCGTCCTGGCCCTCCACAATGTGCTGAATCGATTGCAGCAGGCGAAATTTAAAGAGCGGTTTGCGCAAGGCTTTGGCCTGTTGTAACCAGGAGATGGTCTGTACGCTCTCCAGGGTGATGTGGGCTGGCAACAACAGCAGGATGCGGTCAGCTGCCCCTTGCCAGCAATGGGGCGCGTCCGGTTGACGCAGGGCACCTTGCAGCAGGTTGTGATCGAGCAGCAAAAAATCAAACGGTTGCTCCTGCTCTTGGGCGATGGCCTGTTGTTGCAACAGAGAGGCGGGGTCGCAGGCTTCAACCACCTCCCCTCCGGCTTGTTGCAGAATTTCCTTGACGATGTCACGACCGGTGCGGTTGCGGTCGGCCAGCAAAAATCGCAGATGGCGACAGGATGCGGGCAGCGGTTGATTGCGGCGCTCTTCACGGAATGTGCCATCGGCCAGCGATCGCTGGCGCTGGGCGACCGCAAAAGCGGCGGTAAAAGAGAAGGTGCTGCCTTGCCCGGGCTGGCTTGCCACCGTAATCTCTCCCCCCATCAACGAGACCAGATGTTTGCTGATGGCCAGCCCCAAACCGGTGCCGCCATATTGGCGTGTGGTCGAGCCGTCCACCTGGCTGAACCGTTCAAACAGGGTGGGAATTTTTTCCGCCGCAATGCCAATGCCGCTGTCACGTACCGTAAAGCGCAGCCACTGTGCCTCTTGATTCGGTGCGGCACCTTCCGGGGCAGGGCAGGGTGCAACAGAGAGGGTGACCTCCCCGTCGGCGGTAAATTTGATGGCATTGTTGACCAGATTGAGCAGAACCTGACGTAAACGGAGCGGATCGCCAGACAAGGTGACTGGCAAATCGGGGTGCAGGCGACAGTGCAGCGCCAACCCCTGTTGATGGGCCTTGATGGCCAGAGTGTTGCAAACCGTCTCCAGTTGGCCGGAAAGATCAAACGGTACCCGTTCCAGCGTCACCATGCCAGCGTCAAATTTGGAATAATCCAGAATATTATTGATCAAACCCAACAGGGTTAGCGACGATTGCAGAATGATTTCCAGGTTGCAGCGCTGCTCCTCGGGCGAGAGCGGCATGGTCAGCAACAGGTCGGTCATGCCGATAATACCATTCATCGGTGTGCGGATTTCATGACTCATGTTGGCAAGAAATTCGCTCTTCATTCGATTGGCCGATTCGGCGGCGGTCAGGGTCTCATCCAGTGAACGCAGCAGCTGTTTGCGGTCGGTCACATCGCGGAGAAAAGCGGTAAAATGCCGTTTGCCTGCCAGAGAGAGGCCGATCAGTTCGATGGCCAGATCGATGGTGTGACCATCGGCATGCAGGCCGGGCAGGGCCAGTTTGCGGCGAAAAGAGGCGGTTTGCGCTGTCTGGCTGTCTGCCGCTTGCCGGTGCATGGCTTGCCGATAGGCCGTGCGCAGATCGGGAGGAATGATGCAGTCGGCAATATTCTGTTTGAGCAGCGTCCGCTGCCGATAACCGAACAAACTTTCGGCAGCCGGGTTGCACTCCTGGATGATGCCGAAGGCATCAATGGTAATAATGGCATCGTGGGTGGTGGCCTGGGTCAAACGCAGGCGGGTCTCCCGTTCCTGCAGTTCGCCATGGGTGGTATGCCAGCGATTTTCCCATTGATCCAGCAGGCCTCCCAACAGCATCACCAACCACGTTCCCCCCAGCAGACCAATGGCAACCGCCACGGCAATCATCTGCTGCGAACGATGAATATCCGGGGTGATATCCTGCACCACCGCGATGAAGCCGATTTCTCTGTTGCGGCTGTCCACAATCGGCAAGCGGGCAAGGTTGTAGTGATCCTCGCCCTTGGAAAGGTTATACCAGGCTTTTTCTCCAGAATGGCTCAAATCGCTTTCCAGGGTGTGCAAAAAAGCGGGTACGGCGGGGTTGCTTTGTCCGATGAGAAGATGATGGGCAAACTGATCCCACTCATGCGAGCGATGCTGACTCAATCGGTTGGCGCGCCATTCCGATGGGGTAACATATTGTTTACTGATAAACAGATAGAGGTCAACATGAAACTGATGTTGCACAATGCTGGTCAACAGATAAAGCTCTTTGCCCATTTCGACAAAACCGAGCAACTGTTTTCCGTCATACCACGGTTGCACGGCGCGCAGGGTCAAGGTGCCCAGTGGTCCCAACTCCAGCCCGGCAAAGAAAGAGTGGTGCTGCATGGCCTGCTGCAGCGTGTGTCGTTCGATCCGGTCGGCAAACCGTTCCGGTTGATGCACCCGTAATAAATTGTGCCCATCCGGCGAGTGAAAATAGAGGTGGGTAATGGCATCGGATTTTTGCCATGCCTCAAAGAGAGGTTTGCTCAGTTGCAGCAAAGCATGGCGGTCACCTTGCAAGAAAGCGTGATGCAGATTTTCCTGCTGTTGCAGCGTCGACAAAACCAGTTGCATCTGCATGCTTTGCTGCTGCATCACCAGATCAAGGGTATAGCGAATATCGCCAGCACTCTCCTGCAGTCGTTGTTCGTTATAGGTGGTCAGTTGCCAGTGGATACCGGCGGATCCGGCCAAGACCAATAGCGCGACGATAAAGATGAATTTGATCAAAATTTCGCGTCGGGCGTGGTGCATGCTTTCTGACTCCCGGATCGTTACGGCCTGTTGCGGTTCGACTGCCAACGCCTGATGGCGCGTTGCAGCAGCACGCTGTGCCTTGTCTCGACTCTTTGGCAGTCCGTCTGTCAACTGGCCCTGGGCAAAGAGAGGTGTGCTACTCCTCCACGGCGGTAATCAGAGCAGGTTGCCCGGGATTTTGCCACCGTTGGCCAGCTTTGGCGGCATCGCTTTGATTGGGAAAAGGACCAAGGCGGACACGAAAAACGGTTTTGCCGGAAGCATAGGTGACCGGAGAAATGCGGGGATTGGGGGCACCCTGTCTGCGCAACACATCTGCCATTGCCGTGGCATTTTTCTGTTCGGTAAGAATGGCAACCTGCACCTGGTAGCTCTTTTTCTTGCCCGATGCGGTTTGATTGTCGGTTGCCGGTTTGCTGTCAGGCGTCTTTTTGTTGGCTTCGGTGACCGGTTTGGCGGCAGCAGCCTCGGGCTTTTTGCTGCTGACTGAGGCGGGGTTTGCCCCGGCCAAAAAGGGAGGAATAATTTTTTTGCCCGCAGGCTCTTCCGGCAGAATGAGCCGTTTATTGGCCAAATCGCGATAGAAGGAGAGCTCCTTTTCTATTTCCCGGTGTTTTGGAGCCAGAGTGTCCGGAGGGGGGCGAAAGGTGTTTTCGTCATCCACATGGGGTTGTGGCAACAGCGGGCCTTTGGCGCTCTCGGCGACAGGATCGCTTTTGTGTTTGCCGGCGGTCTCGGTTTTGCCGCCCTTCTTGCCGGCAGATTCCGTCTTGTTGTCGCTTTTGCTGCTCTCCCTGCTTTCGCTTTTACTGTCGGGGCTCTTGTCTGTTTTGCCGCTGGGTTTGTTTTCTGCTTTTGTCTCGACCGGTTTGCTTTCACTGCGGCTTTCCGGGCGAATATCCAGTTTGATCTCCTGTTTGCCGCTGCGGTTTTCCGGCTTGCTTTCCGGTTTTGCTTCCGCTTTGCTTTCTGCTCTCACCTCCGCTTTGGCAGCAGTGCGCAGTTCGGCAGCAGGCAAGGGACGATTGCCGATCGTCTCGCTTTTTTCCGGGGCAGGCGGCTTGGCGGCTGGAGGAGGGGGTGGTTTGATTTCGGTGAGCGTCAGCGGCTTGCTCTCCGGCTTGTTGTCGACGACCGGTTTGGCTTTGTTTTCCGCTTTTTGCTCTACCACTGCCGGTGGCGCGGTACGTAACGGCTGTTCCTGTTGGCTGGAATTGACGGCAGCGGTTTGGTTGGCGTCCGGCGCTTTGCCAGGGCGAAGGAGAAAATAGAGCCCTCCACAAACGACGACGGCAGCCAGCAAAACACGCGGCAACGGGCTGGATCGTTGATGGCGACGAAAGCGGGAGGAGGTTGGGTAACGGGGAGTCACATTTGCTCCGGGGCGGACACGCCGAGTAGGGTTAAACCGTTGGCAATAACCTGACCGACTGCCTTGGACAACGCCATTCGAGCGGCCCGCAGATCGGTATCCTCATCCAATATTTTATAACCATTATAGTAGGTATGGAAGGCGGCTGCCACTTCCAAAAGATAATGGGTGATCTTCTGCGGCTCTTTTTCCAGGGCAGCCTGTTCGACCACTTCAGGAAAACGGCTCAAATGACGCAACAACTCTCTTTCCGGTTCCTCGCTCAGACGCTGCAGGTAGTGTGGACTCTCGGGAATGTCGCTGATCTCCCTGTCCTGCAAGCGGCGGCGCAGCGAGTGGACGCGGGCATGGGCGTATTGCACGTAAAAGACTGGATTTTCATTGGTTTTTGCCATAGCCAGATCCAGATCAAAATCCAGACCGGCACCGGAAGAACGTAACAAAAACCAAAAGCGTACCGCATCCGCGCCCGCCTCTTCGACCACTTCGCGCAGGGTGACAAAGGTGCCCGCCCGTTTCGACATGCGCACCGGTTGACCGGCGCGGAACAGGTTGACCATCTGCACCAGACGCACCTCGAGCAGATCGTGGCGACCAGTCAGGGCGGCCAGTGCCGACTGCACCCGCTTGATATAACCGCCATGATCGGCCCCCCAAATATTGATCAAGCCAGCAAAACCGCGCTCCGCCTTGTTGAGGTGATAGGCAATGTCGGCAGCAAAATAGGTGTAGGAGCCATCCGATTTTTGCAACGGTCGGTCCACTTCATCCCCGAAGCGGCTGGAACGAAACAACCGTTGCGGACGGGGTTCCCAATCTTCCGGTTGTTTGCCTTTCGGGGGTTCGAGAATCCCTTCGTAGATCAAATCTTTGCTGGCCAACTGTTCGATGGCATGGACAATCAACCCCTCTTCGTGCAGGGAACGTTCGGAAAACCAGGTATCGAAAGGAATGTTAAGCAGCTTCAGATCGTCACGAATCCAGGCCAGACAACGGGCAATGGCAAAATCGACCACCTCTTGCGGCGGCCTCTCCGGCGGTGTGGGGGTCAACCAGCGGTCACCCTGTTCGGCCTGCAACGCTTTGGCAATATCGAGAACATATTCACCGGGATAACACCCCTCCGGCAGCGGCCACTCCTGACCAAAAAGGCCATGGTAACGGATCAGCACGGAACGACCCAGCACCAGGGTCTGCCCCCCCGCATCGTTGATATAATATTCCCGTTCCACCGAGCAACCAATGGCCTGCAGCAGGCGGACAATGACGTCACCGGTGACCGCGCCTCGCCCATGGCCCAGGTGCATCGGACCGGTCGGATTGGCCGAGACAAACTCCACCTGAATGCGCCGTCCCTGCCCACTGTGGCTTTTGCCATAATCGGCGGCCTGCTGTCCGATGGTGACAAGCAGATTTTGTAAGGTCTGCGGGGTCAGGAAAAAATTGATAAAACCCGGTCCGGCCACTTCCCAGCGTTCGACGGCGGTCTGTCCGGCAGGCAGGGCCGAGAGAATCCGTTCCGCCAGTTGTCGGGGCGGCAGGCGGGCGCTTTTGGCCAATACCAGGGCCGCATTGGTGGCAAAATCGCCATGGTTTTTATCGCGAGGCCGTTCCACCTGAAAAACGAAGGGCTGCTCTGCCGCAAAAACACCCTGTTGTTGCAACTGCTGCAAAGAGGCGAAGACCAACTGTTCGATGAGAGAGCGTAGCATAATTCCTGTCCAAAAGAAGCCATACCGAATTCACAAGTTTAACGGTCTTAAGCCCTTGTTGGCAACCCACGGTTTGCAACCGCCTGCGGATTCCCGCTTTCGTGCCGGTGGGGAAAAATGGTAGAGTGGATCGCTTGTGCCATTATTATTGCTTCGAGGTCGCCAGACGATGATTGACAAAGAGTTATTGACCATTCTGGTCTGTCCCCAGTGCAAGGGAACATTGACCCTGGAGAGGGAAGCCTCGGAACTGGTTTGTCGCAAGGACAGGCTGGCCTTTCCGATTCGCGACGGGGTGCCGGTCATGCTGGTGGATGAGGCGCGGCGTCTCGAGGAGTAGCCTGTGCCGCCAGAGCAGCCACGCGCTGCAGCAACCACTCCGGTTGTTGCGGCCAGTGCAGCGCCATGCGCAGGGCAAAGAGGGGCAGGCCAGCGGCGTCGAGCCAGGCAGGATCAATTTTGACCGCATCTTTTTCGGTACAGACCATGGCCAGGGCCTGCATGCGCGCCGCCTGTGCCTGTAAATCGAGCAGGGTCTGACGGTTAAAGGGAAAATGGTCCGGAAAGGAGCGCAGGCTGAGGGTTTTGCAGCCGCTCTCCTGCAACAGATGGGCAAAAGAGTCGGGACGGGCGATGCCACAAAAGGCCAGCACGGGGGTGTGGCGTAAGGTGTCGAGCGGGTAGGTGCTGTTGTCTCCTGCCGCCTGCCAGGCGCTGGGGCGGTGATCGGTCCAGTACAGGGGTTTGTCTGCAAGCCAGGGGAGCAGTAATTGCCGGGCCTGCCGGTAGCAGGCCTCATCCGGGCAGCGGGTGAAAACAATGGCATCGGCCCGCTGCAGGGCCCTGGGTGCTTCGCGCAGAATGCCGCCGGGCAGCAGCGCCCCGTTACCGAACGGGTGGCGGGCATCCAACAGGACCAGATCCAGATCACGGCGTACCCGCAGGTGTTGAAAGCCGTCATCCATCAGGATCAGGCGGCAGCCCAGCTGGCGGCAGGCATAGTCGATCAGGCGGTCGCGGCGGCTGCCGGTCAGAATGGCGGTTTGCGGCAGATGATGGGCCAGCAGGGCCGCTTCGTCGGCGGCTTGCGGCGGGCGCAGGCGCAGACCGCGCCCATCGGCCACCAGGGTGATGCCAGCGGGCAGGCCGGCTTGGGTCGTGGGCGGCGTACCGTAGCCACGGCTGACGATGGCCAGCGGTTGTGCCAACTGCTGCGTCAGGTGTCGGGCCAGCCAGAGGACCATCGGCGTTTTGCCGGTGCCGCCGACGCTCAGATTGCCGACGCTGATCACCGGGCAGGGGGCCTGATAGGAGGCAAAGCGCTGGCGTTGATAGAGCCTGGCCCGTTGCTGCATCCAGCCTCCGTAGAGGTTGCCCATGCCACGCAGCAGGGCCAACGCGGCGCGCAGGGTCAGCGAGTCGGTGTGTCCTCTTCCGGCCAGCAGTTCGAGCAACGGGTTCATGTTCTCTCCAGCCACGGTTGCAGGGTGTGCATGGTGCGTTGCAGGGCACCGGTGTTGGCGGCGACCACCTGTTGCGCCCGCTCTCCCAGTTGTTGCCGTCGTGCCGGATCGGCCAGCAGTTGCTGCATGGTGGATAGCAGTTCTGTCTGCTCGCGCAACTGGATGGCGGCGTCGGCCTCCAGCAGTTGCCGGACCGCCTCGCGAAAGTTGCTGGTATGTGGACCAAACAGGGTGGCGATTCCTTGCGAGGCCGGTTCCAGCATGTTTTGCCCGCCGTGCGGGATCAGGCTGCCACCGACAAAGGCAATCTGGGCATAGCGATAGAGGCGGGTCAGCCAGCCCACTTGATCGACCAGCAACACCTCCTCCTGCCAGGGGGCGGTCAGACAAGAAAAACGGACGTGGCTCAAACCGCTCTGTTGCAACAAGGCGGTGACCTCCGCTTCCCTCTCCGGATGGCGGGGTACCAGAATCAGGCGCAAGGCGGGCCACTGGCGGCGCAGGGTCTGCAGGGTGTCGAGGAGTATTTTTTCTTCGCCAGGATGGGTGCTGGCGGCCAGCCAGATCAGCCCGTCCGGCGGGGGCAGGCGTGCCGCCAGTTCGGCCAGTTTGGCCGGATCGGCGGCCTGCATCGCCTGGTCATACTTGAGATTGCCAGTGTTGACGATCCGCTCGGCGGCAACGCCCAGTGCGCGCATCCGTTCGGCGTCGGCTGCCGATTGCATGGCAAAGAGTTGTACCGGTTGCAGAAACCGTTCCATGAAGCGGCGAAAAAGCCGATAATGGCGAAAAGAGCGCGGCGACAAACGGCCATTGACCAGAATGACGGGTATCTGCCGTTGCTTGCAATGCCAGAAGAGGTTGGGCCACAATTCGGTTTCCAGGACAATCAACGCCTGGGGTTGCAGAGAGGCCAGCACCCGGTTGACAATCCAGGGCAGATCGACGGGCAGATAGAAAGTGGCCTGAATACCCGGCAGTGAGCGGGCAATTTGTTGCCCGGTTTTGGTGACCGTGGAGAGCAGCAGTTGCCGATCCGGGTAGCGCAGGGCCAACTGCTGAATCAACCCTTGTGCCGCCATCACTTCGCCGACCGAGACGGCATGGATCCAAATCCGTGGACCCGGCGGCAAGGCGGGCAGGGCCAGGCCGAACCGCTGCGGCACGGTGTCGCGGTATTTCGGTGTGCGCAGATAGCGCCAGATCCACCAGGGCAGGGTGATCAGGATCAGCAACGACAGCAGCAGGGTATACAGCGCGTGGAACAAGATGAACAGTTTCCTCGTCAGGCAGTGAACGAATAACCGACAGATTAACGATTACAGTAAGTCAATACCATAGAGGAGCAGGCCGTGACTTTCCAGGAGTTGATTTTTGCATTGCATACCTATTGGTCGCAGCAGGGGTGCGTGGTGGTGCAACCCTACGACATGGAGATGGGGGCGGGCACCTTTCATCCGGCCACCTTTTTGAAGGTGTTGGGGCCGGAACCCTGGCATACGGCCTATGTGCAACCATCGCGGCGGCCTACCGACGGACGCTATGGCGAAAATCCCAACCGGCTGCAACACTATTATCAATTTCAGGTCATTCTGAAGCCGTCGCCGATCAATCTGCAGGAACTCTATTTGCGTTCCCTGGCCACCATCGGCATTGATCTGTCGGCGCACGATGTCCGTTTTGTCGAGGATGACTGGGAGAGTCCCACCTTGGGGGCCTGGGGTTTGGGCTGGGAGGTGTGGCTCGATGGCATGGAGGTGACCCAGTACACCTATTTTCAGCAGACCGGCAGTTTGGACCTGAAACCGGTGGCCGGTGAGCTGACCTACGGCCTGGAACGTCTGGCCATGTACATTCAGGGGGTGGAGAACGTTTACGACCTGCAATGGACCGAAGGGGTCACCTATGGCGATGTCTATCATCAAAACGAGGTGGATTTTTCCCATTTCAACTTTGAAGAGGCCAACACGGCGGTTTTGTTTGCCGCCTTTGCCACCCACGAAGCAGAGGCTTTGCGTCTGGTGGAACGGCAGCTGCCGTTGCCGGCCTATGATCAGGTGATTCGCTGTTCCCACTCCTTCAATCTGCTCGATGCGCGGGGGGCGGTGAGCGTCACCGAGCGGGCCGGCTATATTGCCCGGGTGCGCAATCTGGCGCGCAAGGCGGCAGAAAGTTATGTGGCGCAGCGGGAGCGGTTGGGTTTTCCGCTGATAAAAGGGGGGGCCGCTGTGCTGACCGCAACGGATCTCCCTGCCGAAGAGCAGCCATTGCCGGAGACAAGCGGGGAAGAGAGCAATTTTTTCTGGGAAATCGGCTGCGAAGAGATTCCGGCCAAACTGTTGCCAGGAGCGATCGAGGCCTTGCAGAGCCTGCTGGAGAGCCGCTTGCAGGAGGCTGGTCTCTGGCGTGCGGGGCGGACAACGGTGGAGTGCCAGGGCACGCCCCGTCGTCTGTTGGCCTGGGTCAGCGGCCTGTCGGCCCGGCAGGCCGATCGTCTGGAAGAGCGCAAAGGTCCGGCCTTGAATCGGGCTTTTGCCGCCGATGGGAGTCCGAGCGCCGCCGCCGAAGGGTTTGCCCGCAGTTGCGGGGTCAGTATGGCCGACTTGCAACGGGAGGTGACGGCCAAGGGTGAATATCTGGTGTATCGGCTACAGGTGGCCGGCGAGCGTGCAGCTGCCCTGTTGCCGCGCTTGATGGCGGAAATTTTGGCCATCTTTCCGTGGAAAAAATCGATGCGTTGGGGTTCGGGTGCCATGCGTTTCGTCCGTCCGTTGCGCTGGATGGTCACTCTGTTGGATGGTCAGCTGTTGCCGTTTGTCAGCGAAAATGGTTTGCACAGCGGCCTGGAGAGCCAGGGACACCGTTTCATGAGCCAGGGTGGGCTGCGCCCGCAGGATATGGCCTCGGCGCGGCAGTTGTTGCGCCAGGCGGGGGTGATCCTTGATCTGGCTGAGCGCGAGGCGTTGATTCGCCAGGGGGCAGAGCAGTTGGCGGCGCAAGCCGGTGGCGAGGCAATTATCGCCCCGGCCCTGTTGACGGAAAATGCCTGCTTGACCGAGTGGCCGGTGCCGCTGCTGGGCCGTTTTGATCCGATCTATCTGGCGATTCCGCCGGAGGTGTTGATCACCTCGATGCAGCACCACCAAAAATATTTTCCGGTTCGCGCTGCCGATGGCCGTCTGCTGCCCTGTTTTATCGCGGTTGCCAACCTGACCGTGCCGGATCCGTCGGTGCTTGTGCGCGGTTTTGAACGGGTGTTGCGGGCGCGGCTGGAAGATGCCGCCTTCTATTGGCGAGAGGATCGCAAAGAGAGACTGGCCGATCGTTTGAATGGCTTGCGTCAGGTGGTTTTTCAGGCCCGTCTGGGCACCTTGTATCAAAAAGTGATGCGCATGAGCCGCCTGGCTGAACGGATGGCCGGATGGCTTGCCGCACCGCCCGCCATCGCCCGCATCGAGCAGGCAGCCTTGTTGAGCAAGTGTGACCTGATTAGCGGCATGGTCGGCGAATTTCCTGAGTTGCAGGGGATCATGGGCAGCCATTATCTGCTGCAGGAGGGGGGCGACAGCGAAGTGGCCTTGGCGATTCGCCATCACTATCGACCGCAGGGGGTGGCGGACGCTTTGCCGGAGAGTCTGCTGGGCACCTTGATTGCGATGGCCGATAAATGGGACACCCTGGTCGGTTGTTTTGCCGTGGGTTTGGCACCCACCGGCAACAAGGATCCCTTTGCCTTGCGGCGGGCGGCCTTGGGTATCATTCGCATGCTGCTGGCCTCTGGTCTGCATCTGCCGTTGCGGGAGGTGGTGCGCACGGCGCACGGCCTGTATGAGAGCGGCGTGCTGGATGAGGGGGTGGAAGAGACGGTACGCAGCGTGCAGCAGTTTTTCTATGGTCGTTTGAACCCCTACCTGAAGGGCGAAGGGTTGGACGGCGATCTGCTGGAAGCGGTCGAGGTGTTGGATTCGGATGATCTGCTGGATATGGTGCTGCGGGTGCGTGCCCTGGCTCTGTTCAAAGGGTTGCCCTCTTACCGCTCTTTGGTGGCAGCCAACAAGCGGATTGCCAATATTCTGAGCAAAAGCACCGAGTCGGCGGTGGAACTCTCGGAAGAGGCGTTGCGTCTGCCGGCGGAACAGGCTCTCTACCAGGCGATGCACGCCCTGGAGGCCGATGTCGAGGCTTTGGTGGCCGGGCGTCGTTATGCCGAAGCGTTGCAGCAACTGGCCGGTTTGCGTGAGGTGATCGACGGCTTTTTTAATGATGTGTTGGTGATGGATGAGGATGTCACGGTACGGCGCAACCGTTTGGCCTTGTTGGCGCGGGTCCGGGCAGCCTTCCGGCTGGTTGCCGATGTCAGCTGCCTGGTGTTGCCGGATAACGGATGAGTCGATGAGGGTGTTGGCGATGAAGCGGGTTCAGACCATGGTTTTGCTCCTGATGCTCCCCTTTTGTCTGGGGATGACCAAGGAGTTTGATCGGGTGATGGTGCGGGCCAAGCGCGGCGATCCGGAGGCGCAGAGCAATATCGGTTTGATGTATGAATATGGCGAAGGGGTGACCCAGGATTACCAACAGGCGATCTACTGGTATCAAAAGGCGGCAGAGCAGGGCAACGCCCAGGCGGAGAGCCTGTTGGGTTTCATGTATTACAAAGGCAAATCGGTCGCGGTCGACTATGTGCAGGCGGCCCACTGGTACCGTCGGGCGGCAGAGCATGGTTTTGCCGAAGCGCAGCTGAATTTGGGCAACATGTATGCCACCGGCCAGGGGGTGGCGCAGGATGAGCGCGAGGCAATGCTCTGGTATCGCAAGGCGGCAGAGCAGGGGGATGTGCAGGCGCAAAGCCAGATGGGCTATGCCTACTGGAGCGGGCGAGGGGTCAAGCGGGATCCAGAGGAGTCGGCGCGCTGGTATCGCAAAGCGGCGGATCAAGGCTGGGCACAAGCGCAGGCCATCCTGGGTATTCTGCACATGATCGGCAAGGGGGTGGCGCGCGACAAAGTGGCAGCCTACATGTGGACCACGCTGGCCGTGCGCAACGGCTTCGGCAAAGCCAGCAGCGCCCGCGACAAAATTGCCAAACAGCTAACCCCGGTGCAAGTGGAAGAGGGGCAGCGTCAGGCCAACGTGTGGATTGAGAAGCGTCCGAATCGGTAAGGTTAGCGTTGCATACGTGTAACCCTACATTGGGGCCATGCCCTGTTCCAGAGTTCCAGGTTGAATAGATGCACGGCGAATCCTTTGGACCATCCCCTTTTTGGAGGACCTTCCAGGCAGCCATCATGAAGACCGGTAATGGCTGCAGAAAGGGTCAGGCAGTCAATGTGGGTAAGAGATTCAAGAGCGATCAGCGCCATGCAGCGCATGGGTTTGGTGGGAATGCCGCGATCCAGAGCAAGAAACAAAAGGCTGTCAATGAATTTTGGAAACAGTTCTGAATGAATCAGTGTGCGGGATTGAATTTTTTCAGAAAATTTCTTTTCTGCGTTGTGTTGATGCCTGAGTGGGATGGTTGGATCTTCTGGATTTTTGGCTTCTATCAGCCAGAATTCATGATCCCATTCTACGACGAAATCAACAGCCTTCAAGATGTGGCTTAACCCGTGACCACGACCATGATTATCCAGTGAAATGACTGATTTTGCCTTGCTGAAATCAAAACAGAGTCCACTCTCTTGCCACTCTTCATTCATTTCAAGCCCCCAGTGAAGGCTTTTTGCATTTCCAGGTCATAGAGTCGCAGGTACTCGTCCGCAATTTTGTTCGGCGAGATTGTGGCATAGCTCAAGGAGCTGTTTACTTGCACGCCGTTGTTTTCGCTATCACTTAAGGAAAAATATGTCACTGGTGTTTGCTTTTTTTGAAGGTCAATCTCTTTCAAGAAGGCATAATTATGCGTGGCAGCAAATACTTGAATTCCCCGATGAGCGAGAAGTAACAGTATTTTGGCGACATATTGCATCATGAAAGGATTCAAATTGGCTTCTGGCTCATCCCAAAAAAGAGTGGTGCCTTCCAATAGTGAACCGTTATGAATCAATTGCCAGACAAGTGCGATTTTGCGGTAACCCTCTGCCACCAAATGCATTTCCAAATTTGCATTTCCATGGCGCAGGTAGAAATTTTCACCCTCTGTAACAACACGCCCACCAATCAATTGGCGTATTGTTTCCAGAATATTTTTATCTTTTTCAGCAGCAGCACCTCTGCGCGATGGAAGAAAAGCAAGCTTCAGAACGTCATAATATATTTCGTCAATCTCCATGCGGTATTTGTCGTACAGAGAAATGAATCCAGGAGCAAAAGAGAGAACTTCTTTGACGGGGATAAAAACCGGGGATTCCAAAGTCATCCTGGTTGATGGTTTGAACAACATTTCACCCGAAGCGTTATGCCACGAGGCAACAATTTTTTTGTCTTCCCAGGAAGTTGAGACTTCAGAATTTGTCCTTCCTGGCCTTCGTCTGGTCAAACGGCGGAAATCACCATCACGTGGTCTGAAAACAGCTCCCAACTTTTCGGCAAAAGATTTTGAATTTGGAGTCAAGGCCCCCTGGATGCAATAGAGCAGTTTCATCAGATGCGTTTTGCCGGTGCCATTTGCGCCCACCAGTATATTGATGCCAGGTGAGAATTCGAGATTCAGTTTTTCAAAGACTGTGAAATTACTCAGTTCCAATCGCGTAAACATCAAGCTCCTCCTTTGTTCCCGTTGATTGCAACCGTATCTGCCAACAGTTCTCCGAATGTGCCGATTCACTTGGATTGCATCACCCAGTTCCAGGGGTGTGCAGATGTCTACAACGTTATGAAGTTGTTTGTCAAAGACGGCCAGCTTTTTCCGCTGTCTCAGGAGTGCATACAGCGCTGTATGGATATGATTCCGTGCGGCAGCCAAAGGGGGTGAGTCGATACGTCCCAATCGCGATTACCCGACCCGCAGAGGCACAGCACCCAGCAAGGGAACGGCGGATTTCGGCATCCGATGTGAAAAGCGCTTTCGTTCTGGCGTTGGCGACAGAGCAGAGAAACGACACCTCTCTTCTCGTCGTTGGAGGACAACAGGCAGACGGGACACCACCAAAACAAGCTGCAATTTCGCCGCATCAATGGTAGTATGCACAAATGATTGGTGCCGGGAGGGGGAATCGAACCCTCATGGGATTGCTCCCGCCAGATTTTGAGTCTGGTGCGTCTACCAGTTTCGCCATCCCGGCCAACCATGGGAAGGGAGCCTACCATGTTTGCTGCATCGGGTCAACGCTGTTTGCGAGGGCTGCGAAAGATTTGCAGTGCAGCATAAGGAGGGGAGACAACGGTTGGCATGTGTGCTAAAGTAGGCGTCGGCAGTGGGGGGCCGTCGTACAAGGGGTATGGTGTTTTCTAAGGCGAGGTTCGACGTGAGGGATTCATGAGCGAAAAGAAGATGGTTTTTTTCTTTGGCGGTGGTGTGGCCGAGGGAGATGTCAAGATGAAGGATCTGCTGGGTGGCAAGGGTGCCAACCTGGCGGAGATGACCCGGATCGGGGTGCCGGTCCCGGCAGGATTTACCATCTGCACGGAAGTCTGTACCGACTATTTCGCAAATGATCGACGATTTCCAGCCAATTTGGATTGGCGGGTGAAGGCGGCGTTGGAGCAAGTGGAAAAGGCCATGGAGCGTCGCTTTGGCGATCCGGACAATCCCTTGTTGGTATCGGTTCGTTCCGGGGCCCGGGTCTCCATGCCAGGCATGATGGATACGGTGTTGAATCTGGGCTTGAACGATCAGACGGTGCAGGGATTGATTCTGCAGTCTGGCAAACCGCGTTTTGCCTATGACTGTTACCGTCGTTTCGTGCAGATGTTTGGCAATGTGGTGATGGGGGTGGAGAGCCACCATTTTGAGCATTTGATCGACAAAGCCAAAGAGCGGTTGGGTAAAGTCAACGATGTTGACCTGACCGCCGAAGATTGGATGGGCCTGGTGGCAGAGTTCAAGGGGCGGATTCGCCAGAAAACGGGGCGTGATTTTCCAGAAGAACCCTGGGATCAGCTGTGGGCAGCGGTCGCTGCTGTTTTTAACTCCTGGTACAAACCCAGCGCGGTGACCTATCGCCGTCTGAACGCGATTCCGGAACATTGGGGAACAGCGGTCAACGTGCAGGCGATGGTTTTCGGTAACATGGGTGATGATTGTGCGACCGGCGTTGCGTTTACCCGCGATCCTTCAACCGGGGAAAATGGTCTGTTCGGTGAATATTTGATCAATGCCCAGGGTGAAGATGTGGTGGCGGGTATTCGTACCCCTTGCCAGATCACCAGTGCCGGGCGGCAGAAAAACCAATCGGACCAGCCGTCGATGGAAGAGACCATGCCCCGTCTCTACCGGGAGTTGGTCAACACCGGCCATTTGTTGGAAAAACAAGGCCGGGAGATGCAGGATTTGGAGTTTACCATTCAAAATGGCAAGCTCTGGCTGTTGCAGACCCGTACCGGCAAACGCAGTGCCCAGGCGGCGTTGACGATTGCGGTATCCATGGTCAAGGAGACGTTGATCAGTCGCAATGAGGCGTTGTTGCGGGTTGATCCACAAACGTTGGATCAGTTGCTGCACCCGATGCTGGATCCGGAAGATCGTGCCAAAAGCAAAGTGATTGCCAGCGGTTTGCCGGCCTCGCCCGGAGCGGCGGCGGGTCAGGTGGTCTTTTCGGCGGACGAGGCCGAGCAGTGGGCCGGTCGTGGTTTGCCGGTCATTTTGTTCCGGGAAGAGACCAGTCCGGAAGATATTCACGGTATGCACGCTGCCAAGGGTATCGTTACGGTCAGGGGGGGTATGACCTCGCATGCCGCCGTGGTTGCCCGTGGCATGGGTCGTCCCTGTGTCTCGGGTTGCGGGGCGATCAAGCCGCAGATGGAAGAGAAACGGTTTACGGTAGAAAGAGCTGACCGCACCGTGCAGGAGGTCAAACAGGGGGATTGGATCACCATCGACGGTTCGTCTGGCGAAGTTTTGTGGGGTCAGGTAAAAACCCGGCAGGCCGAGATGACCGGTGATTTTGCCACTTATATGTCCTGGGCCGATGAGGCCCGTCGTCTGAAGGTGCGCACCAATGCCGACACCCCGGCTGACGCCAAAGCTGCCCGCTTGTTTGGTGCGGAAGGGATTGGTTTGTGTCGGACGGAGCATATGTTTTTTGATGCCGAGCGGATTGTGGCCGTGCGTGAAATGATTCTGGCCCGTGACGAGACGGGACGGCGCAGGGCACTGACCAAATTGTTGCCGATGCAAAGGTTTGATTTCGAAGGAATTTTTCGTGAGATGCAAAATCTGCCGGTAACAATTCGCCTGCTGGATCCGCCGCTGCATGAATTTATTCCGCATGATCAAAAAGGTCAGGCAGAAGTGGCGGCTGCCTTGGAAGTGTCTGAGGAGGAGGTGCGCCGCCGGGTGAGTGAGTTGGAGGAGGCCAACCCGATGTTGGGTCATCGGGGGTGTCGTCTGGCGATCACCTATCCAGAAATTTACGAGATGCAGGTGCGGGCGATCATGGAGGCGGCTTGTCGGTTGGTCAAACAGGAAGGTTTTACCATCGTGCCGGAGATCATGATTCCGCTGGTTGGTTTCCGTTCTGAGTTGGCCGCGTTGAAAAAACGGTGTGTCGCGGTTTGTGAAGCGGTGATGGCTGAGATGGGGGTGACCATTGACTATCTGTTGGGCACCATGATCGAGTTGCCACGGGCAGCCCTGCGCGCTGACCAGATTGCCTTGGAAGCAGACTTTTTCTCCTTTGGTACCAATGATCTGACCCAGACCACCTTGGGGGTCTCACGGGACGATGCGGGCAGTTTTCTGACTGCCTATGTCGATCAAGGGGTGTTGCTGCAGGATCCGTTTGTTTCGCTCGATCAGTTGGGCGTCGGTCAACTGGTGGAGCTTGCGGTCAAACGGGGACGTGGTGTCAAGCCAGGCTTGAAGTTGGGTATTTGTGGTGAGCATGGCGGCGATCCGGCCTCGATCGGTTTTTTTGAGCGGGTGGGTTTGGATTATGTCTCCTGTTCGCCATACCGGGTGCCGATTGCCCGTTTGGCTGCTGCCCAGGCCACGTTGCGTGGGGCGGCGGAAGAGGCGAAAAAGAAAGCCAAATCGGTCAAGGTTAAAAAGAAAAAGCTAAAAGGGGATTGACGGGTTGCGCGACAAAAAAAGGGGCGAAAGCCCCTTTTTTTGTCGATAGTGATGCACACACGGTTGGCGGATACGCGGAAGCTATGGGAGGAATCTGCCTCCTGGCAGGCAATTCCTGCAGGGCAAGACGGAGGTGTAGACCGAAAAGTGAGTTTGTCTGCAACGATCAGCAGGCAAGACGAAAACTGGCGGCAGTAGTCTCTGCTTTGGCTTCGGCAATTTCACGCACCACCTGCAATTTACGGGTTGCGCTGATCAAGGCTTCCAGGCATTCCATCACCGGTTCATTCATAGGCAAATCACCGGCTTGCACGTCTTCGACCAATTTTGCAGCAATATTTTCCAAGATGGTTTCCATGGCGACGAAGCGTGGCAGGGTAGCCATTGCGCAAACTCCTTTGCAGTAAGGGGATAAGTCATGATGACCACCACGACCAGAAAGGGAGCGATGATCTGTTGCGCAAATGGACAATCAAGTTTTGTGCCAACTTTTCTGCCTGTTTGCCTGCAACTTGGCAGTGGTTGCGCAGGTAAAGGAATTATGTGCAGAGGTAGAGTAAAAGGTTGACAAGATGACAGAACCAGGCTAGAGTGACCGGATTCGTTGCTTGGCTTGCTTGTTCCATTTTGTCGGTAGCGTTTGCCCAGATAGCTCAGTCGGTAGAGCAGAGGACTGAAAATCCTCGTGTCGTTGGTTCGATTCCATCTCTGGGCACCAACTTGATTTTCTGCGGCTTTTTTTTAGAGTCGCTAAGCGTTATAAATACCCGTAAATTCACAGTTTACGGGTTTTTTTATGCCGTTTTGCTGTCGTTAAGCGTCATCCAGTCCTGTTGTCAGCCAGAATATTTGTTGCTATTTTTGTTGCTATCGGCACCCCCTCGGAAGGTCGATAGCAACAATTCACCGCAAACGATAGCAACAAAAAGGGAATTCCCATGCTGACTGATAGCAACATTCGCAACGCAAAGCCGACAAACAGAGCATACAGCAAAGCCGACAGTGGGGGGCTGTTCATACTGGTTACAGAGACAGGGTCCAAGCTCTGGAGGTTCGCGTACCGGTTCGACGGCAAGCAAAAACGGCTGGCACTGGGGAGTTATCCTGATGTGCCACTGAAGCTGGCCAGAGAGCGACGCGACGAAGCACGGCAACTGCTGGCGCGTGGTATCGATCCGGGAGAACACCGCAAGATCGCCAAGGAGAGGGACGAGAGCCGCACCGAGAACAGTTTTGAATCAGTGGCGCGTGAGTGGCTGGCCAAGTTTATCCCGAAGTGGTCGGATGGCCACGCCAGCAAGATTACCCGGCGGCTGGAGTTGGATGTTTTCCCCTGGCTGGGAGCAAAGGCGGTCAATGAGATCACCGCAAAGGATGTGTTGGCGGTCTTGCGACGGATCGAGGAGCGGGGGGTGATTGAAACCGTTCACCGGGCAAAGCAGAATATCGGGCAGGTGATCCGTTATGCCATTGCAACTGGCAGAGCAGAGAATGACCCAACTGCGGCGCTGCTGGGGGCGTTGCCGCCGATAGTACAAAAGCACCATGCAACCATCACCGACCCGCAAGCCATTGGTGAACTGCTGCGGGCGGTTGACGGGTACGCGGGCAGTTATGTCAGTCGTGCAGCATTGCGGATGGCACCTCTGCTATTTGTGAGGCCGGGAGAGTTGCGTCATATGGAGTGGAGCGAAATCAACACGGAGTCTGCCACATGGACGATTCCACCGGAAAAAATGAAGATGCGAGAGCGGCATATTGTGCCGTTGTCCGTCCAGGCGATTGCCGTTCTGGAGGAGTTGCGACCGTTGACCGGAAGCGGCAGGTATGTTTTCCCTGGCGAGCGGTCGGCTGATCGGCCAATGAGTGAGAACACCGTCAACGCTGCACTGCGTCGGCTGGGGTATGAGGTGGGGGGGATGAGCGGGCATGGCTTCCGATCAATGGCCAGTACCATCCTGAATGAACACGGATGGAATCGTGACGCTATTGAGCGGCAGTTATCCCATGGCGAACGTGACGCGATCCGAGCAGCATACAATTACGCGGAGCACATGCCAGAAAGGCGGCGGATGATGCAATGGTGGGCCGATTATTTGGAAGGGGTGAGGGTGGGAAAAATCATCCAATTGCATGCGGCAGGCGGTTGACGCCAGCTTAACTGTTTGGAATGATTAGCAAAAAATAGAAATCGTCAAAAAAACACGTCGCAACACAAAAACACGCAATAAACCCCTTGCGTGAGTGTCAAAAGTTCGATATGTTGCCTTCAACAGAAAATACCCAGGTCCGAAGGCTGCAACCTCCGAACCTGGAAAACTCTGGAGACTCTGCGGTATGCAACCGATTCGAGTACCTGCTATCTACCATAGCCAGTACTTTCGCCGAATCTGGACAGTTTGTCAATCGAAATTATGATAGGGTGTAATCATCTTTTCAGTTGCGTCGCCTTGCACACCAAAGAAAACAATCAACTCATTGTTTTTTTATGGATAAATTAAATGGCAGTACATGCTCTTCTCTCTGAAAAAATCTTCCTCACAAAGCCTGAAATTCTTGAAATAACAGGCGGTTCTCGTTCCTGGTTAGACGAACTACGCTCTAACGGCGGGTTCCCGGCTCCGGTTCAACTCGGACCCCGGCGGATAGCGTGGCGTGTTCAGGACGTTCAGAACTGGCTGGAAAGCCTGCAACCGGCACCGGCGCTGACCCGAACCACCCCACCCAAACCCACCGAGCCCAAAGACGACACCCCCCGCCGTGGTCGCGGCAGACCCCGGAAAGTTATCGCTATCTCAAGCGTTTAGGGGTGCGCCACATGCGAAACTATAGAACGTCCACAGTTTTCTGTGGCGCGGCGGGGGAACTACGTCAAAATTACGGGCAGGCAGCCTTGCAAGCTGAATGCGCTTCCCTGGCACCCGTTGAGGCGCAGGCGGCAGCGGAACTTCCACCGCCAAATGCACCATTTGTTGACTGGCAGTTGTCCGACCTTGGCAACATGAGGATCTTCATTGCGCAGCACGGGCATCGTTTAAAATTCAATCACCAATCCGGGCAATGGTTGATCTGGCAGGGAACCAACTGGATGGCCGATCTGACCGGAGAAGTTGAAGTTTTTGGCAAGCAGACGGCGCGGAGCTTGTTGCAGATTGAGCCGGTGGGGCCATGGCCGGAACGACAAAAGCAATTGAAATTCGCGGTAAAATCTCAAAACCGCCGACAAATCCAAGACTTCGTCGCATTGGCCAGGTCGGAGCCTCAAATTGCTGCAACGGCTTCAGATTTCGACAGGGACAATATGTTATTGAATGTCAGAAATGGAACGCTTGACTTGCGGAATGGGAAACTCCGACCGCATGACCGCAACGACCTGATAACTCGCACGATTCCAATTGTTTACGACAGCAAGGCGGCCTGTCCGACGTGGCTGGCCTTCCTGGCCAAAGTTATGGCTTCTGACCAGGAAATGATTGATTTCCTTCAGAAAGCTGTTGGCTACAGTTTGACCGGCAGTACTGCGGAACAGGCAGTTTTTTGCCCATACGGCCTTGGCAGGAATGGCAAAACAGTATTCATGGAAACGGTAAGTTCACTTCTGGATGGGTACGCTAAACGAATTCCATCGGAGAGCCTTATGGTCCGCCAAAATGGCGGCGGAATTCCAAATGATCTTGCCATGTTGGCAGGCGCACGGCTGGCGGTTGCATCGGAGACCCAGGAGGGGGCACGGCTTGACGAGTCAAAACTTAAAGAAATCACTGGCGGCGATACGATAACAGCACGGTTTCTTCATAAGGAGTTTTTCGAGTTCGTTCCTCAATTCAAGTTGTGGATTGTCGGGAACCACAAGCCGATCATCCAGGGGGTTGACCTTGGGATCTGGCGACGAATCCGGCTGGTGCCGTTCTCGGTGACGATACCGCCAGAAGAGGTCGACCCGCAACTGCCAGTCAAACTGAGATCGGAACTGCCTGGTATTCTCACCTGGGCGGTGCGTGGCTGTTTGGCGTGGCAACAGGCAGGGCTTGGCTTGCCAGCGGCAGTGCGCGCTGCGACGGTGAATTACCAGAATGAGTCTGATTTGCTTGGCCAATTTCTGGAGGAGAGGTGCAGGCAAATTCCGGGGGCTGAATCCCCAGTACCGGCAGTTTATACAGGGTATCGGCTATGGGCTGAGGAGGCCGGGTTAAAGCCTATTGCAAAGGCCAGCTTCACAAGAAAAATGAGCGAACGCGGGTATTTAATGCGGAGATCGAACGGACAAACCCGCATTGCCGGAATCCTCATGGCGGCTTGATACCAGTGCAGGCAGTGCAGAGTTTGGCCTTTTCAGTATTTTACCCCCATACGTGCGCGTATGGAAGAAAAACCTGGAAATGGCGTTTTACTGCACTGCCTGCACTGCTAAACGGTTTGACCAGGATTTTTCCTGGCAGGCAAGGGTTTGGTTTGGAGTCGTTGACACACAGACCGCACATAAGGCCGCACAAGGCGCGTTCTGTGCGAGGTGGTAGGAAGGTAGCCACGCTGGCTAATCGAGCTGAAAATGGCCATTTCTGGGCAATAAATTGAATGTTACTTTTTTGACGGAAGGTGGAATGATGGACATGACCCAGGAAGAGATTGATAAGCTGTTCGACCTATGGCCAGCACGGTGCACCGCACCTTTGTTGGCAGGCGAAACCGGCTTTGGTCTGCTGATGAGCAACGATGTGACAATTTATGTAACTAGAATAGTTGATATTTTCAAGGATGCGGCGGGCTCGATCTGGCTTGATGTGGACATTTTTCCTGGAAAGGGGATACAGGTGGACGCGCCAACCAATGCAACGGTTTCTGCCCGTCACATTGTGGCGGTGTTCCCGATGGCTGCGCATTTATGTTGCAGGAGGGCGGCATGAACAGGCAAAACTTGAACCATCAACGCGCAGGCGCGACGGGCAAGGGGAAATCTCGCCATCTGACTCCGGCGCGCAAACGGGCGTTTCTTGAGGCATTGACCGAAACAGGTTGCCTTGGTCATGCCTGCCGGGCGGTTGGGGTGAGTCGGCAGGCCGTCCATGAGTGGCGACACAATGACCCGGCTTTCGCTGAAGCGGTTGAGGAAGCTCTTGAACATGCGGCTGACACGTTGGAGCTTGCCGCACGGAAGCGGGCAGTTGAAGGTGTTCAAGAGCCGGTTTATCAAGGTGGTGAACTGGTAGGCCACACGGTCCGATATTCGGACAACTTGCTCTTGGCTCTTCTGAGGGCGCACCGTCCAGCCTTCCGAACGGCATACCAACCCCCGGCACCGCCACCACCCTTTACCCCTCCGGACATGCCACAGGTCTACGTTGATCCTGGCGGGACATCATATACCCTGGTTGACGGCCAGCTACGGCCAGCGGCAAGCTGACCTGTCGGAGTCAGGACAAGAACCCCCGGAGCAATTGGCCGGGGGGGGGGGCGGGGTTGTACGCCTCCTGGTGCGGTCACGTCTCTTTCAGTGTCCACCGGGCAACACCCGAAGCAGTGTCATCAAGATGCCTGCCATCATGGCCAGTTGCGCCAAAGCAAGGCCGACCATCCATTTGATGGTCTCAGTTTTGGCAATTTCAATTTTCGCCTCAAGTTTCAACTCGACTTCCCGCACATCCCCTTTTGTAGCCAACTCTTCAAGGCGTGCATCTCGCACTTCCCGCAAGGCAGTCACAACCTCTTCGGCCTGTTGTTCGGTGAATCCAGCGGCCTTGAATCGCTTGGCGTAGGTCATGGTGTCAAATGTGGTGGTGGTCATGCTCTCTCCTGCAATGAGCGGACATCTGCCCCGTCATCGTCCTTTCCCGGCAGCAAAGTCAACAGGCTTGTCACCGAAACCCGTTGGCAATGGGCTATAAGTGCGGCTATCATGCGGTGGGGGCTGGAGGGGGTGGAAAAGGGGCAGCGAGCAGATTTGTTGCTATTTTTGTTGCTATCTAATATCAATAAATAAAAAAACTGCAACAATATCAATATAATACAACAAGATTCGATTCCATCTCTGGCACCAACTTGATTTTCTGCGGCTTTTTTTTAGAGTCGCTAAGCGTTATAAATACCCGTAAATTCACAGTTTACGGGTTTTTTTATGCCGTTTTGCTGTCGTTAAGCGTCATCCAGTCCTGTTGTCAGCCAGCGGCGCATTCGCGAGGAGTTGATGGTTGGCTTGAGCCTGTTTTCTTCCAGGGGGAACCGTGTGGCTCTGTTCGCAAATTTTCAGACACCCTCCTGCTGGCCATGCTTCAGGCTCGGAAGCCGGAGTACCTGCCAAGGCCATCGGTCACGGTCCAGGCAAGTGTACCGCCAGTGGCACCAGAGATGCCCGCCGTGTACGTTGATCCGAGCGGTACATCATATACCTTGGTTGATGGCCAGCTTCGACCGGCAGCGGAGAAGTGACCAGGCTGGAGTAGCAAGAACCCCGGAGCAGTTGGCCGGGGCAGAGTTGTACGCTTCCTGGTACGAATGCAGGGGTTTGTCGGGCCGAACGCTGGCCAAGGGCATGAAACCTGTCACGTCTCTTTCAGTGTCCACCGGGCAACACCCGAAGCAGTGTCATCAAGATGCCTGCCATCATGGCCAGTTGCGCCAAAGCAAGGCCGATCATCCATTTGATGGTCTCAGTTTTGGCAATTTCAATTTTCGCCTCATACTGCATTAAAATCAATGTATTATAACAAGATTCGATCCCGTCTCCAGCGCCTGGTTTGCAGCGATGAGGGCAACGATGTGGGATATTGGGATAAAATGGCAAAAGATCTGTAGCGTTTCAAGTCGGCTTGTTGTCAATAAACTGAAGCGCTGCTCGCATCAAAAAACTCGACCGTGATTCCCCTTGGGCAGATACATATTGATCAATCCTGTTCAGGGCAAATTCTGGCATGTTGACGTTGATTTAAAGTCAGTTTTTGTTTTGCGACGCATGGCAAACGAGAACACGCTGCTGAGTAAGGCAAGGACACCGATTGGCTGCCCCCTCCTTCTTTTTCCGCCTATCTACAATAGCACGTCCCCGTGGTTTTGTCATTTTTTCCTCTGGTTGCCAGGGCAATCGCGTTATGGGGGAAGAAGAGGTTGCTTGTCACCTGCTCTCCCATCGGGCAAAGAAGGGGAGTGGTAAAAAAAATCAGGAAACGCGCAAATAATGCTTAACTCCATTATCAAAGAGCCGATAAATAGAACAGGTTTGTTTTAAATTTTTGAAATCATTTTGGCTGAAAATCGAGAAAACATAATAAAAACAAGTTGGTGTTCTGTAAAGATAAGGTGCGGGCAGGATGCAGACTGTGGGGTTCAGGATGATGTCAATCAATAAATCAACAGACGGTGAAAGCAGGGTGTAGGCGATGATCAAAACACTGATAGTCTGGTTTGTGGTGATCTTATTGCGCAAGTTTGGTCGTAATGTTGACCGCAAAGAGATAGCCCGCTTGAAGAAGGTTTACAACCAACACAGCACAACCCGCATCGAACGGAGCATCGGCAGCAAAGCACAACCAAAGCTGGCTTCGGTGATGGTGCCCAGCCCGCAACCAGCCTTGGCGGGGATACCGTCGAATCGAGTCTCCTTGTACAACAAAAACGGCAACCTGATTCGGGTCAAGCTCGGAGGAGATGTCAAACAGTTCAGCACCATTTGATCGCTGCCTGTTGCGCTGTTGATTGATCAATGAGGAGTGTGTGCATGAAAAAAATCAGAATGTTTTTCAGCGTGACCCTGTTGCTGACGGCGGTTATGGCCATTTCTGTGGTTGCATTGGCACAGGTAAATAAAGAGCCGCGCAAGGTCAGTCAAGCGGTCAGCGACTGGCAACTTCCGGTCAGTACCGCTGGTCTGCCCCTGAAATTGACCCCGAACCTGCAGATGCCGGCAAGTACTTGGCAATTGACTCAGGCCAAATTGACAGCCTGGGGTCTCCCTGCCTCCTGGTTGCAGGGAGAACAAACCCTGGCCTTGACCGGTTTGTTGCTTGCGCTCATATTGTAGGAGGATGGTGTCAATCAGGGCTAGGATCTGCAGTTGTTCGAGGAGGAACAAAAATGGAGCAGTTGTTTGTCTTTACAGATGATTTGTTGGTCAATGTCGATTCGATTGATAACGATCACAAGGCTTTGTATGAAATTACCAATGCCTTGCTCGTCACTTCGGCAGGCAGGAGTGGTAGCATGGAGGAGGTGGTCAGTAAATTATGGAAATATACCCGTGAACATTTCAAACGGGAAGAGACGTTGATGGCTGAAAAACAGTACAAAGATTTGCATGAACATAAAACGGAACATGAATATCTGGTTTTTAAATTGGAACAGTTGACCAGCCATTTGATGGAAGAGGGGGCAGGAAGTGTCAGTCAGGAGGTTTCCGATTTTCTGACCAATTGGCTTCGGGAACACATCGAAAAATATGATCGCCAGTTTGCCAGGATGACAGCCTGAAGAGAACGGATCGGCAAGAGCAGTTGCAAAGCTCCATTCCCAGAGGATGGGGCTTTTTTATGGTGTGCTTTTAGGTTGTCGCGTACCTGCTTGGGAAAACCCTCTCTACAGCCCCGGCAAGGAGAACGGTTGGCCGAACAGCAATCCGCCATGGATCGGGGATACGCTCCAGCACTGACCTCTTTTTCCCTGTCATTACCTGTTGCACATTTTTTCCTGTACAGATTCGGTTTACCGGTTTTTTTATAAGCAAAAGCAGGCTAGGATGGCGGCTATTTCCCTATGGGGATCGACGGCATGAGAACCGCCAGGTCAGCTTGGCTGTAATCCTTGAACGCGCGGAGGCACAACATGAAAACGGACGAAGTGCGTCTGGATACGGAATCTGCTGGCGAACCATTGGAATATCTATACGTCGAAGAGAGGATAATTGCCCAGGCAGAAGCCTTGTTGCAGGAGGAAGGGATTAGCGCAACACGTTGGCAGGACGCCTTCAGTCATTTGCTCAAGGAGTACAAACGGCTGAATCGACAATTGGAGCGGCTCAATCGTATCAACGATCGCAATCAATTGTTATTGCGCCGTCAACATGCCAAGCTGGCAGCAGATCAGGGAATTATCGAAAAAATTTTAACCCGGATGCGTGCCGGAGTTCAATTTGATGAACGCGGTATACGGCACGTTTTGCTGCCGTTGGATAACATGGCGGGGGATATCTTTTTTGCCATGTCCCGTCCGGATGGGATCCGTCATATTCTGTTGGGGGATATTACCGGGCATGGTTTGCCGGCAGCGATTGTTGGTCCGGAAGTCTCCAATATTTTTCATACCATGACCGGCAAAGGTTTTGCTGCAGGGGTTATCCTGGCCGAAATCAATCAAAATCTGCGTGACCGCTTACCTACCGGCATCTATTTGGCGGCGACCATGCTGGAATGGGATGAGGCTTCCCAATTGTTGCAGGTGTGGAATGGGGGGTTGCCGGAAGGATTGATCTTTCGCCATGGGCAACTGTGGGAGCGACTGCCTTCAGGAGGATTTCCGTTAGGTATTGTCGGCAATGTGATGCAAAATTGGCAGCGGCAGGCTGTTGTCGTGCAACCTGGGGATCGTGTGGTCCTTTTTTCCGATGGTATCATCGAGGGCAGCAACGAACAGGGGGAACCGTTTGGTCTGGAGCGGTTGAGTGAAACCTTGCAACAGATGTATGCTGTATATGCACCGTTATCCATTGTTATCGAGGCGGCACGCCAGCATATCGGCGGTCAAGGTCGCTTTGAAGATGATATTACCCTGGTCGAGTTGACGGTGTGAATGGTGGTGAAGGAGGGCTTGCAGGTGGGTTTGTTCGCAAAAACCGGAGGGGACTGTTCATGAATCCACTGTTGCCGACGGTGTTGGTTGTGGATGACAAAGAGGCCAATTTACTGGCCATGCGCAAGCTGCTGCAACCGTTGCAGATAGAGGTGCAGGAGGCGCTTTCCGGTGAGGAGGCGTTGCGGAAAGTTTTGGCATGCGTTCCGGCCCTGATTCTGCTGGATGTCGATATTCCCGGCATGGATGGCTACGAAATTGCGGAAACTCTGAAAAAATTCAAAGAGACACGCCATATTCCGATCATTTTTTTAACGGCGGCTTTCCAGGATCGACCGCACCTGTTGCAGGGGTATCGCTCCGGCGGGGTGGATTATCTGGAAAAACCGATCGATGAGTTTATTCTGTTGTCCAAAGTGGGCGTTTTTCTGGAACTCTATCGAGCCAAAAAAGGGCAGGAGCAAACCCTTTTATTGTTACAGCGCAGCGAGGCCAAATTTCGGGCGATGGTCGATCACGTCGGCATCGGTATGACCCGTGCGGATGTCAAAGAACGTCGTATTCTGGAGGCCAATCAGGCCTTTGCCCGCATGCTGGGATATGATTCTCCCGATGAATTGTATGGCAAACGGATCGAAGAGTTTTCCCACCCGGAAGATATGCGGATCAATAATGCCTACATTGAGCAGTTGCGTGTGGGTGAAATTTCCTCCTTTCAGATGGAAAAACGCTATTTGGGGCGTGACAATCGGGAAATTTGGGGGCGGTTGACGGTCACGTTGATTCCACGCATCGGCGATGAAGCGGAATATATGGTGGCGGCGATTGAGGAGATTACCGAAGTCCGATTGTTGAATGCAAAATTGTCCGAGAGTGAATCCCGATTTCGGGTGGTGGCCAATTCGGCTCCGGTTTTGATCTGGTTGGCAGGTACGGACAAACTCTGTACCTGGTTCAATCAGCGTTGGCTCGATTTTACCGGTCGCAGCATGGAGCAGGAGTTGGGTAACGGCTGGGCCGAGGGGGTGCATCCCGAAGACATGTCGCGCTGTTTGGCCGTCTATTTCAGCCATTTTGATCGGCGGATGCCCTTTTCCATGACTTACCGCTTGCGTCGTCATGATGGTGAGTGGCGTTGGTTGTTGGATCATGGGGTGCCGCGTTATGACGAACAGGGAGGTTTTTTAGGCTATATCAGTTCCAGCGTGGATATCAGTGAGCAACGGAAGGTGGAAGCCGAGTTGTTGCGGGCCAAAGAGAACGCGGAGATGGCCAATCGGGCCAAATCGGAGTTTCTGGCCAATATGAGCCATGAAATTCGTACCCCGATGAACGCCATCCTGGGCATGGCCGATCTGTTGTGGGAGAGTGAGCTGCATGTCGATCAACGCAAATTTGTCCAGATTTTTCGCTCTGCTGGAGAGAATTTGCTTAATATCATCAATGATGTGTTGGATTTATCCAAAATTGAGGCAGGACATTTGCAGCTGGAGAATGTACCCCTGAATCCGGCGGAAGAGATGGAAGTGGTCTGCGAAATGCTCTCACAACGGGCCCAAAGTAAAGGGATTCAGTTGCTGCGCCATCTGCAGCCGGAAGTGCCAGAGTGGGTCATCGGTGATCCGACACGTCTGCGACAGATTTTTTTGAATTTGTTGAGCAATGCCGTGAAATTTACCGATCATGGTTCGGTCTCGTTTGTTGCCAAGGTGATCGGTAAACGGATTCTCTACGGCAGTGAGCGGGTTGTGGTGCAGTTTCGCATCGAAGACAGTGGTATCGGCATTGCGGCAGACCGTTTGCCGACCATTTTCGACCATTTTGTCCAGGCAGACAGTTCCATTACCCGACGTTATGGTGGCACCGGTTTGGGGCTGGCAATTGTCCGGAGTCTGGTCGAGAGAATGGCCGGGCAGGTGGAGGTGGAGAGTCATTTGGGACAAGGATCGGTATTCCGGGTGACGATTCCCTTTGAATTGGGGCAGCAAATTCTACCGCCGACTCTGCCGAATCTACAAGGCATACGGGTTTTGATCGTCGATGATGTGCTGAGCAACCGGGTGGTGTTCCGGGAAAATTTAGAGCAAATGCACGCGGATGTCTTCGAGGCTACGGATGGGGTGGTTGCCCTGGAGATGATGGAACGGGCCTTGGCGGAAAACAGACCGTATCAGTTGATTTTGTTGGATGTGCGCATGCCGGTGATGGACGGCTTTCAGTTGCTGGAATGCTGGTATGCCATCGGCCATCCGGGCATCCCGATTTTGATGCTCAGTTCGGAACATCAGGAGAATTATTTGCACCGCTGCGAGGAGTTGGGGGTGCGGCATTATCTGCTCAAGCCGGTGCGGCGCAGTGATTTGCTGCGGGTTGTCAAGCAGGTCACGCAGAGCAAAGAGGAACAGCAGGCGCAGATGTCGTTCTCAGAAAAGCAAGCAAGAGAAACGCAATCGCCATGGCGTATTTTGTTGGTGGAAGATTCGGAAGACAATCGTTTGTTGATCACGACCTACTTGCGTGACGTACCCTGCCAGCTGCAAATTGCCGAAAACGGTGTGGAGGCATTGGAACGATTGCGGCAACAACACTTTGATGTGGTGTTGATGGATGTGCAGATGCCGGTGATGGATGGCTATACCGCCACGCGGGCCTGGCGGCGTATCGAAGAGCAACAAGGTTTGCCCCGCCTGCCCATGATCGCTTTGACTGCCCATGCCATGCCGGAAGATATTTCTCTCAGTTTGCAAGCCGGATGTGATGCCCATCTGGCCAAGCCGGTACGGAAAAAAGCCCTGCTGGAGATGATAGAACGGCTGTTGTCGTCGTAACGCATCTGTGCTTTGCTCAAAAAAAACCACATTCTTGCCGTACATTAACGCAATATTTGCAATGCTTGAAATATATTTAAAGGTTTGCTAAACTCTCTGAGAGAGAATGGTAACGAAAGAGCGAACAAATTGAAAATGTTTCAGAATTCTGTTCAAGATGCAGCCGGTTAAAGGAGAAGGGAATGGCTGATAGCTTGCGGGAATCGGCTTGGCGAGAGAAACGGGAACGTTTGCGCCATAGTGAGACATTTTTGCATTTGATGCTGGATTACACCTTTGACTGGGAATATTGGCTGGGACCGGATCGGCAGGTATGGTTCACTTCGCCCTCCTGTGCCAGGATAACCGGCTATCAGGCGGAAGAGTTTTTGGCTGACAGCGGGCTGTTGCTGCGGATTGTGCATCCAGAAGATCGGGCGAGTTTGCGCGACCATCATCAGCGTATTGCGCAGAATACAGATGAAGAGTTGGATTTTCGCATTATTCGCCGTGATGGTGAGGTGCGTTGGTTGGCGCATGGTTGTCGTCCGGTTTATGGTGAGGATGGCAGTTTTTTGGGGCGACGGGTCAGCAATCGCGACATTACGGCCAAACGGTTGGCGGAAGAGCGGTTGGTGGTTGCTTATGCCCGTTTGCAACAACAGGAAGAATTTTTGCGGCGTGCCAAGGAGCAAGCCGAACAGGCGACCAATGCCAAAAGTGAATTTTTGTCGATGATCAGCCATGAGTTGCGGACACCACTCAATGTTGTGTTGGGGATGACGGATCTGGTGTTGGAGGGCGATCTGGCCTTGTCGCAACGGCAGTTGCTGCAGCGGATTCAGGCTTCTGGCACCTTGATGTTGACCTTGATCAATCAGGTTTTGGATTTAGCCAAAATTGAAGCCGGCAAAATGACCTTGTTGGAGGAACCGGTGGCGTTGCGGCAGTTGTTGCCGGGGACGATCGGTATCTTGCAAGGGATTGCTGAGTGCAAAAAAATTGGTTTGAGCTGCCATTTGGCGGAAGAGGTGCCGGATTGGATTATTCTGGATGGTCATCGTTTGCAGCAGATTTTGTTGAATTTATTGGGTAATGCCATCAAATTCACCGAAAATGGTCAGGTGGAATTATCGGTACAGATCTGTACAAAATCATGGCAATGGTTGTTGCTGACAGTGTCGGATACGGGCATTGGTATTGCTGCCGAACGATTGGCAACCATTTTCGACTCTTTTTCCCAGGCGGATGAGCAGATCAGTCGCCGTTATGGCGGCAGTGGTTTGGGGTTGACGATCTGTCTGCGCCTGGTGCAGTTGATGGGTGGGGATATTGCGGTTGAGAGTCAGGAGGGGCAAGGAAGTCGGTTTATGGTGCGATTGCCGTTGTGCCCGGCAGAACCAGTGCGAACTGTTACCGATGGTGAACGGTCGGAGCGGGCTGGTCTGCAAGAGCAAAGAGAGGATAAACGAATACGCATCCTGCTGGCAGAGGATTCTGAAGATAGTCAACTGTTAATCCAGATGTTTTTGGCGCACAGCGGTCACCAGGTGCAGGTGGTCAGCAATGGGGAGGAGGCGGTACGCCATGTGCGGGCTGGTGAGGTTGATCTGCTCTTGATGGATGTGCAAATGCCTGTGCTGGATGGCTTTACCGCCGCCCAGCAGATTCGTCAGTGGGAACAAAGTACAGGGCAAAAACCTGTACCGATCATTGCCATGACCGCCCATGCGTTTGCAGAAGAGAGAGAGCGGTGTCGTTTGGCAGGTTTCACTGAATTATTGACCAAACCCATCCGCAAGGCGCTTTTGTTGGAACGTATCGAATCTTATCAGCAGTCGTTGTCCCACGCTTTGCCCGCTTTGCAAACCTGAGCCTTTGCTGCGATTATTGCTGCGGGGCGATATTTTTCTTTTTTGTCTGGGTGCTTGCTTTGCCCACCCATGGCAATTTGCCCTGTTGCATCTGCTGCCCGCGATCAGGATAGAGCAGTCCCTTTTGTTCCAGGGTATGCAGGCAGGTTGTGATCATCTGTTCTGCGGTGAGCAGTTCCGCCTCCAGGATCAGATCAAAATGGACGCTTTCCAGTAGATTTTCTTCAAACATTTCCAGTAGAAAAAGGCGTCGTTCCGATTCCAGTTGCAGAAAGACCAGCATGGCTTCTGCCTCGTCGATACTGTGCAGTATGGCCAACCGTCGGGCACAAAAGCGGGCGTTTGCCTTGACCTGAATGCGGAACAATTGCTTGCCCGATTGCACGATATGGGGACAAATGCCAGCAACAATACCCCCCTGGGTGGCAATTTCGCGAATGGCCAGGGAAATGCGGGTCAAATGTTCTTCGTTGGAGAGACGCGGCTGCGCATGCAACTGGCCGAGCCAGTAGTCGAAAAAATTGCCTTCCGCCATTTTTAAATCGCGCCAGGCCCGCTGATGGTGCTGTCGATCACTGGCCAGTTGTTCCAAACGGTGGGGATCATAAAAGGGCAGTTGCAAGCAGGCCGCCAGCTCTTCTGCCAACTCCTCCATGCCTGAGCCAAAGGGACCGGAGACCAAAAGCAACGGCGTCATCCGCTCTTTGCCTGGATGTGGCGCTTGTGTTTTGGCTGGCAGAACGATGTGGCGTTTCATGGTGCGATTCCCATCAATGGAAGCGTGTTCAAGGTGATTGACATAGGATCCGCTGAACTGGCCGGTGATTTGCAGTGGGGTCGAGAAGAGCGTGCATGATATTGTTTACCTGTTTTTCTCCTATTGCAAGATAAAATGATAAGCAATTTATTATATTTAGAAATATAAATATTAGCTGTAGCGACAAAAAAAAAGCGGGGTTTGACACCCCGCTTGCTAACCACTTGCTGCAACGTTGTGCTATGCGTTTAGAAATTCATGCGAATATTGGCAGTGATGGATTCTTGATCGATGTTGCGGCGTCCCAGATTGCTGCCGACGCGCACATCGCCGACCAAGGAGGCAGGCAGATTGATGCGCAGACCGAGACCAGGGACAATGCCGGCATCGCTGTAACTGTTGCTGGAGGCTTTGTAGACCAGATCCTGCTCATAATCCAGATTGAAGTAGGGTTGCAGGCTGTCGGTCGCCGAATAGGAGACGCCGACTCCGGTTTTGACCTGGGAAAAATCGAGGGTATGGGCCGTCGTACCGGTATAGCCATCGACTTTATCTTTGACATACATGAAACCGAGGTGTCCATCGATTTCCCATTTGCCCAGGTTGGTGGTGTAGGCGCTGAGGTTGGGGGCGATGAAGTAGCGTTTGCTGTCATGCTCACCGTTGACGCCGGTGCCGTTTTCAGTGGAGATCCAGGAGTAACCAGCCACCAGGTCGAGGCTCATGTTATTGTTGATCAGATAGGCCATGTAGGGGGCCACAGTCCAGGCGTCGGCATCGGTGTGCGACTTGTTGCCGTTGCTGCCCTGGTAGGTGAATGAGGCACCCAAGGCGAGATCTTTTTGGATTTTGCGGTCACCGCCAATGACAAAGTTGTGCAGTTTGGTGGTGTTGCCAAAAAGGGAATCACCGATCCGCGTATAGTCGTAGTTGGCCCAGGCACCATTTTGCGGTGCAGCACTGCCGGCGGCCATACCGGTTATCAGGGTGTCGTTGAGCAACGTGGTGTTAATGGCACCGGCGCTGCTGCCACGCAGGGAACGTACCGCACCCTGGCTGATCAGATTGATGGTCTGTGTGGCACTGGCGCGGGTTTGCGTTGTTTCCGACAGTTCTTTACAGGGCGCATAATAGTTCTGATACTGGGGGTATGCACAGAGATCATCGTAGGAGGCGGCAGCAACATTGGGCAAGGCGGCTGTCAGCATCAAGGCAGCGGCAGAGAGCAGGGCACCTTTATATGAGCTGGGCATGGAAAGATTCCTTTGTATGATTCAGCAGGTAGAGTTAATCCGTGTTGACCGGGTTCGTGTTATTCTTGCAACACTCTGTTGCTCACTAGCAACATAAAGCCCAATTTATACGAAACGAACTGGTAAATGTCAAGAAAAATCGTGTAGACTTGGCTTGCATTAAATTCAACAACAACCCCGGAAGAGATCAACCGGCAGGAGGAGAACTGATGAGCCGCATTCGAACAAACAGGTATTGGTCAGCGTTGCTGGCGGGGGGAATATTGTGGGGTTGGGGGTTTGAGTTGTGGGCTCTGCCTCCCAGTGCCCGCGTTGCTGGGGTAAGCGGCACCATCAATGCCATTCACATGAATACACGACAAATTTTTCGCCCCTCTTTCACGATTCGCTCTCGCTATGCCGGTGCCATGCGGGATGGCCGTTTCAGTGCGGACGGGCAATGGTTTGTCACGGCCAGTGAAAATGGTGGTGCGCAGTTGTGGAGCGTGGCCACTGGCCAACGGGAGTTGGATCTGCGCGGGCATGGCGGAGCCGTGACAGCGGTTGCGGTGTTGAGCCGCGAGGCGCCGGCAGCACCAGCAGCGCCGAAAGGGAGCAAGGGCAAGGGGGGGAAACGTGTTGTTGCGCCAGGCAAGCGCCAGGGGGTGATGGTCAGCGCGGGTGCCGATGGGGCGCTGCTGGTCTGGAATCTGGCCAATGGCGAGGAACAGCACCGTTTGAGCGGTCACAGCGGGACGGTGACCGCCTTGCAGTTGACGCCGGATGGCAAACGGGTGGTCAGCAGCGGCGAAGATGGCACGATCAAGGTGTGGCAGTTGGCGAACGGCACCTTGGAGCAGAGTATTGACAGCGGACAAGGGGCAGTACGGGCCTTGGCGCTGGATGGCAAGGGGGGGCAGGTCGCCAGTGGTGGAGAGGATGGCACGGTACGGATCTGGTCGTTGCAAGGTGGCCAGGTGCTGCAACAATGGCAGGAAGGGGATGGGGCCGTGCAAGCTCTGTCCTGGAGTGGCGATGGACAGCAGATTGCCAGTGGTCACCAAGAGGGAACAATTCGCATCTGGTCGATGAGCGGCAGCAGTCGGGTATTGCGTGACCATGACGGGCCAGTCCAGGGGGTGGCCTTCAGTCCGAGTGGTGACCAACTGGCTTCGGTCGGACAGGACAAGGTGGTGCGTCTCTGGTCGTTGCAGGGCGAGCAGGTGCGCTTGCGCATGGAGGGTCATCAGCAGGGGATTCGTTCGGTCGCTTTTGCCCCGGATGGGCAACATCTGTTGACGGCAAGCGACGATCAGACGGCGCGTATCTGGCTGCTGGATGGTCGCCATGAGTTGGCGCGTTTGGTCAGTCTGCATTCTGGTTGGGCGGTGGTGACGCCGGATGGCCGTTTTGACGGTACCTTGGATGGCGACCTGGAAGATCGTTTGGATGCCATTCAATGGAGCGGTGAGGGGCATCAATTTGCCATCGATGGCTTTTTGGAAAAATATTATCGCCCTGCCCTGTTGGGTCATTTGTTGTCGCCTCGCGAGTCGGTGCAGGCGGAGGTGGCCGCAGAAGCGGGCGCGCCGCACGTGACAGAAGGGTTTTATCTGCCCCCGAAGGTGAGTATCGCTGAACCGAATATCTCTTCCAAAAGCGTGGCGTTGCAGATTGAAGCCGTTGATCAGGGGGGAGGAATTGCGGAAACGCGAGTTTATCATAATGACAAAATTGTCGAAGCGGGCAAGGGGCGCAAAGAGGATGTGGGCGGTGATGCGGGCAAGGTGGAAAAAATCACCTACAATGTCGAACTGGTGGATGGCGAAAACCGTTTTCGCGTGGTCAGTCTGAGCAATGATCGCATCGAAAGTGAACCTTCCTCGCTGGTGGTCAAGCAGAAGAGTAGGCTTTCCGAACCGCCGCGTTTGCATCTGTTGGTGGTCGGCATCAACCGTTACGCCAACCCGGCCTTGAATCTTAATTTTGCCGTGCCGGATGCCAAGGGGATGCTCTCCTTTTTGATGCGTTCCAGTGCGGATCTGTTCAAGCAGGTGGTGACCTACGAAATTTATGACGGCAAGGCGACCAAAGCGGCGATCAGCGCCAACGTGAGTGATCTCTATTCGGTGCCGCCGCAGGATGTGGTGATGCTCTATTTTGCTGGACATGGCAAGGCGATGGGCGATCAATGGTATTTCGTGCCCCACGAACTGCAGGGGTTGGATGGTTCGGCGGTGCAGGATCAGGGTATCTCTTCGCAGAGCTTCAAAGAGCATGTTGCCCATATCGGGGCGCAAAAGGTGGTGTTATTGTTTGATGCCTGCGAGTCGGGGGCGGCGATGCAAGCCTTTGCCGAATTTGGCAACAAACGTTCGATGGCCTTGTTGTCACGGGCGACCGGTATTCATATTGCGTCGGCAACCATGGGCAGCCAGTCGGCCAGTGAGTTGACCGACCTGGGACATGGTGTGTTCACCTATGCCCTGTTGGAAGGGATGAAAGGCAAGGCCGATCGCAAACCGAACGATGGTCAGGTATCGGTCAGTGAGTTGTTGGCGTTTGTGCAGCAGTATGTACCGTTCTTGAATCAAAAATATGAAACCTCATCGATGACGCCGGTTGTCAATTCGCGGGGGGATAATTTTGCGGTAGCCAAGCAGTAGAGGGAAAGGGGAGCAGCGTATGTTTTGGCGTCTATTCAGTCTGTTATTGGGACTCGGCTTGCCTTTGGCGGCCTGGTCGGCGGAACGGGTCGGGGTGGCCTTGGATGTGACCGGTTCGGTGCAGTTGGTCAGTGAGTTGAACGGTTTTGAGGATGAATCGCCGCTGCAGCGTACCAACGGCGTGGCAGTGGGCAATCGCCTGAAGCTGGCGGAGGGTGCCGAAGTGGTGTTGATGCACCTGGGCAGTTTCAAACGTTATGTGCTGCGCGGTCCCAATGAGGTGATGGTCAAGGAGGAGGGGTTTGTCCCCAAGCGGGGCAAAGCGGAACTGCAAGGAGCAGCCTCTGGCGGAACGACAGTTTTGGCAGCCCTGGGCAAAGGGCGCAAAGCGGTCAACATGCCTGAAGTGGCGATTGGTGTGCGCGATGTCAGCAAAAAAGTTGGTGATATTGTCTTGCACTCCCCCCAGGATAAGGAACGTTTGCTGGGGGCAGAAGCAACCTTCCGTTGGTACGCGCTGGCGGGAAATGGTAAATACCGGTTGTTGATCAAGGAGATGGATAGCGGCAAGAGCGTGCTGGATCAGGTGGTGGAGGGGGAAAGTTTTGCCCTGAGCGAAGCGGTCGGTCTGCAGGCGGGCGGTCGTTACAGTTGGCAGGTAACGGCAGAAGATGGGCAATCTGCTTTATCGGAGCCATGGCGTTTTGAACTGATCAGCGCCGCAGATCAGGCCGAGTTGCAGCGTTTGCAACCGGCAGCGGGGGCTGCGATCAGCGAGCAGGTGTTGTATGCGATGGTATTGGAAAAAATGGGGGTGTTGGCTGCGGCAAAACGGCAATGGCGCTTGTTGCATGAGCAAGATCCAGCCGATGCCCTGTTTGCTCGCAAAGCACAATAACCGCACCCTGTCAACGCTTTGAGCACCCGCCGCAATCACTACGGTTGGCGCTCAGAGCGGCTTTTTTGCAACGTGGCTGGGTCTGTCCCTGGTCAGACGGTATCGAGACGCAAATAATGCGGGAACCTGCAGGAACCCACGACAAACATGGCACCCTACAGGTGGCAGCTTTGACCTCAATCAGGAAACCCAAAAACAGAAACGGCCACCTTGTGGGTGGCCGTTTCTGTTTTTGGGTGCTTGGTAGCGAGAGTGGGACTCGAACCCACGACCTACGGATTATGAGTCAATATTTCATTACAGACAAAACAAAGCAAATTATTGATAAGTTAACCCATGTTTAACACTGTATTTGATTTTTTGTTTGATATCAATATATTGCCGCACTCCGGTGCCGACTGGCCGGAATGGAACTGCTGACGATCAGCAGACGCTGGAAAGTCACCAGAGAACGTGTTTTCCATATCGAAAACAAGGCAGTGCGAAAAATGCAACATTATTTGAGAGTCGTGCCATGAATGCTGTTTTTGTCAGAGAACGTGCAACCTGGAATTGAACGGTATCACACGCCGACACTGCGGCTGGCTCTGCGACCAGTTGCCCGCAGTTCCTCGCGGATGACGCGGCGCAGGGTCTCCTCCAGCGGCTCGCGATGCTTCTCCACATACTCCCGGAGCGCATCATTCATCATGCTCTGGTAGTTGCCGCCGCCGGCTTGTTCGACACATCCACGGAACCAGCCAAGAATGTCGGCATCAATCCGAATGGTGATCCGCTCCTTGTTGCCAGTGTCCGGGATGACCGGGCCACGCTTGGCATTGCTAAAATCAAAACCTTCTTTCGTGATCATCTTCTTCATGGATTATCTCCAGTAAAGTTTCCGTTCCCATCCATCAGCCTTCCTGGCACTGATGATACGGGTGAATTCCTCTCGATACGTGAAAATCACTGCCAAAATTCGTCCGGTTCCATCCATGCCAATGGCCTGAAAACGCTGCTCATCATGGCTGTCGTCTTCCGAAATCAGGGACTCAGGATCATTCAGCACGGTCGCGGCGTCCACAAAAGACACCCCGTGCTTCCTCTCGTTCGTTTTGGCTTTGATTTTGTCCCATTCAATCTTCATGGGAATAAATGTACCGTCAAATGTGCATACAGTCAATCCAGAAATTTTCTTGACACCAGGAGCAAAATGTTGCCATCACTGCTGCCGGAGCTTGAACAACCGAACCTTGGCCTGTGTGCGCAAGATGTTCAATTTTGCTCTGTCGCGCGGAGTGGTCGACGTGTCGCCTTGCCGGGAGTGCAGGCCCCTGTCGCTGAACGGCAACGGGAGCGGGTGTTGACGCTGGAGGAGATTCGCGCCTTCTGGAATGGTCTGGATCACCCCGCACGGCACGATTTAAGGCGCACAGCGGCCAGTCTGATGACCGGTATCACCGCCACTTTCCGGCGGGCTGATGACCGGGTTCTGCACGTGCGCAAGACCACAAAAGCGGAGCCAAACCAGAAACTGATCTACCAGGCTCTCGCTCTTGATCCCAGTCCGGGTGGCGTGAAAAAAATGATCGTGTGATCACAAAAACAGATAAGCCCGCAACTTTGTAGTGCCACTTGCGGAAAAATAGTACGGCAACATATTGATATAAAATAAAAAATAAAATACGGTGTTAAACCTGGGTTAAAACCATGTGGCGCGGTACAACCGAGGAACCCAAAAAGCAAGGAACCCATAGAGGAACCCAAAACAGCAACGGCCACTCATAGAGTGGCCGTACGTGCTTGATTTGTTGGTAGCGAGAGTGGGACTCGAACCCACGACCTACGGATTATGAGTCCGTCGCTCTAACCAGCTGAGCTACCTCGCCGCAAGGACAGGGGCGTATTCTAGCGTGCTGAATCGATCTGTCAAGAGCTGACAGCGATGCGCTGCACCAATTATCGACTCGGCGTTGACGGAGGTACCCACTCTTTGATGACCGGTACCGTCAAACTCAGTTTGGCCACGCGGGCGCTTACTTCGTTGGCCTTGGCTTTGGAAGGATAGGGGCCGACACTGACCCGGCTGACCAATCGTTCCTCTTCCACTTTGATCAGACGTAAGGTTTGTACCCCTTTGGCACGAATTTTATCCATCTCCTGCATCGCTTCGCCCAAGGCATAACTGCGACCCAGGGCAATGACCGATCCTTCCCAGGTCTCTTCCACTTTGACGGTGATTCCGGCGGCCTTCAATTGTGCCTCTGCCTCTTTCAAATCTTTTTTATTGGCATAGGGGCCCGCCTGCAGGCTGTTGACCCTGATTTTTTCTTTGCTGGTTTGCACCCATGGCTCCAGACCGCCTTTGCGCAAAAGCTCCAGAACCGTATCGATGCCCAGATCGAAAAAGCCCCCCGTTTGCACAATGAACTCCCCCTTGGCGTCCAGATCCACCGCCGGGGCCGGCTTGGCTTTGGCAACCGGCGCAACCGGTTGAACCACCGGGGGTGGGGCCGCCTCCTTGATGCGTGGATCGGCCAGCGCCAGATGTCGTCCGGTAATCGGGGGACCATACCAGATGTCATCCTTACTGGTGGAGGGCATGGCCAGAAAAATTGCCAGATTGACCCCGAGTAACAGCAGCAGAACAGTAACGGGCAGGGCTCTGGACAGAATGGAGGCATGCGCAGACACGGGATGCTCCTAGCTATTGCGTTCGTACAACAGTTGCAGACCGGACAACGTTAAAAATTCATCAACCTGTTCAATACACGCACTGGCCCCGGCAATCAATCGTGACAAACCGCCGGTGGCAATCACCCGCACGGAGGCAAAGCCCGATTCGCTGATCATCCGTTGTACCAGTCCATCCACCAACCCCACATAGCCCCAATAAAGACCGGATTGCATGGCCCCGACCGTGTTGCGACCAATCACGCTCGGTGGACTGACCAGATCGATACTGGGCAACTGCGCGGTTTTTTCCGACAATACCTTGGTGGCCAATCCTAAACCGGGGGCAATGGCACCGCCTAAATATTCCCCACGATCACTGACCAGATCAAAGGTGGTCGCCGTACCAAAATCAACGACCAAAACCGCCTGTTTCAACCGTTCGTAGGCCGCCACCGCGTTGACGATGCGATCGGCCCCCACTTCCCGGGGATTGTCACACAAAATCGGCATGCCGGTCTTGATGCCAGGGCCCACCAGGAGCGGATGCAAGGCAAAGGTCCGTTTTAACATCCGAACCAGAGTAGCCTGCAGCGGGGGAACCACACTGCCGATAATGGCACCAGCAACCTGTTTGATGTCCAGGCCGGACAATTGAAACAGATTAGCAAGCAAAATACCATATTCATCGCCGGTTTGCTCGGCACGGGTGGCGACGCGCCAGTGACGCAGCAAAATTTTGCCCCGACTGTCCCGCTCGTAGGGCCCATCGACAGGGGAGGGTTCCTGGCACCCCGTGTGATAGACACCCAACACAATATTGGTATTGCCGATATCGATGACCAACAGCATCTGTTTGTTCAACCCTCTCCCAGTAGGGTGACATCCCCTGCCACAACCCGAGTCAGCATACCATCGCCACGCTTTACCAGTAAACAACCATCTGCATCCAAAGTCACGGCTTCGCCTGCAAAAGAGCCCTCAGCCAAACGAATTTGCACCCGGCGACCCGGCAGACGGGCCGCCTGTTGCCACAATGTTGCCAAGGGAGCAAAACCTGATGTTTGATAACGGTCATACCATGTTTCCCATTGCTGCAACAAAGCGGCAAGAAAACGACTGCGCTCGATGGGGGCAGGCAACGCCTCGGCCAGATGGATGGCCTGTGCTTGCAACTCCGGCGGCAGATCGGTCCGACCACCATTGAGATTGACACCGATGCCGACAATTACATACTGAGTCTTCTCCCCTTCGGCGCGCATTTCGGTCAGAATACCGGCAGCCTTGCGCCCCTGCAGCAGCAGATCATTGGGCCATTTCAGTTCGCACCCCTGCACGCCCCACTCCTGTGCCGTGTGCCACAAGGCCAAACCGGCCACCAGCGTCAATTGGGCAGCATGCCGGGCGGCGATGGCCGGACGCAACAACAACGAACAGTAGAGGTTGATCCCGGCGGGGGATGACCAGGGACGCCCCAGACGACCCCGGCCCTGGCTTTGCTGCTCGGCAACCACCACCGTTCCTTCGTCTGCCCCCTGTTGCGCCAACAGGGCCGCCTGCTGGTTGCTCGAATCCAACAGCGGATAATAATGGTAGCGTTCTGGCCGAAACCGTTTGCCCGTCAGCAAAGGGGCCATGCAGGCGGCATCCAGTGCCATCCCGGCAACGGGTTGTGCGGCCAGGCTCACAGCTTGACCAACAGAGAGACATCCTTGCTGCCAGCACTGTGGGTAATTGCCCCCACGGAAATCAGATCGACACCGGTCTCTGCCAACTGCCGCACATTTTCCAGGGTAACATTGCCACTGGCCTCCAGCAACACCTTGCCTCCGGCCAGATCGACGGCCCGACGGATGGTCTCCAGGGACATGTTATCCAACAAAATGGCGTGGGCTCCGGCATCCAGGGCTTCGCGCACCTGATCCAGCGTTTCACACTCCACCTGAATCCGGTGCAGATGGCTGACCGCCTCTTCGACCCGCTTGATCGCTTCGGTGACGCTGCCAGCCAGGGCAATATGATTTTCCTTGATCAGTACGCCATCGTCCAGTCCCATGCGATGGTTGCGACCACCGCCAATCCGAACCGCATATTTCTGCAACTGGCGCAAACCCGGCGTGGTTTTGCGTGTGTCGACAATCTGGGCGTTGGTGCCTGCCACCTGCTCGACAAAACGGCGGGTCAGCGTGGCAACCGCAGAGAGATTCTGGAAAAAATTCAGGGCCACCCGTTCGCCGGTCAAAATGCTGCGTGCCGGACCGTTCAAGGTGCAGATAATGTTGCCTGCCTGCACGCCGCCGCCATCCGGTGTCTCCGGCAGCATGCGGATGCGGCTGTCCAGAATGGAAAAAACTTCCGCCATCACCGGCAACCCGCAGACCACCAAATCCTCCCGGGCCACCAGCACCGCCTCCGCCTTTTGTCCGGGACGGACAATGGCGTTGGTGGTAATGTCACCGCGCCCGATATCTTGAAACAAAGCATTCTTAATGGTTTCCGTCCAATGGCCGGACCAGACGAAATTCATGGTTTCCTCCGTAATTCATCCAAGCGTTGCACCGCCTCCTGCACGCCCAGATATTTGTCCTGATACGCCTGCTCTTTCTGTTGCTCTTTGGCCACCACTTCCGCTTTGGCGTTGGCCAGAAAGGCGGGATTGCTCAATTTGCCGCGCACCCGCTGCAATTCGTTGTCCAGGCGGGCCAACTCTTTGCTCAGACGGGCATATTCTGCCTCCGGATCGATGATGCCGGCCAGCGGCAGATAGAGTTTGATCTGTGGCAGAACGGCGGTGACGCAGGCAGCTGGAGCCTCTCCTGTCAACACCTGCCACCCCTCCAGGCGGGCCAGGGGCAGAATCAAATGTTGATAGGGTTGCAACCACTGCTGCAAAGTGGCCGTATCGGCAGCCACCAGCAGCGGCAAACGCTGGCCGGGGGGAATGTTGTTTTCGCTGCGCAGCGTGCGCACCGCCACCACCACCTCTTGCACCAGTTCGATATGCCGGGCCAGCTCCGGATCATGCCATGATGACTCGCTTTGCGGCCAGGAGGCCAGCATCAACGAGCCAACAGGGGGGGTGCGCCCGGTCAGGGGGGCCACCTTCTGCCATAACTCTTCGGTGATGAAGGGCATCAACGGATGCAACAGGCGCAGAGCCTGTTCCAAAACGGTGAGCATGGTTTGCCGGGTGGTCTGCTGTTCGGCGGGGCTGATCTCTTCCTGGCCGTAGAGGCGGGGTTTGACCCACTCCAAATACCAGTCGCAATAATCCCCCCAGAGAAAATGGTACAAGGCCGCCGCCGTTTCGTCGAAACGATACTTGCTCAAAGAGTCGTCCACCGTCTGAATCAGGGCCTGCAGACGGGAGAGAATCCAGCGATCAACCAGCGCCAGGGGGGCATCCACCGGCAACGGGCCATTCTCCTTGCCCTCGCAATTCATCAGCACAAAGCGGGAGGCGTTCCACAACTTGTTGCAAAAGTTGCGATACCCCTCCATGCGGTTGAGATCAAACTTGATGTCGCGGCCCTGGGTGGCCAGGCTGGCCATGGTGAAGCGCAGGGCATCGGTCCCGAAGGCAGGAATTCCGTTGGGAAACTCTTTGCGGGTGGCCGCCTCAATTTTTTGCGCCAGTTGCGGCTGCATCAGGTCGCGGGTCCGTTTCTGGACCAACTCTTCCAGGCTGATGCCGTCGATCAAATCCAGAGGATCGAGTACATTTCCTTTGGATTTGCTCATTTTATTGCCTTCGCCATCGCGGACGAGGCCGGTGATGTAGACGGTACGGAAGGGAACCTGGCCGGTAAACTTCAGGCCCATCATGATCATCCGTGCCACCCAGAAAAAAATAATATCAAAGCCGGTGACCAGCACATCGGTGGGATAGAAGGCGGCCAGCTCCGGGCTTTGCTCCGGCCAGCCCAGGGTGGAAAAGGGCCACAGGGCTGAGGAAAACCAGGTGTCCAGGACATCGTTATCCTGTTGCAGCGGCCTCTCCTGACCATAATGGGCCAGCGCCTGTTGCCGGGCTTCCGCTTCGTTGCGGGCGACAAAAAAGGTGCCATCCGGGCCATACCAGGCCGGAATGCGATGGCCCCACCAGATTTGTCGGGAGATGCACCAATCCTGGATGTGGTGCATCCACTCATAATAGGTTTTTTTCCAGGCATCGGGAACAAAGCGGATCCGCCCCTCTTCCACGGCACGAATCGCCTCTTCGGCCAGGGGCGCGGCCCGCACAAACCATTGATCGGTCAGATAGGGTTCAACCACCGCTTTGCTGCGATCCCCACGGGGAATCATCAGGCGGTGTGGCACCACTTTGTCCAACAAGCCCAACGACTCCAGATCCTGCACGATCCGTTTGCGGGCGACAAAACGATCCAATCCCCGATAGGCGGCAGGAACCTGTTCGTTGAGCGTGGCATCGATGGTGAGAATGTTGATTTGCGGCAGATGGTGGCGCTTGCCGGTTTCGTAGTCGTTAAAATCGTGCGCCGGGGTGATTTTGACACAACCGGTGCCGAAATCCATCTTGACCGTTTCGTCAGCGATGATCGGAATCAGCCGCTCCGCCAACGGCAAACGGACCATTTTGCCAAGCAAATGCTGATAGCGTTCATCCTCGGGATGGACCGCCACCGCCGTATCGCCGAGCATGGTCTCCGGGCGGGTGGTGGCCACCACCAGATAACCGCTGCCCTCGGCCAGCGGATAACGCAAATGCCAGAGCGATCCCTCTTCCTCTTCAGAAATCACCTCCAGATCAGAAACCGCCGTATGCAGCACCGGATCCCAGTTGACCAGGCGGCTGCCACGATAGATCAACCCTTCCTGGTAGAGGCGGACAAATACCTCCTGCACCGCTGCCGAGAGATGGCTGTCCATGGTGAAGGCCTCCCGCTGCCAATCGCAGGAGGCACCCAGGCGGCGCAACTGGCGCACGATGGTGCCGCCGGACTCCTCTTTCCAGCGCCAGACCCGTTGCAGAAAGGGTTCCCGGCCCAAATCATGCCGACTTTTGCCCTCGGCGGCCAACTGCCGTTCCACCACCATCTGCGTGGCAATGCCAGCATGGTCGGTGCCGGTTTGCCACAAGGTATGGTCGCCGCGCATCCGTCTTTGCCGGATCAGGGCATCCATCAGGGTATCCTGAAAGGCATGTCCCATGTGCAACGTGCCGGTCACGTTGGGCGGTGGAATCATGATGCAATAGGAGGATCGACCCTCCTTGGCCCCGGCGGCAAACAGACCGTTTTCTTCCCAATAGGCATACCAGCGCCTTTCGACACCCACCGGATCGTAGGCTTTGGGTAACGCTTGTTCCGACATACTCATGAGATACTTATCCTTCTGCATCCGCAGCACCATCCTCTGCCGTGACATCGGGCAGATCAGCACCGCTCTCCTCTCTGATACGCTGCAACTCCGCCCGAATCGCCTGTTGAATCAAATCGGGCAACAAGGTGCGCAACATCTGGCGCGCCATCTCTTCAACCATCTGTTCCACCCGTTCCCCGAAACAGGCCTGCAGCCGCTGCACCGTCCAAACCGGTGCTGCCGACTCGCCAGCGGCGACGGAGGAGGGGGCTTCGGCAGGCGGTGGCGCGGGCAGCATCGGAGGTAAAGGCCGCAAGGTCACCGCCGCAAAGCCGGATGGCCACAACATCTGTACCGGTTCCGCGTAACAAACCGAAAGCTCGGCCTGTTGCTCTGCCCGGTCGGGGCAGGATTCGCTTGTTGTCGCCTCTTCTGCCGGGGTGGTTGTCGTCTCCTGCACTGGCGCGGCAGCCTCCGTGTCGTCCGCCGCCACAAGCGGCACCGTGGTCACGGTTGGCGCTGCGGCAAAAGTTGCCTCCACCACTGCCGGTTCTGGTGTTTCTGTAACGCTTTCAACCGCTTCCGGAGCTGGAGTCTCTTCGACGCTTGCAACCATGTCCGGTTCGGGAATCGCAGCGACGGTTTCGCTGTCATCCGGTGCGGGGGTCTCTTCGACAGTTTCAGCCTCTTCTGGAACCGGTCTCTCTGCGCTGCTTTCGACCATATCCGGTTCAGGACTCTCTGTGCCGGTTTCGCTTTCTTCTGGCGCTGGGGCCTCTTCGACAGTTTCAGCCTCTTCTGGAACCGGTCTCTCTGCGCTGGTTTCGACCATATCCGGTTCGGGACTCTCTGTGCCGGTTTCGCTTTCTTCTGGCGCTGGGGCCTCTTCGACAGTTTCAGCCTCTTCTGGAACCGGTCTCTCTGCGCTGGTTTCGACCT
>PDZV01000076.1 GCA_002753135.1 Magnetococcales bacterium WMHbinv6 | reverse complement strand
CCCAGCCAAATCGCTACCAGCACAATAAAAAGAGAAAAATAGTTGGATAATCAAATAGAAACATATTTTTTCTGGAAAGGTGGCAGGGCAAATTTTTTTTAAGCCAAATGCATATCACACCCCTGGTCACACTTCCATCACACTTCTGTCACACCTGCAGCGAACTATCATGTTCCCCAAGTTCAACAGCACCCCGGAGGGAGAGATGGAGGCCAAGCATATCACCACAAGTCAGCTTGCTCGCCGGTGGGGGATCGCAACCAAGACGCTGCAGAACTGGCGGGGCATGCGCAAGGGGCCACCCTTTCTAAAGATAGGCGGTCGCATTTTGTACAGCCAAGCGGATATCGAGCACTACGAGGCAAACAATTACCACAGGTTCAAACGATAGGGGAATGGCCATGCTTTCAACACTGACCGCCTACACCAGCAACTGCAGCATCACTCCAGAGAAAGAACTTTGGGTGGCCGTTCTCAAGCAGGCCACAGATGACGCGGAAGCCATGGCCACTCAGGTTCAGAACAATCCCAGCATCTGGAGTGATCCGGCGTTTCGCGAGGAGGCGTTGAGCATCCGGCAGTATTTCCAGGATCGCTCCATGGACCCCGGTGGATTTGGCTTCATTTGCGATCTGCTGGAACTGGATCCGGTGCAGGCGGCCAAGCGCATCCATGAATTGTACCTGCAGTACCTCATTCCGGCCAAGGAGCGTTTTCTGATGGCCAATTATGCGACGGCTCGATGAAGGATCAATGAGATGGAACCGGAAAAAGAATTGTGGATTGCCGTGTTGCACCAAGCCGTGAATGACACGGAGAGGCTATTGGAGAAGGTTCGGAAGAAGCCAGCATTGTGGAACAACCACCTTTTTCGTTCGGAAGTCAGGCATCTCAAAACGTACTTTCGGACCCAGTCAATGGAACCAGGTGGTTTTGGATTCATTTGCAGCTTGATGGCAATCGATCCAGCCAGTGCCTTCCGACAGATTGAGGAAAAATATCTTCGGCACCTTATGCCTGTCGAAGAACGACCGAAACAGACGGTCGACCTGCAAATGGTTTGATAGGCATAACAACTGTAGATAATAAACAAATAAGAATAGGAGGGAAGATGGTACAGACACATTATTGAATCGGCGAATGTGCCCAACGCCCTGGAAAGGGCACTTGTCTGTCTGGTGATGAAAATCACCAAAATTAAAACCCCCAAACAAGGTAAGAAGGAAATCCAAGCATGAACATAGCATTGAGTATTCACACACTGCCAGAGATCAGTCCCGCATTTATGGCTGCTTTGGAACCCAGCATTCTGGTGGCTCTGCAGCAGGAGGTTGAAGAGCACTACCGACGGGCCCAAGAGATCAAGGCAAGTTTGGAAGAGGCCATTGTACGCCGGTACAGCGACCGAGTTGCGTTGCTGCGGCACCAAAATCACAAACCGACGGGCATTCTCCGTTTCAACGATGGCCCGTTTGTCGTGGTGGCAGATCAGCCCAAGAAGCCGGAATGGGACCAGGAGCAATTGGCATTCATTACCGAGCAACTCAGGTCGGCAGGCATGGATCCGCAGGAATATGTCGAGGTGACGTATCGGGTGTCGGAACGGCGCTATGAGGCGTGGCCGACGTCGGTGAGACAGATTTTTGAACCGGCACGGACACTCAAGGTTGGGCGTCAGACCTTCAAAATTGAGCAACCGAAGAGTCAGGGGGAACGCTGATGGCCGTTACACTCGCAACATTGCAACGTCGCCAGGCGAACCTGCCACCACGCATCATTGTTTATGGCGGGGCAGGCGTAGGCAAGACCACGCTGGCTGCTTGTGCTCCGGCGGCAGTATTTGTGCCCACTGAGGATGGGTTGGGCAAGCTGGATGTCATCTCCTTCCCGCAGGCCAAGTCCTATGCCGATGTCCTGGGAGCCATGGATGCCCTGCTCAATGAGCAACACGCCTTTGAGACATTTGTCATCGACAGTCTTGATTGGCTGGAGCCGTTGATCTGGGCAGAGGTCTGTATCCGCCAGAAGGTCAACTCCATGGAGGAGCTGAATTATGGCAAAGGTTATATGTTTGCCATTGATCTGTGGCGTGAGTACATCGGGCGTTTGAACCGCCTGCGTACCGAGAAGGGGATGCTCACCATCCAGATTGCCCACGCAGTGGTGCGGCGGTTTGACTCTCCGGAGCATGAGCCATACGACCGGTATGACATCAAGCTGCATCAGAAAGCAGCGGCCCTGCTGGTGGAGCACAGCGATTGTGTTCTGTTTTGCAACTACCGGGTGAGCACCACCAAAACCGATGTCGGTTTCAACAAAAAAGTGACCCGTGCGGTAGGTGACTGCACCCGAGTGATTTTTACCACTGAGCGTCCGGCCTTTTTGGCCAAGAACCGTTACAACCTTCCCGGCGAGCTGCCCATGGAGTGGCCGACACTCGAAGCGTATCTCGCTGGAACCATACAGACAAATGCAGTCAGCGCATAAAGGAGAAATATCATGGCACAACTTGGTGGAACGTTTGATGCCAGTCAGGTGGACCCCAACCAGCCGCATGAGGCCCTGCCACCTGGGGATTATCGGGTGCAGATCATTGCCAGTGAGATGCGGGTGACGAAGGCCGGCAATGGCCAATACCTCTGGATGGAATTGGAGGTATTGGATGGTGTGATGGCTGGAAAGAAGCTGTTTGACCGGCTCAATTTGGTCAATCCCAACCGGCAGGCAGAGGAGATTGCCCAGCGCACCCTGTCGGCCATCTGCCACGCCGTAGGGCGGATGCAGGTGGCTGATTCTGAGGAACTCCACTTCAAACCCATGGTGGTGAAGGTGGCAGTGGATAAGGAGGGGTATAACCAGACCAAGGGGTACAAGGCGGTTGCCAATGCTGCTCAAGGTTCACAGCAGGCATTTCAGCCTCCACCGGCACGACATGCACCACAGTATCAGCCGCAGCCGCAACCGGTCCAGGTGTCTCAGCAGCAACAGGCACAGGTACCCCAGTCGCAACCGGCACAGGTGCAACCGCAGGCAGTATCGCAATCCCAACCGGTGCAGTACCAGACGCAGCCCCAGACGGTGCAGGTACCGCAACCGGCGCAGTATCCGGCGCAGGCTACTCAGCCGCAACCGGTGCAGCAACCCGCTGCCCAGGTTCCCAACCCTGCACCCGTTGCCGGTGGGGTTGGACCCTGGCGGAGGATGAGTTGAAGCAGATAAACGGGCGGATCTGTCCCCATCGCGGCCAAGCACCGGTGACAGACCGCCCCACCCATAAGACATCTTTTTTGGAGAAGATCCATGGACAGCACCATCTTGCCCTACCAAGAGGGTCAGGACAAGCCCGATTTGCCTTCCGACATGGAAGAATGCCGTACCCGCATCATCTCCTTGCAGTTCGACATCGCTGCCATACGCGATCAGTTGGCCGCCGCCGACATGGAGCGGCAGGCCAACGGGGGCCGCATCGATGCCGTGTGGTTTCGTCGAGCCCGCTCCGCCTTGCGTTTCAAACGGGAGGCGTTGGTTCTTCTGCAGGAGCGTTTGAGACATCTGTCCACCGCAAAAAAGAATCAACTGAAGGAGTGCATTATCGCCGTCGTGCGTCGTGAGTACGGCGAAGACAAATGGCGTGCCGTGCTCGATCAGGCGCACCAACTTTTTGTTTCACACGGAGGTGCGTGATGGCACCTCTTCCCAAACCTCATTCTCCGACCGTTGAAGCCATCCTGGCTGCATACGAGTCGGATTCCAGGGATGGTTTTCGCCCCCACCTGGGGGCATCGCTCATCGGCAAAGAGTGCGAACGGGCACTCTGGTTTGATTTCCGATGGACAACCCGTTCGCAGTTCAGTGGGCGCATGCTGCGGCTGTTTGAGACCGGCCAGTTGGAGGAGAACCGGTTCGTTCGTAACCTGCGTCGCACTGGGGCCACCGTATTGGATGTGGATCCGCAGACAGGACGACAGTGGCGGGTTGATGCCTGCGATGGCCATTTTGGTGGCAGTTTGGACGCAGCGGCGGTGGGCATTATTGAGGCACCCAAGACGTGGCATGTGTGTGAATTCAAGACGCACAACGCGGCTTCATTCGCTGAACTGCGCAAGGAAGGGGTGCAG
>PDZV01000025.1 GCA_002753135.1 Magnetococcales bacterium WMHbinv6 | reverse complement strand
AAGCGGTGGGGGTGGGCAGTTGTTTTTATTTTACCCTGCCGTTGCGGGCAGGCGAAGCGCCTGCCGTTGCCGAATTACAGGTGGAGAGTGCGCTGGTCGAAAATGCGCCAGGGTTGCGCATTTTGCTGGCAGAGGATTCGCCAGAAAATCAACTTCTTTTTCAGAGCTATCTGAAAAAGAGTCCGCATCAGTTGGAGATGGTCAACAACGGTGAAGAGGCGTTGCTGCGCATTCAGCAGAGCCGCTTTGACCTGTTGATGACCGATATTGAGATGCCAAAAATGGATGGTTACGCCTTGGCCAAAGCCACCCGCCGGTGGCAGGCAGGGCAGGAGGGTGCGCAGCCGTTGACCATCATCGCCCTCAGCGCCCATGCCGGTGCTGACAAGGCGACGGAGAGTCTGGCAGCAGGATGTGATCTCCATTTAACCAAACCGATCAGCAAAAAAGAGCTGCTGGCCGTTTTGCAGCGGCTCATGCTCCACCGTTAAGCAACTTTTCCTGCTCAGCAAACCGTTCAACCCACAGCAATGTTGCCCCAACTACGGCAGCGGGCATGGCGAGAAAATTCACAATCGGTACAGTGGTCAGCAACAGGGTCATGCCACCAAAGCCGATGGCCAGGCTCCGTTGCTGCCGCAGTCGCCGACGCACCTCCCTGCCGCTCAAATCCCGGTTGCCCATCGGCAAATCCAGATATTGAATCGCCAACATCCAGGCAGAGTAGAGCAGCATGAGCAGGGGTGCGGCCAGATTGAGGCCAGGGATCAGATAGATAAGCAGGAAAGGCAGCAGCCAAAGCAGGGAATAAACAATTTTGTTCAGTTCATTGCCCAACAAGGGGACAGCCCTGGTCAACAGGGTGGCAACGGTGAACGGGGTGCTGTTCGGGTAACGCCCGGTCAATTGCAGCTCCACCTGTTCGGCAAGCAGGCTGTTGAAGGGGGCGGCGATCAGATTGGTCATCATCGAAAAGGAGAAAAACAGCGTGGTTGCCACCGCCAAGACCAGCAACGGGGCCAGCAGCCATTGCAACCAGTGCAGCCAACTGGGCAGATAGCCGTCGATCCAGTGGACAAAGGCGAACAGATTGCCGAAAAAAAAGTGGATGCCGATGGCAAAAAGCGACGTATTGATGGAGAGCGGCACAATGACGAAACGGCGGATGCCGGGCTTGTTGAGCATCAGCAAACCCCGCACGGGATAACTGCCACCGAGAATCAGTTTGTTGAGCATGGTCTCGTTCTCCTTGATGATATTATTTGTATAGCAAATCAGGTGTTATTTTCAGGCTGATTTTGCGCAGGCAGAGGGCGACACGTCCCGACCAGGTGGCAAGCAGGAGAAGGGCGAGCAGCAGCACCAGGATCAACAGAGGTGGTGAGGGTGACCAGCCGATGGCCGAGGCAGCTCTGACCAGGGCGATCAGGCTCCAGAGCAGCAGAAAATAGCAGAGCAGGCGATCGTTGAGGGCCGGAATGCCGGAAAAAAAGCTGACCACGCGGGCAGCGACCCCCAGGATCAACACGGTGAAGGTACCCGCACCGAGCAGGTGCAGGGTGGCATCAAGAGGGGGGCTGGGCAGCAGCAGGGTTGCGGCGGCCAGCACGGCGGCAGCAAAGCCGAGCAGCAGGGTCAGTTGAATGGAGGAAAAGCCGAATTGGCGGGCAGCCGACAAAAAACGGGTGGCATGGCTGAAGATGAACAACACCAGCAGCCAGGAGAGACCGGCGGCAGGCCACAGGGCAGGCAAGAGAAAAGCGGCCAGGGTGGTCAGGCTCCAGGCAGCGAGCAGAGCGGCGGCAAAGCGGCGGGCAGCCGGGCCGAGCAGATTTTGACCGCCGAGAACATTCTGCACCAACTGTTGTGCGGCGACCAGGGCGCTGGTCACCGGACCACACCAGAGAACCCAGAGGGCGACGGCGGGTTGTTCCAGAGGCAGCCAGGGGGCCAGGGCCAGGGGCAGAAAAGAGGCGGTCAAGGGGATGCCACGGGAGAGACGGCGTTGCCCATCACCGCTCGCCGTGATGCGGGCCAAAAAGTAGACGGCACCCAGATAGGCGACCGAGAGCAGCAGTTGTCCGCTCCAGGCAGGCCAGCCGGCAAAAAGGGGCAGAGAGAGCAGAAAGCCCAGTTGCAGCAGGGCGAGCAGGCGCAGCAGGGGAACAGGGGGTGGTGACTTGCCGCCGATCACGTGCGGACCCGACTGCAGGGCGAAGCCGAGCAGAAAGGCACCGAGAAAAAGTTCAATTTGCAGCCGGGCATGCCACAATTTCAGCGCAGGCCACAAGGCGGTTACCTCCACGAGGGCCAGTTGGCTGGCCCACAGCCAGAAGCCCAGGGCAAAACCGCACCAGGCGGCAAGCAGACCGGTCAGCCAAAAACGATGCACAATGGGTCGCCGGGAAAAAACCATCGGTGCCAGGGGCGGATCAGCGGGTAACAGGGTGCGCAGAAAGGGTAACATCAGATTATTTCACCGCTCGTCAGAGTGTATCGTCACAAGGGTTGCGCGCAACCTATCGCTGCACACGCTCTCATACCAAGCCGCAAGCGAACGGGTAACGGCGTTCTCGTCGCCTCCTCCTTGCCGCCTTGTTCCCCATTCGCTTGCGACTTGGCATCAGCCCTGCCGTTTCGGATCGGCCAGGTGGATCAACAAAAAGCCGCCGACACCGGCAAAAAAACAGACTGGAGCCCAGGCGGCAAGAGGTGGTGGCAAGCGTCCACCGATACCGAGAGCTTGCGCCAGATCGGCGATAATGAACAGGGTAAAGCCAAGCAGCACGCCCAGCAAGAGGGAACGGGTGATACCACCACGCCGGGGCAAACGCAAGGTGAAGGGAAAGGCGAGCAGAATGGCGGCCAGGGTGGTTACCGGCTGCGACAGACGGCTGTGGAGCAGGACATGCAGTCGCGTGGCATCGTAGCCCTCCCGTTCGGTGCGTTCGATCAGACGGAGTATTTGCTCAAAGGTGAGAAAATCGGGGTTGATGGCCGTGCGATTCAGCTGATCGAGTCCAAGAAGTGCCGGCCAGTCGCGGTGGATGAAACGTTCTGCCTGAACGTTTTCCCCATACTGGTAGCGGATGCCTTGGTTGAGAACCCATTTGTCCTGCACCATATGGGCGCTGCGCGCTTGCGTGTAGGTGCGCAGACGATGTTCGGCATCCCATTCAAAGAGGGATACGTTGAGCATAACCCGTTCATCGGGCAGCACCTGCTGCACATTGAGCAACTGGCGGTCTCCGTGTTTGGTCCACACTTTCAGCCACAGGTTATCGATATCGGTTTGGGTCGGGGTGTCGCGACCAAGAAAACGATCTTCCATCTGTTGGGCGAGCCGTTTACTCAAAGGGACCAACTGGTCGCGCAGCAGCAGTTGAGCAGAGGCAATCAACAGGCCACCCAGCAGGAAAGGGATCAGAATGCGGTAGAGGGAGAGACCGCTGGCACGCATGACGGTAATTTCATTTTGTCGGGAGAGACGGGCCAAAACCATCAACACCGCCAGCAGGGAGATGGAAGGGAGCAGCAGGGTGATGAAGTCGGGCAGACGGCAGAGCATCATCCACACCATGTCGAACCAGTTGAAGGTAGGCTTCAGGGCAAAGCGGCGAATGCTTTCGATGCCGTCGATCAGCAGGAAAAGAGCGATGAACAGGCCGACAATCTGCAACAGACCAGACAAAAAGAGACGCAGCAGGTAGAGAAAGAGGATAGGCATCGATCAGGGTTCCTTGGGAGCGGCCAGCAGTCGTTGCGGCAGGTTGGCGAGGCTGTTGGCGAGCCAGTTGGCCCAATGGAACGGTCGGCACTGATGGGTGGCCGTGATGAGATAGAGAGTCAGCATGGCCATGCAAAGATTGGGCAGCCAGAAGCCGATGATCGGGCTGATGATCTGTTTGCGGGCCATGGTTTCGCCGATCGAAAGCAGGGCAAAGTGTACGATCAGGGTGACGATTGCCACCACCAGCGCATAACTGCGACCGGAACGCGGTGACTGCTGCAACCCCAGGGGAACGGCGAACAGGCCAAGAATCAGGGTGGCCGTGGGAAAAGAAAAACGGCGGTGCCACTCCATCCAGGCGGCATACGACTCTTTTGGCGGGGCATCGCGCATCTGCTGTGACAATTCCGCCAGGGACATTTCATCGAGTTGTTGTTTGCCGGGGTTGGCTTTGGCGTCCAGGGCGATGGCCAGGTCCATCTGATAGTGGCTGAAGCGCAACGCCCGATAATGTTGATCGGGCAGAGAGTGATGGCGCGTGCCCTCCTGCAGGAAGAGCAGGGTTTGTCCGCTGGGCAGGGAACGAATTTCGCCACGACGGGCAGTCAGGGTGATCGGATTGTCCGGATTGCGCCGGTCGTGGATCAGCAGTCCGGAGAGCTGTTGGCTTTGCGGATCCTGTTGCTCAAAATAGATGGTCAAGCCGGGAATGGCATGGCTGAAGGCTTGCGGTTTCAAGGCCAGTGAAGTGGAGGAGAGCAACGTTTGTTTCAAGTCGGCAAATTGGTGGTAGGCGCTGGGTAACCAGAGGGTGCTGAGGGCCAGGGCCAGGGCGGTATAGAGCAGAGCCAGCAGAGCCACCGGCTGCAAAATTTGCAGCGGGCTGATGCCACAGGCCTTGAGGATGACCAGTTCGCTCTCCTGCGCCATGCGGCCCAGAGAGAGCAGGGTGCCGACCAGCAAAGCCATGGGGATGGTGGTCAAAAATATTTTCGGGATGGAGAGAGAGATCATCATTCCCAACACGGAAACGGGCAGGTCGCGATTGACCCACAGATCAACCAGGCGCAACACCTGTGGCAGCATGGCCATAAAGGAGAGTACCAGGAGTGCGATCAGTGACGAAGTGGCGCACTCCAGGAAGAGATAGCGGGCAAGACGGTGCATGGTAGGCAAACTTTCTGCCGGAAGGGAACAGGTGCGAAGAGATATTCCACCCCATTCCGTTCCGCATTGCAAAGGATGGCAGCATCTGGGGCGGATAATTCCTTGACCGTCAGGGCAAAGGGCAGGAAAATTGGCCTTGTTGACAAGATTAATGACAGTATGTTCCGGTGGCGACGGTTTCACACAAGGCGGGGGCGATGACATTCAAGGTAGCTTTTTTTCGGCATGATTTGGGGCAGGAAGAGATTGAGTCAGTGGCGGCGGCCTTGCGTCATCCGGTTTTGACCACGGGCGAAACGGTGGAACGGTTTGAACGCCGTCTGGCCGACTATTTGGGCTGTCGCCATGCCTTGGCGGTGACCAGTTGCACCGGAGCGATGCATCTCTCGCTGTTGGGATTGGGAATTGGTCCGGGCGATGAGGTGATCACCACGCCGATGACCTTCATTGCCACCTCGACGGCCATTCTGGAGGCGGGTGCCTTGCCGGTATTTGTCGATGTCGAGGCCGAAACCGGCAATCTGGACGTGGCGCAGATTGAGGCCGCCATCACCCCCCGTACCAAGGCGATCCTGCCGGTCCATCTCTATGGTCGCATGTGTGACATGGTGGCGATGCGTCAAGTGGCCGAACGGCACGGCCTGGCCATCATTGAGGATGCCGCCCACTGTCTGGAGGGGAAGGAGCAGGGTATTCGTCCTGCCGGAGCCAGCACCACCGCCTGCTTCAGTTTCTATGCCACCAAAAATATCACCTGTGGCGAAGGGGGCGCTCTGGCAACCAATGACAGCGAACTCTACCAAAAACTGCGTTTGTTGCGCCTGCACGGCATGACCCGTACCGGTGCGGAACGGACCGAAAAAGGGTATCAGCATTGGGATATGACCGTGCTGGGGTGGAAATACAACATGAGCAACATTGAGGCGGCCATTTTGTTGCCCCAAATGGATCGTCTCGAGCGTAACCTGCAGCGGCGGCAACAACTGACCGATCGTTACCGGGCTTTGTTGTCCCAGGTGCCGGGCATTCGTCTGCTGGCAGCACCAGCGCCAGAGTCGGTCCATGCCCATCATCTGTTTCCGATTCTGGTGCAAGGGATGGAGCGGGACCAATTGGTGCAAGAATTACAAAGCCGGGGGATCAGCGTGATGGTCAACTATCGACCGGTACACCTGACCCACTATTTTGCCGAAACGTTCGGTTACCGCAAGGGCCGCTTCCCCGTGGCCGAACAGATGGGTGATACGGTCGTCTCCCTGCCGTTGTATCCCACCATGCCGGAAGAGGATGTGACCGTTGTTGCGCAAACTATTGCCGCTTTGATGGCCGGTTGAGAATGGCCCTTTCAGCATGTGGCTGAGAGCAAGAAAGGAAAAGTATGTCTGCAGACCAAGCAAACAAACCAGAAGTTTCCATTGTCATTCCGGTCTATAACGAAGAGCTGGTCTTGCCGATCTTATTCCAGCGCCTCTATCAGGTGATGGATCAGATTGGCCGTTCTTACGAGGTCATTTTTGTCGACGATGGCAGCCGGGATCGTACCGCCTGGTTGTTGCAGCAACAGTTTCAGAGCCGACCGGATTGCACACGGGTGGTGATTCTCAGGACCAATTTTGGTCAACATGCGGCGGTCATGGCCGGATTTGGCCACAGCCTGGGCCGCTATGTGATCACCTTGGATGCCGATCTGCAGAATCCCCCGGAAGAGATTCCCAAAATTATTGCCAAAATGGATGAGGGATACGACTATGTGGGCAGCATTCGGCGCAAGCGGCAGGATGTCTGGTGGCGGCAGGTGGCTGGCCGCTTGATGAACCGTCTGCGCGAACGTTTGACCCGTATCCGCATCACCGATCAAGGCTGCATGCTGCGCGGCTATCATCGCGATGTCATCGCCCCTTTGCTGGCCTCGCAGGAGTCGTTCACCTTTATCCCGGCCCTGGGTTTTCTCTATGCCGGTCATGCCACCGAAGTGGTGGTCGAACATGAAGAGCGGGCAGCCGGTCGTTCCAAATATTCGCTTTTTTCCCTCATTCAGCTCTATTTTGACCTGATGACCGGTTTTTCGGCAGCGCCGTTACGGATTTTTTCCTTGACCGGCATCGGTGTGGCCATTGCTTCCTTTTGTTTTGTGGTCTATCTGACCATTCGCCGTCTGGTGATCGGCCCGGAGATGGAAGGATTGTTCACCCTGTTTGCCATTGTCTTTTTTCTGATCGGTATCTCTTTGTTCGGTATGGGGATGATGGGGGAATATCTGGGCCGGATTTATCACCAAACCAAACAACGCCCCCGTTATCTGGTGCGCACGGTTTTGCAACGCACCATGCCGCCGCCTGCTGCCGAATCCCCATGAGTGCCACCGGCAATGTCGCGGTCGTCTTCGCCTACCACAATGTGGGGGTGCGTGCCCTTGCGGTGTTATTGGCGCGGGGCGTGCGGGTTGTTTTGGTGGTTACCCACCCGGATGATCCGAACGAAAACCAATGGTTCGACAGTGTTGCCGCCCTGGCCCGTTGCGAGGGCATCCCCTGCATACAACCGGATAATCCCAATGCGCCGGAGAGTGTCGCCTTGGTGGCCGCCTGTGCGCCGGACTATCTTTTCTCTTTCTATTATCGGCATATGCTCGGTAGCGAATTGTTGTCTCTGCCCAAACGCGGGGCCTACAACCTGCACGGATCTCTGTTGCCGAAATATCGGGGTCGGGTGCCGATCAACTGGGCGGTCTGTCATGGCGAGTCGGAAACCGGTGTCACCCTGCACGAAATGGTTCTCAAACCGGATGCCGGAGCCATTGTCGGGCAGGAGGCGGTGCGCATTTTGCCCAACGATACCGCCCACCAGGTGTTCCAAAAAGTGGTCTGTGCCGGTGAGCGACTGTTGTGGCAGGTGATACCGGCGTTGCTGGCCGGGCGGGTGAGCGCGCAAGCAATGGATCTGAGCCAGGGCAGCTATTTCGGTCGGCGCCGACCAGAGGATGGACGGATTGACTGGCGGCAGAGTGCCTGGACCATTCATAATCTGATCCGGGCGGTGGCTCCGCCCTATCCAGGGGCTTTTTTTTACTGGCAAGGGCGGCGTATCGATATTTTGAGCAGTCACTACCGGGCAGAACAGGCGCTCGTCAGCGCCGCAGAGCGACCACGCCTCTATTGGCAGGAGGGAGGCTGTTATGCCGACTGCTGCGATGGTTATCGCCTGCAGTTGGTGCAAATAGGCATGGATGGCCTTTTACTGGATCAATCCGCATGGTGTCAACAGTGGGGATCAGAGGGGTTGTGCTTGCATCCGTTTCCGATAGAGAAGGAGAACGTGTTGTGAATGTATTGATTTTTGGTGTCAACGGCTTTATCGGCCACCATCTGTCGCAGCGGATTATCGATCGCACCGACTGGCATGTCTACGGTATGGACATGCACGCCAACCATATCACCCCTTTGCTTAACCATCCGCGCTTTCATTTTTTTGAGGGGGATATTGCCATCAACCGGGAGTGGATGCAGTATCATGTCAAAAAGTGCGATGTGATTCTCCCTTTGGTGGCGATTGCCACACCGGCTTCCTACGTGCGCCATCCGTTGGCGGTTTTTGAGTTGGATTTTGAGTGCAACCTGCCCATTATCCGCGATTGTGTCCGCTACCGCAAACGTTTGGTTTTTCCTTCCACATCGGAAGTGTATGGCATGTGTCGGGATGCTGCCTTTCATCCCGATGAATCCAATTTTATCCTGGGGCCGATCAATAAACCGCGCTGGATCTACTCCTGTGCCAAACAGTTGATGGATCGGGTCATCTGGGCGTACGGCATGGAGGCAGGGCTGGATTTTACTCTGATTCGGCCTTTCAACTGGATTGGTTCCGGTCTGGACAGCCTGCACACCCCGAAAGAGGGATCTTCCCGGGTGGTGACCCAATTTTTGGGCCATATTGCCCGGGGTGAAGCGATTCAGTTGGTGGATGGTGGTTCGCAACGACGCTGCTTTACCGATATTGATGACGGTATTGATGCGCTGATGCGGGTGATTGAAAACCCCAACGGCGTGGCCAGCGGCAAAATTTACAATATCGGCAACCCCAATAACGGTTTTTCGATTCGAGAACTGGCGCAGCTGATGTTGGAGATTGCCGCCGAATTTCCCGAATATCAGCCAGGTTTGCGCTGTGTGAAGCTGATGGATGTCAACTCTGCCCGCTATTATGGCGAGGGCTACCAGGATATCGAACATCGGGTACCGTGGATCGACAATACCTGTCAGGATTTGCAGTGGCAACCCAAGATTGCTCTGGCGACCTCCCTGCGGCGGATTTTTGCCACCTACCGCACGGAGGTGGAGCGGGCAGGGGCCTTGCTGGATCAGGATGAATTGACCGCCACGCGGGAAGGTTGAACCATGCGCATTGCCCTGAAGGTGGATGTCGATACCTTGCGCGGTACCCTGGAGGGGGTGCCTGCTCTGGTGCGTCTGTTCGACCGCCACCAGGTTCGGGCCACCTTTTTGTGGAGTCTGGGGCCGGACCATACCGGGCGGGCTTTGCGGCGTGTTTTCCGCCGGGGCTTTTTACGCAAAGTCAGCCGCACCTCGGTTTTCAGCCATTACGGACTGAAAACCTTGTTGTATGGGGTGCTGTTGCCCGGTCCGGTGATCGGTGAACGGGCGGCAGAGCCGATCCGGCAGGCGGTTGCCGCCGGACATGAAAGTGGTATCCACTGCCATGACCATGTCGCCTGGCAGGATTATGTGGCGCAAAAGGGAGAAGTGTGGACCCGCCAGGCGTTGGAAAAGGCGATGGCAAGGCACGAAACGCTGGTCGGTCCACCCACCACCCACGGTGCTGCCGGTTGGCAACTCAACAGCCATTTGCTGGAGGTGGAGGAGGAGTGGGGGTTGCCCTATGCCAGCGATACGCGGGGAACGCACCCCTTTCTGCCGGTCATGGATGGTCGCACCTTTCACTGCCCGCAGTTGCCCACCACCTTGCCCACCTTGGATGAACTGCTGGGTGTGGATGCGCTGGGAGCGGATCAGGTGCATACGCAGATAGTGCAACAGAGTCGGCGCGCCACACCGTTTGGCCATGTCTATACCCTGCATGCCGAACTGGAAGGGATGAAACTGTTGCCGGTGATGGAGCGCCTGTTGATCGCCTGGCGAGCGGAGGGTTATACCGTCGGCACGCTGGCAGAACTGCATGCTGAGTTGGCGGGCCGGGTGTTGCCCCGTCATCGGGTTGTCTGGGGCAGCGTTGCCGGTCGATCGGGGCTGTTGGCGGTGCAGGGGGAAGCCTGTGAATAGTTTGGGTGCCTGGTAGGAGAGCTGCCGGGTTGTATCGGATTAGCGACCGCAAAAGAGAGAAGATGGATAAAAACAGTCAGACGTTAAAGATCGGATTGGCCACCACTGCCGTGCAGAGCTGGAAGGGCGAGGCACTGGTGATCGGCGTGTATGAAGGGGGAGAAGCGCAACCTGCCTTGGCCCACTGTGGCAAAAAGGTGGAGCAGGAGGTGCGCAAACGTCTGGACGAGGGATGGATGCGCGGCGGTTTGGGTGAATCGCTGCTCTTGCCGACTCAACCCGGCAGCGGTTTGGCCATTGACCGGCTGCTTCTCTTGGGCATGGGCAAAAAAGAGGCACTGAATACGGAAAGTTTCCGTACTTTGGGTGGTCACATCACCCAGTTGTGCCACAAAGCACGCATCGCCTCCTGCCATCTTTTGCTGACCCTGGATCCGCACCACAAAGCCAAAAACAGACGACAACAGATTCCGGTGCTGGAGGCACTGGCGGAAGGGGCCTGGCTGGCCGATTATCGCTTTGAACAGTACAAGAGCAAAGAGAGCAAAAAAGAGGAGGCGAACAATACGCCGTTCAAGCAGATGTTGTGCGGCACTGCCGGTGAGCGGCAGGCGCAGGAGAAAAAACGGCTGGCCGAGGTGGAGGCCATTACCCGTGGCGTTGCCCTGGCCCGTGACTTGGCCAACCAACCCGGCAATATTCTGAATCCGGAGGCACTGGCGCTGCAGGCACGGCAGCTGTCGGAACGGTTGTCGGCGATCAAAACAACCGTGTATAGCGAAAAAATGTTGGCCCGCAAAGGGATGCAGGGCATTCTGGCGGTGGGTGGCGGCAGTCAGTCGTTGCCCCGCCTGATTATCATGGAGTACCGCAAGGGGGGCGATCGCCCGGTGCTGGCGGTGGTCGGTAAAGGCATCACCTTTGACTCGGGAGGCATTTCGCTCAAACCCGGCGAAGGGATGGGCGATATGAAGTTTGATATGTGCGGCGCTGCCGCAGTCTTTGGCCTGCTGCAAACCGCTGCCGAACTGGAGTGGCCGATCAACCTGGTCGGTATTGTTCCGGCGGCAGAAAATTTGCCCTCGGGCACGGCGCAGCGACCCGGCGACGTGATCCGCATGGCCAACGGCCTTTTTGTTGAAGTATTGAATACCGATGCGGAAGGTCGTTTGATTTTGGCCGATGCCCTGCATCATGCCGCCAGCTACAAACCGGCGGCCATTATCGATCTGGCAACCTTGACCGGTGCCTGTGCGGTGGCCCTGGGCAGCCATGCCAGCGGTTTGATGGGCAACGACAATTCGTTGTTGCGACAGCTGGAAAAGGCGGGCGATGCCTCTGGCGATCGGGTCTGGCGTTTGCCGATGTTCAGCGAATACCAGGAGCAGATCAAGTCAACGGTTGCCGATATCAAAAATATTGGCGGACGGGTCGGAGGAGCGATTACCGCAGGCTGTTTTCTGTCCCGTTTTGTCGATGAAAAACAGGCCTGGGCCCATATCGATATTGCCGGAACAGCCTATGACCTGAACAGCAGCCGTCCCCATTTTCCCAAAGGTGCCGCAGGGGTTGGGGTTCGCCTGTTGAGCCGTTTCATTCAGTCGCACTGGTTGTAAGCCATGGCCCGCAGCCAGCAGCAGGCACCGGTGGTGCGCTTTTACCAACTGGCCGCCATGCCGTTGGAGGTGGCGTTGGTCTCTCTGGTTGGCAAGGCGTGGCAACGGGGTGTGCGCAGCTCTCTGTTGGTACGGGATGAGGCGCAGGCGCGCTGGTTGGATGAGTTGTTGTGGTCGATGCCGCCGCCGCAACAGTTTTTGCCGCATGGCCTGTGGAACGGTCCGGAAGTGGCCCGGCAGCCGATTCTGATCGGCCTGCACGGGGAGGACAGCAATCAGGCGACGCTGTTGGTGGTGGTGGCAGGGCAGCGGGTGGAAGATCCGCAACGGTTTGATATGGTGATCGATTTTGTCTCCGGATCCGATCCGGAGAGTCTGCGGGCCAGCCGCCAACGCTACCGCCATTATCGGGACGCAGGTTGCCAGATGGAATACTGGATTCAGGAGGCCCACAGCGGTTGGCAGCGACAGGAAAAAGCTGTCAAGGAAAATCCGAATTAAGCATTGAAAAAAAATTGGGGCGGATTATACTCAGCGGATGAACTTTTTTTCCGGGTAAACGGTCTTCTGCGAGTGAGGGAGCGTGGCAATGAAAATGAAGCAGGTGTGGATGGGTGCGGTGTTGGCAGTTGCATGGGTGGGGTCGGCCTATGCTGCGGATTGTGTGTTGCATTACGAACGGATTGCCTGTGCGGGTAAAGAAGCGGAAGCGTTCAAAAAATGTGATGGCAAAGCGGCCTGTGACAAAACGGTGAAAGAGGCGACCGCCAAAGAGGCTTGTGCCGCTGCGGCGCTCAAGGCGTGCGACAATGATCGCCTGGATATTACCAAATACAAAAAAGTCACAGCTGATTTTGACGGCAAGGCGTTGGTAGGCGGCTTCAATGCGGTGGGTAAGGCAGATACATCCGGCAACAATTTTTGTGCAGCCGATCGCCCGGATATGAATAAGTGTCAGTAGGGTCGTACTATTTTTTCACTTCGTCCAGGAATAGATAAGAGGAAAGCAGACTATGAAAAAAACCCTGAGTGTGTTGGCAGTTGCGGCGTTTTTAGGGGGTGTTTCCCTGTTTTCGGCGGATACGGCATCCGCATGGTGGGGTGGTCCGGGTTGGGGCGGTCCCTACAACGGTTGGAACAATAACAACTGGAACAATTGGGGCAACAACTGGGGCAACAACATGTTCGGCAATGGCAATGGCCGGGCGCGGGGCAATTTTGGTTTCAACATGAGTGGCGACGCCGATGGCGGTGGTTGGGGCAACAACAACTGGAACAACTACAACGGCTGGAACAACGGTTGGAACAACGGCTATGGTTATGGCCCGGGCTGGGGTGGACCGGGTTGGGGCTATGGTCCAGGCTGGGGTGGACCAGGTTGGGGCTATGGTCCGGGTTGGGGCCATCCCTGGGGGGCTCCGGCAGCCGCTCCGGCAGAGTCGAAAAAAGAGGACAAATAATCTGCTTTTTTGGCTGGCAGGCAAAACAGGGGACGGGTAACCGTCCCTTTTTTGTTGGTTCGGCAACGGACTTGCGGAAGATGTTCAAAACAGGGAAGATAGCTCAAGCTGTCTGCTGAAATTCTTCATGTTATTTTTCCGAGCCAATTCCATTACACTTGTGGCAATCGATAGTTCACTCTTTTTTGACAGGAGCATTGCCCATGTTGGATCGAGCCGCACCCCCGCTCTACCGTGAGGTGGCGACCACGCAGGATGGTCGCGATATTACCCGTGCCTATTGGTCGTCACTGGATTTGTTGCATCCGCAGGACAGTGTCCTGCGCGACAAAGGCGGGGATTACACGCTCTATGAGGAGGTGTTGCGTGACGATCAGGTGGCCTCGACCTTTCAGCAACGGCGCATGGCGGTCACCTCGGCAGAGTGGGGAGTGATACCGGGTGGTCCAGACCGACAGAGTCGGTTGGCCGCCGAGCAACTGCGGGGAGTGTTGGAGCGGATCGGTTGGGACAATGTGACGGAAAAAATGTTGTATGGAGTCTTTTATGGCTATGCGGTGGCGGAGTGTCTGTGGGCGACCGATGGCCGGGAGATTACCCTGGGCGCACTCAAGGTGCGCAAGCAGCGTCGTTTTGCCTTTGATGTGCAGGGCAATTTGCGCTTGCTGGTGCCGGGCAACAGTCGTGGTGAGCGCCTGCCAGGTCGAAAATTTTGGCACTTTTGCACCGGTGCCGACCATGATGATGAACCCTATGGTTTGGGTTTGGCCCATTGGCTCTATTGGCCGGTCTATTTCAAGCGCAATGGCATTAAATTGTGGTTGATTTTTATGGACAAATTCGGCATGCCCACCGCCAAGGGCACCTATCCGGCCAACGCCACCGATGAAGAAAAACGCCGTCTGTTGGCCGCCTTGCAGGCGATCCAGACCGATTCCGGTATTATCATTCCGGAGGGGATGCAGATTGAGTTGCTTGAGGCGGCCCGTGGTGGTCAAGTCCACTATGAAGGGTTTATCGATCGGATGAATGCGGCCATCGCCAAGGTGGTGTTGTCGCAGACGATGACCACCGATGCGGCGGGCGGTTTATACAAATCAGAGGTGCAAAAGTCGGTACGCAACGAAGTGGTGCGCGCCGATGCCGATCTGGTGTGCGACACCTTCAATCGCAGCGTCGCCGTCTGGTTGAGCGCCTGGAACTATCCCGGGGCAAAACCTCCCCGCGTCTGGCGCCAGATTCGCGAACAGTCCGACCTGCGCCCGCAGGCGGAACGAGATAAAATCATCTACGGCATGGGCTTTCGCCCCAGCCTGGATTATGTTCGTAAAACTTATGGCGAAGGTTGGCAGGAGGGTGGGGTGCCATAACATGCTTTTTAACATGACAGCCACACGGTGCCGATGTTGGAGATGTGTGGCTGTTATTTTTCCTTGACAACGACCACGGTTTGCCATACAGATCCTATTAATTGTTTATAGTTGGTATTTTCTATGAGCAAAATAATGTAATTTACTTGTTTGTATAAATCATAGAAATCGATCTGTCAGTCGTTTGATTATAATTATGTGTACAGGGGATCAACATGGAAGATGCTGATTTGATGTTTTTTAAGTTCTTTGATATCAGTGATGCTGATGAGGATGGATTTGATTTTGCTGCTATTGAAGATTTTGTCGATTTATTGAGTGACGACGACAAAGAAATAATAATAAATATTTTACAAAATGCTAAATGTATTTTAATTGAGCGGGATTATATAGATAAAGATTATAGAAATGTTTATTCTGGCTATTATTCAAAAAAATTCAGCCACTACAATGGTAGAGCTATTCGTATACACATATTTGATGTTATGATTTCCATTAGCGATTTCTATTTGCCTAGTGATGAATTTTATAACAAACTAAAAGCGTTGTCAGATGAGATTAATTTAGAATCATATGAAGGAACCACCCCAGGCTATAGAGGGAGTGTTGTGCTGCGACCAACAGAGTATTCGCGCGTTGGGCGATGTTTGATTGATCCAAGGAAAATTGTACGTCACTCTTGGGCCGGTTCCAAGACGTGGGGGGCACTTGCAGAGTATCGGGTTGTTATTTTGTGTCAACAGTTAAAAGTGTTGGCATTTCCCCATCAAAGCCAAGATGCAGAAGCGCATGTCTGCGCGGAGACCGCACTTTGGAGCCTGTTCCGTTACCTGTCACAACGTTATCCCTATTACCGGGAGATTTATCCTTTCGATATTGCATTGTTGAACAAAGACAAGTCGAGAGGGAGAACGACCCCAAGTCAAGGATTAACGATGGAACAAATCGCATCCGTTTTTGCCGAATATGGTTTGGCAGCAGAATATTTTGATCCCAAGTATGCAGATGATTTATCTGCTGTTGCGGCTGAATCAGATCCATGGCATACAATAAAGCCGATTGAGGGGGGAACATCATCTGTTGACGCATTGGTCCGTTATCTGCACGTTTACGTTGATAGCGCACTGCCGCCGATCGTTGGTTTGCCGGAACATGCTGTCGTCGCGTTTGGTTATATCTGTGGCGATACATCGTTGGTCGATAGGGCAGGGAAGGTCATGCCTTCGTCTGATTTTGTACACGGTTTTGTCATTAATGATGATAATATCAGTCCATACCAGGCGATCATCAGAGAGGCTGTCAAGCCGGCAGATTGGCAGTATCGTAATAATATTGAGAATATTGATGTGTTTGTCGCCCCTCTGCCGGATAAAGTTTTTCTCTATGCGTATCAGGCAGAAAATATAACAGACATTATTATATCAAGCTATACAAAGCCATCTGATTTTGATGCATTTCCTAAAATAATTAGACGCATGTATTGTACCTCGTCAAAAAATTATAAAGAGTTCAGGAGAGGGGAAGGAGATCCCATGTCGCATGCATTGATCAGTCTCTCTTTGCCCCATTTTTTATGGGTAACCGAGTTTATTCCAGAAACCTGTTGGCAGGATCGACATAATGGTGCAGTTGTTTGCATGGAAATCGTGCTGGATGCGACAGCGGGCAAACGGGATAAATCTCCCTTTCTGTGGATACGTACCCTATCCAAAGTTTGGTTGAATGCGAAACGAATTTATGGTAAAGAGTCAATCCAGTCTTTTCAAACAGCAAGCCCGATGCTGCGCTCTTTTCGAGGCAATCACAAGTTGATTTCATAAACAAAACAATATCTTATAAACAGAACAATCCAAAATCAGGAGTTGCCATGGCCACCATCAAACCACGGGAGAGTGCCCCCTCGGTTTTTAAAGATTTCGTAGAAGATAAACCCGATCCTGAGCGTTTTGCGCGTGCCGAAGCAATGGCAAAAGAGATTTTTCGTAAAGCGGAAAAAGCAAAATTTGAGATGGATAAACGGGCAAGGGACTACCGTTTTTGTTGATCTGTCTCCCTCCTTCTCACGAATCGACCCAATACAGAAACTTGGCTGCGGCAATGGTTGTTTGTCGTAGGTTCCGCTCAGATTAAGATGTTTTCTCCCACCACCCCGCCAGCTCCTGGCGGGTGAGGTGGTGCAGGGCGGTTAGCCAGGCGGGGGTGTCGTTGAGGCAGGGTACCCGATGGAAATGTTGACCGCCCGCCAGCAAAAAGCTCTCCTGTCCGCGTACACCGATCTCTTCCAAAGTTTCCAGACAATCACTGACAAAACCGGGCGTCACCAGCAGCACGTTGCGCATGCCTTGTGATGGCAGCTGTTGCAGCAGTTGATCGGTGGCGGGCAGCAGCCAGGGTTCGCGGCCAAAGCGGGATTGGTAACACAACTGCCAACGATCTTCCGCCAAACCGAGACGCTTTGCCAGGGCCTGCGCGGTTGCCTGGCAGTGACGGGCATAGGGATCGCCCTGGTCGACATGGCGTTGCGGTAGACCATGAAAAGAAAAAAGCACCTGGTCAAACTGCCCCGGGTCGGCAGAGGCAATAATCTGTTGCTGCCAGGCATCCAGATAGGCGGGATGCGAAAAAAATGGTTGCGCAAAACGCAGGACAGGCATACAACGGCTGCTGGCAAAGGCCGCTTGCACGGCATCGAGAATGGTGGCGTTGGTGGCGGCAGAAAATTGCGGAAAGAGGGGAAAGATCAACAGGCGCTCGATACCCGCTTGCTGCATGGCCTGCAACAGTACCGGCAGGGAGGGGTTGCCGTAGCGCATGGCGTAGTGGACGGCAATTCGCTGCGGCAGCAGTGCGGCAGCCACCGCTTCGGTCTGTTGCCGGGTATAATAGAGCAGAGGCGAGAGGCCATCTTCGCGCCAGATCTGTTGGTAAAGGGCCGCCGAGTGACGTGGCCGACTGCGCAGAATGATGCCGTGCAGAATCGGCAGCCATTGCCAGCGCGGCAGATCGACTACCCGCTGGTCGGAGAGAAATTCGGCCAGATAACGACGGACAGCCGCTTCACCGGGATCATCCGGGGTTCCCAACTGCACAAACAATACGCCCGTATCGGGGGAAGATGAGTGAGACATGGTGCCTGTTCCTAGATTGTTTATCGGCGCAACCCGTAAAAGTTCCGGCAAAACCTTAATCTCGATCGGCTTGCTGGCCGCTTTGACCGAACGTGGCAAAGTGGTGCAGCCGTTTAAAAAAGGGCCGGATTATATTGATCCCCGCTGGCTGGCTGCCGCTGCCGGTCGTGATTGCCATAATTTGGATTTTCATATCATGGGCCGGGAAAGAGTTCTGAGCAACTTTTTTCGTTATGCGCAAGGAGCGGATCTCTCTCTGGTGGAAGGCAATATGGGGCTGTTTGACGGTCAGGATGTGCAGGGATCGGATTGTGGTGCCGCCCTGGCGGCCCTGTTGCAGGCTCCGATCATTCTGGTGGTGGATTGTCTGGGTATGGCGCGGGGGATTGTCCCACTGGTGACCGGCCATTTGGCCTTTCCGGGAGGGGAGCGGATTCGGGGTCTGATTTTAAACAATGTGGGCAGCAGCCGACAGGAAGGAAAAATTGTCAGCGCCTTGCAGCACTATTGCCCGGTGCCGGTGTTGGGCATTTTGCCACGGGAGGCAGCGGTTGGTATCGAAGAGCGCCATCTGGGGCTGGAACCGGCGGGCGAACGGGAAGGGGTGCAGGAGCGGATTGGAGCCATCCGGCAGTTGGTCGCCAGTCGGGTGGATCTGGATGCCGTGCTTGCCTTGGCCTATGGGGCAGAACCGCTGCCGCCGGTCGAGAGCAGCACAACCCGGGCCCTGCCCGCCGGGCAAAAGCTGCGGGTTGCCTATGTCACCGATCAGGCCTTCCATTTTTATTATCCAGAAAATTTGCAGGCCCTGCGTGAGCGGGGCATCGAGTGGGTCCCCTTTTCCCTGCTGCGTGCCGATTCGCTCCCGGATGTAGCCGGTATCTATATCGGCGGCGGTTTTCCGGAAATGTTCATGGATGCCTTGTCGGCCAACCAGCCACTGTTCAGTGCCTTGCGTCAACGCATCGCTGACGGCCTGCCGGTCTATGCCGAGTGCGGTGGTTTGATGGTATTGGCCGAACAACTGCACTGGCAGGGGCGGTCGGCACCCCTGGTCGGTGCCTTGCCGATTGAAATCACCATGGGTAAACGACCACAAGGTTATGGTTACATGACGGTAGAGGGGTGCCGGGAAGGGGGGTGGCCAGCCTTGGGACAGCGGGTTGCCTGCCATGAATTTCATTATTCGCGGGTGTCACGTCTGGGTGAAGGAGTTGATTTTGCCTACCGGGTCGTTCGCGGCCATGGGGTGGACGGTGCGTGGGATGGTTTGCTGTACCGCAATATTTTTGCCTCGTATGCACATATACATACGGATGGCGCACCCGGTTGGGCAGACTTTTTAAGGAGATTCTGGCAGCGCTAAAAAAGGCCGTTTTTTTACTTGCCAGAATATTAGTAAGTCATGATATACTGCCCGCCGATTTTTGATTCCATCCGGTTGCACCTCCGCCAGGAGGATCAACCGGTCTCTTTTGGTTGCCCCGTTTTTGTTTCTGCAGGACAGAACAACCGGGGCTTGGTGCGAATGGAGGATGGCTACGTATGAAAATTGCGGTTTGCATCTACGAAGGACCATACAATCATGAAGCCTCCGATAGTGCCTATAATTTCATTAAGGCGGCTATCGACAGAGGACATGAAATTCAGGGTATTTTTTTCTACCATGACGGCGTTTACAACGTAACCAAACTCATGGAACCACCTCAGGATGACCGGCACATTGCCAATCGTTGGTCAGAATTGGGGGCCAAGGGGATCGACATTGTGGTGTGTATTGCTGCGGCCAAGCGGCGGGGTATCGTCGATGAAGTATTGGTGCCGAATGTGCGCATTTCGGGCTTGGGACAACTGACCATGATGGCCATTCAGGCCGATCGCATGGTTGTGTTCGGCGACTGAGACAAGGAGTAAGCCAATGGCCGAAGAAGTTAAAAAAATCATGTTCACCGTGCGTAAGCCGCCCCATGGTTCGATCTATGTCTACGAGGGGCTGGAAGTCAAGCTGATCATGGCAGCGTATGACGCGGATATCTCCGTGGTCTTTATGGATGATGGCGTCTTTGCCGTCAAACGTGGCCAGGATACCAAAGAGTTGGGTATCAAGGGGTTTGAAGCCACTTATGGCGCGCTGGTCGATTACGAAATTCAGAAAGTTTTTGTCGATCGTCACTCCATGGAGAGCCGTGGCATGACGGAAGATGATCTGGTGATCATCGGTGAAGATGAAGATACCGAAGAGCCGATCAGACCGCAGGTTGTGGATGCGCAGGAAATTGCGGCCATGATGGCGGAACAACACAACATCCTCAGCTTCTAGTGCCCAGGAGAGGATTGAGCATGCTTCATACTGTCAATAAGTCACCCTTTCAAAACAACACCCTGTCCGACTGCAGCCGTTATCTGCAGGCCGGCGATGTGGTACTCTTGTTGGAAGATGGTGTTTTCGCAGCGCAAGCCGGTACTACGCAGACGGCTTTGTTGGAAGAGATGACGCAGCAGGTTACGATTTATGCCCTGAGCGCAGATCTCAAGGCCCGGGCCATCAAAGAGTTGGTGGACGGTGTCAAGGTAACCGATTATGCCGGGTTTGTCGAACTGATCGAACAGCATAAAGTTCACTCTTGGCTGTAAACCGGTTGACTGATTTCGGATCCTCTTGCAGCCAGGGAGATTGCATACCGTGTTGCGATTTTCATCATTAGTACGGTTCGTGCTGACGGTCCTGCCGATTGCCGTTGGATTGCTGTGGCTGAATCCGTCCCTCGTTATGGCCTCTGACGGTCAAGAGCATGTGCCTGGCGCATTGCGGTTGGAGATGCCGGCGGGCAAGAAGGAGTGTGTCAAACCCACGGAGTGGATGCGCCGCAATCATATGGATTTTCTGAAGCATAATCGTGATATGGCCGTGCGGGAAGGTGTACGGGTCACCTCCGACAGCTTGAAAAATTGTACGACCTGCCACACAAGCCGGGAAAAATTTTGTGATCGGTGCCACACCTATGCCGGTGTTGCTCCCAACTGTTTTGAGTGCCATCACTATCCCAAATAATCGCCGGAGCTTTTTTCGGCGCTAAAGATGGGATAACAGCCTGAAAGTTGCCTTGTCGGATGGCTCTGCCAAGAGAGTGCGGCACTTGCGAGAAGCCCAGATGAAACCCTCAATGAGCCTCGCAGCAAGTGCCGCAGGGCGGCAGCCACTCGGTGCGGAGATTGGAGCAACGGGCTGATAACACAGCAGCTAAACTGGGGAATATGCCATGACCATGGCCACGATAGAGAGAAGAGCAGTGTTGGGGCTGGGAGGTGCGTTGGCTGCAGGGGTCACGCTTGCACCGGGCATTACATTGCTGGCGGCACCTGCCGAGCGGACGGAAGCTTCTGCTGGTCGTCGTTGGGCAATGTTGATCGATAGCACGCAATGCACAAACAGTTGCACGGCGTGTACCACAGCCTGCCGCAAAGAGAACAATGTGCCGTTATTTGGCGAACCGTCGCGGGATGTACACTGGATTCGCAAAGTGGAGCTTCGCGACAAAGATCAACGGCGTCCGTCGGTCCAGGTGCCGGTGCTGTGCAACCATTGCGAAAATCCGCCCTGCGTGCATGTCTGTCCCACCGAGGCATCGTTCATTCGCAAGGATGGCATTGTGTTGGTGGATATGCACCGCTGCATCGGTTGCCGTTATTGCATCATCGCCTGTCCGTACAAGGCCCGTTCCCTGGTCTACCATGAAACCAGGCGCACCGATGAGAGCAATCCCAATGTACCTATTCGCAGCAAGGGTGTAGTCGAAAAATGTACTTTTTGTGTGCATCGTCTGGATGACGGTCAGGAACCGGCCTGTGTCGAGGCATGCAAGAAGGAAGGCAAGGGTGCCATGCTGTTTGGTGACCTCAATGATCCCCGTTCAGAAATTGCCAAGCGGGTCCATACGGTTGCCACCAAGACGATCCGGCCCGATCTGGGGTTGAAACCCCGTGTTTACTATCAGGGATTGTAAAAGGGGGAGAGCGCCATGATTGATGAGTTTGCAGCCATTGAGGGTCGTTCCCAAGGGTATTGGAAGTTGATCGCTGGTATGGGGCTGTTGTTGTTGCTGGGAGCAGCGGCGTTCATTTACATTGAAGTGAATGGCCATGGTGTGACCGGCATGAACAACTCGGTGGTTTGGGGGTTGCCGCACATTTTTGCCATTTCGTTGTTGGTGATGGCCTCCGGTTCGTTGAATCTGGGTTCCATGTCGACCATTTTTGCGGTCAAGCAGTTCAAACAGTTTGGTCGTTTTTCCGCCTTTTTGGCCATTGTCCTGCTGGCGGGTGGTTTGACGGTTTTGACCTTGGATCTGGGCAGACCGGATCGGATGTTGCTGATCATGCTGCACATGAACTTCCGTTCGATGTTTACCTGGAATGTCTTTTTGTACTCCGGCTTTACTGTTCTCTGCTTCCTCTACTTGTGGAGCATGTTTCAATTTCCGCAATTCACCAAGGCGGCGGGCTCGGCGGCCTTTGCCTGGCGTTTTGTGTTGACCACCGGTACAGGTTCCATTTTCGGGGTGATTCATGCCCGTGAGGTGTTTCATTCGGCGATTACCGCCCCGACTTTTGTTGCCGTTTCGCTGACCTCCGGCACGGCGATGAGCATTTTGCTTTTGTTGGCCTCATTTCGCTTCACGGAGCGGGAGTTGGATCGCCGCCTGCTCTTTGCCTTGCGTAATGCGCTGATCTTTTTCCTGTTGTTGGTGTTGTATCTGTTGATCGTCGAAAAGTTCACCAAGTTTTATTCCCCGGCTTTCTATGATGTGGAGAGCTGGATTCTGACCGGTTCCTATGCCTGGTTGTATTGGGGTGGGGTGGTCTTGCTGGGTGTGCTGGGACCGTTGGCGGTGTTGTTCAACTCCAACTTGGGCAATCAGATTGGTGGTATCGCTTTCGCCTCCGGCATGGTGGTGCTGGGCTTGTTCTGTTTTGTCGGTTTTGTGCTGATTGCCGGCCAAGCCTATCCGATGAACATGTTCCCCGGTTATGAGGCGGCCAGTATCTTTCAGGATGGCGTCGAAGGAAGTTATGCCCCGACCTTGGTTGAGTTCATGCTGGGCTTGGGTGGTATTGGGGTGAGTGGCTTGTTGTATCTGCTCGGCATTCGCTTCTTCCGCCTGTTGCCGAAAAAAGCGACCGCACCGGAAGGTTGGGACGTGGCCTGGCATCCATAGACGACAGAGGATCGTTCGTTGTGCTTACAGGGCCCGGGAGAGATTCCGGGCCCTGTTTGCTTTGGAGAAGCAAAAACACCGGAGGGCAGGAGGGGTGATCCCCCCTGCCAGAGTGCAGAGACAGCGCCTCTGCAAAAAAGCAAACTTTTACATAATTTACTGCGCAAATTGGCGCAGTACACCATGAAAACCCAGCAGCCGATCAATGGCCGTGATGATGGTGCTGTTCCTGGGCTGCCGGAGTTTGTGCGGCCCGTACATCGGCGTTGATGGCCACTTCGCTGCCGTCACTCAGGCGCAGTTTCAACGGTACCTTGTCGCCTGCCTGCAACGGTTTACCCTGCAGACCAATCAACATCATATGATAGCCACCCGGTTTCAGGGTCACCTGTCCTCCGGCATCGATGACCAGGCTGTCTCTGGCCATCATGGCGGCGACACCACCCTGTTGTACCGTTTCATGAAACTCCACGCGGGCAAACAGCGGGCTGGCAGCACCCACCACCGTCTTGCCGCTCGTGCCTGCGTTGCGCAGCACCATATAGGCTGCTGTGGTCTGCATATTGGGTGGTATGGCCCGTACCCAGGCATCCTGGACCGCCAGATCAGCGGCCCACAAAGCCATCGGTAAACCACTCAACAGTAGCGCCAATCCCCCGATCTTGCTTTTCATCTCGCCTTATCCTTTCAAAAAGTGTTTACTTCCTGCTCACAGAGCGATTATGTTTGCCCGTTGCTGCCCTGTTGCGGCACTCCAGGCATCCCCTGTTTTTTGACTGTTTGCGGCTGTCAAAAAACAGACGGTTCTGACAAAATTCCGACAGCCTAATGAGGTGGATCATGATCGTGCCTGTTGAGCAAGAACGCAACCGTTTGCTTGCCGCCTGGGAAAAATTGGGCCGGGAGGAACAGCGTAACCTGCGTCTTTTTGCTGAATTTCTCGTGCAACAAAGCGGTGGCGCAGGACAGAGCAAAGAGATTCCCCAGGAGCCGCTGCCGATTGCCAAAGGGGAAAATGAGTCGGCAGTGGCGGCCATGAAACGGCTGAAAAAAAGCTATCCTATGATAGAAGCAGACTTTTCTTTGTTGGAATCTGCCTCGCAACTGCTGCTGAAACGGATAATGGGCACGCCGGATGCGGAAGTGATCGGCGAACTGGAAACCCTTTTCGCCAGCCGTTATCAAGAGTGGAAAACAAACCGCCAGCAAACGACACCATCCACCGATTAGGGCGTATTGAAACCTGGCCTCGGAGGCCTTGACCCGCTGCGGGGAGGGCTCCGCTGCTCACACGACCGGGCAGGCTGCGCAGCCCGTCTCTCCGCGCCATCTCTGCAGGCCGCCGAGTCCCAGATGTCAACACACCCTGTTTACGCAGCGTTTGTGCATCGGTCCGCCACAGGAGCCCGAGGGCATGGATTTTTGTAACTATTCAGCACCCAAAACAATTGCGGATCCAGGGAGGCTGGCTCCCTGGCCGGTCCAGGGTGGAACCCTGGGAATTTGCCTTTAATCTTTTGCCTTTGGCGCGCTTTTCACAGTAAGCAGATTTGCGCAGCAAATCTGCTTCGGTGCAAGCGCACCAGAAACAGAGGCTCCGCCTCTGCACTCCGGCAGGGAGGATGATCCTCCCTGCACCCACCAGAACTTTGGCTTCAGTTCATTGCAAATGCAGCGATCCAGAGGAGCTGAATAGTTACGGATTTTTTAACGATCAGGGGGCTTTTCTGTGGCTTTGCACAGGGGGAGGGGCCGTCCAGTCAGCGGGCGTGGACCCATCCAGCTCCATGCGTTCGCTGATCATGACGATGAACAAGAGCAGGGTTAAAGCCAGAATAATCCAGCCGAGCAGTTGCTCGTTGCGAGAAAGTATCTTTTTTTCCGTGCCTTGCCCATCCAATACTTCCTGGTTGTCCGGGTGCCAGGCACGCCAGAGCAGACGCACCCCATACAACGCGCCGAGTAACACCAAAAGAGCCAACAACAAAACGATCAGAATACGCACGTTGCCGATTTCACGCTGAATGCCATGGGGGGGCGTCATACTGCCAATAACGAACTTGGCACGTTTTTGGCAGTATGACGAACAGAGTCGCAATGATCGTGATTAGCGCCGCAAGACCACGATCGGAATCTCTTCCGAGCTATCCAGTGTGTTTTTTGCCTGGTAGCGAGAACTGACATGGCGGGCCGCGACATAGGGCACCACCCGAGAGGTGTGGGTCGGTGTTGAAGCGTTGGCTGAGTGCGCCGTTGACGGTGTGGTGCGGTTTTTGACGGAATGGACCGCTTTAGGAGACGGAACTGGACGCGGTGAACGCATGACCGGGGTATCGTCGCTCTCTTCGTCGTTATTGCCTAACAGGCGAACCACCCGCTGATGGGTATCGGCAACGAAGGAGGGATCGTTATCCTGCTTCTTGCGGGCTCGATATATTTTTTTCGGAGAGTGATTGCTGCCTGGTACGGTTTTTGCGAAGTAGTTTAGCACATTGTTGATGTAACGCTTGGTGGCAGGGAAGGGTGGCACACCACCAAATTTGCTGACGGCATTGGGACCGGCGTTGTAGGCGGCCAAAGCCATCGGTAGGCTGTTGGGGTAGCGCTCCATCATCATTTTCAGGTAGCGTGCCCCGCCGCGTAAATTTTGTTCGGGATTGAAGCGGTTGCTGACGCCCAGTTCGCGAGCGGTTTCCGGCATCAGTTGCATCAGGCCGACAGCGCCACGGGTGGAGACGGAGACGGTGTCGAATTGCGATTCCACGGCGACCACCGCCTTCAACAGATTGGGGTCGACCCCCTCTTGTTGTGCCACCTGACCGATCAGGGAGCTGAGCTTGGGGGGACTGGCCCAGGAGACCGTGCTGCCCACCACCAGCAGAAGGGCCAGGATGAGCCACGAGCGCCATCGCTGGTTAGACCAGAAGGATCCCTCCCATCTGTCTGCCGCACGGGGCTGTGTTCCGTTGCGTCGCGTATCTGTGACTGAAAAAGTCGCTATTTCTCGAGTAAGTACACTGTTTGGCATCATGGATTCTCTCTTTCGATAAACCATACGTCTCCAGTCTTTCCCGCAGATAGCCGGGCAAATCGAACCGTAGCTTACCAATATTATTTTGTTTTGAAAAGAATTTTTTATAATCGGTGCGCATTTTCTCGGCCTGCGCGGCGAAAGTGTTGTAAAATGGCGGATCAACCTCATACGAGGCGGCGTGAATGCAAGGTCCTAAAAATGCGTGGATTTGATTAACGTAAGCTCCGGCGGCGACCATCTCATTCAGACAGGACTCAACAACACCGTAAAGGGCGCCCCGCCATCCGGCGTGGGCGGCACCGATAATGCGCTCTTGCGGATCAGCAAACAGGAGTGGGGCACAATCAGCGGTCAGGATGGCCAACAGGACGCCGCTTTGTCGGGTAATCTGGGCGTCGGCCTCGGGTGGGCGGGGCCAGGGGTGGGCGTCAGCGGTAACGGTGGTGGTGCCATGGACTTGATGCAAGAAGCTGCTCCAGTGGATCTTTTCACCCAAGGCCTCGACGATTCGCTGGCGATTGATGGCCACCGCCTGGGGGTCATCCTGTACTTGTTGGCCCAGATTCAGGCTGGTGCAGTTGCCTTGGCTGACGCCACCGTGCCGCGTGCTGAAAAAAGGGATGATTCCAGGCAATGTCTCGTGATTTTCTGTCACCAGGAGTGGAATTGTCTCTTGCGTTTCTCCCGCCTTGGCTGGCATACTGTGGGACTTTATTTTCATGAGCCGATCTTCCTTGCTCCGGGCACATGATGGCCGGGGCTGTTTTGGTTCCGTGTACCTGCTGCTTTGCGGCAGGGTCAGCGGAACATTTTTTAGTGGTGAGCCGAAAGGAGGCGCTGTGGCTTTTTACGAAACCATCTATATCTTACGTCCAGATTTGACCACCGAACAAGTGGAGCAGATCAACAAACGGGTTGCCGATATTATTGCCGGGCAGGGTGGCAAAATATTGGAAACCGAAATGTGGGGACGTCGTCAACTGGCCTATCCGGTCAAAAAGACAAGCAAGGGCTTCTATGTGTTCCATGTTGTCGAAGGGGGTGGTCCCCTGGTCGCCACCTTGGAAGCCTGGTTGAAAATCAACGAAGATGTCCTGAAATATCAGAGCATTTCGGTACGCAAACCCAAGACGGGTCCGTCGCCGTTGGTGCCGTTTGAGGATAAACGGGCAGAAAGCGAAAGCTCTCCCGGTCTGCTTGCCAACGAAGAAGAAGAGGCCGCAGCGGCCATCAACGCCTTCGAGGCTGTGTAGTGCCGGAACCGGTGTTTTCTTTACCGCCACGGGACAACCAGGTTGTTTTGCAAGGTAACCTGGCAGAAGCACCGGAGTTTCGTTTTACGCCGACAGGGCGATTGCTTGCCAGTTTGATCCTGGAACATTTCTCCCGGCATGAAGAGAGTGAAGCGCAACGTATCGAGTTGCGTCTCACGGTGACGGCACTCGGCGATCTGGCCGAATGGTGTCGCACCCTGCACCCGGGAAGCGTGTTGCACGTCGAAGGCAGGCTTAATCAAAAACGTTGGATTCGGGATGGCAGGATCCGCTGGGGTCAGACCGAGTTGTTGGCTGCGCATATCCGTCTGTTGCAAGAGGGAGCAGGCGCCGCACAACAGAGCGATACCATTGCGGATCAGGCCGAATAGCCGGATCAGGGATGCCGTTTGCAACAATTATACATAAGGATGCTTTTATCCATGTCTGAATATAATGCTGCCGAGTCTGCCAACTCGGGAAATCGCACCAGCGAAGCGGGTGGGGAGGGCAGTGCCCGTCCTTCTGGTGGTTTTCGCCGTCCTTTTCTGCGTCGCCGCAAGGTCTGTCTGTTTTGTGCCGACAAAACGGTGACCATCGATTACAAAGATCCCAAACTGCTGCTGCGCTTCATTACCGAGCGGGGCAAAATGGTGCCCAGTCGCATTACCGGTGTCTGCGCACCACATCAGCGTCATTTGAGCAAAGCGATCAAACGGTCGCGTAATATTGCTTTGTTGCCGCATTTGGTCAGTTAGTGGTTGCGGGCAATGGTCTGTATGCCGATCAACCAGCTGCTGGTCGGATGGCCTGTTGCCCGCTGCGCAAAGCGGCGGCTTTGTCAATGTCACGCCGCCGCTGGTCGTTTATTGGTGCGGATCACCGTTGACCCGGGATTGGCTGGTTGGCCATGTTGAGTGGTTTGACTCGGAATCCGTTTGCTGCCGGTGCGTTGGCGACGCTGTTGCTGTTGTTGCCCTTGTGGGTGCCGTTGCTGACCCCGTTGCAGGCGCTGGTGCCGTTGCCGCTCTTTTTGGTCAGTTTACGGCTGGGCAGCGGGGCGGGGTTGCTTGCGGTGGCGTTGCTGTTGGTTGGCGCAGGGCTGGTGGGAGGGGGGCTGATGTTCCCTCTGGCCATTTTTTTCCTGTTTGCCGCCTTCCCCCTGCTGGCAGCCCGTTTGTTGCACATGGGCTTGCGCACCAGCCACTGTGCCTCGATTGCTTTCATGTTAGGCAACCTGGTGTTGTTGCTGGTGTTGGGAATCTCGCTGCTGATGGGGCTGGATTTGCCCGTCCATCTGACCAGCGAGATGAACACCCTCAAAGAGGCGGTCCTGGACGCACTCAGCAAACAGGAGATGTCTGCTGCCGCTTTGACCGAATTGCGCCTCAATCTGGATCGACTCATCGCCGTCGTCAGCCTCTTGTTGCCGGCAATGGTATTGACCAGCTGGTATCTGATCCAAGTAGGCAACCTGCTGCTGGCCCGTTCGGTCATGGAACAGTGGCAGGAGGGGCATATCGCGCCGGAAAATTTATCGGCAATGCGCTTGCCCTTTATGTTGGTCTGGGCGGTCATTGCCATGGGGTTGTTGGCCATGTTTGCCCATGGTGCCTGGCGTCACATCGGTATCAACTGGGGTCTGTTTTTGGCGATACCCTATTTTTTTCAGGGGTTGGCCATTTTGCACCGGGCGTTACAGTGGTATCGGGTCAGCCATTTTGTGCGGGCCATTGTGTATACGGCCCTGTTTTTCTGGACAGGTTTGGTCCTGTTGGTATTGCTGGTGGGACTTTTCGATACGTGGATTGATTTTCGTCTACGCTTTTTCGACAACAAAGAAGATGAGAACCCTTCGGGAAGGTGATTGCTATGGAATTGATTTTGCTTGAGAAAATCGGCAAATTAGGGGATTTGGGCACGGTCGTCAAAGTGCGTAACGGCTACGGACGCAATTTTTTGATTCCGCAAGGTAAGGCGTTGCCTGCCACGCCAGCCAATCGGGCCCGTTTTGAAGCCGAACGGCAGGCCTTTGAAGAGCGGCAAGAGGCGATCAAACAGTCGGCAGAAGAGTTGGCCGCCCGTATTCAGGAGGTGACGGTTCTGTTGGATCGTCCGGCTGGTTCTTCCGACAAACTGTTCGGTTCGGTGACCAATGGCGATATTGCCCATTTCTTCCAGGAAAAAGGGATTGCCGTACCGCGCAGCACCATTGATGTGCCTCGTCCCATTCGTACCTTGGGTGAGCATTTGGTGCGCATTCGCCTGCATCCGGATGTCATTCCGGAAATTACCATTTCGATTACCCGTCGTGTCAATCGGTAACCCTGCCGTGACGGAAGGAGAGAGCCATGCCTTTGTATGATTATAAATGCGATGCCTGTGCAACCCGTTTTGAGGTGGATCATCCCATGTCTGCCCCGCCGGTAAAAGAGTGTCCCCATTGCGGGGCGCAGCAGGTGCGTAAAGTTCTCACGACGGGCGGAATCAGTGTGCGGACCAGAAATATTGGTTCCTCCTCATCGCCACCGCCTTCCTGTGCCACAGGTGGCTGTGGTGGAGGCATGTGCGGCCTGTAATGGTCAAACACAGTACCTGTGAGGAAGAAAAAAAGCCGGGGCGTATGCTCCGGCTTTTTTCGTACGGGGTGTCTGAGGGCGCAAAAGCGGTCAAGAGAAGAGAAGGGAGGAGAGTTTGGGCCGATATTCTGCCACCAGGGGGTGCGATTGGCCCAACAGATCGAACACCTGCAGCAATGCTTTGCGGGCGGTGGAATCCTGGGTGTTTTTTTCGCGGCGCAGGGCTTCGAGAAAATGGTCCATTCCTTCGGCATAGCGCTCCTGGCGCACCAGGGCATGGCCCAAAGCCAGACGGGCGGCGGGGTTGCCCGGCGCGACGGCCACTTTTTCCTGCAGATCTTCCAGGCTGTCTTTGTTCTGGCCACCGGAAAAGGCGATACGGGCCCGTAACAGTTTTCCTTCCTGGCTTTCTGCGGTTTTGATCGGCAAACGGGCAAAATATTTGCCAGCCTCTTCGCTGCGTTGTGAATTGAGCAGGACGCGGATCATGCCGAGCAGGCCCAACACATGGTGGGGATTTTGCTCCAGCACTTGGCTGAACAGCTCTCCGGCCTTATCCCAGGCACCTTGATCGGCAGAGATGCTGGCCTGTTGGGCCAGACGATCCAACGGCGAGGGGATGGCTTTGTCGAGAAATTGCCGGATGGCCTGTTCCGGCAAGGCGCCGGTAAACTCATCTTCGACCTCGCCGTCGACGAACAATTTGACCGCCGGAATGGTGCGAATCTGATACTCTCTGGCCAGTTCCGGATTTTTATCGGAATCAATTTTGGCCAGCACAAAACGGTCCACCATCTCTTTTTGCAGTTTTTCCAGGATTGGGCCCAAAGCCCGGCACGGCGCACACCAGGGAGCCCAAAAATCAACCAATACAGGAACATCACTCGATCGTTCCAGTACATCCCGATCAAAGGAATCGTAATCCACCTCAATCAACCACTCTTTATTCTTCATTGACAGTCACCTCTTTATCCTGATGAGCGGTTCACCAGATCGCCCTTTTTTTCCGATCTGACACAGAGGATACACGCTGGCAAGTGACTATTCAACCGAGTTCAAAGAATAATGGGCTGGGGAGCCGGAAGAGGCGGGATGGGCGAAGGAAAACCATTGCAATGCAGGAGAAGGCTTTGCTAGACTCGCTGGGTTAGTGCGGATGTGGTGAAATTGGTAGACACGCTGTCTTGAGGGGGCAGTAGCTCACGCTGTGCCGGTTCAAATCCGGCCATCCGCACCAAACCTGCCAAGCTGTTCCCTTTTTTTCTGAATAATCTCTGTTCTGCCCACCTTGCGGATGCGCGCTCTCCTCTGACACCTTTTACGGTTGCAACTGCTGCAGGCTGTACCCCTTTTGTCGCCATTCGGTGATACCACCCAACAATTCGCAGGCGATCAGGTTGTGATGCAAGAACGCCTCCAGGGCAATGGCGGTGCGTGGACCGGTGCGACAGATCAAAATATAATGCTGTTCCGGATCAAAGGCTTCTGGATGAAAATTGGCGTGAAAACTGGCAGAAAAGATGGTGGTGTTTTCCAGATTTTGCAGATCGTGATCACAGGGAAACAGGAGTGAACCGGGAATAATGCCTTGCTGCTGTTCGCTCGGCGTGCGCACATCCAACAGGGTGACCTGTGGCAAAGGGGCGTATTGCAGCAACTGATGCAGTTGTTCGACAGAAATCATTTCCGCCGCGATTGCTTTGTCGAGAATGTGTTGATAGTCGCTTGGTTGTGACACGGCAGTATCCTCCTGTACCCGTTCATCCGTTCATCGTCGGTCGTTGCGTGCAAAAGGGGGCCATTCTCCCCCCTTCCATGCACGGCGTAAAGGCAAAACATCTTCCTGGCAAGCGGGTGTCACGGAGTCGGGGCTTGGCGCACGGTCAGAATCAGCTGTAAACCAAGTACGGTAAGGGCATTTTCCAAACGGGCCAGTTTGGAGGGGTGGTTTGGATCGAGCAGGCGACGAATCTCTTTTTCATCGTGATTCAACTTTTTGGCCAGGGCCGTTTTGCTGAGCCCTTGTTGGCGCATGGTGCGGTAGAGAAGGGCTTTGGCGGCCAGCAGGGCGGGCAGGGTAGCCCAATAGCGCTCTTTGCTGCGCGGGGCAGCAGGGATTGGCAACGGCTGATTGCGGCGCATGCGCAAGGCTATCGCGGTAGTGAGGGCCTCATTGACGGCGTGCAAGGCCCCTTCCAGGGTGGTGTGCTGTCGGGCTGTTTCCGGAAGATCGGGCAGGTGGGCCTGAAAGCGTTGCTCGGAGAGTTGCCGCACCACAACCGGAAAATAAAAAGGGGTTTCCATACGGGGAGATCCGGATTCAGACCGCTGGCTGCTGACGGTGATCCCAGGCATACCGGGACATTATCTTTATCGGCAGAAAACAGAGGGACATTAGTAAAAAATTTCAGGACAAATTTGTCCGAAAATTTGCGCACGTCGGTACCATTAATCGGACATTATTGACCGATTCTGTCTGTTTGTGGGCCATATCGGACAAAATTGACCGAAAATTATCTGTTACCCATACGGGTTTTCTGGCCAAAAGAGGGAAAAAATCAACGATCATCAGATAAAATCAACCATGCTCGAAAAATGCCTCGGAAAATGAATAATAAATACCGGGATAAAGCAGATAATTTTCTTGACTGGGCAGCGGTTTACCGTCATCAATATCGGTACATCGCACGCTGTTGCGTCAGATGTTGCGGTAAAAATCAACTCACTTTCGATCCCGATGGCATCGGGGTAACGGAATCACTCAGTATCAGGAGTAACCAGCATGAGCCTTTCCATCAACAATTCCAGCACGGTTTTGATGGCCCGCCAGGCCCTGGAGCAATCCAGCAGTTCTTGGAACAAAAGTCTGCAACGTTTGGCTGCGGGGACAAAACTGCTGACCGCCGGCGATGGACCCGGAGTGATCTCATTTGCCATGAAACTGGCCTCGCAAATCAGCGGGATTACGGCAGCCAAGCAGAACACCAACGATGCCTTGTCTTTGCTGCAGGTTGCCGATGCCGCCTTGCAGGAGAGTACCGACGCCTTTCAACAGGTCCGTGATCTGGCGGTCAGTTCGTCGACTTCCACCTATACCAGCAGTGATCGGGCCGCTTTGAACGAGGAGGTGAAAGGGTTGGTCCGGGAGATCAGTCGACTGGCTACGGGTACCACCATTTTCAGCCAGACCCCGTTGGCGGGTAACTTCAATCTCAACCTGCAGGTAAATCCCAATACCGGTCAAACCTTCACTATGACCATCGGCGGTGCCAGTCTGGCGGCCTTGGGGGCGGATAACAGCGGCTCCTATTTGAAGGTGGATACCTCGGCCAACGCGCAAACGACCATCACCAATGTGGACAGCGCCTTGAGTTCGATTGCTCTGTTGCGGGCCACCATCGGTGGTTTGCAAAATCGGTTGCAATCCATTGCCAGTACCTTGGATGCCACCTCTTTGGGTTATACGCAGGCCTATTCCCGCGTGGCCGACAGTGACGTCGCCGAGGAGAGTGCCAACGCCGCCACCCAGTCGATCCGGCAACAGGCGACGGTGGCCATTTTGGCTCAGGCCAATTTGCAGGCGCAGTCATTGTTGAAGCTGCTGGGTGCCTCGTCCTCTGCCAACGCCTGATGACTCTATTCGCCTATTGCTTTGTTGTCTGACTTTGCGGTTATTTCTTCTGAAACACCCCTGTTGCCTGGGCAGCGGGGGTGTCTCTGTTTTTGTAGGGAAAAAAAGTTGAATTGACCATAAGATCAAAAAGGATGACCCTCTGCAGGTCAGGTTGCAGACGGAACATTTTCTGGAAAAAATCGAAACATTTTTTGATAAAAATCTATTTTATCCCCCTGAATAAATATATATTAGAATTCCATGATTTTCTGTTGTATGCGCCGTGCTGCTTGGTTTATACTTGCGCGAATCGGTTGCCTGAAGGATGGAATTTGCTGTAGCATGATTGGTATGCTTAGTCTAACTGGTTGTTTTGGTTTATATATATTGAACCCCTCGCCAAGGAGTGTCGCATGAGCAACGAAGACAATTCTCCGGGAATGACGCTGAACACGCCCCTGTTGAATGAGTTGGAATCGGGCCCCTGGCCCAGTTTTGTCAAGGATTTGAAGGAATATTCCAAAAAACGGCCACAGATTGTCCAGCTACTCAACCAGTTGGAAGAGTCGTATGAGAACAAGTGGAACTACTGGTTGGGTAAAATCATCAATGTTCCCGGTTATGGCGGTGGTGTCATTGCCCGTGTCTCGGAAAAAGCAGACAAATATCCGGCGTTGGCCAATTTCCACACCGTGCGTGTGATCGAGCCGCCGGGTTGGGTTTATAATACCCAGGCGTTGCGCAATCTGGCCGATTCCGCCGAGCGCCATGGTGCCGGTATTTTGCAACTGCATGGCATGTCGGGCGACATTCTGCTCCTGGGTTTCGATGACAACGGATCGATGAATGTGGCCGAAGATCTGATGCACGATGGCTGGGATATCGGTGGCTCCGGTGCGGCCATGCGTACCCTGCAATGCTGTGTCGGCCAGGCCCGCTGTGAGATGGCCTGCTTTGACACCATGAAGACCACCAAGTTTATCACCGACAGCTTCATCGAATATCTGCATCGCCCCGAATTCGTCTACAAATTCAAGTTCAAACTTTCCGGTTGCGGCAACGACTGCGGCAACTCGATCGTCCGTTCGGACATGCCGATCATCGGTACCTGGCGTGGCCCGATGCAGGTCAATCAGGAGAAAGTTGCAGAATTTATCGACGAAAAGGGTATGGAATATCTGATCGACAACGTTCTCACCCGTTGCCCGACCCGTTGCATGAGCGTGCGTGGCAAAGAGTTGAAGGTGGAAGATTCCGAATGCGTGCGCTGCATGCACTGCATCAACGTCATGAACAAAGCCCTGAAACCGGGCAAGGATCGCGGTGTGACCATTCTGGTTGGTGGCCATCGTACCCTGAAAATTGGTGATACCATGAGTTCCGTCCTGGTACCCTTCATGAAGTTGGAGACCGATGAGGATCTGGAAAACCTCAAAGAGTTCATCGAGCGGGTATGGGAGTTCTGGAACGATAACGGTATGGATCACGAACGGATCGGTGAATTCATTCATCGGGTTGGCATGGCCACCTTCCTGGATGGGATCGGCCTGGAGCCGGATCCGCGGATGATTCTGCGTCCGCGCACCTCCCCGTACATCAAGTTCGAGGAGTTGGCCCCGACCCGTTTTGGTGGCGAACAAGCGCAAAACCCGAAAGTGTGGAACCGGGAATCCGAGGGGCCGGAAACGGCTGATTGAGCGGGTACGATTCTCTCAGGGCTTGTGGTGAATGAATCGTCACGAGCCAGTCTGGTGGCAAGGCGCGGGTGGGTGAGCGACGAAACCTGTCGATGGGATAGGCGAGGAGCGAACCGATCCGCCACGGTGCCTGCGGGCTGCGCAGTAGATTTATTCACAAGCTCTCATACTACTGACCGATACTTTGTGGAGATAGATTGACGATGAGCGAAAGACCGATGGCACCTCGGGACCAGGGGGCTCCCGACTACACCCAATATCTGCACCCGTTGATGGCCAAAAACTATGGCAAGTGGGATTACCATGAGCGGTTGCGTCCCGGTGTTTTGGTTCATGTGGCCGAAAGTGGCGACAAACTGTTTACGGTACGCGCCGGTTCTCCGCGCACCATGAGCGCCGATACGGTGCGCAAAGTTTGTGACATCGCCGACAAATATTGTGAGGGGTTTGTCCGTTTCACCACCCGGGCCAATATTGAGTTTTTGTTGGGTGATGAAAGCCAGTTGGATGGCTTGATCAACACGGTGGAACAGGATCTGGGTTGGCCGGTGGGTGGTACCGGTCCGTCGGTTTCCAACATTGCCCATACCCAGGGTTGGTTGCACTGCAACCTGCCGGGTACCGATGCCGCCGGCTCGGTGAAGGCGATGATGGATGACCTGATTGAAGAGTTCAAATCGGAGAGTTTTCCCAACCGGGTGCATCTTTCCACCTCCTGCTGCCAGATCAACTGTGCCAGCCATGGGGATATCTCGGTGATCGTGCAACATCATCATCCGCCACGGATCAACCATGACAATATGCAGATCTGTGAATTGCCCAAGGTGGTGGCCATCTGCCCGGCAGCCGCCATTCGTCCGGCGGTGGTCAACGGCCATGAGAGCGTTGAAGTGGTGCAAGAAAAGTGCATGTACTGTGGTGCTTGCCATGGCCAATGCCCAAGCATGGAGATTCGTGACGCCAATACCGATACCCTGTCGATCTGGGTTGGCGGTAAAATGTCCAACGCCCGTTCTGCTCCGACCTTCATGAAACTGGCGGTATGGGGTATTCCCAACAATCCGCCCCGTTGGCCGGAAGTTTCTGCTGCCATTCGGCGGATTTTGACCGCTTACAAAGAGGGTGGCAAAGATTGGGAGCGTTTGGGTGAATGGATTGAGCGTATCGGCTGGCAGCGGTTTTTTGAAAAAACCGGCTTCCCGTTCACCAAATATCACATCGATGACAGTCCGGAGGCGTTGTCCAACCTGAACCGGTCGGCGATGGTCCGTTTGTAACAGGGCGCATTCCAGACCATTTTTGGGCACGAGACAATCGGGCAGAAGGAGTCATCCATGTTAGTACCCACCATCTTGACCAAAGATTATACCCGGGAAGACCTTGAGCCAACTTTGCGCAAGGGCATTCCGGAAGAGGTTGTAGTACGCAATGGCAGCAGTTGGAAATGTCCGACTTATGTGCAACGGCTGCCGCCCTGCAAAGATGCCTGTCCGAGCAGCGAAGATATTCGCGGCTATCTGACGGTCATTGCGCAGGCTGGTCAGTACAAGTTGACCCAGGATCAGGCGTTGGATAAGGCCTGGGAGATTTTGACCGATAAAAATCCTTTGCCGGCAACCCATGGCCGTATTTGCCCGCACCCCTGCGAATCGGGTTGCAATCGCCAGCACAAGGAAGATGGTTCGGTGGCCATCAACAACATGGAGCGGTTTATCGGTGATCATGGTTTGCGCCGCAAACTGAAGTTCAAAAAGCTCACCGACCAGAAAAAATCGCAAAAGGTTGCGGTGATCGGATCAGGACCTTCCGGTCTCTCCTGTGCTTATCAGATGGCCCGCCGTGGTTATGAGGTGACCATCTTTGAAGCCTTTGAAAAAGCGGGTGGCATGTTGCGCTATGGTATTCCCACCTATCGCCTGCCCGATGATGTTTTGGACGGCGAAATCCAGAATATTCTCGATCTGGGTGTGGAGCTGAAGTGCAATACCCGTATTGGCCGGGATCTCTCCTTTGAGCAGTTGCGCAAGGATTTTGCTGCCATCTATCTGGCCTTGGGTGCCCACAAAGGGAGCAGCATGGAGATTCCGGGTGAAGAGTCGGCCAACGTGTTTACCGCGGCCAGCTTCCTCAACCGGGTCAATACCGGTGCCAAGGTGGAGATTGGCCAACGGGTTGTGGTCATCGGTGGTGGTGACAGCGCCATGGATGCGGCCCGCGTCTCCTTGCGTTTGCAAAAAGAGTTGATTGCTGCCGAAGAGTCGGGGGATGAAGCCCGTTATGATGCGGTGCGGCAGGCCATCGACGAAGAGGCGCGCAAAGAAGAAGAGGTGGTCAGCACCGAAAAAACAGCGGTGGATTCGGCGCGCATCGTGCGTCGGGTTGCCGGTGGGTCGGAAGTGACCATTCTCTATCGGCGCACCAAGGATGAGATGCCAGCCATCGCCAAAGATGTGGACGAGGCGATGGAAGAAGGGGTCAAGTTTGAGCTGCTGGCCGCACCGGTGGAGTTGATTACCGAGGGTGGGCGGGCGGTGGCTGCCCGTTGCATCCGCATGCAGTTGGGGGCACCGGACTCTTCCGGTCGTCGTCGCCCGGAACCGGTTCCCGGTTCGGAGTTCATCGTGCCGTGCGATACGGTGATCATGGGTATCGGTCAGGTGCCGGAGTTGGAAGAGGGAATGCAGGGGTTGGCCAACAAATGGGGTTGGATCAGCGCCAATAATGCCTTTGAAACCTCTTTGCCGGGGGTGTTTGCCGGTGGTGATGTGCTGGGGTTGGGTATTTCCACCCGCTCTGTCGGCCATGGTCGGCAAGCCGCACGGGCGATGCACAGCTTTCTGAAAGGGGCCAAGCACCAAATTCCAGGCAAGGTGAAGCCGGTGCGGATCGAGGAGATGCGGCTGGATTATTATCGTCCGGCACCGCGCAACGAAGAGGCCAAACTGGAAGCTACCGAGGCCATTGAGGGGTTCAAAGAGACCACCTTCACCATTACGGCGGAGCAGGCCATGGCCGAGGCCAAGCGCTGCATGAGCTGTGGCTTATGTTTTGCGTGCGACCAATGCCGGATTTTCTGTCCCAAGGAGACCATTCACCGCGACCTGAAACGTCCGCAAGGTCAGGTGATGTTCACCGACTATACCCGCTGCAATGGCTGTCATGTCTGTTTCCAGGCCTGTCCCTGCGGCTATATCCAGATGGGTATGGGTTTGTAGGTAAAGCAAATTTCGGTCGTCACACGACCGTGTCAAGTGGGCGGGAGGGGTCATACTCTCCCGCCTTTTCTTTTGGGAGTAAGCGGTATCTGTCTTGCGCCACAAGGCGCGGCGCTGGCCGCTGCGATGAGGGAAGAGATAACGATGACGACACCTTTTCATTTGGGCGATGATGCCCGCTACCAGGCATGGAAACAGGCAAAATTGCAGGATTATCCGACCAGCTTGACCGATTTGTTGGTGGAAATTGTCGATCCGGAGGCTTTGACGACCGAGGAGCGCGCTGCCATCCTGAGCCGCTGCCATAAGAGCAATATGGCTCTATTCCGCTTGCGTTATCCTGAGCGCTGCACAAACAACCCGCTTCCTGCCATCACTGCTCAATTGGGCATCAAGGAGCTGGATCATAATTTGGGGGCGGGAGAGGATGGTTTGTCGGCCTTGACACCGGGAGGATCGGCCTATGATCCTTTTGCGGCTTATATTCCCTATCGGGCTGCGGCCATCGGCTGGCATACCGATGGTTATTATAATCCGGCCGATCACCAGGTGCAGAGCCTGTGCCTCTATTGCGAACGGCCTGCCCATACGGGAGGCGAAAATGAGCTGTTGGACCATGAGTTGGTCTATATGCAGTTGCGGGATCGCAACCCGGCCTGGGTTGCCACTTTGCTGGAGCCGGATGTGATGACCATTCCGGCCCGTTTCGATGCGCAGGGTGCGGTGGCCCGCCCGGAGCGAACTGGTCCGGTCTTTTCCATCACGGCAGAGGGGGCGTTGCACACCCGCTTTACCAATCGCACCAAGAGCATTCGTTGGCGGGATGACGAGGCGACCCGGCAGGCGGTAGAGGCCTTTCGCCAGGTATTGCAGCAACCATCTCCCTATCTTTTTCGCGGCCAACTGGCTCGGGGCTGGGGTTTGATCAGCAACAATGTGCTGCATACCCGCAACGCTTTTTCTGATCCGGCGGGGCAGCCGGTACGTGTGTTGTATCGGGCCCGTTATTTTGATCGTCTGCCTGCTGCCTGATCCGCTGACGGGGTGCCTCAATCAGGGGATGATGGGGGCACCCCGTTCCATCCGTCTGACCTGCCACAGGGCTGCCGCAAGGCAAACGGCGGCCCAGAGCAGGGTGACGAGCAGCGCCAGTTGATATTCCGGCAACTGCAACAGGGTGGAGCTGGATTGGTAGAAGGGGAGACGGATCAGACGCAGGGCGTGGCTGACCGGATTGATCTGCATCACCAACTGCAGCCAGTTCGGGGTATGATCCATGGGAAAGAGAGCGCCAGAGAGCAGCCATAGCGGCATCAGAAAGACCGACATGATGGCGTGAAAACCGGCGGTACTCTCCAGGTTCCAGGCAATCAGAAAACCGAGGGTGGTAAAGCCCAGGGTGGCCAGCAACAGTCCGGCCAAAAGCAGAACCGCTTCGCTCCAGCCCAACTGTAACCCCAGCCAGGGGATGGCCAGCAGCAACAGGGCCACTTGCAACAGGGCGACCCCCATGGAACCGGCCACTTTACCCAACACGATGGCCATGCGTGGCACGGGGGCGACCAGCACCCCTTGCAGCAGCCCCTGGTTGCGATCTTCGATCAGGGTGATGGTGGAAAAAATGCCGGAGAACAACAGCAACATCAATAAAATACCGGGATAAAAATATTCCAGATAGCTCATGCCGCTCAGCCCCGGAGGGCGAAACGAGGCGCTGAAACCGCTGCCGAGAAACAGCCAGAAGAGCAGAGGTTGGGCCAGGCTGCCGACCACCCGGTGTGGTTGGCGAAAAAAACGCACCAGCTCACGCTGTGCCAGGGCGACAATCGGGCGCATCATGGAACTCTCCCGGTGCTGCTGGTATGGTGGATGAACACATCCTCCAGGGTGGGATGGTGAATGGCCAGGGATTGAAACTGTTGCCGGTGATGGAACAGCAGCTCCTGCAGGGTATCGGCATCGATACCGCTCAGGCGCAACTCCTGTTCCCGTTCGGTGACCTGAATGGCCGGTCGTTGGGCCAGCAGTTGCAACAGGTGTTGGCGGTCTGCTGCCTGATCAATGTGCAGAATCACCATTTCCTGTCCCAACTGGTTGCGCAGGGTAGCCGGACTGCCCACCGCCAGCAGTGTGCCCTGATGCAGAATGCCGACTTGATCGGCCTGTTCCGCCTCATCGAACAGATGGCTGGTAAAAAGAATGGTCAACGCCAATTCGCGGCGCAGGCGCAACAGATTGTCAAAAAAATCGCGTCGGGCTCCGGGATCAAGGCCATTGGTCGGCTCATCCATTAAAATGACCGGTGGCCGATGCAGCAGCGCTTTGACCAGTTCGACCCGGCGTGCCGTACCGCCTGAGAGGGTGGCGACCCGATCATGCAGTCGGTTGTCCAGACCGGACCAGGCCAGATCGTTCTCCAATCGTTGCTGAAAGGTGTGGCGGTCGAGATGGTGCAGATCGGCGTGGATTTGTAAATTTTCCAAGACGGTCAACTGCTTGTCCAAGGCTGGATGCTGAAAGACCACCCCCAGCCGTTGCCGTGCCTTCTCTGGATGGCGCAGGGTATCGATACCGTCAATCTGTACGCTACCGGCGCTGGGTAGGCAAAGACCGCACAAAATGCGAAACAAAGTCGATTTGCCGCCGCCATTCGGTCCGGTCAGGGCAAACAGGGTGTTGGCGGCAATGGCCAGGTCGAGATGCCGCAATGCAGCCCGTGCCGGTTGGCCTCGTTGTTCGTAGGAGTGGCTCAGTTGCTGGATGCGAATCATGGTCGTTGGATGGCTCAGTGATTTTTTGCGCTTTGTTTGGAGATTGGAATTGAACTATGGCAGCGCAATGTGTAGTATGGGTACGCTTTGCCAAGGTGAGTCAGAATAGCTGGTTTTTTCCCATAACGGTAGGGTGGAAAGATGCCATTTGCCAACTATCTCGAGCTGTTAAAATTGCGTATCGGCGGGATGATTGCCTTGACGGCGGTTGTCTCCTATCTCTCCATGGCGGAGCGGGTCAGTCTGGCGCATCTGTTCTGGTTGACCTTGGCCATGTTGTTGGGCTCGGCCAGTTCGGCAGTGTTCAATCATTGGTATGATCGGGATATTGACCGGATCATGGAGCGGACCTCACACCGGCCTTTGGCGATGCGGGCGATGAACAGCTCCAATCATGTCCTATGGTTGGCAGGTGGATTATTGATTTCCGGTGTCGGCATTGCGGTATGGACCTTCAATCCGGTGGTAGCGATTCATCTGTTTTTGGGGGCCTTTTTTTATGGTGTTGTCTACACGGTCTGGCTGAAACGGCGCACCTGGTTGAACATTGTTCTGGGTGGTCTGGCGGGCAGTTTTGCCATCATGGCCGGAGCGGCTTCGGTCAATCCTGCTTTGTGCGCCTTGCCGTTGTTGTTGGCTTTGGTTCTCTTTTTCTGGACCCCGTCCCATTTCTGGAGCCTGGCAATCCATTTGAAGGAGGATTATCAAAAAGCCGGAGTGCCGATGTTGCCGGTGGTTGTTGGAGAACAGAAGGCGGCCTACTACATTTTTATCAACAGTCTGCTGCTGGTCGGTGCCTCATTGTTGCCCTGGTATTTCGGACAGCTGGGCAAAATCTATCTGGCGGGAGCCATGTTGTCCGGTGGTCTCTTTTTATTGGAAAATTGGCGGTTGATACGCACGCCTACCCGTGAAATGGGGTGGCGTAACTTTTTGGGTTCCATGCGCTATTTGGGAATTTTATTCCTCGCCATTGTGGCGGATGTGACCTTTTAATCGAGCCCGTTGTGGCGTTGCAACAGGCTGTTATGGGGGCGGCTGCCATGCAAGTTGGTTCTGTCTGCCTGCTGAAGTTGACGATAGACGGACATGGCAGCTTTTCTCGCAAAAATTCCCCTCAAACGTGTCAAAGCGAAAATTACCTCTGAGGCAATTCCTTTTCAGACCGGTATCGGGCCGGTTATGGAAACAGAACCGCCCAAGGCGATGATGGCGACCTATTATTTGATCGTGGCCATGTTTATCGCCATGGTGGTGGTCGCTTCCGTGGCCGACACCGATATTGTGGTGGTCGGTTCAGGCCGCTTGACCACCGATACCCCACCGATTCAGTTGCAGCCGGTCGATCGTTCGATTATCCGTGAAATGATAGTCAAACCGGGAGATCTGGTCAAGAAAGGGCAGGTTTTGGCAACCTTTGACCCCACTTTTGCCCGTGCCGATCTGGCCGCTTTGCTGGTGCAGCAACAGGCACTCTTGGCCCAGTTGCGCCGTTTGGAGAGTGAGGTGGAGGGCGGCGATTTTGTTGCCGACAGCGCTTCCAATGCCGACGAGCGGTTGCAGGCCACCTTGTTGCATCAGCGGCGCTCCCAGTACAAATCCCGCCTGCGCATGTACGATGAAGAGATTCAAGGTTTGCAGGCCGCCATTCGCACCACGGAGGATAATCGCAGCCATCAGGCCAAATTGATGGAGATCAACCGGGACATTGAAAGCAAACGACGCGATTTGGCCAAGACGGGGACAGGCACCAATTTGCAGTATCAAGAGTCGCAGGCAAGCAGCATTCGTACCGAGCAGGATTATCGCGCATCGGTCAACCGTTTGATTGAGTTGCAGCACAGCCTGTTGTCGAAAAAGGCTGATCGACAAAATTTTATCGACGACTGGCTGCGTCAGGTGTTGGATCATCTGGTGGCCACCCGTACCGAGTTGGCCAAAGTGGATGAATCGGTGACCAAGGCGCGCAGAATTACCGAATTTGAGGTGTTGACGGCCCCGGAGGATGGTGTTGTGCTGGAGGTGGCTAAACGTTCACCGGGTGCTGTGTTGCCAGGGGCCGAACTGTTGATCACCATCGTACCGGCGGATGCCATTTTTGTGGCCGAAATTACCATTCCCTCCCGCGACATCGGCTATGTCAAGGTCGGCGACAAAGTGGTGATCAAGATTGATGCCTTCCCCTATCAGCGGCATGGCATGCTGGAAGGACGGCTCCGTTTTATCAGTCAGGAGTCTTATGGCGGCGGCAACGAATCACCCAACAGCAAAGAGGCGATGATCGGCAGCAAGGATAACAAGGGGGCGACGGGAGCCATGCACATCGGTCGGGTCGAGCTGATGAGTACCAAACTCTACAATCTGCCGGAAGGCATTCGTCTGATCCGTGGCATGACGCTTAACGCCGAGATCAAAGTCGGCTACCGCAGCATTGCCGCCTACATTCTCAACCCCATCACCCGCTCGTTCAACGAAAGTTTGCGTGAGCCGTAGGGCAACCTCATGTAACGATTCAGTCTTCCTCTCTGGTAATGGCAAGCAAAAGTAGTGCGGGGTCAAGGGGAGATCATCTCCCCTTGCGGCTGCAGGGCAGCGCCCTGCATGAATGGCGCGCTTACACCGAAGCCAATTTGCGCAGCAAATTGGCGCAGCGCGCCACAATCTGTGCCCCGCAGGGGCACGCTTTGGGAGGGCGGAGCCCGACTTGTAACCTTGCAGGATTTTGGATGCTCTCGGACAAAACCCATGGGGAGAATGTTCGTGTTGGCGCATAAAAGCGCGCCAACACGAACATCTTGCGTCAACAGGCGCGCTGCGCAGATCTGCTGCGCCAATCTGCTTACGGTGAAAAGCGCGCCAAAGGCAACAGATTAAAGGCAAATTCCCAGGGCTCTGCCCTGGACCCGCCAGGGAGCCAGCTCCCTGGACCCCAAGTTGTCTTGGGGGGGGGTGAATAACGCCTGTTTTAGAAGGTCTGCACCACCAGCCCATCGCGCAGTTTGGGTTCAAACCAGGTGGATTTGGGCGGCATGATTTTGTTGGCGTCGGCGACGGCCAGCAGTTCTGCCAGACTGGTCGGGCAGAGGGCGAAGGCGGCGGCCATGCTGCCGGAGTCCACCAACGCCTGCAAGGTCGCCGTCCCCCGCACCCCACCGACAAAATCAATCCGCTGGTCCCGACGGGGATCTTCAATGCCCAAAATGGGTTGCAACAGATGGCGATCCAGCAGGGCCACATCCAGCGACGAGAGAGGATCGCTCTCGTCGATCCACTCGGCAGCCAAAGTCAACTGATACCACTGGCCGGGCAGATAGAGAGCAAAGGTATGGCGCTCCTTGGGGGCCACGGCAGAGGGTGCCGGGGTGATGCGAAACCGTTCGGCCACGGCCTGCAGAAACGCTTGTGTGGAGAGGCCGCGTAAATCTTTGACAACACGATTATAATCAAGAATTTGCAGCTGATTTTCCGGGAAAATAACCGCCAGAAAACGGTCAGCGTGCGCATGCCGTTCGGCAACCCGGGCTGCCGCTGCCGAACGATGATGACCGTCGGCAATATAGAGGCGAGGGTGTTGTTCAAACCGATCCACCAGTTGCTCAATGAGGTGCGGCTCAGAGACCACCCACAGGGCATGATGCACGCCATCATCGGCCAGAAAGGCTTCATTCGGGGGGGAGGCCTGTTGAATCTGCTCTACCATACGGTCCAGATGCTGATCCTGTCGACTGATCAGAAAAACGGGGCCGGAATGGGCGGCAAGCACCTCAGCCAGACGGGTGCGATCGTTTTCCTTGTCTGGACGGGTCAATTCATGTTTGCGGATGCGTTCGTTGCGGTAGGCGGCGATGGAGGCTGCCGCGACAACCCCGGTCTGTCGCCGTTGGCCCAGGGTCAATTGATAAATATAGAGACAGGGGGTCGCTTCCTGCCGCAAAATGCCCTCCCGTTGCATGGCGGCAAAACGTTCTGCTGCCGTCTGATAAACCTGCTCGTCATAGGGTGACAGGGAGGGATCAAGAGCAATTTCCGCTTTGGAAACATAGAGAAATGAGTGAGGATGATCCTTGACCAGCTGGCGTGCCTCCTGACTGGAGAGTACGTCATAAGGTGGTGCAGCAACCTCAGCGGCCAAACCAGGCCGCGGGCGCCAGCCGGCAAATGGTTGAATCAGTTTCACGGCGGTTGATTCCCTGTCAGTGAGAAGAGTGTTTCAGCAATTCTGCAGCCAAAGCCTGTTCCAAAAGCTCAATGGAATGGCGCAGTTGGTGGAAAATTTCTTTGGCCTGAGCAAGATTTTGGGTGTGGCCCGCCTGTTCCAGTTGATAGGCCAGGGCATAGGTCAGCGTACTCTTGCCAAAGGCAGCGGAGGCCCCTTTGAGGGAGTGGGCGGCCTCCCGTACCAGATCAGGATCCTGACGCTGGATCCCTTCTTGAATACGTTGCAGCTGTTTTGGGGCATCCATGCGGTATAAATCGATGATCTCTTTGAGCAACAACCAGTCGTTTTCGACGGTTTTGAGCAACAATTGCATATTCAAGCCAACATCGATCGGCGCGGTGCTGGGGGCGGGAATCTCCTGCCCAAACGCAGGCGGTGTGTCCACATCATCTCTGCTGGCCGAGAGAGGGGCAGGGATCAGTTGCTCCATTTCCGTAAACAACAGGTTGGCTTGCACCGGTTTGGGGTGAAAGCCGTCCATTCCGGCAAGCAGGGCACGCTGGCGATCATCATCGCTGTTCAATACGGTAACCGCAATGATCGGCACTCGGGGGCGACCCTGTTCTCTCTCCCATTGCCGGAGGGCGGCGGTGGTGGCAAAGCCGTCCATGCCAGGCATGCGGATATCCATCAGGATAATATCGAACGTTTCTCCTTGTACCGCAGCCGCTTGCACCCGCTGCAGGGCATCTTCGCCGTGGCTGGCGATGGTGATCTGGTAGGCACGCAGTTTCAGCAGGCGCGACATCAATTTTTGTGTAAACGGATTATCTTCCACCAGCAAAATATGCAACGAACGGTGGGCGTTGATCTCCTGATCGCTGCTGGCTGTCTGGGTAAGCGCCGGTTGGCTGGTTGCGGCGCTTTCTGGAGCAAAAAGGGTGCTGCTCATCGCTGGCGGGCGCAACAGAGCCAGCAAGGCGTCGCTTGCTTCTTGAATGCGTTGCAAGTGTGGTTGCATGGGCGACGGTGGCAACAGCGCCTGCATCTGCTGCAGTTGTGTCTGGATCAATGCAACCCACTCTGTCATCGGATCCCGTTGCTGGTTATGCTGCCGATCTTCCTGCACAATGGCTCCTTGTCAGCGTTTCAGGGGCTAAGGGTTTCGTAGTTCTGCACATAATGTTCCACCTGCCGGAGGATATGTTCCAGTTGATCCATGAGCAAGAGGGCTTGCTCCCAATCCCCCTTGGCCACAATTTTTTCCAGGGAATTGGCGCAGGCAGACATGCTGGATGCCCCCATATTGGCACAGGCCTCCTGCAGTTCAAAGGCGGTGTCATGCAACAGCTCCCCGTTTTGTTCGCGAATATACTGCCACAAACGATCAAGCAACTCACGCACCGAGGCAGGAAACTGCTGGAGCAACTCACGCACCATGCCATCATCTTCGCCGAAGAGTTGGCGCAGTTGCTGAATTTCGATGGCTGGCTGACTGTGTGTACCCTTGGGCATCCAGTATTGCAATTTTTTCAGCAGAATGTTGGGGGCAACCGGTTTGCTGAGATAATCGTCCATCCCTGCCTGCAGACATCTTTCCCGATCACCCTTCATGGCGTTGGCCGTCATGGCGACAATGGGCGTATGACGGAGGGTGGTCTGTTCCATTTTGCGGATGGCATGGGTGGCCTCAAAGCCATCCATTACTGGCATCTGGCAATCCATCAAGACCAGGGCGTAGGGCAGGTTGGCCACCGCTTCCACCGCCTCCCGCCCGTTGCCCACCGCATGGGCGGCATAGCCGAGTTTTTTCAATTGCAGCAGGGTCACCTTCTGGTTGACCGGGTTGTCTTCCACCAGCAGCACCAACCGACCCGATTCCAGGGCGTCGAAGGTATCGATGGCCGGTGTTCCGGCAAGATCGGCAGGCCAGGATGTGTTGGCAGTTGCCAACTCTTCGTTGTTGAGCGGGGTCAACAGACGCAGCAGAGAGTGCAGCCACTCTTCCTGGCGCACCGGTTTGACCAGAGAGGTGGCAAAGCCGATGCTGGCAGCCAGTTCGCGTAAACTTTTATCGTCCTGCTCCAGCAGAGCGATCCATTGGTGTTGGTTGCCAGCGGGCAGGGGACGCTGCAACAGGCTGGGTTCATGCAGCGCCTGAGCCGAAAGGGTCATGATGACAACCGAATTGTTGGGCAACTCTTGCGTCAGTTGTTGCCAGGAGCGATCAGGCAGGGTTCCCGCATAGAGCGAAGAGTGATGGATCAAACCCCAGGCTCGCAGGTAACGATCGAGAATTTCCTGATCACTTTTGCGACTGAGCAAGGTCAGCGCGTGGACGCCGGGTAACACGGTACGGGAGAGATTCTCTTCATGGCTGCTGGCGGTCTGGGTTGGCTGCAGCGGCAAGGTGAACCAGAAGGTGGTCCCTTGATTGCCATCTGGTTCGGTGCCGATGCTGCCGCCCATCAATTCGGCCAACCGCTTGGTAATGGCCAGGCCCAAGCCGGTGCCGCCATATTTGCGGCTGGTGGTGCGATCCCCCTGGGTGAACGGTTCAAACAGTTTTTCCCGTACCTGTTCCGACAGGCCGATACCGGTATCGGAGATGGCAAAACGAACCAACAGGCGATCCTTGCTCACCGGCGCGGCAGGATCCTGGAGCTGTCGCTGCACGCGGACGACAATTTCCCCCTCTTCGGTAAACTTGATGGCGTTGTTCATCAGGTTGAGGACCATTTGCCGCAGGCGGCCCGGATCCCCTTTAAGAATTTTCGGCAGCTCTGGATCGATAAAGGTCATCAGTGACAGGCCTTTATCGTGGGCCTGAGCGGCCAGCAGCTCGGCACACCCTTCGATGACGGTGACTGGGGAAAATTCAATCTCTTCGATATCCATGCGCCCGGCTTCGATTTTGGAAAAATCGAGAATATCGTTGATCAGAGAGAGCAGCGATTTTGCCGAATCACGGATAATGTCACAAAACTCCTCCTGCTCTTCGTTCATGGGAGTATCCATGAGCAGATCGTTCATGCCGATGATGGCATTCATCGGGGTACGAATTTCATGGCTCATGTTGGCGAGAAATTCCGATTTGAGCCGCGCCGATTCGCTGGCGATCGTCCGTTCCCGTTCCAGCTCCTGCAGCCGTTTGCGGATGCGGGAATTGTCCTGGAAAATGGCCACAGAACCGATCATCTCCTCGTCATCACGCAGGGAGAAGGTGATGTGGGAGACCGGCAGGAAAGAGCCATCTTTGCGAATGAAATGGTCCTGTTCCACCCGGAAAATGCGCCCCAGAAGACTTTGATGGACCATGCACTCTTCGGCGGGGAAGGGGCTGCCATCCACACGTCTGGCGTGGATCGCTTCATGGACGTTTTTATGGATCAGCTCTGCCTCGCGCCATCCGAGCAGCCGTTCCCCCTCCTGGTTGAGGCTGAGCAGCTGACCCTGCAGATCCATGACCATCACCCCTTCGCCGATGGCATCGATCACCCGGTGCAAAAAGTTGCGGTTGCGTTCCAGCCGGGTACGGGTGCGCACCAGATGCGAAATGTCGGTGGCTACCCAGATATATTGAAAGGGGTGTCCGAGCGGGGTCAAACAGGGGACAATGGAGCAATCGACCCAAAAAAATTCGCCATTTTTTTTGCGGTTGCGAATTTCGCCGCGCCAGATGGAACCGTTGAGAATGGTGCGCCACAACTCTTTGAAAAAAGATTTCGGATGGTATCCGGAGTTGAAGATACGGTGATTCTGGCCGACCACTTCCGAGGCATCATAGCGGCTGACTTCGAGAAATTTATCGTTGACCGTCAGAATATTGCCCTCCGGATCAACGATACTGATCAGAACATGCTGGTCTGTCGCATCCTTGAGCTGTTCCAGCGAAGAGAGAGAGTGGCGATAAATTTGTGTCTGTTCTTCCAACAGAGAGCCGAGCCGGTCTCGTTCCGAGACATCGCGAAAGATGCCTTCGATGGCGATCGGCAGACCGTTGCTGTCCAGCACCAGTTTGGCGGTCATCGAGACAGGGAGATGACGGTTTTGTTTGCACTGCAAAGGGAGTTGAAAGTCATGAATGACACGGGTATTTTTTAAAATTTCCAGCAGTTCGTGAAAATTTTCCTGGGTCGTGAGCCGGTCGGTAAACTGGGTGCCGATCAAATCTTCTGGACGATACAGCAGCAATTTTTGACAGGATGGGCTGACAAACAACAACGTGCCTTTCATATCCATCCGATAGTAGACATCCTGGACGAAAGTGCAGATTGATTCATACTGTTGGATGGTCCGGCAGACAAAATCGTTATGGCGTTGTTCCTGGGTACGATCACGAATCAACAGCAGGTCAGGCAAGGGGGTGTTCGGATCGTTGTTTTGCCCGGAGGAGGGCACACCATCCCAATCGAACAACATATGCGGGTGGCCGGAGTAGGTGATCTCAAAGGTCCGCAGTGCAGGCGGGGTCTCCCCTTCCGGGGCGTTATGGGCCAGAGCCGGTTCGGACAAAGTGGCCCGGACCACACCGATACGTTGTCCCAGTTGACAGACGGGACATTGAGTAGGGGCCGGAGGGGCGATTTGCACGGAAAATTGCTGCCACCAATTTTCTGGCGTAGCCCATGCCTGGGTCATGGCCTGCAAGGCGTGACTTGGTTTGAAACGGTTGCTCTGACTCCACAGCAAACCGTAGGCGGTTTCCACTGGCCGTTTATCCAGGTTGGATGTCTGTTTGGTGTTGATCAACGGGTATGAGTGGTCCAAGCTCATAGTAGGATCGTCTCCTGACCGATACTTTGACAGCCTGCTGTTTCCAGAACAGGTAGCGCCATCCGGTAAGGATGCCGCCGACTGGGCTAGAGAGTAACCGAATCGAAGCGCGTTGGCGAGAGTCGAGAGTGAATTTTTGGCAATAAAGAAATTTCTTGTTTGGCTAAGCATAAAAAAATGCTGCCAGAGCGGGTATGAGGAGAGGGCAAGCGATGGGTGGAAAATGGGATTTTGCCGCATTATGGTCACGCATGACAGGCAACAAGCTGCCTGTGGCAGAAACGGTTGAGGCTGAGTTGGAGCCAGAGAGTGTGCGGGGTGTCGCCGACATGGTGGCGTCGCGCCAGGCAGCGATTGCCCGGGCAGAGCAGGAAGAGGATTGGAAGAGTGCTGCCCGCAGTGCGGCAGAGTTGTGCAATGTCGGGCTGTTGATGGGAGAGTGGCAGGCGATTGTGTCTTTGGTGCAACGGGCAGAGGCGTGGTTGCGTCGGCAGGAGGATCCTTTGACGCGCCTTTACTTGCACAGTCGGCTGGCAGTGGCGCGGCACCGCTTTGGTCAACTGGCGGAGAGCCAGCGACTGTTTCAGGAGGCAGAGCAGTGGCAGGGGGAGCGGCAGACGCGCTATCAATGGTTGATCGGTCTGCCAGGCAGCTCCTATTGCGAATTATTGTTGGATCTGGCGCGAGAGGCCGGTGATTGGGAGCGGGTGCTGCACCGCAGCCAATATTCACAGAAGGTGGTGAAAAATATTTTTGCCGTGGCCATGGATTGGCTGGCCCAGGGGCGGGCGTTGGCCGGCCTGGGGCGGGAGGAGGAGGCGAGGGTGGCCCTGCAGCAGGCGGTGGCAATGATGCGCAAAGCCAACCGTCGTCTTTTTTTGCCGGAATTTTTGCTGCAGCAGGGCCATTTTTTGCGCCGTTGCGGCGAGGCGGAGCGGGCGCACGCTTTATGGCAGGAGGCGTGGCAGATTGCCGATAGCGCCGGGTTGCCCCCTCTCCGTGTCGATTGCCAGTTGCTGGCTGGCCATTTGGCCGTGGATGCCGGAGAGACCACCACCGCCGAAACAGCGATGACCGCGGCAGGCGAGGGCATCGCAACCCTGGGCTATGGCCAGCGTCAGGCCGAATGGATGATCCTGCGGGCCCGACTCCGCCACCACCAAGGTCGAACGGAGGAAGCCACCACCTACTGGCAGGCCAGTCGGGCGCTGGTCGAAGCCAAACAGCAGTGGGGGGTGTGGATGATGTGGCAACGCGAATTGCGCCAACCAGAGGCGGATCAATAGCAACCCGCAGCTGTGTCAGTCGGCTTCTCCGGTTGGCAAGGTGACCTTTTCTCGTTGCATGGTCTCGTTTTCAAGGGAACGAATATATTCCATGCGCAGGCGAATAAACGCCTCTTGGTTGTCTGCAAGCAGTTCTTCGTACGCCTCTTCAGGGATGGCGTGGCTGAGAAGAATAGCGAGTCGTTTTTCTCTTTCGATTTGGTTGAGTCCCTTCAACCACTTGCTTGGCGTACCGACATTTCCTTTAATGCGCAGGATGCGGTTGGCCGGGCTGGATTGCAGGCTTTTATTTTCCATGGAAGGAAAAAAATAGGCGAAGGCATAACTGCCCTGACTGGCCAGCTGTTCCCAGGGTGCATGAATCGAATGACCTTGCCTATCTTTTGGTCCCAGAGCCAACAAAATGAGCATCTGAATGCGGGTTCTGGCACTCCGCATGTCAAAGCTGGCAGAAAAGGGTTGGGCTGGAATATTCAGGTCCATTGATTGTAAAGAGGTTGGATTCGGATTGTTGGCAATCTCTTCGCGGAACTCTTTGGCCATATCTGCAACACGGGATGGGTTGCCGGATGCAAACCAACCGGTAAACGAGGAAACCCAAAACCATCGGCGGAGAAAATGCTTTTGGGTTGAAGTGGGATGCAGGCATGCACCGAAGAAGGAGCTTAGAATAACCAGTTGCATGGCATAAGGCAAAAGCCGTTCGGTATGCGCACCCATTTCTTTCAGAAAATGAATGGCAGCGACAAGAGCTTTTTTTGTTTTGTCGGAAACATTAATCAATTTTTCCTGGATGGTTGATTTTTCTGGATCTTTGAGGAACGTCCAATCTGTACGATAAATATCTTGTCCCATGTTGGCCAGGAAGGCACGCACAATAATGGGTCGATCAATATCCCCAAAGCCATAGGGTCCAATCTCTTCAAGAATTTCATCAATCTTGCTGGCCAGGTTGAAATCGGTTGTTCCTTGTGCCTTCTCACCATAAGTCATGGCCGAAACCATTTCATCCATGGTGATGTCGAGACCTTTAGCGTTCAGGCGGGAAAAAATGGTCACTGCTTGCGCAAGATCGGTATTTTCAATGGTGATAACCGGCAGTTTATAGTTTTGGAAAGTGCGGCTGAGTTCCTGAATCTTTTTAATATAAATTTGTCCATTCTGTTCACCAGCCTCTTTTTTGATTCTTTCCATCTCTTCCAAAAATGCAAAGGTATCCAGCATTTTCCAGAGCGGAAAATGCCAGCTTTTTACTGATTCCCGTTCCAGAAGATATTCAAACTGTTCGTTCTGGGCATTGAAATGGATGCGCCAGCGACCGGGATCCTTATCATGAGGCGTGGCGGGATGCTGTTTGTGTGGCATTTTCAACGTGCCGACCAGGGTGGAGAGACGCTGTTGCCCGTCAAGAACAAGAGAGATTCTCTTCTGTTCTGTATGCTGAACATAGACAGGGCCGAAAGATTCGCGGCAGACAATTTTGCTGTCTGTACTCCAGAGCAACAGGGAGCCGATGGGATATTGGTTGCGAATGCTGTCCAATAAATCACGCATATGATCCCGTTTCCAGACAAACAGTCGCTGAAAAGCGGGAATGCGAATAATACCCTGCTCCACCCGGCGGATCAGGTCAAAGATGAACATGATTTCTGGTTTTACTTCAGGCGTTTGACTCATCAATCCATCTCACACTTCCTTGACAATCATGGCGACAATCTGATCCAACTCTCCTTCACCATCCCGGAGGCGCAAATTGTCGGCAGTCAAATGTTGGTGATATTTCGCAAACAAATCAACAGATTTTTTCCCGAACTGTTTCTTGATATCATGAAAATCATGTGTTGTCTTGTCTGATTTGATAAACTCATTTATCTTTTCTTTGTCTGCTTGTTCTCTTGTTGTTGCATGATTTTCCCATAATTTGTCTGGAATATAATTTTCAATTGCCCGTTTTTTGAGAATATGATAAGGAATGTTGTGCTTCGTACACAGATCGATAATTTTATTGGCGATACGGTCGCGATGGTCAGCTGTATTTCCTTCGTTATCCACAATGACCACAAGCCGGATTGGGATGCTGTTTGTCATAGAGTTTGTTGCATAATCCTCAATGGTTTTCGGCAATTCTCCTCGGCCACCTGGGCTGTCACAGACGATGGCCTCAGGTTGTGACTGACAATATTCAATCAATTCCGGTGGTGCGAGTCTCTGTAACACCGATTTGAGAAACAATGCATCGCTGAACCGATTTTCCACCAGAATGGTCAACGGTTTATTGAGCAATTTTGCTGCATGGGCTGGTGATAATGCAAGAGGATGGGCATGCTGTTTGGTTGTGACGGTGATGCGTTTGCTGTGAAGGGTTGTTGAGTAGAGTGCATGGGCTGCTGCTTTTTGCAGAAGTAACAAATAGTTGGGGAGATGATTAGTCAATGATTGTAACCAGGCACTCCCCTCGATGATTCCTGCAGAAGCCGCATCCCATATATGATATCCCTCAGAAATACGATATGCGACCATATCCAAATGGTGCCACTCGGACTGATCTTCCACTGCATCTTGGCACAGAAAAATTCTCATTCCCCACCCCTATGTTGCCGTCCGCGCTCCTTATTGGCACGGTTAATGGCCAGTACTTCCTGGTAGCTTTCAGAAAAAATTCCCGACGGCCACCAATCGACACTGCCATCCTCTTGGATAAGAATGGGGCGGATGGTGCTGTAACCTTCCGGGGATTCGTCAACCCAATAGAGGGCAACCTTGCTCGGATCGGCTTTGCCTTCGGCAATACGACGGCGAATGCGCAACAAAAGATTTTCTGAATGGGTCTCCACCAACACCTGGCCATGGTCGGAGTTGGTTGTTTCCAGAAACAGATCACCCAAAGCGGCTTGCGCAGCAGCATGAAGACTGCTTTCCGGTTCTTCTACCAGATCCAGAAAAGGGCTGGAATAAGGAAAATGGTGTTGATGGGCGAGTTGCAAAACGACAACAGGCAGAATCTGTTGCATTCCCTGACCGGCATCAGCCAGATTGACGGCAACACCCCTTTTGCGCAGAACACATTCGACCATATTGCCGGAGCTATCCAGATCCAGTCGCCAACCATCTAAATGGGTTGCAAACCAATCTCTGACATTCTCATGTAATTCTTTATTTTGTGCCAACCAGTTGATGCAACCACTGCCATCAAAAGCCAAAGGTTTTGGTTGTCCCCGTTTATAGCATGACTTTATTGGTGCGCGTGAGGGGCCAAGATGTTGCAGACAGCTTTCGTAAAATTGAATGAGTTGTTCCCATTCTCTTAGTTCATTATAATCAAATTGATTAACATCATTATACATATCTTTAAAATATATAATACTATATTGCTTCTTTAGTATTTCCAAAGATTCTCCCATGTTTGTTTGTGGTATCTCAAGTTTATTGTTGTTTAAGCAGAGTTGAACTGGTAATGGTTGGTTATTCCATGCATCTTGAGCATGCAGGAGTGAAATGTCGAAATTTGCTGCACCGCTTTTTTCATGAATCAGCGACAAAGAAAAGTCTATTTTACTGTTAGGGAGTTTTTCATGAACCAGATCAATAAAACTGTCACCATATTGCAATCCATCGATTTCCATTGGAAACAGCGAAAAATTGGATTGAAAGCTGAACAATCTCAACAGCAGTCGGAGTAACCGCAGAATGGCCGACTTGCCACTGCTGTTTTTGCCATAAAAGAGGGTCAGAGGCCGAACCTCCACGGTGACTGGGTCCCGGAATGCCTTGTATTGGGAACAACCGAAAGAACGGACACGGATCATCTGCTGCCATCTCCCTCGTGCATGCTTCATTAATGACTCATTTTATACCTGTTCCTGGCTGTCTTGCCGGGCAGGGTACATTTATTGCGAAAGAATTGCCAGGGTTATACAAGACAAAGATTACGGTTTGTTCCTCTGATACGCCGCCAGATGCCGGGCCTGCGCTTTGCCGGGGGATGGGGGTGCGGCAGG
>PDZV01000001.1 GCA_002753135.1 Magnetococcales bacterium WMHbinv6 | reverse complement strand
GATTGGACTCTGTACGCTCGTTACTGCACAGCCAGCGGCCTCTTTCTGTCGCCGGTCTATGCCGCCCAGGAGGAGGCGAGTGCCATTATCGCACGGTTGATGAAGATCACCAATTCGGAGGTCTATTTCTCAGAAGGCGTTTTGAAAGTCACGCCACTTGGCGATGCGCTTATCACCGGCAACGGTGTCACCTTCACACCAAATTTGACGCCGGCTTATGAGTTGACAGAAGATGATTTCATTGTCTCCGGCAGTGAGGATCCGGTGACAGTCACCAGGAAGCCATCTGTTGACGTATACAATCACGTCAAAGTAGAATTCCTGAACGCCAGCAACCAGTTCAACACCGAGGTGGCCGAGGCGAAGGACATGGTTTCCATCGATCTCTTTGGCCTCAGGAGTATGGATTCCATCAAATTCCATGAGATCAAATCCGCTGCCGTGGCCAGGATGGTGGCGCAAAACATTCTCCAACGGACGCAATACGTGCGCAACTCCTACGGGTTCAAACTGGGTTGGCGGCACTGTCTTCTGGAGCCGACAGATCTCGTGACTCTCACCGATGCGGGCACCGGGTTGGACAAGACGCCGGTGCGGATTCTGTCTATCGAGGAAGATGAAATCGGCTTGCTCACCGTTGAGGCGGAAGATGCACCGTTTGGCGTGTTCAGCACGGCCACCTATCCGCATCAAGAGGTTGGCGGTTATGTTGCCGATTTCAACAAACCATCAGGCGCGATCAATACGCCGGTGGTGTTTGATGCACCCGTTGAACTGACACCCGGGTTGCGAGAAATATGGGTGGCTGTGTCGGGTGGTGAGAATTATGGCGGTTGTCAGGTTTGGCTGTCATCATGTGGCACCAACTACAAAAAGATCGGTGAGATCATATCTCCGGCGCGTCATGGCTTCCTGACTGAGACAATGGCAAGCGGATCGAATCCAGATACAACCCACACTTGCAAAATTGATCTGTCCGAGTCCGGTGGTTCATTGACCTCCGGCACCATTGCCGACGCGGACAACCGAGCCACCCTGGCCTGGGTGGATGGTGAGTTTATCGCCTATTCCACTGCCACCCTGACAGGCAGCCACCAATATACCCTGGACGGCTACCTGCGGCGTGGCCTCTACGGATCAACGATCAAAACGCACCCCAGCCAGAGCCGGTTCGTCCGCTGTGATGGGACAATTTTCCGGTACGCCTACGATCCTGCACTGGTTGGCAAGACGATCTTTATGAAATTTCCTGCTTTTAACCAATTTGGCGGCGGGAGTCAGTCATTGGCAGATGCAGCGGAGTATGTGGTTATAGTGGGTGGAAAGGCATGATGAAAGGTGCGTTGGATGCAAGCAGAAAACCCAACGCACCCTTCATAACAGACCAGCAAACACGGGAGAGTGTGTCCGCTGGTTTTTAACATCTCCAAGCAGAAGAGCAGGGACAATCCGACGGGAAATCTGTGAGCGCAACGGCGCGAGCATCGACCGTGAGGTTTGAGCCTGACCGCCAACTTGGCAACACATTTTTCAAAGAGCTCCTACAGCCCAGACGACTACCTGGACCGCAGATGGAAACCCAGCAGCAACTGTGCGTTGATGATGAGGGCAACTGCTCTGGAAAGCAACCGTAGCGACAAAAAATGGAAATATTTTCCGCCGAGCGTGCAAATTTGCTTGATTTTGCGGGGGGGGGTGAACATTACAGCAAGCCGATGGCGAGGAAACAGGCAGTTGTCATTGCAACGGGAATAGGGTCGCCGGACGATGGGCAGCGTAATAGGTGGTTGGGCGGAGAGAACGCTGGGTGGTGGTACGAGGGTGTTTGAGGTTTGAGGGGGTTGTTTGTGGGTAACCATGGGCCTGATTCAGATGAGTACCGAGGCATCCCGACGGATGTCGAAGCCAAGCTGGAAAGCCGGATGCGGTGAAAGTCGCACGTCCGGTTTGGAGCGGGGGAAAGGCTGAGAAACCCTATCTATCGCTACGGGTGTCTGCCCACGGGGTAATTGATCAGTTCGACCATTACAGGGAATTTTTCCATCATGATTGCCATTGGCCTTCCTGATGCAAGGGCATTTTTCTGGATTCACAGCAGGGAACCTGTTAGGATGCAACCGCGCGTTGATCTTGTTTCCATCTCAAGGATGTACTCTCTTGCCCTCTTCGACTCGTTCCTGTCCTCTTGACTTCGTTCCGATTCACGAAAGTGCTGATCGCCCCCTGCTTCATTGTCGACAGTGCGCCAACGAGTCTGCCCGTCTTGATTTTTTTGTTACCTTGGGGGAAGCCGTTTTCAGCATGCTGATGGGCTGGATGACGGGGAGTGCGGGGCTGCATGCTTTGGCGCTGCTGACGGGCGGGGATATTCTTTCCAAAGCCATCAACTGGTTTGCCGTGTTGGCTTCTCACAAACCTCCCACAACGCGGTTTCCCTATGGTTTCGGCAAATTGCAATTTTTATCGGCGCTATTCATCGGAATCCTTTTGATTTGTGGTGCAACCTTTTTTTTTCTCCATAATATACAGGACATGCAGTCCGGGCAGCTAAAACGTGCAGGGGGTGTGGCCATTTTTTCTGCTCTGTTGTTGTCCTCTTCCTCATGGTTGATGTACCGCATCATGATTTGTACGGCCAATCACAACAACAATCCCGCACTTCTTGCCGCAGCCATGGATAATCAGGTGGACGCATGGTCTTCCGTTATGGTACTCATCGGTGCGGTACTGACTCACTTCGATTTTCTGGTGGCTGACCGTCTTATGGCCTTGGTGGTGGCACTATTGGTGGTCAATCTTGGCGTACAGATTATGCGAGATGCGGTTCATGGGCTTCTGGATATGGGGCTGCCGCTATCCGTTCATTCTCAGATCCGTGCCTTGTGCCAAGCAACACCGCATGTTGTTGGCATTAGACGTCTAAGAGGACGACGGATAGGAAGTGCCTACGAGGTAGATGTAGAGATTGAAGTTCCTGGAGGAGTTTCGATCAAAGATGCTCAGGAGATAAAAAGTTTGCTTTCAATGTCTGTCAAGGCAAAAGTGCGCCATATTGAATCTGTGCAAGTTGTTTTCTTCCCTACAGCATCTGTCTTGTAGGATGTATTGTTGTATACAAAAAAACACTGTATTGCTAATGTTAAATATTGTCAGTTTCGTGGCTATTTTATGATTTTGTTTGTATATTGTCTCAAGTTGTTTAAACTGTGGTGCTCTTTGTGAGGTCGGGATGGTATCGCTGGAGTCGGAGAAAAACTCCAAGAACCAACAAATAGTGGCTGTGATAATTTTTTTCTGGTGGATGCCATGGTCAGTCATGAGCAGGGAATCAAGTCACAAGTACAGGAAGCAGGGTTCAGTGGAAGGGTGCTTCTGGAGATGGCCGGAGGCAAGGTGCATGCTGGAAATTCGGAAAATATCGATAGGAACGGAATGATTTGTTCGTTTGGTTATTTGCCAGATGGCATTGCTGTTGGTGATATTGGATTGCTGCATATCATGCCATTGGAGGGGGAGAAGCCCATTCCCTGTGAAGTAACACAACTGACCGAAATGGGTGTTGTTGTCCAATTTCTTGACGCTTGTCCGGTTGGTTTGTCTTCCAGGTTGAAAATATCCGGGAAATTTGCAGTGTAATTTTTTGATTACATCTGGTTATTAGTAAAGAATGTTTCTGGCTGGCAGGCATCCACCCAAAGACATGGTCGCGGAGTCTGACCGTGTTGGGGAGCGACTGAGAAAAATATTTTTACATGCGAGTGAAAATACATTTTGCATATGCTCCGGGCGATTGTAGCGTTCGGATCTGGGAACACAAGATGGCATGGAAAAGAAGATAGGGAGACAAATCAGCTTGCAAGATGGCATTCTGAGTGTTTACACTCCTTGTCGGCGTGGTTATTGATCCTTATACGCAGCATCAAGGATGAATCAGTATGGAGAGTTGTCATGTACTACCAGTGGTTGAGGCGGGCACAGGGCATGGATCGATGCCTTTTCGGGTTGTCATTGTTGGTCGTCCCAACTCTGGCAAGAGCTTGATTTTTAATGAACTGACCAAAGTCTATTCCATCGTTGCGAACTATCCGCAAACGACTGTTGCGCCATCAAGCCAGCTTATTGATATCGCTGGAAGACCGGTGCTTCTTGTCGATACCCCAGGGTTGTCGAGCCTTTCTGTCAACTCACCAGATGAGCGGAGTACCCTGGAAGTCCTGATCAGCCAACGGCCAGATGGCGTACTGTTTTGCAGCGACGCCATGCACCTGAAACAATCACTGATGTTACTGATCCAGGTCATGGAGCTTGGCTTGCCTACGGTTTGCTGTCTCAACAAGATGGATGATACGGCATCCTGTGGAATGATTATCGATACGGCAGCTTTGTCAGCCCGTTTGTCAATTCCGGTAGTTGAGTTGTCGGCTGCCCACGGTTTTGGGTTTGATGCCTTGAAGAGTGCCCTCGAGCAGTTGATGCAGAGCAAAACGAGCAATCGGGATTGTTCTGCCCCTGTCACTTACCAGCCATTTTTTCAAGAATTTGCTGCTGGAGTACGCAGTCTGTTTCCGTTGGGGAGTCGTCCCAGTTGCGGGTTGGTGTTGCTCTACCTGCAGGGTGACCAGACGTCGTCGCACTGGTTTGCGAAAACCCTGGCGGATGGTGTGTTGAGCAAATTGCAGGGGATGGTTGAAGAGTTTTGGCAACGTTATCCCGCCAATCGTGTTGGTCTGCTGCTGTTTCAAAATCGCCTTTCGTTTGTAGAGCAGTTGACAGGAACCATTTTGCGACAGGCCAGCTATGTGCCACCCAGCCCGGCACGCCATGCTGAGGCGCTGTGTCGTCATCCCGTGTATGGCTGGTTTATTTTTCTGGCCATCTTGTGGTTGACATTTAAAGGGGTGGGAATCGGGGCCTCCGATCTGGGTGGTTGGTTGGACAGTGCGCTGTTTTCACCAGCAACCCAGTTGCTTGGCGAAAGCATCCCCTATCCGTTGCTCAATGAGTTTCTGGTGGGGCAGTTTGGTCTGTTGACCATGGGGGTTGCCAATGCCATGGTGACAGTTGTGCCGATTTTGGCCATCTTCTTTTTGATCGTCAACTTGCTGGAAGATATCGGCTACCTTCCCAATTTGAGTGTGTTGGCCAACCGGACTTTGCGCCCGTTCGGTCTGACAGGCAAGGCTGTGCTGCCTTTGGTATTGGGGACCGGGTGCAATACGACGGCAACCATGTCGAGTCGCATTCTGGAGACCAAAAAGGAACGGTTGCTGGTGTCGTTTCTGGTGGCTTTGGGGGTTCCCTGTTCTGTGCAACTGGGGATCCTGATGGCCATCCTGGCGACCATGCCGTTCTCTGCCCTGTTGCTGGTTCTGGGCTCTGTGCTGCTCACGACGGTTGCGTGTGGACTGATCATGAATCGTCTGGTCCCTTCCAAGGGGAAAACGGTTATTTTTATTCAGGAACTCCCTTCCTTTCATTGGCCCCATTGGCGCAACATTTTACTGAAGACCTACTATCGGGTGAAATGGTTCCTGGTCGAGGCTGTTCCCATGTTCATGGTGGCCGCCTTGGCCATGTTTGCCATGGAAAAGAGCGGTCTTCTCTCTGTCATCAAGCAGTTGCTCCATCCCTTGATCACGGGCTTTCTGTCGCTGCCTGACAAGACCACGGAGGTCTTTATTCTGGTATTGGCCCGTCGCGAGGTGGGAGCTGTCTATTTCAAACAGATGGTGGAAGGTGGCGAAATCGACTATGTCCAGATTGTCACCGGCCTGATCGTCATTACCCTGTTTATTCCTTGTGTTTCCAATACCATGGTGATGCTCAAGGAGTATGGCGTGCGCTGGGCTGTATCGACCAACCTGGCGATTATTGCCATTGCCATTCTGGTTGGGGGAACCATCAATCATCTGTTGCGGCTGTTTGTCTGAGGAGAGAATACGATGCATAGCTGTTCTGTGCCGTTGGATGAACTGCTGGAGATGCTGTGGCGGCTCCATGAACGACAAGAGTTGACCCTGACCGCTCTACGCCAGGCTGACCCGGACCATGTCTATGAGGGGACTCTGAGAGAGCAAGCGGAGAGCGGCATGTTTTCTGTCCAGGGAGACAGTCTGGTGTTTTCTGCAGCGGGGCGTAATCGGGCCGAGGATATCGTGCGACGCCACAGATTGGCAGAGCGGTTGATTGTGGATGTTCTGGGCAAACAGCCTGCGGAAACGGAAAACGCTGCATGTGAATTTGAGCATCTGCTGGCACCCGAATTGGTGAATGCCATTTGTACTTTGTTGGGACATCCGGCGCTATCGCCTCGGGGCATGCCCATCCCGCAGGGGATATGTTGCCAGAAGAGGGAGGTTTTGATCAAACCGGCTTTGGTGCCACTCTCTTTGATGGATGTTGGCGTTCCAACCCGTATTGCCTCCCTGGAGACCGATAATCCAGAACGACTCAACCGACTGATGGCGCTGGGGTTGTTGCCGGGGACACATATTACCCTGCTACAACGCTATCCGGCCATGGTCGTGCAAAATGAACAAAGACAGATTGCTTTTGAAGAGTCTGTCGGCAACGATCTCAGGGTATGGAGTATCATGCCGACCAACTTGGGCGCGGTAACGCACGCTTTCCCGGCTGTATGACCATTTTACGGCACCTTCATTACAATCCCGCACAGGGGAGGCCGATTTGTTAGAGCTTGCTGTTTTTATTTCCAGTCACACCGGACACTTTCTTTTGGCGTTTTTGGTCATCAGCGGTTTTCTGGCCAGTCTGGCAATCTTTTTTTATCAGACAGGGCGGATAGGCCGGCAGGTCAAGGCAGCCATGCGTCTTTTGCATGCTTGCAGTGACGACTCTGTTGCTCTTTCCGAGCGCGAGCGCATGAGGCCGGAAACCTCTCGCCAGCAACGTTTTGCCAACAACTGGGCAAAGTTCAAGGCCGGCATGGATGGCCCAGAGATGGGCTTGTTTGCCGGAGCATGGGGCGAGTTCAGCAAACACCTTGAGTTGCCTGCTGTCGATTCGGGAAGACCGATTCGGACGACAGCGGAGCCAGACCTCTATTTCAACGAGCGCAGTCTCTATTTCTCCCATATCAATACCCGCCTTTTTGATGCGGTGCCCGGCTTTTTGACCGGGGGTGGCATCTTCGGCACTTTTGTTGGTCTGGTATCGGGTATCTACCTGGCGCGGGATGGTTTTTCTGCGGGCCCCCAGGAGATGGTTCTGGCCATGCAGTCGCTGATGGGAGGGGTTTCAACGGCCTTTATTACCTCCATTTTCGGTATCGGCCTGTCCATTCTCTTTTCCGTGCTGGAGAAGCGGCGCCAGCATTGGATCAGCTTGTTGCTGCGGCGGTTCAGTCGGTTGTTTGAAGCCTGTCTGGAGATGGCTCCTGCCGAGAATGCCGATTTGGCCAGAATTCGTCGCATCCAGACGGATCAACTCGGCGAACTGCAACGACTGAGTCAGATCATGCAGGGGATGGCTGCCCAACCAGCGGGGGTCTCTGCCCGGGAGATCGAATCCAAGATCGGCAGCAGTCTGGCGCCAGCCTTGGGCAAAATGTTTGAGCTGCTGGTCAAATTTCAGGAAAACCAGAAACAGTCCCAGCAAACGGGCCTGCAGGAGGTTTTGACGGGTTTGATGGAAAAGTTGGAGGGCGGCTTTTCTCACAAGCTGTCTGGTATCGAGTTGGCTTTGCATGCCTTGAACGAAAATCTTCGCAAGCAGCATGACAGTCAATTGGCCGCTCACGGGGCCCAGTTGGCCGCCTGGGAGCGATGGCAGGAGAGTCAGCGGGCCGGAGGCGTGGTTGCGTCTGAGCAGATGCAGCAATCGTTGCATGCGATGGGAGAGACCCTCTCAACCCAAATGAAGACGGTGACTGACAGTTCAGTGGGTGGTTTGGAGCAGCGTCTGCACGCCCTCACCGAGGCGTTGCTTGGTCTGCAGAGCTTGCCCAGCCTGATTCATGACCAGATTCTGGCCATACACAGCGATGCGCAACGTGGTGTTGGCAATATCGAACAGGGTGTTGGTCGCCTGCATGCCACACTGGACAGGCAGAATACGCAGGTTTCGAAGATCCTGGAAGAGATTGTCCAACTTCTTCGTCAATCCCTGACAGAGACGCGGTCGTTGGTGGAGGCCAAAAACGAGCAGTTGACCCAGGCCATCAAAGAGAGTTCCCAGGAGTTGCGCGGATCTCTGGCCGATACCAACAGTGCCATGGCCGAAAGCTGGCGTCACTCTTCCGGGGAGACCAACAGCTTGCTCAACCAATCGGTGGAGCAGCTTGGTCGTGCCATGGAGCAGGGGGCTGCCCGCGTCAATGCCACGCTGGAGAAGCAACACGAGCAACTGTTCCGTCTGCTCAAAGAGAGTTCTCACACGTTGCAGGAGGCGTTGTCTGACTCCAACACGGCGCAGACCGAAAATTGGCAGCGTGCATCGGGTGAGACGCGGAACCTGCTTGGGCAATCGGTGGAGCAGGTCGGGAAGGCGCTGGAACAGGGTGTGGCCCGTATCCATGCCACGTTGGAAAGGCAGAGCGAGCAGTTGGGGAGAGCATTTCAGGAGGGTTCACAGGGCTTGCGGGATTCGTTGAGCAGCAGCAACCAGACGCTGGCTGAGAATTGGCAACAGGCCTCTGGCGAGGCCCAGGGTGCGCTTGGCCAATCGATGGAGCAGATAGGCCGTATCCTGGCCGAAGGTGTTGCCCGCATTGACAGCACGCTGGCGAGACAAAATGAACAGTTGACCCGCCTTCTGCAGGAGAGTTCGCAGGCGTTGCAGAGCTCCCTGTCCAGCACCAACAACTCTCTGGCGGAGAGTTGGCGGCAGGCGTCCGGTGAGAACCACTCCCTGCTGGATCAATCGATAGAGCAGCTTGGGCGTGCTCTGGAGCAGGTGGGGGATCGTGTCAGTACCTCTCTGGAGCGGCAGAGCGAACAGTTGACCCGCTTGCTTGCAGAAGGGTCGCAAGGGTTGCAGGGGGCGCTGGCCAACAACAACCAGACGCTGGCCGAAGGGTGGCGTCAAGCCAGTGGGGAGACCCATTCCCTCTTGGGAGAGGCGGTGGAGCGGGCTGGCCGAGTATTGGAACAGGCCATGGAGCGCATTCAGGCCACTCTGGAAAAACAGAATGACTATCTGGCACAGACCTTCCGCGACAGTTCACAAGGGTTGCGGGACTCTCTGACCGACTCCAATCAGGCTCTGGCGGAGAATTGGCGCCATGTTTCCGGGGATACGCAGAGCCTGTTGGGTCAGATGGTAGCCAATGTGGGGCGCATGGCGGACGAAATGCAGCATTTGCAGCGGGAAACAGTGGGGTCGTTGCGTGAACTCTCTTCGGGTCTGGGTGGGCGTTTGGAGCAGACATTGGCCAATCTGGCCGATGTGGCCTCTGGTATCCAGGCGGCGCAGATGGCCTCTGCCAACCAGATGAGGGACTCTTCGGACGGTCTTGCCGGTCGTCTGGAGCGCACCATAGCCGACTTGGCTGATGTGGCTTCCGGAATGAAAGCGGCCCAAACGGAATTGGCTGGTGTGTTGAGCAACTCTTCGGTCGGTTTTGCTGGTCGCATGGAACAGACGGCTGCTGATCTGGGGGTGGTGGCCAGTGGCATGAAGCAGGCCCAGCAAGAGGTGGCCGCCCTGTTGCAAGACTCCTCGCTCACTTTCCGAGGTGAGATGGGTGCCACGTTGCAGAATTTTGCCCAAGCCTCCAGTGCCATGCTGGCTGTCCAGAACGAAATGCAGCGCGTCCTGGGTTCTGTGCCGCAACTGATTGCGGTCAGCCAGAATCTATTGTCCGGTTTGGAAAGTTTGCAGGTCAATCTGGGCGAAAAACTGGCCAGCATCAGCGAATCGCGACAGGAGAGTGTTCCGGTCGCTGTCGATCGTCAGGAGTTGCTCTCCTCCTTGTCGCAACTGGTGGAGAATGCCTCAGGCCATTTGCGTCAGGAGTCGGTTGGCATCAGTACCTCCCTGGCGGCGGCGGGTGAGCAACTTTTGCAGGCTGGGCAGCAACTGGAGCAGACCTCTATTGGCATGGCCAGTCTGTTTGCCACCTCTCTGGATCGATTGACCAGCACCAATGCAGATATGGTCACGGGGGTCCATCGTGCCAACGATGCGTTGTCTACCAACTTTGCCCAATCGGTTGAGGCGCTTATGGAAGCCTCGACCGGGATACGGGCGGCCCAGCAGGAGCTGCAGCGTCTGCTCGTGGCCAATGCGGGAGCCCGGGAGCCCGCTTCCGCCTCAATGAGCCTCTTGCAGGGATTTTTGCAGCGTTTTGAAGGAACAGTCGCTTCGCTGACCCAGGCCATGGAACGGTTGGAGGCCAATCAGATTGCTGCCATCCAGATTCTGCACGATGGCCAGCAGGAGTCCCAGGCCGTCATTCTGCAGTCGCAGCAGGCGCTGGTGCAGGATCGCTCGGACTGGGAGGAGGGGTTCCATTCCGCCATTGCCTCGTTCCGGCAATCAGTCAATGAACTGGTTAAGATGGTGCCGGGGTTTGCGCAGGTTATGCAGTTGTCTGCCCAGCGTGCAGACGAGAACCGCCAGATGATGAGTGTTGGGGTGGGCGACTTTGCCAAAAATCTGGAACTCACCCAGGGCCGTTTTGCCCAACTGGCTGAGGCCATGGAGTCTGGCGCATTGATGATTGCGGTGGCCGGAGAGAAACTGGCTGCCGGGACGGAAAAAATGGAGGCCCTGTCGGTCTCCCTGAATGCCACCCAGGAGACCAGTCGGCAAACCCTGATGGTCATTGCCAAGTCTCATGAACAACTGCGGGCTGTCTGGCAGAACTACGAGAACCGTTTCACCAATCTGGATACCGTGCTGGGCCATACCTTCACGCAACTGAATGATGGATTGCATGAATTTTCCAACCGGGCGTTGCAGTTCATTGCCGGTGTGGATGAGCACATGGGTGGCATTACCGAAAAGCTGGGCTATAACATTACCGATCTGGGCAGCAAACTGGACGACATGAATGACAGTCTGGGTGGCTTTCTGGAGAAGATGTCCGTCTCCCTGGTTCAACCTATTCAGGCGGCTTCGGTACAAATTGCCATGACCGGAGATAAGATTCATGGCACGCTGGGCACGTTGGACAGGTTGGCTGGTGCCGTGGCTTCGGCCAGAGTCAACCCGCCGTCTGGTGAGGCGGCAGAGACCCTCTCAGAAATTGGCGACGCCCAGCAGCGTACCATGTCGGCAATCACCCTGATCCAGATGCAGTTGGACAAGATCTGGTCCGAGCAGCTCAACCGTCTTGGCAACGAAAACCAGGCCATGCAACAGAGTATCGCCAATCTCAACAGGGATCTGAGAGAATTTTCTGCCGAAAAGATTCTCGAATTTGTCGGGGGGGTGGACGAACATATGGAGAGTGTTTCCAACCAGTTGCGGGTGACCATTAGCGATTTCAACAGCAAGCTGGATGAACTGAACGAGGCCATGGATGTGATCGCCAATACCCTTTCCAGTGTGAAGTAGCGGATTCTCCTCATGTATCAGCAGCGTCGCCGAGAGTCTCGCGCACCCCAGTACACCTCCCATGACTATTCCATTGCCATCAGCGATGTGATGTCGGCATTGTTGTACGTTTTTATCGTGATTCTCGTCATTTTTGCCTTCAACATGGTCTCCACCGAAAAGGATTATCACAAGGAGTCACGGGAGGTTATCAGGGAGCGGGAGCAACAGGAAAAAAAACTGCAAAGGCTGGAGGCCGGGGTTGTGGAGTTGCGGACCATCTCTTCCAGACTCAAGGAGGAGATGGAGCAGCGCCAGGAAAAGACCCGGCAACTGCTGACGCAATTGTTGACCGATCTGCAGGACGATTTGCAGCATCAGGAAAATCTGAAGGTGTTTATTGACCCAAACCATGGCATTCTGCGCTTGCCCAACGAAATTTTGTTTCCTTCCGGCAAGGCGCAATTCACTCCAGAGGGGGAGGAGAATCTGCGTCGGTTGGCACGAGTATTGGAACGCCATCTGCCGTGTTATGCGGGAAGCGTTGATCGTGCGGTTCGTACCGGTTTTTGCGATGATCGCCGGTGGAATCCCGGCACTCTGGATGCGGTGTTTATCGAAGGACATACCGACAATATTCCCCTGAGCAAGGCCAATCCACACAGCAACAATTTGCACCTTTCCGGCATGCGCGCCATCCAGACTTTTGCAACCTTGATGGGGGGGGGCGATAATCAATCCCTGCTGGCGGAGTTGCGCAACCAGGCTGGCCAACCGGTTTTTGGTATCAGCGGCTATGGTGCCTACCGGCCGGTGGTCGCCCATGACAACCCGACCCCTGATCCAGCCAACAGGCGTATTGACCTGCGCTTTTTTCTGATCAATCCCAAATCGTCTATCGCCATTCCACAAATCTTTGACGCGTTGGATGGTTTGACGCGCACACTTGATGCACTGAAATGAGTCTGCAACGCGCCCTGGCCCAGGTCTCTTTCCCATTTGTTTTTCCTGCGGATTGGATGGACCAGGGCAGCGCGGTGGCGCGTGCGCATCACCGTTTGACGACGCAATTGGCCGATCAGGTTGTGCAGACGATTGCTCGTGAAACTTTGGAAGAAAGCCGCAAACATTTGGTCGAGTATTTTGCCGTTCACCACTCACTGTCTGGTGTCAGTAGGCGTCATCTGCGGCAGGTTCCGTGGTATCTTTTTGCAGCGGATGAAACAGGTCCGGTGCTGGCGGAGCAACCAGCCTTCTTTCTTGCCTGGCGGGATTGGCTGGCGAACAATCCAAGCAGCAGTACGGTGCGAGCTTTGTTGCACAATCTGTTGCTGCACAACCCGCAAGGTGCACGGGCGATGGACTGGAGAGCGGTCGTGCGCCACCATCTGCAACAGAGCCAACATCCTCAACTGGCGATGGCCTGGAGGAGATGCGTGCGTTTCCATCTGCTGGAGGAAAATGGGCCGGAGCTGTTTGCCCAGGAAATCCTTCGAGGGGAAACCTCTTTCTTCGCTCTTTGCCAGGAGGCTGGGTTGCACGGGGAGTTGATCGGGCAAGGTTTTGTCCGTCGCAGCCTGGACCATTTTCTTCAGTTGATGGAACTCTATGCGGATTCAAACGGTTTGCCTCTCAACACACTGCAAGCAGTGCTGCATGGCTTTCGGGATGCGCAAGGTCGGCTTCAACAGGTAGTGACTGGATTTTCTGCCCGCCTGGCAGAGGTGCTGTTGCGTCCTTTTGCAGAGAGCGATCCTGAAGAGAAACTGCGTCTGTTCCTGCGCGATTTTTTGGTAAAAACATTGGGAGATCCACGAACGCATCCGGCAGCCTGGCAGAGCGTGGAGGCGAAGGCTCGTGACGTTTTGATCGCCTGGTTGGTTGGCAAACCAAAAAGGGTAGATGAAAAGCTTTGGCTTTTCATACAGGAAGCCAATCGTCAGATGGCGGGTTTGGAGACCGACTTTTACCATCTGAAAGATCATGGTCTGGCCGCACAACCGCAGCGCGTGCACCAGGCCCTCCATCGCCTGAATGCCATCCTCGGTGTGGCTGGTTTCCTGGAGTTGACCCAGGTCGTGCAGGCAGGAGGGGGTATGATGGAGATGCTTGTTCAACTCCGAGACAAAACGCTCCCCTTTTCTGTGGCTGTGGTTGACAAGCTGCTTATGTTGCTGACCACTCTTCGAGAGTCCATTGATGAATTGCCAGGGAGACCAAAAAAATAAAAAAATAACTTCATCAGTATTCTCAAAGTAATTTATTAACATCTTATATTTTTGTAATGGTTGTGCTGTCGGGGGGGGGGTAATAATTGATTTTCTTTGAGTTGTTATGCGTTGAGAATCAGTTTCAAACGATTTCTTAATATCAGATCGAGATTGTATTGTACCTATGAAAGGTATCTTTCTTTGCGATTGTACCGGAAATAAATCATTTTTTCAGTTGACTGATAATCGACTTTTCTCTAGCATACCTCTCCGACGTGTCAGGTATCGGGTCGGTCAGCGTCTGATCCATGGGGTTTGGTCAGTTGGCTGTTCGTGGTGATGCGCAGCCTTTTTGACCGTTGGAGTTTGGCTGACGTGGATTGATCTGCTTTACGGTTTTGACACGTAATAGAGTTTTGGTGTTCCGTGGGAATTGTCACGGAAGATCTCGCCAGGGTACAAGGCTTGGCGTTTGGTTTTTTGTTACCGCCTTTTCCAGGGAGTTGCGCAATGGCAGCAGAGACAATGATGTTCAAGTTAAGTGGAGCCGCACAGGCGGCCCAGGTGCCCATGCTGGCGGGTCAGTCCTTCACGGTGGGTAGCACAGTGGCCACCGGAGATGGCATGGCCAACTGGATTTTCTTGAAGCCGGTTGCTGGTGGTGGGGCGGAAAACATGGTGGCGCTCAAGCTGGAGGGGGCCCGGCAATCCGGTCAGCTTTCAGCTTTGGTTGGCAAGACCGTGACGGTTGGCAAGGCGCCCATTGGTACCGCTCAGGCCGGAAAATGGCTGATTCTGCACCAGGGTGTGGGTGGGGCTGCCGTCAAGGGTGCGGCGGGTACCGGCGTGGCCATGCAGCAGATGGGCATGCGTGTCACCGAGAAGGAGATGGAAACGGCAGCGGCCAAGGCCTCTTCCAGTGCCTCCAAAGGGGCCGCAGGAAAAGGTGCCCTGGGTGCCTGCCCGGCAGCAGGGAAGGGTGGTGCTGCTGTGGCTGGGAAAGGTGTTGCAGCCGGCAAAGGTGCGGCGGTCGGCAAGGGGATGGTTTGTGCCAACACCGGCGTGACCGGAGCAGCCGGCAGCGCGGCTGCCGTGGGAGGAAAAACGGCCTTGGGTGCGACGGGCGTCACCGGAGCGGCCGTGGGAGCGGTTGGGGCAAAGGGGATTGCAACGGGTGGAACAATCTGGACCGGTTCGGGTACCAGTCTTGGCCTTGGCCTGGGGCTGGGTGCCTTGGGTCCAATCCTGCTGGTGGCGGCCATCGCGGCTGTGGGTGTTGGTATCCACAGCTACATGAAACGTCCCGTGGAGGAAGAAGCCTTGGAAGATGCCATCAGCTAGTCAGGGAGTGTTCGGGATGAGTGGGGTTGCGATGAAAGCCAAAGTGATGGCCGCGTTCAGTTACCTGGGGGTTTTGTGTGTCGTTCCCCTGCTGTTCAACCGAGGCGATTCCTTTGTGGACTTTCATGCACGCCAGGGATTGGTGTTGTGGGTCTGGGGAGTGTTGTCCATGTTTGTGATGCATTTTCCCGGTCTCGGCCCTTACCTGTTCAGTACTTCGACAGTGCTGGTTGCCTTCCTGAGTCTTTTCGGGTTGGTTTCCGTGGCGTTGAATCAATCCTGGAAGATTCCTTTCATTGCCGGGGTGGCCGATACCCTCTTTGGGGAGGGGAGGCGGTAGGTATGGCCTCGCCCTCTCCCAAGTTTTCGCCCTTCCATGCGGCGGAGTCCCGCGAGCAGAGCGCAGAGGGAGAACTGCTCCTGAAACACCAGCATAATGCCCTGTATCTGGTGGTTGCACTCGGAATGATTTTCCTGACGCTGGTGGTTGCTGTACAGCCGCTCTATTTGAGCGTGGTGCATGGTCTGGCCCGTGACAACGCCGGGTTTGTCAATGCCAATATCCAGGTGATCACCGAGTTGGTTGATCTGGTACTGGTCGGATATCTGGGCTATGTCTCCGACCGGGTCGGTCGGGTGCCATTGCTCGTTTATGGCTTTCTTCTCTCTGGGATCACGGCGCTGATTGCCCCCTTTGATTTGTCCATCGCCGCTTTTCTGGGGGTCAACTCGCTGGTCGTTTTTTATGTGGTGCGGGTGTTGATGTCCGTGGGGGGCACGATGGTGTGGCCCCAGGTGGCGACACTGAGTGGTGACTACAGCAATGTTGAGGATCGCCCGCGTCAGTTGGCCAATGTCGGATTCATGATGGCGTTTGGGGTGACCTTGGTCTACGCGGTGCTGATGCAGTTTGCCGAACGGGCCGGTCTGACCGTCACCATGTGGTTGGCCGCCCTGATAGCGTTGGCAGGTGCATGGCTCTCGCGACGGATGCTGGTCGAAACAGCACAGCCCCGTGAACAAATCAGCTTTCCGTTCCAGGACGTGTGGGAACTGGTCAAGCATAAACGGGGTATCCGGTTGAGCTTTCTCTCGGCACTGACCTCTCGCAACGATATGGTGATCGTTGGGCTGTTTCTGATGACCTGGTTTATCTATTTTGCCGACCTGGTCACGGAAACAACCCATGCCCAGGCGGCCTCCAGGGCAGGTTTGGTGATTGGCCTGCTGGGTGTGGTCGTGTTGGTTTCGATTCCCGTGTGGGGTTGGTTGACAATCCGTATCGGTCGAGTTCCGGCCATGGCCATCGGGTTGTTTCTTTCGGCACTCGGTTTTGCGGCCATGGGGTTGGTGTTCAATCCGTTCTCATGGTGGATTCTGGTGCCGGTTTTTCTGATAGGCGTTGGTCAGGCTGGTTGCATTTTGCTTCCTCAGACCTTGGTCCTGGATTTGGCGCCGGATGGAATTCGCGGTTCCGTGTTGGGTGTGTTCAATACGGTTGGTTGCTTCGGGGTGATTTTTTTCCTGCAGGTGGGAGGAATTCTCTTCGACTGGATCGGTCCAACAGCACCTTTCATCTTTACAGGTGTGGTCAATTTGCTGCTGTTTGGTTATGCATTGGCCGTTATGAAGTTGGACGCCGATGAAGGTGTGTCGTCTAGGGGGGAAGGTTTGTCGTCCGTTTAGTTTCTGTGGGGAGGAAGGGCTGATCATGCCTACAATCGTGTTTGGGTTGCTGTCGGTGGCGTTGGGGTTGTGGGGAGCATCGATCTGGTGGTGGTCGGTGGTCGAGGTGCTTCGTGGCCTTGTGCCGATGGTGTTGCTCGTTCTCGGATTGGTCGCTCTGGGAGCCGGGGTGACCAAGATGCGTGATGGTGGCGCATCACCAGAACAACCGGATGCCGAGTTGATGGAAAATTCTCCTCGTGCGGGCGAGTAGACTCCGATGTCTACGTTCGCTTCCAGCAAGGGTGTTGAATGCGGTCTTGCATACCGCAAGTATCTGCTGATTGTCGGCGGTCTGGCCGTGGCGGGTCTGGTTGGCAGCTACTGGTACATGAACAGCTTTCTCGATGAAATTGGCATTGATTCAGAGAAAACACAGAAGGTGCTGAAAACAACTCGCAACGCCGGACAAAATGGTTTGCAGACCGTTTCCGAAATTCCAGGTACCCCCATTCAGAGCCTGCGACCTGGGATGGGGACAGCCCAGCCCGCCGCGTTCTGGCCAGGCCGTCCAGGCAGTACGGCCGCATTGCCCGCCGATCAGGAGTCCTTTGCGGTTGTGGTGAGGTCGATTTTGCCCAGTGTCGTGAGCGTGAGTACTCAGGATCGCAATTCCCTTGCTCAGATGGCTGGCGTGTCGGCTGTTCAACAACAGCCTGGGACTGGTTCCCCCACTGCAACACCGGCCCCTGTTGACAACGCGCTCAAGTTTGCCAGCCCATATTCCGGCGTTGCCATGGAGAGTATCGGCTCAGGGGTTATTGTGTCGTCTGATGGTTATGTCATCAGCAATTTCCACGTGGTGGAAAAGTCCAAGAGCATTTTCGTGACGGTGTTCAATCCCCAAGGTACCCAGCGTTATCCGGCGGATATTGTGCGCCTGGATCCGATGCGCGATTTGGCACTTCTGAAAATCAATACCCCTCTGCCGCTTCAGGCTGCTCCTCTGGGCAACAGTGATTTGATTCAGGTGGGTGATCCCGTCATTACGGTGGGCTGTCCTTTTGGTTTGGACCAAACGGTGAGCAAGGGTATTGTCTCTGGCTCCCGTAAAGCGGTAGCCATCGAAGGTGTCATCCACAAGGATTTGCTGCAGACGGATGCAGCCATCAATCAGGGCAATTCAGGTGGTCCGCTGGTTTCGCGTTATGGCTATGTGGTTGGGATCAATACCGCCATCTATTCGCCCACCCAGGCATTCTCGGGTGTTGGTTTTGCTGTTCCGGTCAATGCGGTGCGTGAATTTCTTGCCGAGGTGGTAACCGTTCCCGAAGTGACACCCGCCATGACGGTTGCATCAACCGGGCAAAGTCAACCGGTCGCTGGCAGACGAACAACCCCGCCCCCCATTCCGGCCAATTCGGTAGCGCCGCATGGCGACCGGGGGGCTTGTGAGAGTTGCCATGTCATTTTGAATGGCACCTTGGTTCGTCAGCCCGCCTTTCAGGGGATGCCGAGCGGTGCCAGTGGGCTGAATGTGGCTTTGGCCGCCCCATCTGCAGCCGACCCGGTTGCGACGACAGGAGTTGTGCCGCCCACGGTTACCGTCATGGGGGCTGCTTTCAAGGCGTTGGACCCTGTATTGATCCAGCGTTTCAAACCGCCGTTTGCCAGTGGCGTGTTTGTACAAAGCGTTCAAGATGGTTCCATCGCGGCCGTTGGAGGTCTGCTGACGGGTGATATCCTTTTCAAGATGGATGGCCGATGGGTGCGCACCCCTGAAGAGATGGTCAGTCGTCTGCGAGGCTATGCCACCGGGGATATGGTGAGATTTTCTGTGTTACGTGACGGAGTACGGAAAAACTTTACCTTGCGCCTTACCTCTGCCCCGGTTGTTGCGGTTCCTGCAGCGGTCGCTGGTACGCCTCCGGTTAATCAAACTGCGGTACCGCCTGCTGGCAAACCGGCAGCGGCGCCAGTCGCTGCCGCTGTTCCGACCGAATTTGAATGGAACGGTATGGAACTGAACCCCATTGATGCGGCGATAGAGGCCAAGAATCCCGCTCTCAAGGGCAAGCAAGGGGCGGTGGTCAAGGAGACTGACCCCGGTTTGCCGGCCGATGTGGCCGGGGTACGCATGAATGATGTCGTGATGGCGATCAACGGTTTGCCTGTCGGATCCAATGCGCAATTGGATCAAGCCATCAAGGCGTCTGCCACAGCAAAAACCATTTTGCTGGATGTGGAGCGGGACGGCAAGCGCATGTTTGTCACTCTGAAATAGGTGGTTTTGCCATTTTAATTTGCCAGGTTAGCGAATGATCGGGAGATAAATGGATGGATAAGCAAAAGCAAGGTTCCGGGACAACCAGAAATGGGTCGAAGCGCTCCCCGTCGGACAAAAAAAGCGGTGGGTCTGAGCAACCGCCAGCCGAGATGGACATGGATGTGCTGGCAAGGGGGCTGGACCATGTTCTGCAAAAGCAGCTTGACGATAAGCTGAAGAGTGGTGCTTCTGCTGAGCAAGAGGCCCAGGTTGACGCAGATACGGCAGGTATCTCAGAGCCTTCTCACCAGGATGACGAACAGGTTGAAGGTGTATCCCAGCAGACAGAGGTTATCATGGTTGAACAGGTTGCAGGCCACGCGGAAGAGGACGCCGGTTTTCTGGCAAGCCTCAGTGTGCTTGCCTCCATAGCTGAAGAGGTTGAACAGTCGGGTGGTGAGGTGGCCGTTGGCGAGGATGTTGCCGTAGTTGCTGGTGGGGAGTCGCCATCAGTGGAGGCAGAGACTTCTTCCGAAGTGGTTGTTGTCGCAGAATCGGTGAAAGCAGAAGGCAGCGAGACCGGACAGTCTGCGGGTGAGCAATCAGTTGCGGTGGCTGAGGCGGTGGCTGAAGCGGTCGAGCAGGTCGAGCCTGACGTTGCTGTGGCTGATGCCTCTGCTTTGGCCGGAGATCTTCCCCCTGCACTGGAGTCGTTGCAAACGGAGGCCGAGGCCCCGGCAGTTGAGTCTGCGGTGGTGGAGGAGGCGCCTCAGGCGGAACTCTCCGTGGTGACGGAGGATGTGCCCCTTGTTATCGAAGCTGCGACGACGGAATCCACCTCGTTGGCAGAGGAGGCTGCTGTATCCGGGGCAGAAGCGGTTGTTCCGGCGGTGATGGAGCCTCTCTCTGGATCGGTGGTTGCAGAGAGAAAACTGGAGATGGCAAAGCTGGCCGATGGTTTTTCGGAAATGGCCCGCAACAAGGCCAAAATGGCGGATGCGGACAGCCAGGGAGAGGTGGAAGAGGCTGCGGTTGCAGAGCCGGTCATCCAGGTGACGGAAGCTGCCGAGGAGGCTGAGTTGGCTGGTACGCTGGAGGTGCCTGTTGTGGAAGAGGCTCCCAAACCGTTCCCGCACAAGGCTCCCTATGTGGCAGCGGCAGAGAAAGAGCGCGTGCTGCAAATGATTCGCGATGCCGCCTCCAAAAAATTGGACGAGGGGTACAAAATGCGGGGTGTGCAGGTGATGGCCAAACCTGAGCCCGCACCCACAGAACCCGTGACAGAATCGCCGGAGTCTGCTGCCGTCGAGGAGCCTGTGGTTGTCGTCGAGGAGGAGAGTGTCGTTGTGGCGGAAGCGGTTGAGTCTGCAGCTTCTGCCGTGGCTCCTGAGGCGGTCACGGAGGAGGGTCAGGCAACAACCGATGCGATCGCAGACCAACCGGCACAGGAAGAGTCTCCGGCAGCGACGATCGTGGAAGAGACCGTGTCCACTGCACCGGCCCCTGAGGAAGAGGAGAACACCGTCAGCCAGCCGCAACAGGCGGTCTCAGCGGACGAAGGGGATGAGACGGTTCAGTCGATTTCGCCAGGTGGTCTGGTACCTCCTTCACCACGAACGGCCACTCCCAGTCTACGTCAGAAACAGGAGTCCGTTCCAACGCCCAATCAGGCCAAAGCGATCGAGGCCTTTTTGCGCCAGTTGCAAGGGGAGCCGCAGCCTTCGGAAGATCCGGTTGTGCCGGTCTCGGCAAAGACGCTTGAGGAAGAGTTGCCCGAGTTGGAAGAGTTGGAGCAGGAGCAGGCAGAGACAGCGCAGGCTGCTGCAGAGGCTGGCCAACAACAGAGGTCACACCGTCGTTCCTCACGGGACGGCGATGGGGTGGTTCCGGTGGAGTCCCTTGGTACAGGTATCTATAATGCTCTCGGGGATATGGTCGGTGCCGTGGTCCATACCTCCAAGCGGGTAACCGGCAAGGTGAAGAAGGTGGTTCCTCCACCTGTACAGGAACCAGAGGAGGAGTTGCCACCACCGCGGCCCACGGGTACCAGTCGTGCCGCCGATCGTTTGGCTGGTGGGGTGCGAGGGCTGGCTGGTGGTGTGACGGATATCGTCAAGGGAAGTGGTAATGTAGTGATTGGGACCGTGGGTATCGTGGTGATGCCGGTGGTGGGGGCTGTGGGAGAACTTTACCGGGCTTTCAAACCAGCTCGGAAAGACTCCTCTACCAAAAAATAAGAGAGTTTCCTGGTTCGATTGTTTCTGTCCATCAAATTGGTGAGAGGAGATGATTCAAAATGAAAACAGCAGAACGCAGCCCACTGCTGCTTGGTATCGATCTGGGTACCTCACGGACCATGGTGTTGTCGAACCGGGGGGCCCGGGCGATGGTGCGTTCCGTGGTCGGCTATCCGAAAGATATCATCGGTGTCAAACTGATGCACCAAGCCCACATTATTGGTGAAGAGGCCCTCAAGCGCCAGTCATACCTGAATATCCATTATCCCTTGGAAGATGGGGTGTTGAAGGAGGCCAACGATCAGGCGGCCGAGTCGGCCAAGTTGTTGATCCAGCATGTGATCAACCTGGCTGATCCCCAACCTGGAGATCGCATCTATGGCGTGTTGGGGGTGCCGGCCAGGGCCTCCATGTTCAACAAAAACCAGTTACTGAAGATCACTCAGGAGCTGCTTGACCTTTCCATGGTGGTTTCCGAGCCATTCATGGCTGCCTACGAGATCGATCAACTCAACAATGCCATCATGATCGATATCGGTGCTGGCACGACCGATATTTGTGCCATGAAAGGCAGTATTCCCTCCGGGGATGAGCAGGTTACGGTGTTGAAGGCTGGAAATTACATCGACTTGGTGCTGGAAAATCTGATCCGGGATAACTACCCCGATGTGCAGATGACCAACAACCTGGCGCGCAAAATCAAGGAGCAGTATGGTTTTGTTGGCACGCCCAAGGAGGAGGTGATTGTCAACGTGCGCATTGCCGGCAAGCCTGGCACCTGCAATTTGACACGCGAAGTGCGCACTGCCTGCGAAACCGTGGTGTCAGAAATTGTCGAGCATTTGCAATCCTTGATCAAGGTATTTGACCCTGAGGATCAGGAAGAGGCGTTGCGTAACATCTATTTGACGGGTGGCGGTGCCCATATTCGTGGGCTGGATGCGATGATTTGCCAGCAGATGCACCAGTATGGCGAAGTGATTGTGCGTCCGGTGCCGGATCCCGATTTTTGCGGTGGGGCTGGGGCGTTGAAACTGGCGATGGAGTTGCCACCGCAATACTGGGAGCAGGTCGGTCAGGTCTCTCGTCCCGTGAAGCAGTCGTGAGCAGGCTTCTCATCCCCTTTTGCTGGAGAATTACGGAGAAATCGATATGGAAACGACGCTGAATGCCCCTGCGGGCCTGGGTTCCAAAATGATGGCTGCCTTGAGTTACCTGGGAATCCTCTCCCTGGTGCCTTTTTTGGTGAACAGAGACAATCCCTATGTGCGTTTCCACGCCCGTCAGGGAGTCATGTTGTGGATGTGGGAGGTTTTGGCCATCTACAGTCTGGTGGTCCCTGGCGTTGGGGCGATTTTCTTTAACCTGTCTGGACTGCTCTGTTTTGCGTTCTCGGTTATTGGCCTCGTCTCGGTTTTTATGGGAAGGGCCTGGAAGTTGCCGTTGATTGGTAAATGAAAGGAGTCTATTTGAGCAGTACCTGAATTGGTGTACGGGCTTGCTTCCTGAATGGCTGCAGGAAGTGGTCAATGTGTTTGCAAATTCAGGGTACGGACCTGGGTCAGGGGGATGGATGAGTGGCTTCCGTCATGGACAATTGGGCCGATGATGTTCAGATGGGATGGTCTTGGATCCCGCGCCGGGTATGGGGATGGAATGAACAGTGAGTAAACCCTTTGTATCCCTGCTTCTTTCCTTGTTGCTGCTCATCTTTGCGACCCAGAACATGGTCCCGGCCCAGATCCGTTTCATTTTTGGACCGCCGATTGAGGTTCCCCTGATTCTGATTATATCGGGGGCCTTCATCTGCGGTTTTGTGGTGGCAACGGTCAGCCATCTGGCGCGACGCGCTCTGCGCAACCGGCGCAAAGAAGATCTGTGATTCCGGTCTATCCGGTTTTTGATCGTGAGGAGAGGATGCCCCGTTCATGAGCTATCCCCAGTGCGTTGTCTGCTATCACTCGGTTGGCTGGATTGGTTTGATTGCCAATTTGGCCATCTCCATCCTGAAGGTGTTTGTTGGGATCATCTCCGGTTCCCAGGCTCTGCTGGTGGATGCCTTGTACTCGGCCAAGGATGTGTTGACCTCTTTCTTGATCATCCTTGGGCTCAAGTTTTCCAAGCAACCCTTGGATGAACAGCATCAATTCGGTCACGGCAAGGCGGAGTTTCTCTTTTCCCTGTGCGTTGGCTTGTCCATGATGACGATCACGGGCGTGTTTGTCTACTTTGAGGCCGACAAGCTGCTCAGTGGTGCACCACACCAGGCTCCCCACATGATTGCCTTGTGGGCCGCCCTCTTTGTCGTCGCCGCCAACTTGTTCCTCTGGTATTACACGCGCTGTGTGGCGCACCAGATCAACAGCCCCATGGTCAGTGTGCTTTCCCACCATCAAAAATCGGATGCCTATTCGTCCCTGGCGGTGGCTTTGGGCATTATAGGTTCCCACTATCTCAATGTGCCATGGCTTGATGCGGTAGTGGCTGTAGGTGAATGCGTGGACCTCTTCCATCTGGGGACAAAGATTACCTGGGATGCCGTGAAGGGGTTGATGGATGCCTCGGCTCCTCAGGAGTTGGTTCATAAAATTCGTGAGTTGGCTGCTACCGTCGCCGGGGTGAAAAACGTTGAGGATGTTCGTACACGGCGGGTGGGGCAGGAAATCTGGGTCTCCATGGTGGTGGGTGTCGATCCCGAGTTGACCGTAGAACAGGGCAAAGAGATCAGCCTGTGGGTTGAAGATTTGCTGGTCCGTATGGTACCCCATTTGGGTGACGTGAGCGTCCATTTCAAGTCCGCGAGCGGTTCTGTTGCTGAATTTGATTATATTCACAAAGAGATTGTGCAACTGCGGCAGCAGATGGAAATGACCCAACAGGCAACGGATGCTCTTGGAGGTTCATCCTGATGACTCCTGCAGTGGTGACCTTGGTGCTGTTTGTACTCCTGTTTGTTCTGGTTCAGAGAGACCTGGTGAATCGGGGGCTGGCCATGATGGGGGGGGCACTGCTTTTTTTGCTGATTGGTAGCTCGGAAGGGTTCTACTCGCTGAAGTTGGCCTTCTCAGCCATCTATTTTGACGCCTTGGCCCTGCTGTTCGGCATGTCGCTCATTTCAAATTGTTTGTTTCGTTCCGGTGTGTTCCATTACCTGGCCTGCCGTTTTTTGGGTTACTCGCGTGGCAACCCGTTGCTGATTGTGGTCTTGTTGACCCTGAGTACCTATCTGCTCTCGCTGGCCTTCACCAATCTTTCGGTGATGATCATCATGGTTCCTCTGACCTTGATTGTCTGCCGGGCGCTGTCGATGGATCCCGCACCGATTGTGGCGGCCGAGTTGATCACCTCCAATCTGGGCGGTGCCTCCACTTTGGTTGGGGATTTTCCCAACATGATCATCGGTGCGGCGGCGCGCCTCCATTTTGATGACTTCATTGGCGGCATGATGGTGCCCTGTCTGGTATTGCTTGCTGCTGTGTTGATTGTTTTTCAACGGCATGCACACATAGCCCAGGCCAGGATCGCTTTGGACGATCTCACCACCATTCAGTCAACCGTGCGCGCACAGTCTCCGGTGGGCCCAACGCATCCAGATGGTTTGGACCGCTATCTGCTGCGCCTTGGCTTGAGCGTTTTTGTGGTGACGCTGTTCAGTTTTTTTCTGGCGCAACTATTGGGGGTGCGTCCTGCGCTGCTCTCTTTTGTGGCCGGCCTGACGATCATTGTACTGGGCCGGATTCCGCCACAGGAGTTGTTTGCGGCTGTCAGTGGAGGCGATCTGCTCTTTTTCCTGGGCTTGTTCATCATGGTTGGTGGTTTGCAGGCCGCTGGTGTGCTGGGCGGAGTGCATGCGATGATCGTGGCGTTGGGCAATGGCAATGCGACTCTGTCACTGTTGGTGTTGATGTGGGTGGCCGCGCTGCTCACCCCGCTTCTGAACGCCGGTCCCTCGACGGCCTTTTTGGTGCCGGTGGCCCAGGCCATGAATGTCACTTTTCCGGGTAGTGCTGTCTGGTGGTCCCTCTCTTTGGGGGTTCTGGCCGGCTCCTCGGCAGCACTCAGTGGTGCCACGGCGGGCCCGGTTGCGGCCAGTTTTATGGCCAATCATCTCCGTTCCCTGCCCAGGGAAGAGCAGGTCACAGGTAGCCGTTTCGATTTTCGGAGTTATCTGCAGTGGGGAGTGCCTGTGGCGGCCATTTTTTTGGGGATTTCATCCCTGTACATTCTGGTGATTACCTGACATGAGATACCGCGATTCTTCATCCCGTCTGGTTCCTTTCTGTCGGCAATCCTGGCGGGTGCCTGCCGTATTGCTGCTGTTGCTCTTTTTTGGCACGGTGGCCTGGGGGATCCATCTGGTTCGGGATCATCGCAATCAATTGAGTCTGGGGCACCAGGATGGTTCCGTGACCATGGCGGGCAGCGCCTCCCAAGGCGATGTGGTTGCTCAGTCCGTGGCGCTGGCACAACCCGATCTCAGCCCGTTGCGGGTCACAGTTGTCAACATTTCGGGAATCAGTCAGGCATCTGGCAACGAGGCAAATCCTTATGTTTCGGCAGGTTCAGGTGTACTGGTCAATCCCAAAGGATATGTCATCACCGCCCAACATCTGATTCAAAATATGCGAGAGATTCAGGTGCGGGTCTCCACCCCGTTCGGGCCGCGCCAGTATCCCGCCCAGACGGTCAAGGTGGTTCCACAACATGATCTGGCTTTGATCAAGATTATATCACAGGATCCCTTTCCCTATGCGGCCTTGAGTCAATCACCCTTGCCTCAGGTGGGCGAATTGGTTCAGGCATGGGGTGATCCTTACGGAACAGACGCTGTTGAACGGGTCGGTGTGGTTGAGAGTATGGACCTGACATCCCCTGTAGCCGTGGCCGATCTGAGTTTGACCCATCTGATGAAAACCAACTCGATTTTTCATTGGGCGCAAAGCGGTGGTCCTCTGGTCAACCAGCATGGACATCTGGTCGGCATCAACCTGGCGGTGCAAAACCCGGATGGTTCGATTCAGGGGTTTGCTGTGCCGGCCCATGTTCTGGTGACCCATTTTCAGGAGGTAGTCACTTTTGCTCACAAGATGGTGCCGTCGACTGGCACTGCTGCGCCGGTTCAGTCTGCTGTCGCCGATTCTGCTGTCGCCGATGTTCCGGTCGTCTCGCCCAGGCCGTCGCGCACGGCGGATCAGTGGTGGCAGAGGGCTCAGGGTATCCTCAATCTGGGTTCCTTGGGCAAGCATGTGGCGTTGGAGCCGGCTGCAGGTGCACTGTCCCCGGAGACGGCTGCTCCTGTACTCAATGATCCGGCCCACTCTCCCTCTTTGCGCATTTTTGGGTACCAAGCGGGCAGTTTTTTTGGATTGTTGCTGCTGGGGTTTGTGTCGGGCATTAGCGGCGGCATGATGACCATGGGGGGAGGGATCATCAAGGTCACCGGTCTGCTCTGGTTTTTTGGTTATGGGTTGTTGCTGGTTCGTCCAGTTGCCTACATTACCAATATTTTTATGTATGGAGCGGCGGTGCTGCGCTACCATCGCCACGGGTTGCTCCATTTTGAGTTTTGCAAGCCGTTGATTCCCTGGGCCATGGCCGGTATGGTGGCCGGCTATTTCCTTGGCAATATCATGAGCAAGATGCTGATCCAGTGGCTGCTGGGTGGATTTGCCCTGTTGTTGGGTATTAAAATGCTGGTGGAAATTGCGGAAACCCGTCGCAAGCCCTCGGAACTGGACGAGGAAATCCGTATGAGCAAACAGAAGGAGACGGGCGTTCTGGTGTGGTTGCAGCGATATTTTGGCACGCAGATGGACGAGTCTGTACCGGTGCCCGCGTGGCGCTACCCAGCGACCCGGCATGGCGTGCTGGGGCTGCCCATGGGGTTGATCAGCGGTATTCTGGGGATCACCGGCGGGGTGATAGAGGTGCCACTGCAGCGATATATTGCCCGCATGCCGTTACGCAATGCGATTGCCAACAGTGCCACGCTGGTCTTTTTTTCCTCACTGGTCGGCTCGGTGGTGGCTCTGTGGCATGGGGTGAAGTCGGGCTCGTTTGATCTGGAAACGCCGATTACCATGGCCCTGATTCTGACCCCTGGCGCCTTCCTGGGGGGCATGGTGGGGGCGTGGTTGACAGTGGTCATCCCCTTGAACATGCTGCGTTGGATTTATGCGGCTCTCATGTTTGTCATTGCGGTGAGGATGTTTCTGCCATGAAACTGGATCCTGTTTCGCTGGTTGCGGCAGGATTACTGCTGCTGATGGCTTTGGTGATCGTCGCTTTGTTTTCCGGGTTGAGTCCAGAGCAACGCTTGGTGGCAACTACGGCAACACCATCTGCGACCGGGAGTCTGATGTCTGGACAGAGTCTGTCGGTGACGGCTTCGCCTGGATTGGCTGGTTCAACACGACCGGTTGTCGATCCGGTTCGGGTGCCGACATCCGCCGCTGCGTTTGCCGTCCAGGGATCGTTTCCTGCCAACGCCGAGATACCACCTGTTTCCCGATCGGATACTCTCAAGCCATTCATGAATCCCAAGGCTCGTCTGGCGGAGGGGCACTGGAAGGGGTTGGAGGCTCTGCCGCTGTCCGTGGAGTTGAAGAAGAAATTGCGTCTGCCGATGGAACTGGAGGGGTTGCTGGTGGATGAGGTCACCCTGAATGCTGCCGCTGCCGGCCTGCTGGCAGGCGATGTCATTCTGGCGGTCAACAGTCAGCGGATTCGTACCCTGGAAGAGTTGAAGGCTGCCACCCTGCGGATCCAGTTGGCCAAAAGTGCCACCATTACCGTCTATCGTGCCGGCAAGGTGCAAAATTTTCTCCTGGTTGCCAAGAACTCTCTTGGTCAGGCGCAGGTGGAGACCGCGCCGATGATCCTCCCTGGGGAGATCATGCCGCATCCCTATCGTGGACCCTGTACCCAGTGCCATGCCATCGGTACAACTGGCCACATAGTACCGGATCCGGACGGTATCGTTTTGCCACCTCCGGCCATTCGGGCGGGCACACCGGCACCGCACAAAGACCGGGGGCCTTGTCAGGCCTGCCACCAGATTATTCAATAAAATTTGGAAGAGGATGAGGAATCCATGAGCAAGCAGCGTTCTCCCGTCAGTATTGTTGATGAAGTCAGGTTGATTTCCCACGCCTTTCTGGGAGTGGTCAAACAGATAGCCGCCAACTCCATTGACGGTTTCAATCGGCTGTTTACGGTCGATGATCGGGTACGTGCCCAATATTATCGGGAGCGTGGTGTTGCCCATACCAAGCAGGGCCGCTATTGGCAGGCCATGCCCCTGCTGGAGCAGGTCATCCGCTACTGGCCGGATGATGAGGAGACCTTGTTTCATCTGGGATATTCCTATCTCAAGACCGAACAGACCCGGGAAGGGATCCTGGTACTGGAGAAGGCCAATCAATCTCTGGCCACCGCCACGCCGCGGGTCAGTTCCATACTGGGCATGGCCTATATTCAGGCCAAAGAGTATCAGAAGGCTGTCGAGGTACTCCGTGCCGCTTTGGAAAAAAGTCCGACCAATTTTAATTTGAACTATCGTCTAGGTCTGGCGCTCGACCATTTGGGTGAGTATGACGCAGCCATTGAGGCATTCCAGAATGCTTTGGCCATTCGGCCCAATGAACTCAAGATTTATCAGTCCATTGGGTTTGTATTGGACCAGCAGGGCAAACATGAGGAGGCAGTGGTCTTCTTCAAGAAGACCAGGGAAATGAAAGAAGTACTACAAGAAAACTGGGATGGGACCAGCGCACCATGACGGATAAGTCAGACCCTTTGGAAGAGATTGACGGCTCTGGTTTGGAAATGACCAGCAGCGAGCGCATGCAACGCATGCGCAAGCTGATGCGCCAACTCTACCAGGAAGAACAAGCCTCTCGCACCATGCCGCTGCCAGTCACCAGAACCAAAAATCTGGTGCTGGCGGCTTCGGTTGGTGCTGCCCTCATTCTGTTGGGGACGACCTTTTACAATTTCAACCGTTTCATTGCGGCTGAAGAGATGGTGCTTTCCACGCGTGGACATATCCACGATGCCCTGCAAAGACGCTCCAACCTGTTTGGCAACCTGGTCAATCTGACCCTGAACCATGCCATGCTGGAACAGGAGGTCTTTCGTTATGTTTCGGATGGACGCATCGATATGGCAGGACGGACGACCAACAAACAGGCCGGCGTAACGCCTGTGGCCCCCGTGGCCGGGGAGTTGCCCTCATCGGCCCTGGCACGTCTGTTTGCCCTGGTGGAGCAGTATCCCGATATCAAGACCTCCACCACCTATCAGCAACTGATGGATAAGCTGATGGATATTGAAAACATGATCAGCAAGCGCCGGGATGAGTATAACGAACAGGTGCGCATCTACAATACGACCGTGACTTCGTTTCCCTGGTCGATCATGGCCAGGGTGTTGGGATTCAAACGCCATGCCTATTTCACGGCTGAACCTGGGCCGGAAAATGCCAACATGGATTTGAACGGCAACAAATTTATTCGCTTGATCCCGGAAATGGAGTTTGACACATCCAGCCATCAGAGCGGCAAGCCGCACCAGGGCAACAATGCCCGACGTGAGCAGACCACTTCCGGGGGCGAAACAAATGGGAGTTCTCTGCCCCAGGATGGGAAGGGAGAGGTTTCCCGTTCGCCCATGACCTTTGTTCCGGCTCCGGCAGCGGGGAACGTTCCACCGGACAAGCGGGTGGAGAGTAAAAGTGCGGAACCGGAAGCCGTTGTCGGGCCGGTGATTCCGGCCAGGGAGGTCAAGCCGCCCGTTTTATCTGTTCCTGAGGCCGTTGTCCCATCTCCTGCTGTCCAGCCAACAACTCCTGATTCGGCTTTGCCAGCACGGGAACCTGCGGCGGAGTTTGCAAAACCGATCCTCCCGTTGTCAGAGCTTGCTGCTCCTGATGCATCGCCTGCCAAGGTCGATGTTGTTGCGCCACCTGAGCTGCTCAAGAGGGATGAGGTTTTACCTGGGCCCACGGAAACAGCAGTCGGCCCCTCTCTTTCGGCCCAGCCTGCTGGCGAGGTGCCGCCTTCTGTCGAGGTGAACAGGCCATGAAATATCCTCATTGTGCCCAATGTCGTGATGAAGTGACTTGGTACTCCATCTGGTTCAATGTCTTCATGGTGGTCTACAAGGTGATTGTCTCGCTGGTGACCAATTGTGCGGCGTTGATGGCCGATGCGTTCCACTCACTGGCTGATCTGCTGGCCAGTGTTTTCACACTGGTCAGCCTGCGCATTTCAGACCGTCCCCCGGATGACAAGTTTGCCTATGGTTATGGCAAAATTCAGCATATTTCCTCCGGTATTGTGGGGTTGATTCTGGCGGTGGGGTCGGTTTTCATCCTGGTGGATGCCTTGATGAGTATCATCAATCGCACCTATGCCGCCCCGGAAAATATGGCGCTGGTTGCTGCCGTGGTCTCCACGGTGGGCAACGAGTTGATGTTTCACTACCAGAAGTGTGTGGCCATTGAAAACAACAGCCCTGCCATCATGGCCAACGCCTGGGACAATCGTTCGGATGCTTTCTCCTCGGTCGGGATGGTGGTCGGGCTTTTTTTTGCCACCATCATGGATTTTCCCATTGCCGATCCTCTGGCGGCCATTCTGCTCTCCCTGTTGGTGATCAAAATTGGGGTGGAGCTGATTATTGAGGCGGTTGACGATTTGATGGACTCCTCGCCCGACGTGGAGGAGTTGGAGGAGTTGTATAAAATTATCCGCAGCTTTCCCCGTGTGGTGGGTATCAACTATCTGCGGGCTCGGAGTCTGGGCGAGACGCTTTATGTGGAAGCCGATCTGCGGGTGGATGGCCGATTGAAGGTATTAGGGGGGGATCTGATTCTGGCCGCTCTGAAAGAGAAACTGAAACACAGCGTTGAGAATATTGGCAGCATGCAATTCTTTCTCACCCCAGAGGAGGCTTCGGATTGACATGAACAATCGACCCATGACAACAGGAGATTGGATCGTTACCGGAGGTTTGCTGTTGCTGCTTGCAGGGGTGGTGGTGACGTTGTTTGTGGACAGCAACCCGGGAGGCACGACCCAGGAGCGCAAGCCGCTTGCCGCAGGGGCTGGCCCGCAAGCGGCCAGCAATGCCTTGCTGACCCCGGCTGGACAGGAGTCTTTGCGTATGGTTCCTGTGGTGGCCACCATGCGGGCAGACGCGATGGCCGGAGGGCGTGACCCCACAGGGGGGATGGTTCTGTTGCAAAAGGCGCCCAGGGTGAACTTCAGCGGTCAGGTGCAACAGGTTTCCGAGCAGCCGCAAAGTGATGGGCAGTTGCATCTGTGGCTTCAGGATCCCCAGGGGAAGGAGAGCCGCATTTCGGTAGGCCCCGGCTGGTTTCTGACCTATCTGGGGTGCCCGTTGCGGCATGATGCCACGGTTGATGGGGCTGGCTTCATCTTCGAGAAGAGTGGTCAGGTGCCCCTGATCTATGCCAAGTGGATCCGCATGGATGGGCGTACCTGTCAGTTGCGCAACGATGAGGGTTTTGCACTCTGGTCCAACAAGTTGCGGTAAGATGATAATGCGCGTTTTCAACTCCCTTTCGCCCACGGTATGGGCCATTGCGGGCACCCTTGTCCTGGTGGTTGTTCTCGGTGTCGGGTTGTTGGGCGACGGTTCGTGGGACAAGGCGGGTGCGGTGTTGCGGTTGTGGGACCCCACACCGCAAATCCAGGGAGAGGTTCTGGGGCGCATGCCGAAGCCAACCCAACCGGCGTTGAATGCGCCGGTGCTGGAGTTGGTGGCCCCTCCGCCTACACGCCTGCAGAAGATGCTGGTCAAGCGTATTCCCACCATCGTTCCCGGATCGGCCATGCCTCATCCCAGTTGGGGGCCCTGCACCAATTGTCATCTGATTCAGGGTGGGTTGCCAGCGGGCAGCCAGCCGGCAACGCCCGTGGCCAAGGTATGGGAGCAGATTTCTGTCTATCACAAGGTGGGGCCTCCGATCTTGCCCAACTCGTCCCGGCCGCATCCGCCTTCCGGGCGATGCATCAAGTGTCATGATGTACTGGTCTATGTCCAAACTCAGTGAGTCAAGGAGAGATTGCAATGCCAAACCAAGTTGGTTCCGAAGAGGATGGGGTACACAATCGGATCGTCATCCTGGAAAACCTGCTGAAGAGGGTGGTTGAGGTCCATCTTTCCACGGAAAGTCGCGTCAAACGGCTGGATGACAAGCTGGGACAGATGGAGCTGATTGCTGCCAGCATTAACGGCTTTGTGACCCGAATGGATGCACTGAGCCAGGCGAAGGCAACCACTGAGGAGAGTCCGGTCAGTGCCGAGTTGAAACAGGAGCTGGCAGAGGTCCGCCAGGAGGTGGCTCGCGTTCAGTCGATGCTGACCGCTTTGACGGAAAGATTGTCGGAGCAGTCGGTAGCCTCTGCTGATACGCTCTCTCCTTTCGCAGGCCAGTTGGAGCTACTGAACAAGGTTCCCGAACTGTTTACCAAGGTGGAAAATCAGCAGAGTACGATTCTCCATGTGTTGGAGCAACGGATTGACCCACGCTTGATGATCTATCTGAAACCGTTGATTGAAATGCTTGAGGAGGAGGGCAGACAGGCGGAAAGGATGAAGGACTCTGCCCTGCAAAAGCTCAACGACCTCTTGCAGGGCAAGCGGAGCGGCACGGATCGGGAAATTTCCCAAATGCTGACCCATGTCAGTGAAGAGATCCAGAAATGCCAGGCATCCTTTGAACGCACCCAGCAGGCCCTGCAGATTGTTGTTACCCCCTTCCAGCATGTGGGTCGGTTGTTTCGCGACAACCTGGAGATCATTGTGCAGGCACATGACCTGATGGCTCAATTGCACGAGGACCTGCCCCGTTTTTTGGAGGAGATGCAGGCAGTGGTCGTGGAGAAACAATCGTCCGGTGGCCAGCCATCGGCTTGAACGAAGCCATTTCAGTCTGATACCCCTGCAGGGAGATTCCCGTCATGCTGCAATTTATTCCTTATGGATTGGCCGCCGTCGTGGGCGGGTTGCTGGGCAAGAAATATCTGCCCCAACTGATTGATGCGCAGCAAAAACAGGGGGCATGGGTGCCCTTTGTCAACTCCTCCCTGCCGCCGATCCAGATTCTGGGCGGGTCGGTGATCAAAGAGCAGCCCGTCGTGTTGGCGACAGAAGAGATTCCGCTGGATAACCGTTATGGTACCACCATGCTGGTCAGCGAGCATGAGTTTACCCGCACGGCCACCGTTGGTTTGAGTGTGGGCCGTGAGCAGGCGCTGAGCGCCAACATGAAATCGATTCTCTGGCCCGTGCTGGAGTCGGTGGTTCAGGATGAATTGAAGAAAAGCCTGCGCATCGATTTTGGAACCCAGATCACCAGGCGTGTGAAAATCGTCTTCTCTTCAGAACCAGGTCATCTGGTTCGCTATCGCTTGGTCTGGCGGCAAGACTCCCGCCAGGGCGTGTACGACATCCGGATGGGTAACGAGCAGCTTGCTGTTCCCTACATGGTGACCTTCGGTCTTTTCCATGCCGTCGAAAGCATGGCGGGGGTGGAGCATGAAAGAGGATGATGGGGAGCGTCGTCCCGTAATCTTTCCCGAACGTTTGTCGGAGAGGAGAGGTCAGGCTGCTGGCCATCTGGACTCCCAGATTCGTCTTTTCCTGGACCATATCATGGGGGCCGTTGTTATTACGGATCTCGAAGGACGGATACTGGAGTTCAACACGCCCGCAGAACAGTTGTTTGGTCTGCAACGAGAGGCGGTATTGGGAAGGGCGATTGATGCCTGTATCATCCCACCGGAATTGCAAGAAAGACACCGGGTGGGGTTGCGCGATTTGGCCTCCCAGCCTGCTGAACGCCTCTTTCCCTACGCAAAAAAATTACAGGCCAGCGGGTTGCACAGCAGTGGTCAACGCATTGAACTGGAAATCAACCTGGTATTGATCGAGTTCAGACGCAGACCAGGTTTAATGGCCAGTTTTCAGGATATGACAGCCCGCAAGCAGTTTTCCTCGGTGTTGCAGGACACCCTGCAGGTGGCCGAATTGCTGTACGACAAGAATGTAGAGGAGTTGAGCCATGTCAAGGAATTGGAACGCAGGGCTTTCTCTGCATTGCAGACACAACAACTGATCGCTGACTTGTTGCGCATCTCGCTGGAAACGGGACCTCTGGAAGAGTTGCTGCAGCGGGCGATGGATCGAATTGCCCGAATGGAATGCGTTGCTGCAGATAGTTTTGTTGGGGCTGTTTTCTTGGCGTTTGACAAGGATCAGCCATTGCAACTGTTTGCCAGTGTACCACACTCGTGGTCCACGAAGACTCATGACTGTCCATTTGTGTCTGTCAATGTTTGTCACTGTTACCAGGAAGGGGTTCCACTCTCCTCCCTGGGGGTCTTCATGCCGGCAGATCAGAAGCAGGGGGGCGGACGGAATCACCGGAAACAACCTCTGTACATGTGTGTGCCTTTGCTTTGGGGGAAAGAGTCTGTCGGTGTTCTGTATCTGCAGATGCCGATGGGAAAGTGTCAAGAGGATGAGTTCAAGGCGTTACTGGATGGCGTATCTGGTTCATTGGCCAATCTTATCTGGAGATCCCGCATGGATACAGCCTTGCGAGAGACCAAGGAGAAAGCGGAGGCCGCCAGCAGGGCCAAAAGCGAGTTTTTGGCCAATATGAGTCACGAAATCAGAAGTCCGCTGAATGCCATTATTGGTTTGACCGATCTGATGTGCCATGCGGAGATGTCCGGCAGCGAGATCAAAGAAAACCTTGCCATCATCAACAGCTCCTCCCTCTCCTTGCAGGATCTGATCAACGGTATTCTTGACCTTTCCAAGATAGAGGCGGGACATTTCATCCTGGAGTGTGCAGCCTTTGATTTGGTGCGTCTACTGGATGATGTGTGCAACCTGATGGCAGTGAAAGCGCATCAGAAAGGATTGGAGCTGTACTGTCGTGTTGCCCAGGGTCTGTCGCCCTATCTGCTGGGGGATGCGTTGCGTTTGAAGCAGATTCTGGTCAACCTGATCAACAATGCCATCAAGTTCACCCAGGCTGGTGAGGTTGTGCTGACAGTGAAGCGATTTCAATCAGAAGAGAGTTCCAGCAAGGTGGTCAAGTTGCAATTTTCAGTAACGGATACGGGTGTTGGCATATCCAGAGGGGATCAGGAAAAAATTTTTGAGAATTTTATCCAGGCCGATGGCTCGGTGGCACGCAAACATGGGGGGACCGGCCTGGGATTGACCATTTCGCGCCATCTGGTGCGTTTGATGGGTGGACAACTGGCCCTGACCAGTCAGTTGGATCAAGGGAGCTGCTTTTATTTTTCCCTGGAATTTGGTGTCAACGAGCAACCAGAACCTCAGGAACGCACAGGCGATTTGCGGCGTCGGCGCCACTGGGAAGACGCCAATGGGGCGGTGCTGTCAGGAATGAAAGTGCTGGTGGCAGATGGCCACGCCACCGGTCGGGCCATCCTGGAGGAGTTGTTGACGGATCATGGTGCCCAGGTTGTTCTGGTGGCAGAATTGCCGGCCCTGCTGCATGAATTGGCGCAAACACGGGACTCTTCTTTCGATTGGATCCTCATTGATGATGTGCTTTTGCAGTCGGGGGAGTTGCCGGCTGCCGCCGCTGCAGATGTTCCTGCCTCTGTGATAGTGATGCTGTCAGCCCATTCATCGATCCTGAAACTGGATCCGTTGGGTTTTTTCCCCTCACCGCTTATTGCCAAAAAGCCGGTAAGTGCTGCCAAATTGTTGAGAATTTTTTCGAGAAGAAGTTCGACAGTTCCTGCCGACGACGCTTTGCCGTACCCGCCGCCAATGGTGCAGGAGGGAGTGCAAAGATCGCTGCGCATTTTGCTGGTCGATGATTTGGCCGAAAATCAGAGGCTGGCCAGTGTCATTTTGCAGAAACTGGGACATCAGGTTTGCACGGCGGACAATGGTTTGAAAGCCCTGGCTGTTTTGCGGACTGAACCCTTCGATCTCATTTTGATGGATTTGCAGATGCCGGAGATGGACGGTTTTGAGACCACCATTCGCATCCGGAAAGGGAGTCCAGAGGAGGTTGGCGATCCGCAGATTCCCATCGTGGCTGTCACTGCCATGGGCATGATGAACGAACGGGAGCGCTGTTTTGCCATAGGGATGAACGGGTTCTTGCTCAAACCCTATCGGGTGCAACAATTGGTGGCAGCGGTTGCTCCGTTTGCCAGATCGAAACCGGTTCGTGCGGCAGTGACTCTGACCCCCAACGAGATGGACCAGGAGGTGTTGGCCATGTTGCAAGGTCAATTTGTACAAGAAGCCGGAGGGCGACTTGAACAGTTGCAAAGAGGATTGGACAGGGAGGACGCCGGTGGGGTCATGCGCGCCATTCATTGGTTCAGGGATTTGGCAGGACATATCGGTGCTTCCAGGGTCAGTGCGCAGGCTGTCCGTCTGAGCGGACAGGTGGAGATGGGTGAATGGGACAGTGCTGCCAACATAAGCAAGAATCTGGCACAACAGGTCGATAAGGTGATTCTTTTGTTGAGCAACAAGGAGCAATAGCAGTGAAAATATTGATTGCAGACGATGAACTTCACAATCGCAAACTGCTCAGGGATTATTTGAAATCTTTTGGTCAGTGTGACATGACCAGTGACGGCAAGGCCGCCCTTGAACTGTTCGTCACCGATCTGGAGGACGGAGAGCCTTATGACATCGTCTTTCTGGATATTATCATGCCTGTCATGGATGGTCAGAAGACACTGGGTCGGATGCGGGCTGCCGAAAAACGGGTCCAGCCGACAGCCAAGGAGATTCCCATCATCATGGTGACCGGCATGGACTCCTCCCTGCAAGCCATGGAGGCCTACTTCAAGGGTGGGTGTTCAGATTATTTGACCAAGCCGGTCACTCGACAGTTGTTGTTGGAAAAAATGCGCAAATTAAAATTGATTCCTGACGAAGAGGGATGAGTGTGAGATGTCAGATACCGCATCATTCAATCGCAGAAGCAAGGAAAGGGTGTTTTGTGGATTGCCTATGGAGTTTGAGGGGCATCCGGGCAACGCCCTGGATATCAACGAACATGCTGTTTTTCTTGTCCTGAGTTCGACTTCTCATTCAATTCCAGTTGGCAAGAAAGGTATTTTAACGCTTGAGTTGAATGGTCAGAAAGTGGAAGAAAAGGTGAAAGTAGCCAGAGTGACCGATGCTGGCCTTTCCATTGTTTCTGTTGAGGAAACAAGCATTTTTCCGCAATTGATTGATCAATCAAGAAGCGGTTTGAAATATGTCCATCACACAGAACGAGAAACAATAGCCCATTTTAGAGGAAAGTTCAGCGCCGATGTTTGGCCGGAATTCTACGGCATGCAAGAAGGAAAGGCCAGTGGACGGCTGTACCGTTTAGATTTTACAAATGTCGTGCATGTCGCCTCGTCAGGCATTGCCATGTTGCTATTGCTGGAAGCGGAAAATGATGGCGGGATAGTATTGTGCAACTGTAAAAAGGAAGTTATGAAAGAGCTGTCCCAGTTGCAAGTGCCGGGAATTGACATCTCCTTCTTTCATGATCGTGTGGTCGATACGGACCATCAATTTGCCGTAGCTGTCGAAAAGGGCCACACAGGGCAGGATGTTGTCACCGTTCGTATCGCCAGAATGTTTGACTACAATTGCCGCAACGATTTTGCCAATATTTACCGAAGCAGGTCCAAGAAGTCAATTTTTGTGCTTGATTTTCAGGATACTTATCATGTTGGCAAGGCAGCCTTCGGAACTCTTTTGCTGCTGAATCAGCATATTCGCGGACAGCATGGGGAACCTGCAAGAATTATCAACTGTAGCTCATCTGTTAGACAAAAATTGTTGGATATGAAATTCGACCGGTATTTTACCATTGAATGATCCTGACATGCCGGATTGAGGGGTTGTCGGTCGAGCATCCAATCGAGGAGACGTTTCATGTCGGAACCCACCATCCTGGAATTGTTCGTACAGGAGTCGCAGCGCCGGATTTTGCAAGGGCTGGATGATGTCCGCAAGTTGTCGACCAGGGAGCCGAGCGCGCGGACGCCCGTACTGGAGGCATTCCTGAGAACCTGCCGAGGAATCCGTGGTACGGCCGGATTTCATGATCTGGACGGTGTGGTTCGTTTAAGTCAGGCCCTTGAGCGCCTGCTGGAAGGCCTCCTGGAAGATCAGGCGCTACTCGACACCGTGACGATTGCTTCCCTGGAAAGAGGGATGAGCAGGCTGCAAGGTCTGTTTGGTGATGTCTCTGCCAGCAACGAAGTCAGGATTGATGATGTAATTGGTGATATTGAAGAAAAGCTTACAGCCTGGTCACAACCCGTTCCCGTTTCCTTTGACCTGCGGCACTATCCCAGGGAGGTGGCAGAAGCCCTGGTTCAGCAGCTCCAGTTCTATCGTCTGGAGGTGCCACTGGCAGGCACCTGGAGTGCCAAACGGGACTCTTTTAATCACCTGAAGGAGACTGTATCGACTGTCGGGACCATAGTCGATATCGTGCCAAAACTGGGCGAGGATTTGGAAATCGGCGAGCAGTTTGTCGGCAAATCGTTGCACCTGTTGCTTGCCACCGTATTGCAGCCAGATCTTTTGGCTGCCCTCACGCAATTGTCAGCCCATCAGGTCCAGCATCTGCCTGTTCCAGAAGAGATGGTTGGGACCGGGTCGGTGCCTGCGGAACAAGATGTTTTTGAAGAAGGTCGCTTGGGTGAACTGGAAGAAAAATTTCGCCAGGAAGCGATCCTTGAACTGCAAAGCGGGGCCGTGGAATCGGACGAAGAACTCCGGGGTATACCCGTTGAGGAACCGCTTTCCGCAACACAGCCTGCAGATGGAGAGGAACAGGAGGAAGAGCCATTCCTCCTTGCTGGTCTGGAAATGGTTCCAACCGACGAGTCGGCACAGTCTGAACAGCCAGGAGTGCCGGAAGAGTTGATTCCAGAAGCCTCCCAAGACTTGGAAGTTCCGACAGAAGAACCCATACGGTTGGTGTTAGACAGTATGGAATGGGACCAATTGGCCGAGACATCCTCTCTTCCAGAGTCCGCAGAATTGTTGCCTGATGAATGGAAAGAGGAGCCCCAGGCGAATGAAGAACCCGTCCGTCGCAGGAGACCTTGGCTGGTGGTCGGAGCAGCCATGGCCGCAGGTATCTGTGTCCTGCTTTATCTGAATTGGCCCAAATCTCCCGCAGAAAAAGTGCCCGAACCGGCTGCTCCCGTTGCCCAATCCACCCCACCTCTTTCGGCACCCGGTCCGTTGTCGCCCGTTTCGCCCCAGGCAGAAAGATTGCCAGAAAAAACAGCCACGAAGTCCGATCCGACAATTGCTCCCGATTCTGTTCTTCAGGAGCCACCAGCTCAGAAAATGGAGAAACAGGTATCGTCTGCTCTGGACAGCAAGGCGAGCAAAGCGATTCCGGATGCGAGCAAACCGGCGTCGGAGGAGCTGGTTTCCAAAGCTGTTTCTGCGGCCTTGCCTGCAGAAGGCGTGGCGGCTCACACTGCGGAGAAGGTATCGCCGTCTGTTTCCTCTCGGCCACGCACGAAACCAGGATTGGAGCCCTATGCTCAAGAGCTGGTCGCCATCGATCGCCTGCGTCATGCACCGTACCTGAAACTGGTGCCTCCAAAAGGCAAATCACAAAATACCATTCTTTTTGATCGCCATGCGGAAGGAGGAATTGTTTTTTCAGTGGCTTCGTTGTTGGGACACACAGCCAAACGGCCCGGTGAGGAATTTGTGCTTCAGCCTGACACCATCAAGGATCTGCGCATGGTTTTTCAGATTGATCTGGGAGAAGCCTACCTGTTTTCCTTTGATGCAAGCGGACAATTGTATCTTCCGGCTGATTTCTGGAACAATTTCTACCGCTACAGTCGTCGGGCCGTTACCTTGAGCCGAGTGGTGAAAACAGGATCAAAAGGTTTGCAAATACGTGATATTATGGCTATATCCGCAGAACTGATCAGTAGGCATGCCGGTAAGGATAAATCGACTGACTGAGTTGCTCATCGATTTGGCAGGGATGTCGGCTTTAGTAATAAAGCGAAGGAGTTATAAAGGTGAAAATTTTGATCGTGGACGATGTGTTGGAGAACAGAGTACTTTTGAGTCAACTGCTTCGCTCTTATGGCGAGTGCAGCGTGGCAACGAATGGCAAAGAGGCATTGACCTGGGCAAGAGAAGCTCTGTCTGAAGGAGCGCCGTTCGACTTGATTCTGTTGGATGTCATGATGCCCATAATGGACGGGTTGAGTGCTTTGCAGGCCATTCGTGTCGAGGAGCGTTCCTTTGGCAGAGTTGGCAACAAAGAGTCTGTCATTATCATGGTGACTGCATGTGATGCGCCGGAAGTGGCTGTGAAGGCTTTTTTTGAAGGATATTGCACCGATTTTCTGACCAAGCCTGTCAGACGCAGGAGTTTGCTCGACAAGCTGAAAGAGTATCATTTACTTGCCGAAGCAGAGTGTGATCATCCAATCCTGGCAACCGTTGTCAATACAGTTCCCGAAACCAGAGGCAACATGAGATCAGAATTTCATAAAAAATTGTTCGAAAGACTGGTGAATGTGGGTGTGCCGGCCTTCGATGAGGCCCACAGAAATTTGCTCAATATGGTGGTAGACATCGATGAAATTCTTGGAACTGCCATAGCGGCGGATCTGCCCCCTGATCAAAGCGAGTGGCTGGCAATGTCTGAAATTTTCGCTGAACTCGTTACCTACACAAAAATTCATTTCAGTGCAGAATTGGCATACCTTCGCCACCACGGCTATCCCAGGGCAGACCAGCACAAGGAGAGGCATGATGAGATCATTGTGGAGTTGAATGAGTATAACAGGGCAATCATTGCCATGGATCCTGACTCGGTACACCAGATCCGCAGATGGTTGTTGGAGTGGCTTTTGAACCATGTGAATCAGCACGATCATGATTATTCAATGTTTTTCTCGGAACAGGCCAGGGCGGAAACGGATTGATGCTTGGCTGGGACAGGGGTTTGCTTGCTGGATGCTGTCGAATCAAACAGGATGATGTGTGGTTACATATTGGTCAGGAATATATCATGAAACAAGTTGACTTCTGTGCCGCTCGTGTTGCTCATGTGCTTTGGGAAGCTGAATTGGAGGAGATGGTTCAGCAACATCGGAAGACGATTCACCTGGGCACCAGCAATGATTGTGATCTGGGACTCTGGCTTCATGGTGATGGCATCAGGGAGCTGTATCACCTGGATTCAGTGCGACAGTTGGTGAGGGTTCACGAGGCGTTTCACCATACGGCCGATCGTCTCGTCGCCTTGATCTTTACGGACCAACAGAAGAATCTCGAAGCAGAGATGAATCAACTGCGCAGTTTGAGCCGTGATATCGTCTATCTTGTGACCGAGGCGGAGCTGGATTATCTGGAACATAAACCATTGAGCGATTTTTCGGCACATCCGGTCAAGAGTCTCATCCATCGTTTGTTCAATATACATATCCCGGAACACGGGGATGTTGAAAAAAGAGGTGTCCTGGATGTGAGTTATGCAAGATTGATGCATTTGCGCTGGTCAAGGCAACTGTTGCGGGCGTTCCAACACTGGGGAAAAGATGCCGTATTGTCGACATCAGAATCCTGTGTTGTGGGTGTTTGGATCAAGGATGTCAAGAGTCAGGATGAAACGATCATCAAGATCATTAAAGAGTTGGACGAAAAGCACCATCAATTCCATGCCAAGGCAGAAGAGACGGTTCGTCTTTTGCGGAAGAAAAATTTCCGTGCATCCGAGACGGTATACAACGATGTGGTAGATCTGGGACGGGAGGTCTTGTATTTATTGACACGTATCGAGTTGGCCTTTCTGCAATCTGAAACGGTCGCCGCATCAGTAAATGTGTTTGGGCACTGAATGGGAGATGCCGCGTTTTTTGTTTCAGCGTTGCCTGGCAGTGTTTGTTCTGTCCGTCGTTTGGGTGGTTCCCTCGTCGGCTGGCCATGCGGAAGAGAGCAGCTTCGGCCCCTTGCACAAACTCGCTGAGGAAGGTGATCCCGTTTATCAGTATATTCTGGGCATGATGTATTCATTGACGCGCACTATTCCAAACAATGATCGTTTGGCGCTGCTATGGATTGATCGCTCCGCCAACAAAGGTTATGCCAAGGCCCAGTTTGAATTGGCCAATCGCCATATTGCAGGCAACGGGGTTGCCAAAAATGGTGCGTTGGCCTGCTCCTGGTACCTGAAGGCTGCGGAACAAGGTCATGGAGGAGCACAGACCAGGTTGGGCCATATGCATTATCATGGCACCGGATGTGAGAAAAGTGATCAGAAAGCGGTGCTGTGGTGGCAAAAGGCGGCCGCGCAGGGGGAGAAAACAGCCCAATATCCGTTATCTGTCATGCTGGAGAAGGGAATCGGTACCGCCAAGGATCCCAAGCAGGCGTTGTTCTGGTGTCGACAGGCGGCTCAACAGGGTATTGCCGAAGCCCAAGAGGAGCTTGCTGACCGTTACCAAATGGGCCGGGGAGTGGCCAAGGATGATAAACTGGCTGTCCATTGGTGGCTCAAGGCCGGAGAACAAGGTCATACCGTAGCGCAAAGAAACCTGGGAGCCATGTACTTTCTTGGGTATGGAGTGCCAAAAGACTATGTTACCGCCTATATGTGGCTCAATCTGGCCTCCTCCAACAGGGATCGGTTGGCCAAACGATGGCGTGAGACAGTTGCCAAAGAGATGACCCGTTCCCAGATCGCGAAAGGACAGCAGCGGGCCAGTGAATGGTTGGAACAACGGGCAGGCAACCGGCACGAGGCCGAGGGTGCCCGTGAGATGCTCACCCCTGCTATTCGGTTTCCATGAAGGGGTGCTTTGAGGTGGAAAGACTTGCTGGTACTGGTCGTTTTATGCAGTAAGGTTCTGGTGTCGTTGTCCGAAATTGGTGATGTTTACATGTTATTGTCCGTTCTTTGGTAATAATTTTATGAAAGATATGATTGGCGAAAAAGTGTCTCATGATCGTCCAATCCCATTGGCTGATGGGGTATATTGGGTCGGTTATAATGATGCCGGGGGTGGGTTTTCGTGCAATCCGTACTTGATTGTTGATGGGGATGAAACTGTTCTCATTGATGGAGGCAGTCGCCCGGATTTCAGTACGGTCATGCGGAAGATATTACAGGCAGGTGTATCGCCTGGATCGATTTCCCATCTTGTTTACCACCATTATGATCCTGATCTGTGTGGCAGTCTTCCCAATCTGGAAGAGATGATTGGTCGTGCAGATCTGAAAGTGATCTCCAAGGGTGAGAACAATCCATTTATCAGTCACTACGGTTGCCGGTCGGAACTGCATTGCATTGATAAAATGGCTCTGCAATTGGTGTTGAAATCAGGGCGAAGAGTTCGTTTTATTCCAACGCCCTACGCCCATGCGGCGGGAAGTTTTATGACCTATGACGAAAAAACGGGCATTCTTTTTTCCAGTGATCTTTTTGGCAGTCTCTCACACTGTTCTGGCTGGCAACTCTTCATGGAGGTGGATCGCCGCTGTCATGCATGCAATCAAGCTGTTCCGTCAGACTGCAAGATGGTTTGTCAGACAGTCGGTTCTTCGTGTCCCTTTTTCGGGATTGTTCAGTTCCATCGGCAGGTGATGCCCTCCAATGCCGCTTTGCGTTTCGCCCTTGCGGCAGTGCAGGTACTCAATCCCCGTATCATCGCTTCTCAACATGGTTCCATTCTGTGCAAACGGGAAGATATTGCCAAGACAATCCAGATTTTGATTAATTTGGAGGATGTGGGGATTGATGGTGTTCTTCTGGAGATGGCGCGTGCTTGAACTGCACACCCTGTTGATGGACTGCGCCAATCGGGCGGATCCCCTGCTTGACCGGGTTCTACTATTGTTGGTTGAACAACGGGCAAAGTTGGCAGAGAGACGAATCAATGACCAGTTGCTGGTAGAACTTGTCCGCCAATTGGTCGAGTCGGAACGACAGCTCAATGAATACAAAGAAAATTTACTTCAGGCAAACGAGACTCTGGAGCGCCAGTACAGGGCACTCATCGAGGCAGAAAAATTAAAGCAGGATGTCGAACTGATCACTCGTCACGATATGAAATCCCCATTGAACGGTGTCATTGGTTTTGCAGACCTTCTCCTGAGTACCACCCTCTCTGCCGAACAGGAAAAGCATGTCAAGACGATACGCAAGTCGGGTGTAACTGTTTTGCACATGATCAACCTTTCGCTGGGCCTGTATCGTATGGAACAAGGTATCTACCAACTGGATGCGGTGGAGATCGATTTGCTGCCGATTATTCAGAGTGTCAGGAATGATGCAACGGCATTGATTGCTGGCAATCGACTGATTCTGGAGACAAGGATTCAAGGTAAGCCTGTTGTGGCAAGCAACTCGTTCTTCATCCGTGGAGAAGAGGTGCTTTGTTACTCCATGCTGGCCAATTTGATCAAGAATGCCCTTGAGGCATCCCCCGAAGGAGGGGTCGTGACCATCGATATGGAAGGGCAAGAGGATAGAGGAGTGGTCAGGATCCGCAACCAAGGTGCTGTGCCAAAGGAGATCCGAGGCAGCTTCTTTGAGAAATATGCCACGTCTGGCAAGTCATCTGGAACAGGACTGGGTACCTATTCCGCCAAGCTTATTGTGGAAACAATGGGCGGCACAATCCAGATGAACTCTTCCGATGACGGATGGACGGAGGTCACCATTGTTGTTCCCATTGGGGAACATTGTCTGGGTGTACCTGGGGAGTCGGGTGCGATGCGGTCTGTTGCAGAAGTCGGGTTGCTGACTGATGGTGCGCATGAGACAGATGAACACCGTGTTGTCACGATGCCGACAACAGAAGAAAGTCAGCAGCCAGTGCCGGATCAGTTGCCAATATTTTTGTTTGAGGTTTCACAACACCTGGAAAGCCTAAGCCGAGCTGTTGAGTTACAGAACAGTGAATCCGCACTGCAGGAGGCTTTGTGGATGAGATCACGCCTATCCGAGGTGAGTGCTGTGCGTGTTGCAACACAAGCCTTGCGGTTATACGGACTGATTGAGGCAGATGATTGGGAAGAAGTTCGCAAGGCATTTCAAGCGTTCAGGCAGAAACTCAATGAAGAAATTGCAAAATTGATTGTTAAAGAAACGGATGTAATATAATTATCAACTTTTTAGTGTACTGGTGTTTGTCTGTTTGCTTTTTTGTTGTTGGTGTGTTGTGCTTTGGTTTCTGAAATATGTATACAATTCGCGAGTCTGCTCGGTGCCGGATACCTGATTATTCTGGCTTGGTGAATGGAGTGTCTGTGTAAATGTCACCCGTTTTGCAAACAGTTATTCTGCTTACCTTGTCCAACGTCTTTATGACGTTTGCCTGGTATGCGCATCTGAAGCATTTGGAAGATCGCCACTGGTTGATTGCTGCGGTAATCAGTTGGGGAGTGGCCCTTTTTGAGTACCTGCTGCAAGTTCCGGCTAATCGGATCGGGTTTGGATCTCTTACCTTGCCGCAACTGAAAATAATACAGGAAGTAATTGCTCTGGTTGTTTTTGTGCCCTTCTCTGTATTCTACATGGGAAATGCGGTCAAACTGGATTTTGTCTGGGCTGGTTTATGTTTGATGGGGGCGGTCTATTTCATGTTCAGAGGGTGATTTTGTTCATCGGACGCTGTTTTGACCGGGTTCCTGCTGTGTTGTGCCTCCTCTGTCATGACGCCGTTATAGGTTCCGGGTCAGGGAGATTTGCCATCCCATTTGTGGCATCGTTCTGCCCCGTCGCACTTCCATAAATTTCAGGAATGGGACGCTTGTGGGTGAAGCCTGTGCGGAATTCGAGTGGCATTCCGCGTATCAACCGGATACACTGCTCCTGACGTCTGACTTTTTACCATGATGACCAGAGGGCGTTGTCAGATTTTGACCCGCGCATTGATTTTGGCAACGACCGTGTTGGCGGGAGTGTCCTGCTCGAGCGTGTTTGACTGATCAAGATGGCTATCTCTGGCCTGCGCGATATCTGAATTTGACTGGGAACATAGTGGAAGATAAAGATAAAAACAGGTCGCAGTACGATACCACCTTCAAGGATCTGTTCAAACAGCCACCGCAGCGATTGCTGCATGTGCTGGTTGGGCAGCAGGCTATCGCAATCTTACCAGTTGAGTTTGCGTCAACCCAGAAACGGGTGCCTGATTTGGTTTTTCTGATGGAGGATGGCTCAATAGTCCATGTGGAATTGAATAGCAAATCCGAGGATATGGATTGGCGGATGCTGATGTACCACACGTTCATACGGCAACAGTATCCAGATAAGGTACTCCGCCAGAAGTTGCTTTATGTCGGGGATACGAGATGGAATCAGCAGGTGGGAATCGAGGAGGATCGGCTGTCGTTTCAATATGACCTTGTCGATATTCGCGACATTGATTGTCGGGAGTTGATGGCCAGTCCTCTTCTGGAGGAAAACATTCTGGCCATTCTCTGCCGGATGAGTGACCAGAATGAAACCATTCGAGAAATTTTATGTCGAATCAGTGAGTTGCCTGACAAGGCTAGGGCGGATGCGTTGACAAAGCTGGTGATTCTGTCCCGGTTGCGTCGATTGGAAACAGAAGTCAAAAAGGAGGCTGAAAAAATGGCTCTTACGTTTAATGTGATGGAAAACGATGTGTTGCGGCCGTTGTTTTTGCAAGAGAGGATGGATGGCGAGCAGAAGGGACGTCATGAAGGTGAAGCGGCTATTCTGACCCGCCAACTGCAACAACGCTTCGGCGACCTGCCACCATGGGCCAGCCAGAAAATAGCCGATGCTGATCTGGCAACTTTGGAAAATTGGAGCCTCCGAATCCTGGACGCTCCGACGTTGGAGAGTGTGCTGGCGGATCCGTCGTAAAGGCAGTGGATAATCAGCATTCTCCATTTTGTATGCAAATCTCGCAACAGAAGATTCCGATGTCAATCTTGGTACCCAAGTGACAAACGGAAGTGAGTCCAAAGCTGACTTTCGGAGTAGCGTGAAAATTTCGACGGCATTTTAGAAGTCATTGAATATCAAATTGATTTTAATCCGCTCATCACTTGCCTGACCAAGATGGCATCGAAATCATTCTCTGTGCTGCACTGCAGCATGGCTGGAGAAAAAGTTCGACGAGCAGAAACATGCTCCACCATTTAAGTTTTGAAAGTCGTTCTTGACAAAATGGCCGCCCGCAAGGACGGCTTTTTTGTGAGAAAAAAACTCCAATGTTTCCAAATGTTAGCGCGGGTGGCTTTGTGGCGGGGTTGACCGTTTTCCGTACCAGTCTCCCCGGAAACCGCCCCTTCTCTTCTCCATGCTGCCATATTCTCCAAAACCTGTTGACTTCGGCCTTGAAGGTCAACAGGTTTTTGGACTTCATTATTTTGAATGGAATTGGCATCTTGTTGGACTTATCCACAACATACCAATTTTGTAGTTCGGCCTCCTTGGGTGGCGGGAGTTGTAATGGAGTCCGGCAGAGTTTGAGATGGGGGTGTTGGTTGGGAGGCGAGAGTTGAACTGAAGTCTGATTTTTTGGGGATGGTGTGGGTTTTTTGTTTTACATCGGTTGGTTTCGTTTGATAGACTCGGCTTTTCGGTGGGTTCACTGATTTTGCACACGGTCGCCGCGTGTCCGCTGTTTGCCTGAGTCACTATTGGGTGGGGGCACCCTTGTGTTGGTGCGCTTGGTCGGCGTGTGGGTGGGGGGAAGAGATTCCGGGAAGTGGTTGTCAGTATTGCCTTATTTGCGGGAAAGCTGTGTGTCTGGTTCGATGTGGCGGGGGCTGGGAACGTAACCTGTGGGAGAGGGGCTTAGCCCACGGTGAAAGCTCTGTGGACTCAAGCTACCCTATCCAACCGTTGGCACGCCATTTCTCGACTCTACCTGATTTGTTTGAGAACGACGAGCGATGATGCGCCGATCTATAAGGGCGTACGAGGGGGGTATGGACGCAAAGCCCATCCATAGTGCAGCGCAATCTGCCGCTGGGTATTTTTATCAGGCCCGTCTCGCTCTCGCCGAGGTTCTCCGTTACGCCTATAAGGATTCGGGTATTGACGTCGCTGTCGAGAAACTTGACGATGTTTCTTTTGAGAAAAACGGCAGCGCGCTGGAGTTTCTTCAGACCAAGCATCATATCGAGAAATGCGGCGACCTGACGGACAGCAGCGTTGATCTTTGGAAGACGTTGCGCATATGGTCTGAGGCAACCAAGGACGATCCTTCACTTCCCGGTCGGACACGCTTTGCGCTGGTCACGACTGCGCAGGCTCCAGATGGTTCGGCGGCATCATATCTCCGCCCTGCTGGTGTGGGTGTCCGCGATCCCGCCAAGGCCGAAGCCATATTGATGGCAGCTGGCACAGCATCCAAAAACGCTGACCTTGCAAAGTCGATAGCCGCGTTTTCAGTGCTGACGCCAGACATCCGCAAGTCCCTTGTCAGTGCCATCGAGATTATCGATCGTGCGCCGCACATAGACGAAATAGGGGTGGTGTTAATCGAAGAGCGGCTGCGCATGATCGCGCCGCGTGGCAAGGCGGTTCTCGCACGTGAGCAGCTTGAAGGCTGGTGGTGGCCCCGCATTTGCGCTGCGCTTCAGGCCAAGACGCCCGGCACCATTTCGGTGCTTGAGGTTGAGCAGAAGCTCGATGACGTCCGCGACAGCATTAGGCGCGACGCGCTGCCGCTCGACATGGAGCATGTCGATCCGACACAAGCCGAACTCGATACGCTGGATGAGATGCGTTTCGTGCGCCAGCTCCAGGCGATCGGTATCGGTACGAACCGTCTGCAATTTGCGAAGCGTGATTTTTACCGGGCCTCGGTGCAGCGATCACGGTGGGCACGACAGCTTCTTCTTTTCGACGGCGAGGTTGGGCGTTTCGAGAAAACCCTCATTGAGGAATGGCAGCCGCGTTTTGCGCAGATGTGTGATAGTCTTGCCGAGGGTTGCTCGGAATCGGCACTGTGCAACGCAGGACAAAACCTCTATGGCTGGGTTGAAACAGACGCGCGATTTCCTATACGGGCCACGGTCAGTCGCTTCCTGAACGTCGGCTCCTACCACATCCTGTCTGATGATCTCCGGGTGGGCTGGCATCGTGACTTCCAGATCCTGCACGTCGACAACAGAGATGGAGGTTCCAATGGCGGATAAAACGTGTTGGAGCATCGCATGGGCAGAGCGTCCTCCAGAGGAGGCCCGAATTTTCAATCCGGCATTCTGCGGCGAACTTATCGGGCGTACCGTTTGCGAGTATCAGCGAATGCGCTTGTCTGCGCTCAACATGGCGATAGCGTTCCTCGTCCTTCCTTTGACGCTGCACAGGCCGATGTGCGACTCCCTGCCGGGGCGGGCAAATACCGCGTTTGCCACCTGGGTCGTGGAACATGGCGCGCTACTGGTGGAGTTGCCAAGCAGCGTCAAGCGACTTCGGCCTGTGACGCGTGAGGCACTGCTTTTTGCCATTCGCTACCAACTTCTCGCGATTGATGGCGGCGGTCTCGTACCCGGTGCAAAACCCGTCCGCCTGAATGCGAAGCCTGTCATAACGACCGAGGATGTAAGCGCAGCGCGCAGTGCCGCTGGGTTGCTTGGTCGCTGGTTTGCTGGTCAGGGCACGCAGGCTTCTATTTTGCAGGGTATGGGGGTTGCGCCATGACGCTTCAAATACGCTCGATTTCTGTGTATTCGCGTGACGCTGAACGCCGCGATGTTACATTCAGACTCGGCACGCTCAACATCGTCACTGGTGCATCGCAAACAGGAAAGTCCGCTCTTCTGGACATCGTGGATTATTGCTGGGGCAGGACTGAGTGCACAGTCCCCGAAGGGGAAATCCGCAAGGGCGTTTCGTGGTTTGCCGTTCATTTTGACAAGGACGGCGAGGGCATATTAATCGCGAGGAAAAACCCCGGACCGGCTGGCCGGGCGAGTGATGAGATCTATTTTGCGCGGGGGGTCGAAGAACTGCCCGGCAGTCCAGGCGGTTTTTACAAAAACATCACCGCCGATGGTCTGAAGACGCAGATATCGGCCACGATTGGCATATCCGAAAACATCCATGTGCCGGAAGAAGGCTCGACACGCCAGTCGCTCGAAGCTTCTTCCCGGCATGCCATCCTATTCTGCCTGCAAGCCTCTGATGAGATCGCAAATCGTAGGCTACTGTTTCACCGGCAAGGAGAGCAGTTCTTCCCTCCAGCTATTCGCGATGCGCTTCCTTACTTCCTCGGTGCGATCGATGAAGGTCATTTTCTCACGCTCAAGCGCTATCAGGACGCGCGGACACGACTGCGCAGGCTCGAGCGCGAGTACGCCGAAGCGCAGGCGATCACGCGCGATACGTCCAGTGCGGCCCGTGCCCTGTTATTTGAGGCTCGGCGTTCCGGCCTGATCACGGGCGGACTGGAGGATGATGTGAACGGAGTGCTTGCAACCCTGCGTCTGGCAATAGTGCCTCAACCGATGGTGTTTTCTGTCATTGATGATCCCGAGGCCGATCTTACAATGCTCGATGAGCGGCGGCATGCCTTGCTTCGACAGCTACAGGACCTGCGTGAGGAAAGTGCAGATATAGGGCGACTGCGTCAAGAAGCCTGGGAATTCGAGACCGAGGCGCGTGAGCAGGAGGCGCGGCTTGCCTCTATTGGCCTGATTGCTGATTCGGACGAGGATAATGGTGACACTTGTCCCTTGTGCTCAAGCTATCTGGCTGTTTCGGTTCCGACCGTCTCTGAAATTCGGGCTTCGCTTGCCAATGTACAAACACAGCTTCGTTCAGTGCGCCGCGACGCACCGCGTTTGCAGGAGCGTCTCGCCGGATTGGATGCGCGGCGCGCAAGCCTTAACGAGCAGCTTCGTACCGTTCAGGCCGACATCGCGAAGCGCATCCAGGACAATGAACGGCTACGCATGGAACAGCATCAGTTTGCCGAACAATCCCGCGTTGCTGGAAGGATCGCTTATTATCTGGAGAATACGGATGCGGTTGCCGAGGACAGCGAACTGCCCCAAAGGCTTGGGCTGCTCCGCGCTGAAATCAATGAACTGGAGAGCGCACTCGATGACGATGCGGCGCAGGAGCGGCTTGCAACCGCTCTCAATCTAGTTGGACGAGACTTGACCGGTTTTGCTACACAGTTGGGGCTTGAGCACGGCGAAAACCCGCTTCGACTCGATCTCAAGCACCTTACGGTGGTCTCTGATACCGACGATGGTCCGCTTGCCCTCGCGCAGATGGGCAGCGGTGAAAATTGGGTTGGCTACCATGTTGCCGCGCATCTCAGCCTGCACAAACTCTTCCGTCGGCGGGGTCGGCCCGTGCCCGGTTTCCTGATGTTAGACCAACCTTCACAGGCGCACTATCCTCGCGAGCGGGACGAAGGGGGACGAATCGACGGTCTCCCTGACGAGGATCAGGTTGCCGTGCGTCAGCTTTTCAGGTTGCTCTATGAATTTTGTGGCGGTCTTAAACCTGACATGCAGATTATCGTAGTTGATCATGTTGAGCTGCTCGATGACTGGTTCAGAGATTCGATCGCCGATCGTTGGCGCGACGGCATCGCGCTCATTCCCCAATCGTGGCGTCGGGAATGAAGCCAATAGCCTCTAATTTTAGTGATACCAGGGGGGCCGTTCCCCGCCGCATCGGTCGGGCGAGATGTGTTTGAGTGGTACAAGCGGCCTGGGGACAGAGTCCCCGCGAAGGTGTCGGCAATTTATGGATAACGGAATCTTCCCAAAACCTAAGTTACGATGAACCGACACAGTTTTTGTAACTCCATCTACGAACACTTCACAAATTGAGGCACTTACAATGATTCCTCTTCTACAGAAAAAACCTCTTTTGCGTCCACACCCATGGGTAACGGAATATCAATCGGTCATTGATAAGTGCAACAGCATAGCTAGTGCGGATGATCGCAACGGCCATATATACCAACTCACCATGGTTTACTGGGAAGATCCGGAATCCTTTTGTGATTGGCTGCAGATGTCACCACCTAAAGGTTGGACTGTTCTGCCCATCACACTGACCAAGAAGCCAGATGATCTGCCAAATGCCAGCAATATGCTTGCCTCCGGTCTTTGCAGTGCCATAAAGCGGGTCCATGCCAAAAAACACTTTCTTTGGCAAGAGATTATTAGAATAATTAATGGAGTAAGAGAAAGATATTTAAATTCTGCCACTCTGCTACATCAAGCCTCAAAGTCTTGCGATGGGCCCAACAAATCTGATTTCAAGAACATTGCCAGTGGATTAGGTGGAAAATTTCTTATCGTAGTTGTAAACACTCATTTTCTTTTTCATGATAAAGGGCTATCAAAAGAGATCGTGAGCTGGTTCAATGATTTTGTGGTAAACACCAATAATGTCGTGCTGCTTCTATCGAACACGCCCTACTCTCATTGGTATCCAGGCAACATGGCCTCGGGGGTGTCCCGGGTGGAAGTCATCACCAAGGACCTGTGTAATCATGCCTGGGACGATTGGGTGACTGAATACGTAAACAATCATTTGCATCCGGATCAGATGCATCATCTTAGAGCGTGTTTTCGAGAGCGTATGGAGCCATTTGTGCTTAAAAAGGCACTTCGCAGAATAAATAATAAAACTGACATCTCATCGATTGATGCTATCTTAAATGGGATCAGAGAAGAGGTTGGCAATGAGATATTGGACGGACTGCTCCCGTGTTGCCAAACGATAGTCAAAGCACGACTCAGTAATACCACTTTGACGGATGATGATCGAGAACAAGAGGTATTGTGCAGGCAGGCGTTGGAGGTCGCTGGAATCTGGCAGAGTCTGCCCGCCTCCGTGTTGCCCAGGAAAGCATGCGTTGGAAGTGGAACCTGGCAGAGTTTGCCCGCCACTGTGTCGCCCTTGGAATCGAGATGAGCCAGGGATGTTCTCAAAAATGATTAATAAGATGATCCGTTCTCCTGGTCCACGGCTTCACGCTTTCTCCCCCTGTGTAATCGGCACAGAGGCGAAGGGAAATCTGTTTATTGACCGGGAGGCGGAATTCGAATCCCTCCTGGCAATTATCAGAGCCCCGGATTCTGATCGTCCCTCCATCGGCATGGTAACCGGTCCGCGTCGCATCGGAAAAACATCACTTTTTCTCAAAATATTGGAAACATTAGGAAAAGATGATGATGGCGATTTTTTCCTCGTCTATGTGGATTGCCGTGACGCCAATCCTGCCCCTGATGGATGCCATTCCTTTGAACCCATCGGGCGGCTGGTTTTGGGGCAAATTCTGATTGCAATTGAAAGAAAAGCGGATGTGCTTGGCAGATATACCCGGGCTTATGCCTACTCTGGCAGCCAAACCGAAAAGCCCGAAACCGACACCCAGATCTTTCTGGAACTGTTCAGCGTCATTACTAGAAACCATTTTCCTGGCCTGCGAGCGGTCATCATTCTCGATGAATTCGACGAAGTGGTGCGGTTGAACCCCGTTTGGATTGATCAAATCACTCGGCTGTTCAGGAGCCCCATCCCTGCGCAACTACCCACCGGATCTCGGCTTATCCTCGGTTTGGGCTGGTCCTTGGGCGGCCAAATGGGTGAACGAGAGGCCATGTTGGCTAAAGCCACGGAGCGGTTCGCCGATTTATCTCCCTTCAGCCAGTCCGACACAACCCATGCTCTACGGACGCCGATGCAAGATGCCTACGATTGGGAACCAGAGGCTTTATCCGCTGGCTGGGAGGCTGTACAGGGTTATCCTCTGGCTGTCAATTGCTTGGTCAATGCTATCCATAGGCAGCGCTACAACGATCCCGAGTCCTACCGGAACCCGGAATACTCCCGGGGTACTCTGTGGGGATGGCTGGGCGATTTGATCCGGCGTCCTTCCACTGGTCCCAAACCCTTCAAGCCGGTCACCGCCGTCGAGGTGCGCGCTGTCCAGTCCAGTGCCTTTCAACAAGCCTGGATTGGAGCGTTTGTTCATCCCTGGAACCAGTTGAGTCGGCTGCAGAAAGGCTGGGCGTGGGCTCTGGCCAACCTGCAGACGCAAGACCCTAAAAGGGACTTCTTCTCTGATGAGATATCCGACAAGCTTCAGGAGGCAGTGGCGCATTACCCCATTCACAAGTCCCGTATGGTAGCTGACCTCAAACGATGCGATTTGGTACAGGGAGCCATCAACGGTATGACTACAAGCCAGCTAGTAGTTAAGCGCGAACATGCCGATGCTATTTCCTACCGCCTGAGCATCCCCCTCTTGGCTTGGTATCTGAGCGGTCTGAACCTACCGGATCTTCTGGGCTTCCAGCTTGTCGAGAAGGAAGGGTTGGAGACCCGTTTGACCGAGGTCGCAGCGGCTCTACGCATAGAGACGGCCGATGAAGAAACTTGGCGGCAATTCAAGGAGTTGCAGGACGATTCCCGATTGTCGACGCCAACCTACTTGCAATGGATAACCATCGCCGCCGAACACAGGCCAGACCAAGCCCTGGCCGCCGCCCGGGAGTTGGCCAACAACGCCCCCAACGCCAAGCATGTCTCGGAGACCTATCTGACCCTGCTCTACCGCGCCTTGCTTCAAGCCGAAAAACATGGCCGCATGGAGGAAGTAGCCAATCTGCAGGCCGAACTGCGCGAGCGTGCGTGGATTGTGGAGGTCCGAGAGGTCCGTCTCTACCTGAAGAATCTGGCCATCAGGAACTTGACCCGAGTGCTGGAAGAGATGCCAGAGACGAGTTGGCGTGAGCAGTTGCTTCAATTGCAACGGACCGAGCCCCTCCTTTGGCCAACCATTGCCCTGCGAGCCTATACCGCGCAACTTCGGATCGTGGAGAGCTCGCAGTGGTTTGCGGAAAGATGGCAGCGGCGTGAGACACTGGTACGGTGTTTTTTTCCGGAGCTACTTCTAGCCATTGACCAGGAAGCTCAAACGGCTAATCAGCGGCTGACACAGATTTCCACCCAGCTAGAGAAGATGTCCCAAAAACGGACACGCCAGGACAGACCCAACAACTCCACCCAGATCCAGGAACTGCATAACGCCAAGCGGGACTGTCTGGAATGGCTGAAAGAGCTTCAGACACACCGGGAACATCTCTACGCCGAAACGCTTCACTGGCTGGATGTGTTGAGTGATCCGCGTCATGGTGCCGATACGGGCAACTTTCCGGCCCGGGCGCTGATGGATGTGCGTGATCAGTTGCCGCCGGGCGCAAACAAGGAGGCATTGAACACCCTGGTCCGGGAACGTCTGGGAAAAGTGTTACCCAGCCTTTTGTGTAATCGCCCCCAAGAGGCTGAGGCTGCTTGGCGCCTAAAGGTAATGGGGACCCCGGCTGACGCCATCGTCAAAGCCACGAAAGAGTTCATTGATAACCTGGATGAAACCCTGTTGCGTACCGACAACCAAGATTTTAATAATTTTTTTAATTTATTCGGCGTGCTATGCCAACTCTACAAACTGGTTTTCGAACAGATTGACACGTTCGCCGAGTCGGATCAGGAATCCCTCGGCAAACTCGCTGTGGAGCAAATCCGATATTTGTTCGAGAATCTCACTCCCATCTCTCCCGACAACCAGTATGCCACATCAGACTACCGCCAAGCCTGGAACGATTGGAATGTCCTGTTGACTGGCAGGGAGCGTCTGTGGCACCCCCGACCCAGGATGCATCCAGAGGGTGACGCGCCAGGCCTTCAAGGGGGCTGGCGTAAGAATTTGTGCGAAACATTGTCGAAAATACGGAGTGACAAGTTCCTGCAGGAGCCCCTAACTGGAACCCAACAGCACATATTTGAGGAGTCCGCACTGAAAGAGGAAGACCGTCAAGCGGCCAGAAAAGCCATCAGCAATGATCTGGAAATTATAACACCGATCTCCTGGTCTCTGCTGCCGGGTTTTAAGCTGGATTCAGTGCGGGCCTATTTGGTGACCACCCGGGGCCAACAACTCACCATGCGCGTCTATGGCTTGGCGGGAGGTTCCGAGACCAGTCGGGGGTTGCTGCAGTCGATCTGGGCCGCCGAGCGTCGGGTTCTGGACCACCTGAGTACCCGGTCCTCCGGTAAGGCACTGATTCGCCTGCACCAAGCGGCTTTTTCCCATGATGGTCGGCGTTTGTTCCTGCTGAGCGAACACACCAAGCATGGCACATTACGCAGCATGCTTGACCAGGGCCGCATTGGTTTGCTGGCACCGGGTAACAGAAAACACCTGTGGCGCCACCTGGGTTATGTGTTGACCGCCGTAGCCAACATGCACCAGAGGTATTTTCTGCACCGCTTTATCCGTCCAGACAGCATCTTCATCTCTGGTGGAAGCGAGATTGAAAAGTCCAATCCACTGCTGAAACTGGGCTTTTTCGAGATGTCGCTTTACCTGCACGCCGCCGTCAACTGCCAGGCAGAGCAGATGGCACTGCCCGTCGACTATTATGTCGCCCCAGAAGCACTTCGTAGTTGGAGGGAAGAGAGTGAGCGGGTGCGAGGTGAAGGGTTTGGCGTGGACATCTACGGGTTGGGTCTCGTGCTGTTCGAATGCCTAGTGCGGCGTCTGGATTCCGGCGAACGCCACGAAGCTACATCCCTGGGCCATTACAGCTATGATGATCATAAAAGGTGGGTCACGCGGCGCCATGAGGAGGTACAAAACGCGGTCGATGCAGGCGACCTGACCGCCAACGAAGCCGACGTCATCAAGAGCATGCTGGTTTTCGATCATACCCAGCGGGTCAGCGACCTGGATCCAGTCCTTGAGCAAGTGCGGCGGTTTGCCCGCTTCGATGGCGATCTGGTCGCCGAATTCAATGACAAGCCGCCTCTGGGGTTCCTGAACCTCAACCCGGATCACGCCTATAACATCCTAAATGTGCTACACAAAGCGCACCCGGAGTTGAGACCGACTGAACATCTGTCCCCAGATGCAGTTCGGAATCACTGGCTAAACATTATCATGGCGCAGTTGAAGAACGCCCTAGTCTTCAAGGATAGTGCGAGCACGCCACAAAAACCGGCCATTCTGCTGCAGGGAACCAAATGCCTGTTTCGCGCCGAGCCCTATACCACTGGTGTTGGGAACAGTCAAACGTCTAGGCACGATTTTGCCTACATCACCCTGGCTTTTATATCCCACCGACCGGTGGGAGAACCTCTGATGAAGCTGACTGGCGGAGTCGCCTTGCGCGGTTTCGATCCATCGGTGATTCCGGAGTTGCGAGGAGAGGACAACCAATCCTGGAAGCCTCTGTTTGAGCTAGTCCAACATGAAGAGAACGAGTTGAATCCTGCTCAACTCCGTTTCTGGAAACTCTTGGGGCTGACTGCGGACCTGGAGAAGGAGTTGCAGGAATCGTTCATCATCGACTGCGATGTGGAGGCGTTGCCGAACCAGGATGGTTTCCGGCGCATCCGGATCAAACAGAACATGCTGAGGTCCTCTGAGCGCAAGGTGGGCGAGCAGGATCTTTTGGACATGGTGGAACGCAACCGCTCCCACTCGGACAACCGGTTCATCTTCAGTCATTCCCAGGACCCCATGCGGTTTCACGATCGGGAGGCATACTCCTGGTACGTCGAGAATTTGGAGAAGGATGCGGTGATCCTACGCCAACAGTTGGTTGGCGAGGGACCGTCGCTGGGTCGTCAGGGGTTTCTACGACCGGTCTCGGTGGAACTCATGCAGCCGCTGTTCCAGCGGCGACAGCGCGTTCTGCAGGATATCTACCAGGATCCCTATCTGCTGGAGTCCGTGCTAGTCAGACATCACATCAAATCTCCGCGCCTTGGGGTAATCGCCAGGGAGCCCTTCATAAAGCCTCTGGATAAGGCCAAGAAGGACTTGGTTCAGTCGTGCCTCGATCAACGGCCGATTTTCTGCGTGCAGGGCCCACCCGGCACCGGCAAGACCACCTTTGCCGCCGAACTTGTGCTGCAAGTCCTGGCCGAGAACCCATCGGCCCGCATCCTGGTCACCTCACAGGGCCACGACCCGTTAAACAATCTACTGGAACGCATTGAGAACGCCCTGCCTGACTTCACAGCCAATCAGGAGGTGGCGTGGGCGGGATTTCAGAAACCCATCCGTGTACGTCTGGCCCATGCCCAACGCTCGGAGGCTTCGGAACTGCTGCAGAAATTCAGTCCGGAGGAGCAGGCTCGGGCCTGTCTGGAAAAGGCCCGCAATTGGAGACCGAATCAGCTTTCGCAGAGGCGTCAGGTTGCAGATGAGGATATTCTCCAGGCTTGGGCGGAATGGGTCAACACGGAGCTGAAAGAAGGCGTTTCGGCCCATTTCGTCGACGCCTTCGTGCAGTCGGCCAATTTGGTCTATGCGACCTCCAACGACAACCGGCTGGATAGCCTCAGCGACCAGAACTTCGACTTAGTCATCTTCGAGGAGGCAGCCCGAGGTCACCCTCTTGAACTGCTGGGCACCATGCGAATGGCCCGCTGGTGGGTGTTGATCGGAGATCACCACCAATTGCCACCGTTCGGCATCAAAGAGATGTTTGCCCTGTTGGAGCGCCGCAAGGAGGCCTTTCTCCGGCAACAGACCGCCGCAGCATATGGCTTGACCCCGGAGCGTGACGCCCAGGAAGCGTCCTCTTTTCCCCTCGAGTTGCTGGCCGGAACCTCTGCGGCTTCGGCTAATCGGGATGATGACAGCACTTATAGTACGGTCGGTGAGTTGGTGGATGATACCCGTTACTGGCTACGCCTGTTCGAACGCGCCTATGAGAATAACGCCGTCCTACGGCCGCGCCGAGCCGGCATGTTGGACACCCAGTGGCGCATGCATTCCACCATCGGCACCCTTGTCAGCCAAGCCTTCTACCAAGGAAAGTTACAAAACCCGCCGTTGGACGAGTTGGAATCATTTGATGCCAAGAAACGGCATGACATGCCTGCCGGCTCGCGGTATCGATTCTGGCCTGGGACGGTGGTGTGGCTGGATATCCCACGCATCGACGACACCGAATTGTCGGAGTCGGACCGGCTGAATATGGGGGAGAAAGCAGCCAAGGGGGGAGGCTACGTCAACAGGTATGAGTGCCGGGTATTGCATGACTTTTTGAGTGCTCAACTCGGCTTTCTGCGCTTAGGAGGTTACCGACATCAGTCCCGCAAAATGGTGATCATCGCGCCCTACCGAGCCCAGGTCAGCATGTTTCGTCAACATTTCGCCAATTGGGACAACCCATTCACCGGCCCCTTGGGAAAGCGGGTTTTTACTGTGGACAGTTTTCAAGGCCGTCAGGCGGACATTGTGGCGGTCAGCTTGACCCGCAACAACTCCAGCGATGGTGGCATCAACCAGCGTCTCGGTTTTCTGCAAGACCCCTCCCGCGCCACTGTGATGCTATCTCGCGCTGAACGGTTGTTGATAGTTGTGGGATGTTCCCGGCAGATCAATCCAGGGGCCACCAAAGGGCGTTGGACCCAGAAGCGACTTCCCGATCTCCCTGGGGATGCAGCCGATGCTGAGAACCAACTGTGGCGGTTCTTTCAGTTGTGTTACGAGATGGATGCAGTCATTGATGCGCGGGATGTGGTGCGTAGCTACCACTGACCATGAGCTGTGATCCATCTCGCCGCCGTTTTGTTCCATGGCCCGTGGCAAAATTGGTGCCCCGCTTGGCATGGTCGATTAGGATAAACGGATGTTCGGCGCGCCGGATGAATGAAAAAATCGCAAAACACCATAGCTCGATTTCCAGGATTATCTTATCCAGGAAGTACGGATCTGAAACACTATCAGGGAGAAAGCCTTGTGTCCGAATCTCGGTTCTATCTGCACCTGACCGGCAACCGCTATACGGCAACTCCGGTTTACTTGGCACTGTCTCGGCCCAGCCCATTTGCGGCGTTTCTCTATGAGAAGGTGCTGGACCAGGTTAATGACATCGACCGACTCATCAATTCCTTCGGCCTGCCACCCCGTTTCATTGAACAGGCATTAGGCGAACTGATCCGTTTCAATTTGGCCATCCTGGATTTGGAAGGGTTCACGGTGCAGAAGGTGCAGAGGACTGCATCTGAACGTTTTCGCGTTACTCGCCAGCCGGGGTCGACCATCCAGGTATGGCAGGATGACCATACAGGCTGGCTGCTTCCCTGGCAGATGGTCCGCAAATATCAGGCTATGTCCCCAATGACAGCCGAGATGATCACTCTGAGTGACCTTTCCCAGGACACATTTGACTTGCAGAAGGACTACTTTCCTGAGATCCCCCATGCCCGCTTGATCCAGCATCTGAACCGTATGCCACTGGCATTCGGGTTGGAGCGCAACCCCGAGTTCATACTGGACCGCGTCATCGACCGCCTTCCCCCCCAGGAGGGTCGCTGGCGAGTGAATCTCTATCTTCCCCTGGGCAACGCCTACCTGAAAGATGAACAGGACTACGACCACCTGCTGCGTTTCGTCGAACTACCGGAGCTACCTCCGTCATGGGTTCAGACACTTAACAGATCCCTTAACGACAAGAGTGTCCAAATGCATCCGCTCAAGGTGGCTCTGCTGGAGGTGGACCGGGCGAGACGCTGGTATCCCCAGCCCAACCCGGCGGTGGACCGGGAGGAGGTTATCCGGGAGTTAGAGACCCGCTGTCGTCTGGAAAATCCCATTCAGGAACAACTGAACGCGTGGCAGCAACACTGCCATAGTTGGTTGAAAAATCTGGCGAACGGCACATCTGGGCCGGAGGATCTGGAGGCGATCTCGGAGACTTATCGGGCAGTGGTCGAAACGTCCGATGAACTGATTCGACTGGACTTAACTCTGCCGAACCGCAACGTGTTCCAGAAGAATTCGTTGGGGGAATGGTTGCGAAAACCGGGCAGCTATTTTTCCGTGTTGGCACTTACAGAGGTTGATGACTTTCTGTTAGAGCAATTGGCATTTTGGCGTAACAATCGCGGTGACAGTGAGACAGCACCTACTGTTCTGCTGTTCTACGAACCACTGGAACCGCACGACCAGCGACTCACGGCACTGCTTGCAGGGACATCGGGCATCCAAGCAATGTGTCTGCCGACCCACTCCCTAAGCGGCAACTGGCTAAGCCGAGATGGGCGTTACGTCCTCTATGGACCTCGAGGTCCTCTGGGCAAGGGCTGGCCTATGCTGGGTCTGCACGGTTCCGCCGCCGGGGAGCTGATGCTGGACCGGGTTGCCGAGGCTGTGGATGTGGGCACAGGGGAAGAGATGCTGGAGGAGTGGCGGTTCCGGCACCTGCAGGTGGACCAGCCCTACGCCACCCGGATCAGTCATCAACTCTTTGATCCCCCACCAGAAAGAGGACTGACTGATAGAATTCATAAGTTATGGCACCGCTGCGAAGCCTTCGCCCAGGACTGGTCTACCACATTGCTCTCCCTAAGTATGTCCGACGAACCGGGTCGTCCGGCGATTCTACAAAAGGGGAATGAGGATGATCCATCGCTTGGGACGGATCATCGCCAGAAGCTTGACGAGATGACCACCGAGCTGGATCGATCCTTTAATGAGATCGACTTGGAATTGGAGAGGGTAGCTCTGGTCGTACTTCGCAGGGTCAACGGGGACGAACATTGGCGTTGGCTAGCCTGCCTTGCGCTTCAGGCACTTAGCAAGCGATTGGGTATCGACGTTCGAGTCGGGCTACGACCGGTACTCAACCTGTTTACTGGTCCACCTGACTCGACCGCTCCTGGTTGGCCTATGCTGCAATGGCTTGTGGCTACCCTGGCCAATGCTGGGGTGGATCTCTACCTAGCCATGGAAATTGGCAGCGACCAGGAAAGGGAACTGGTATTAGCGCAGCAGCTCGGTATAGGAGTCGAACCGGACAAAATGAGGCACTTCAAATACGGGCAGCAACCCAACGGCAGTCGTTTTCGGGGCATTAGCCTCAATCATCGGATCCACATTATCGGAACGTTTTGTCCCTTTTCAGATACTGCATCGGTAGGTAAAGCTTTTTCACTGCTTTGCCACCTTAAGTTGAACAGTGCGCACAGGAAGCCGAATTTCTACGATTCATTTCTAACTTCCATGTTGAAGGATGTCAGAAGCTACATTAAAGTTATTGACTGACAATAAATCCAATGGGTAATCCCCCGGCTTTGCCGGGGGACCGGAACAGTTTGACTTTTCAGGCAATATGCCTACGGCGTAGCCCTTCTCGGGACGTTTGATTTGTTCCAAGCCCTGCCGACTTGTCGGACCTGATCGCGTGTCGTGCGGAAAGCGACTAGTGGGACGACAGAGCTAACCTGACAGGCTTTCGTTAATCTGTTATACTCCTTGCTCCAGGAGATTCGAGCGGGAGTGTGTGACATGGTCAAGTATGTGGTACGTCTGACGCCGATAGAGCGAGCAAAGTTGGAGGAATCGATCAGCAAGGGCCGAGCAGCAGCATCCGTTCTTCTGCGTGCCAGGATCTTGCTCAAGGCAGACGAGGGTGATGACGGGCCAAATTGGTCTGATGAAAAAATACGAGAGGCTCTGGATACCAGTTTGTCGACCATCCACCGTGTTCGGCAAGAGTTCGTTGAAGCCGGGTATGACGGAGCTCTGTACCGGAAGAAACCCCAAGGACGCCAGTTTCGGAAACTGGATGGGGAGCAGGAGGCACTATTAACCGTGTTGGCGTGTAGTGCCCCACCGGAAGGTCGAAAACGATGGACGCTGAATCTGTTGGCGGACAAGTTGGTTGAATTGAATGTGGTAGACAGCATTACGTCGGAGTGTGTCCGTCTTGTTCTAAAAAAAACGAACTTAAACCGTGGCTTAAAGAGCAATGGGTGATTCCACCAAAAGCTGACGCAGAATTTGTATGTGCCATGGAGGATGTGATTGCTGTCTACAAGCGACCCTACGATCCGCAACGACCTGTGGTCTGTTTTGATGAGATTCTCAAGCAACTGGTGAAGGATACGCGGCAACCGACTCCAGCAAGACCGGGTCAAAGCGAGAGATTCGATTATGAATACGAGCGGAATGGAACGGCCAACATGTTCATGATCTTTGAACCACTCTCAGGGAAACGGCGCGTCAAGAGTACTGACCGTAGGACGTCGGTTGATTTTGCTCATGTAATTCGTGATGTGGTGGATAAATACTACCCTGATGCTGACAAGATTGTCCTTGTGATGGACAACCTGAACACACACAAGCCAGCGTCATTGTATCAGGCATTTGCACCGGCGGAAGCACGCAGGATACTGGATCGTCTTGAGATCCATTATACACCGAAACACGGCAGTTGGTTAAATATGGCAGAAATCGAGTTAAGCGTCCTCAGTAATCAGTGTTTGGACCGGCGGATTCCTGATAGAGAGACGCTGGACAGGGAAGTTTCCGCGTGGGAAAAAGAGCGCAATCGGAGAGACTGCAAAGTGAATTGGCAGTTCACGACCCAGGATGCGAGGATCAAAATCACGTACCACCCGCGTAGCGGGTGGTTTGATGAAGGCCCCCGTAGGGGGCCATTGTCCTTATGAAGGCCCCTTCAGGGGCCTTTTCCCTTATGAAGGAGGCAAAGGCCCCCAGAATTGTAACTGTTCCTGCCGCTTCTCTTCCTGCTCCTGGTTTCGGATGTACTCTCGGATCACACTCTCTTCCAAACCAACCGTACTGACGCAATATCCCCTCGCCCAAAAATGAAACCCGGTAAAATTTTGCTTCCTGCCCAGATACTCACGATGAATCCGAATAGCTGACTTGCCTTTCAACATCCCAACCGTATTGGCCACACTGAATTTCGGTGGTATACTGACCAACAGGTGAATGTGATCGGGCATGGCATGCCCCTCTATCAACTCCACCCCCTGGTGCTGGCACAACTCCCGAAGGATCGCACCTATACCCTTTCTCAAATTCCCATAGATCACCTTGTGCCTGTATTTCGGCACAAAAACCAAGTGATACCTGCAATGCCAACGGACGTGGGTCTGGCTCTGCCAGTCTCGCATGATAGCCTCCTTTTTATGAACTTGGCGGTTCGTTGAAAAGGAGGTTATCTACACCCTTTAACAGCACGACGGAACGGCATAGCCTTGGTTAGTCCACCGGCATAGCCGGTGGTTTACCTGTTTTAATTATTTTATGCCCACGGATGGCAATCTTGATGCCATCAAGAGTTCTGGAGTGATCCATACCGCTTTCAAGAGTACCCTGAGTGGGATGCCCGGCAAAGTCTTGTTGTTTTTGGATACCTGTCATTCCGGCAACGTGATGGGAGATCGTCGTGGAGTGCCGGTAGATGTGGATGAAATTGTCAACGATCTGGTTTCAGCGGAAAACGGCGTGGTGGTTTTTACATCCTCTACCGGGCGACAGTATTCCCTGGAGAATGAAGGGTGGAACAACGGAGCTTTTACCAAAGCATTGGTGGAGGGGTTAAGCGGTCAGGCCAAGAACATTCAGGACGGGAGCATCACCCTGAGCCAACTGGATCACTACTTGGCGAAACGGGTCAAGGAGTTGACCAAAGGCGAACAGACCCCCATCTCTGTCAAGTCCAAAATCACCATCGACTTCCCTATTGCTCTGGTCAAATGATAACGGAGTACAAACTGTTCAGGAGTTGCCAGCATGCACAAGGTTTTGATCATCAATTGTCACCTGCCCTATCCCTTTTCGCCCGGTCGTTTGAACGCTTCGCTGGTGGAACGGATGCAGGCGATTTTGCAAGAACGAGGTTACGAAGTGCGGGTGACCACCATCCAGGAGGGGTATCAGGTTGACGAAGAGGTGGCAAAGCACCATTGGGCTGATGTGGTCATTCTGCAAACGCCGGTCAACTGGATGGGGCTGCCCTGGACCGGCAAAAAATATATCGATGAGATCTACTCGGCGGGGATCATGGCCGGTTTCTGCAGCAGTGACGGGCGCTCATCAGCCGATCCAAAAAAAAATTATGGCACCGGGGGGAGCATGGCCCCGCGCCGCTATATGCTCTCCTTGACCTATAACGCCCCGGCAGAAGCCTTCGACAATCCAGACGAACCCTTTATGGCCGGCAAAAGTGTGGATGATATGTTTTTGCCCTGCCATTTAAATTTTCGTTTTATCGGTATGGCTCCTCTGCCAACCTTTGTCTGCTTTGATGTGATGAAAGCCCCCACCGTCGAAGCCGACTTTGCCCGCCTTGCTGCCCATTTGGCGCAACATTTTCCTGCACTTTGATCTTTCTCTCCTCTTGTGCCCACCCCCTCAGGCTCTCTGAGAGGGTGGGCGGCTGTTGTCTGAGATACATAGAAAAGTATTGACAAACAGAATATCAATATCTATAGACAATCCCAGGCTGATAGATCATTTTTATCATCAATAGTTACCAGTTTCATGGCCATCACTTCATCAACAGTCGAGGAGTATTATGGATAAACAAACGGTAATCAATCATTGCCACACCTTATATCCTCATTTGAGCCGTGCCGACATCAAGAACAAAATCCGCTTCGCCAAAAATAGCGGCAGCAATCGGCTGGAGAGAGAGTTTTTGCTGTTTCGTGCCTTGGTCCCCCTTTTTTATGACCTGTTGCGTCAGGAAAAAATATTGTCCGGTTTGGGCAAGGCCGGCAAAGAGGAAGGGTGGTGCGTCGGCGATCCGCATATGGAAAATTTCGGCTTTGTCCATACCGGTTGTCCCTGTGCTGGCAAAGCGGATGGTCGCTATAAATTTGTCGCGAACGATCCCGATGATGGTGCCCATGGCTACCCTGTCGCCGATTTGCTTCGTTATCTGGTCAATTACCATTTTGCCGGTTCCAGCTATGATCGGGACAAGGCCATCAATTGTTATCTCAAGGGGTTGCAAGGCAAGTCGCGTTCCTCGTGCCATGACGGCAGCATGAAAAAACTGCGCAAAAAATTGTCTGACCCCAGCGATCTGTACGAATGGCAGCATGGTCGCTGGCGTCTGATCCGTGATCACAAAATATATTCCCTCCTGTGTGATATCGATGAGTGCCAGGCAAAAACGATCCTCCACGATGCGGTTTTGCAGGCCTGCCCGGAGTATGTGATCTGTGACTCTTTCCAGTTCAAAAAGGATGGTGGTGGCTCAGGCGGCTTGCTCCAGTACCGCTTTCTGTTGAGCAAACTGAAAAAATCAGACAACAATCCCTGCAGCGACCACAACAATAAATCATTGATCGTCATCGACCTGAAGCCGGAATTGCGCTCCAGTACCTATCCGCTGCACTGCCTGTGTGGCAAACAACTCGCAGCACCCAGCCAACAGCTCTGTTCCCTGCAACCAAAACGGATCGTCAAGCGGGTCAAAAAAAATCTGCATGTCGAACGCGGAGGAAAAAGCAGTTGTAAACCGTTGGCCATCCCGCCGTTGGGGGCCTTCCTGCTCCGTTTTCGCAATCCGGGAGAAGCGGGCGTCAGCATCAGTCAGATGCAGGATGAACAGATCAAGAAAAAAGAGATGATTCGGCTGGAATGTCATACCCTGGGCAAAACCCATCGGCGTGGCTTGCAACATCCCCATCCTTTTGCCAAACAGATCGACAAAAAGAGAGCAGAGATAAAAAAGGCAACCAAAAAGATGATCAGGTTGCTGCAGCACCAGTTTTCAACAATTATCTGATTGTTTTCCCCCTGGCAGGAGGCTTGTCAAGGGCAGCCTGTCAGGGGTCAGACGCAAGCCATGCACTCAAAGAAAGTGTTGCTGCAGAAAGATGCGCCGATAGGCAAGCAGATTGATCAGCCCGACCGCGATACCGATTCCCCAATACCCCCAGGACGGAAAACCGCCGGGAAACCATAAGTCCGGATAAATCAACGGCAACAGATTGAGGTCAATCCAACTCCATCCCTGGCCTGCCTGCAGCGCCAGTTGGCGAAAATGGTTTTCCACCAGGGTCAACGGACAGCGCCAGCCGATCAGTTCGATGGCCACTCCCCAAGCAACTGCCGCCAAATGGAGCCATAACAGAGAGGGAAAACGAGCCACCAGGGCCGAACCGAACAAGACAAAAAGAACAAAGCTGATATGGAGAAGAGCGGTTGCGTCGGCGAGCAGGCGGTATATCATACCGAAGGAGGGTGCAAAGCAAAAAAAGATAAATTGGCTGGGCCGCCAGGATTCGAACCTGGGGATACCGGAATCAAAATCCGGGGCCTTACCGCTTGGCGACGGCCCAACACCGCTACAAGTTGACCCCCCTTATAACAGATTCCCACGCGGAGGAAAAGGGATGTTGATTGAAACTGCAACCACTAAAAATACGCCAATGGCCATGACGTTGGCGCAACTGCTGCGCAATATGGTTTAACTCTTTGTCATCATTAAAAATACCGAACACCGATGTGCCACTTCCCGACATCAAAGTAGCCACGGCTCCCTGTTGCTGCAGCGCCGCCTGCACGGTTTGAATCTCCGGTTGCAGAGAGATGGCGGTGGACTGCAGATCATTGTGCAGGCAGTGCAGAAGAGGTTGGCGCTCGGTTGGCAGTGTGGCTGGGGCGGTGGGATAGGGTTGCAGCGGATCCCGTGTGGCATGCCATTGGCGAAAAACGGTGGCCGTTGCCAGGGAACAACCCGGATGGATCAGAATCATGGGCAAAGAGGGTAAGTGGGGCAGGGGGGTCAAGCGTTCACCAATCCCTTCGGCCAAGGCGGCCATCTCTCCCAAAAAAATCGGAATGTCTGCCCCCAGGCTGACACCCAGTTGCAGCAGTTGCGGCAGTGGCTGCTTGAGCTGCCACAAGCGGTTCAGAACCAGCAAGGTCAAGGCGGCATCAGACGAACCACCGCCCAAACCAGCACCGTGGGGAATCTGTTTGACAAGGTCGATGGCAACCCCCTGCCGACAGCCACTCTCCTGTTGCAGCTTGCGGGCGGTGCGCCAGACCAGATTTTCTTGCGGGTTGTCGGTTACCGGCGGCTCACAGTGGACCGAAATCTGTTCATGATCCAACAGGGTAAAGGTCAAACGGTCGTAAAGCGGAAAAAAGGTCATGATTGTCCACAGCAGATGGTAACCATCCGGGCGCCTGCCGACAATGCGTAAAGCCAGATTGATTTTGGCCGGGGCGGCAAAGGTGAGGGGCTGAGCAGGCATCTATTTGGCTTGCAGTGGATATTCAACAACAAAATCGGGATAGAGTTCTCTTGCGGCAAACTGCGCAGCGGCGAAGGATTGCTCAGGCAGTTGCCAACGACGGGCTTGAAACTGGATACGGGTATTGCCCGGTTGCAACTCAATGCTGACCTGTTGCGGCAGGGGCAGCGGATTCTCTTCACCCTCTTCCGGCCAGAGATAGACCGCCCGATAATGACTCCCCTCGGCGCTATGCCCGTGCCGTTCCCGGATCACGCCGCGCACGGGATCCAGCACAACCGTTTCGCCTTGTCGGGTCAACCATCCTCCGGCCACTTCGGGATCGCTGCCTTGCAGAGGGGCGGCCTGCGCCAACAGGGAGGCAAACAAATCATCAGGTTCCAAGGCCACGCCGATCAGATGGTATAGGCCGGATGCGTTGGCCGGAACCACCAAAATCTGCTGCTTTTCGGGGTCCACCAGTTGAATTTTGTCCGCGTCGACAAGCAGAATGCCAGCCACTTGTTGCATGAAACCGAACAGGGTGACTTTGGCCTTTTCATGGCCTTGCCCCTGCACTTCGGTTCGGATCCGCCGATTGTTTTTGTCGCTGCGAATCTCCAGCACGCCGGTGGCTTGCCATTGGCGCAGGTGCCGGAGACGCTGTTGTTGATCCTGCTGGTAACGTTGCTCGACAAGTCGAGGGTCGACACTCATGTCCAGCGCCGTTGTTTTGGGTACTGTGCTACAGCCTCCAGCCAACAACAAAAACAGCGGCAGCCAACCGTACCGTCGCAGAAGGGAAAAATGGTTGCCCATAACCGAAAACAATGGCAGGCAGCTAGGGAGTGGGGGATGTTGAGCTGGCAGGCATCTTTTTTTGTAACCGTTCATTGCCCGGATCCAGTTCCAGAGCCTTTTTCCAGTAACTGTTGGCCTCTTCCTGTTTGCCGAGCGCATGCAGAACATCTCCCAAATGTTCCGTGATGGTGGGATCTTTGGGTTCGAGACGAACCGCCTCGCGCATGCGCAGCAAAGCCTCATCCAGACGATGCAAACGAAACAAGGCCCAGCCGACGCTGTCGGTTATGAAACCATCACCGGGAGAGAGGGCCAACGCCTTCTCCAGCATGGTTAACGCCTCCTCCAGACGTTCATTGCGCTCTGTCCAGGTATAACCAAGATAATTCAAGGCATTGGCATCATTGGGGTTCAGTTTGAGATGACGCAGCAGATCCTGTTCCGCTTCCGGCCAGCGATTGAGTTTATCCAGGGCGATGGCGCGGCTGAAACGCAAGCGATGGTGATCCGGTTCAATGTGCAACCCTTGTGTTGTGGTTTCATACACTTCTGCATATTTTTCATCTTGCATCAGCATCATGCTCAGGGCAACCAGCAGGGTGACCCGTACCTTGGGATCGGAGGCGGTGGTTGCCAACTTGTCGGGAGCCGCTTTGCTGGAGAGCGGGTGTGCCGCCAGTAAAGCGCGAATACGATTGATGCCTGCCTCTCGTCTGCCGCTTTCGGACTCGAGAAATGCCAGCCGCAGTTGGGCATCCGAATAAAACGGCTCACTGGTTTGAATACGATTGTAGGTCTCTTCTGCTTCCGAAAAGCGGTCCAAAGATTCCAGCACCTGACCCAAATAGAAGGCAACCCGTCCATCTTCGGAACGGGACGCTTCCGCCAGGCGCAACTCCTGCAACGCCTCCTCAAAACGACGTTGGCTCAACAGGATCAAGGCGGTTGTCAAGCGGGCCGGAACACTGTCCGGGGCAATTTGACTGATGGCCTGAAATTCACTCAAGGCCGCCTCCTGGTCATCCTGGTTCAACATCAGGCGACCCATGCGGCCGTGAATCTCTTTACTGTCTGGATGGGTGTTCAGAAAGCTGCGGTATACCGCCTCTGCCTCTTTGGGCCGTTTCAACTCTTGCAGGGCGGCACCCAAAGCCAACACCGCTTCCAGTTTGTCGGGATCAAGCTGATAGGCTTTGCGGAACTGGACCACCGCTTTTTCCAGGTCGGGGACATTGACATAGGCTCGGCCTAAAGCCAGATGGGCTTTCCAGGCCTGTGCCGATTTGTTGAAGAGAGGAGCCAGACTTTTTTTGGCCTGCTCAATATGGTTGGTCCGACCGTACAGTTGCGCCAATTGCAGACGGGCAGTCAGTTGGTCAGGATTGAGGAGCAAAATCTCTTCATATTGCTGCGCGGCTTTGTCGTAGGCTTTGGTTGCGGTCAACAAGCCGGCAAGCAGTTGCCGCGCTTTTTCATCTTTGGCATCCAGTTGGATCGCCTCTTCCGCAAAATGAATCGCCTTGTTCAAATCGCCACGCTGGGTGGCCAAATGGGCAACCATCAATCGGGTTTCTGCCGATGAGGGATCGGCGCGCGCCACTTCGGTCAGAGCCCGTTCCGCATCATGCCAGTTGCGCTCGCGCAGCAAAAATTGACCCAGCAGATAAAAATAGTAGGCCCGGCCTTCACGAATTTCGACCGCAAACGGATCCCCTTGCTGGGTAGTGACGGGCAGGGTGGGGGCAACCGCTTTTAAATGTGGCTCCTCTGCCGAACTGCCGGCAACACTCTCCCCATCCGCCATATCGATCAGACCCGGCGCAAAACATCCCCCAAGAAGGGCGGTAAACAACGACAACAACAAGCCCGCGCTCACCCAGACACGGACCCATCGTTTCGCAATCCACTCATTGAAATCCATAGAACTCTACACCCGGCACACGAACAGCCATTAAAGTTTCTGATGCACATGAGCAGTCATGAAGCCAACTGCCTCACGTTAACGCAGGATAGCCGGTATCCAGAGAAATGTCACGTCGTCGCACTGGTTCCTGCCGAATGAATTTGTTGGATCAAACGTTTAATGTCCAGTTTGTACATGCGCGCCACATCGTTCAAGGTATCCACCTGTGATGCCATGCATTCGGCACACTCGATGCCTTGATCCCAAAGAATACGCGCCAATTGTGGAAACTCTTGCACCAACTGAGCCATGCTCTTGGTTGGGTCAATCTCCCCTGTCATGGTTATCTCCAACGGTAAACCGTTCGCGCCAGCAATCACTCCCCGTTATTTGTCACCGTTTATCGGGCAGTGATCTCCTCTGCGTTAATCATAGTCTTGACGAGTACCACACTACAAGGATAAGATAGCGCGTTTTTAGCGAATCATCCAGCACAATCATCCCTGATCAGTAAAAGGAACCCATTATGGCCAAGAAAGTTTCCCTTGGCGGCAAGGCCCCGCAAACAGGAAAAAATGTTTCTCATTCCCATCGTCGTACCAGTCACCGGTGGCTGGTCAACATGCAGGAGCGTTCGCTCTACAGCGCCACGTTAAAGCGGCATGTCCGTTTATCGCTGCCTTCCTGTGTGTTACGTACCATCGACCATGTCGGTGGCCTGGACAGCTATCTGTTGGCTGCTCCTGCCGATCAATTGCAACGTCCCATTCGTGACCTGCAAAAATTGATCGCCGAACGGATGGCTGCTGCCAACGCCTGACACCTGACCGTCGATTGCAATCCCCTTCCCGCCGCGCGTGTCCCGCGGGAAGGGGATGCAAACGAACAAGGCCCAATCGTCAGAAAACCATCAAGAAACGTTCAATAAATAGCGCATCAGTTGTGTGCCGGGGTTGAACTGCAAAGATCCGGTTTGCAACAGATTTTCGTCATAAGCCGTGTTTGAGTCGGCAGCGATGCCGCTGCCATACATGGCAAAAGGAACCGGATCCGAATTGTGGGTTCGGGTGGCGACCGGCGTTGGGTGATCCGGCAAGGCAACGGCGCGGAAAGGTCCCCGCTCTGCCAGTTTCTGCAAAACCGGCCCAATCAGCCGTTGATCATAATCTTCAATCGCCTGAATTTTATAATCCAAACGACCAGCATGCCCCGCTTCGTCCGGGGATTCCACATGCACGAACAGAATATCGTGCCGGGTCAGTCCGTCCAAACAGGCATTGGCCTTGCCCTCATAATCGGTATCGATCCAACCGGTTGCCCCGGGAACATGGATAACTTCAAAACCGATGTGGGTGCCGATACCCCGCATCAAATCCACCGCCGAAATCATGCCACCGGAAAGACCAAAACGTTCCCGGAAAGGCTGCAACAAAGGTTTGGTGCCATGACCCCACAACCAGAGGCTGGTGGCGGCCTTTTCCCCTTGTTGCCGACGGGCGACGTTGACCGGATGCGTGGCCAACAAGGGCCAGGAGGCCCGCATCAAAGCGGCAATCGGTTCGGCATCCTCTCCGTGCGGCAGATGGGGTTCGATCTCTTTGCCGGTAATATCGTGTGGCGGTACGGAACTGACCTTTTGCCGACCATTGCGCCAGACCAATAAATGGCGATAGCTGACACCGGGATAGAATTGAAAAGTTTCCGTGCCCAGTCGGTCGTTGATAAAGCGAATAATTTCTGCCGCCGGTTCGGTGGGAAAATGACCGGCAGAAAAATCTTCCATCCGGCGATAATCGTCGGAGAGGGTGACCAGATTGCAGCGGAAGGCCACATCCTGATCTCCCAAAACCACACCCATGGCGGCAGCTTCCAGAGGGCTGCGACCGGTATAGCTTTGCGTGACATCGTAACCCAACACACCCAAATTGGCGATATCACTACCAGGATAATAACCGGGAGGCGTGTTCAAAGACCATCCACCAATACCCTCCCGAACCATGCGATCCAGATTTGGCGTGCGGGCAACCATCAGGGGCGTACGTCCATCCAACTCCGCCATCGGCCGGTCACTCATTCCGTCGCCAAGAAATATCACGTACTTCATGTTCTTCTCCATCCACGCGATCGCATGTGCCAGCCGACCCGTTTGTTTTGATCCACGACGCACGGACCGACGGCGTCGTGGATCGGTCGGTTTCTATTTGCGCAGTAAATCTTTGACCACTTCCCGTTCGCTGCGCAATTCGTTCAAAACAAACTCAAACCGCTCTTTTGCCCAGGGGCTGAAGGTCAAACCATCGATCACTTCTTTGCTGCCATCGATCAAAGTCCGCATGGGAAACCCAAACATCAGACCCGGATCAACACCGTAAGTTCCTTCGGAGCGAACCGCCATCGAGTAGCAATCTCCTGCCGGGGTGGCATGAATCAAGGAACCGACATGGTCGATGATTGCCGCTGCCGCCGAAGCGGCGCTGGAGAGTCCACGGGCTTTGATGATCACCGCCCCCCGTTCCTGAACAGATTTGACAAAAGTTTCCTGCAGCCAGGTCAAATCACCGATCACTTCACTGGCCGGACGATGGTTGATGTGGGCATTTTCAAAATCGGGATATTGATTATTGGAATGGTTGCCCCAAACCACCATATGGGTGATGGAAGAGACCGAAACACCGGCCTTTTTTGCCAATGCCGCCGAGGCCCGGTTCTGGTCAAGGCGCATCATGGCCGAAAAACGATCGGCAGGCACTTCACTGTTGTTCATGGCAATCAAGCAGTTGGTGTTGCAGGGATTGCCCACCACCATGATGCGCACGTCATCGGCGGCCTTGTTGAGTGCCTGTCCTTGTCCGACAAAAATCGGGCCGTTGACCCGAATCAAATCAGCCCGTTCCATTCCCGGACCACGGGGGCGGGAACCCACCAGCAAGGCCCAGTTGATGCCATCAAAAGCCACGTCCGCTTGATCGGAAATATCGATTCCCGCCAGGGTGGGAAAGGCACAATCCTCCAACTCCATCACCACACCGGTCAAGGCGGTCATTGCCTGGGGAATTTCCAACAGACTTAAATGCACAGGTTGTTCCTTGCCGAATAATTGGCCGGATGCAATGCGGAACAACAGATTGTAGGCGATTTGACCGGCAGCACCGGAGACCGCGACACGAATCGGCTTGGACATACTCTTCTCCCTGGCAGGTGATGGTGGTATTGAAAATAGTATATTTAAAAAAGTCAAAATAAGTGAATTATTTTCCATAATTGATCAGGAAAAGCACACCTCTTCGCCGTGCAGGATGACCTACCTGCGTGTAAATGGCAAGTGTTGAGGGTGCAATTCCTGGTCAGTATGAGCTAAAAAGGACGACGGGAAAAATTCGGCAAACCGCCACGCATCATTCCTTTCTGTCCGAGACGACCCAACCGTTTCATCAGGGTCTGTGCCTGGATGAACTGTTTGAGCAACTGATTGACATCCTGTACCGTCGTTCCCGAACCTTTGGCGATTCGCCGTTTGCGCGACGCATTGAGAATCATGTGTTTGCGTCGTTCCTGCATGGTCATCGACTGTATAATCGCTTCAGTCTTTTTCATTTGTGACTCACCTGCCGACAGATCCTGCCCTTTAATCGCCTGTTTGACGCCGGGAATCATGCTGACCAAATCGCTTAAGGAACCCATTTTTTTTACCTGGCTCATCTGGGCGAGAAAATCTTCCAGAGTGAAGGAAGAGTGTTGCAATTTTTGCTGCAGCTTGGCCGTTTCTGTCAAATCGACTTTGGCCATGGCAGTTTCCACCAGGGTCAGGACATCGCCCATGCCCAGTATCCGCGAGGCCAAACGTTCCGGATGAAACGCTTCCAGTTTGTCGAGCGCTTCACCGGTACCCAAAAATTTAATCGGTTTGCCGGTCACATGGCGTATGGAAAGGGCCGCACCGCCTCGGGCATCACCATCTGTTTTGCTCAAGACGATACCGGTGACATCCAACTGCTCATTGAAGCTGCGCGATACCGTGACGGCATCCTGACCGGTCATCGCATCGGCGACCAGCAAAATTTCCACGGGATTGATCCGTTCGCGGATGGTTTGCAACTCCTGCATCAACTCCTCGTTGATGTGCAAACGTCCTGCCGTATCCAAAAACAATACATCATAGCCGCCATTGCGGGCTGCATCGATGGCACGCAAGGCGATTTCCAGCGGTTTTTGTCCGCTTTGAATGGGCAAGGTGGCCACCTTGACCTGTTCGCCAACGGTTGCCAACTGTTCCATGGCTGCCGGTCGGTAGACATCCAGCGAGGCCAGTAAACATTTTTTCCGCTCTTTTTCGCGCAACCAGCCTGCCAGCTTGGCTGTTGTCGTCGTTTTTCCTGAACCCTGCAAGCCGACCATCATCACCACCGCTGGAGGTTGCGCCGCCAGGTTCAAGCGGCTGTTTTTCTCCCCCATCAACTGCACCAGCTCTTCATAAACGACCTGAATCACCTGTTGGCCCGGCGTCAGCGAATCCAGCACTTCACGACCGATGGCCTTTTCGCTCACCTTGGCGATAAAGGCTTTGACCACGCTCAAATTGACATCCGCCTCCAGCAAGGCCATCCGTACTTCGCGCATGGCCTCCTGAATATTGCCTTCATTGAGGCTGCCGCGACCACGCAGTTTTTTGAATACGGCTTCAAAGCGATCAGAGAGAGAGTCAAACATGCTTAAGTTTCCTAATGGCGGCAACAGTTGGGAAAAATGATTCAGCGGGGCAGGGGACCGGCAACAACCGGATGCGCCAACAAACGCCACTCGGCAATCGAACCATCATACAGGCGCACTCGGCTGAAACCTAACGCCCGCAATAACAACCAGGTATGTGCCGCACGATGGCCGGTTTCGCAGTAGGTGATAATCTCCTGCTCAGGATCGCTGACACCTGCCTGGGCCAACAACAGGCGCAGGTTATCCTCGGTTTTCAGTCGTGGATCATACTGACTTTGCAGGGCATCCATCCAGTTGAACAATCGGGCACCGGCAATATGGCCAAACGGGGCGCGGGTGGTTTGTCCTTGATACTCTTGCGGGCTGCGGGTATCCAACAGAAGAACGGTGGAATCCGGGGCAGAGGCTGCCAAAACTTCCGTCTCTTCCGCCAACCAGGTGTTGTCTGGGGCGGCAAAATAGAGTGTTGATTGAAGCGGCGTGGGTTGGGAATGCATCGGTCGGTTTTCCCGATACCATAACCCCAAACCGCCATCCAGTATGGCGCACGACGTATGCCCTAAAGTGGCCAACGTCCACAGCGCACGGGCGGCATCCGCGCCTCCGCCGGTATCGTAGACCAGGACAGGATTTTCCCTGCCAATGCCCCGTTGGGCAAATCGCTCTGTCAACGTTGCCGTATCAGGGCGCATGCCTGCTACACCGTCACGCTGAACGACCAGATCACTGTACGACAACAAGATAGCGCCAGGTATGTGAAATTGTGGGAAATATTTTTCACCGCCAATCTGCAGAATCCGCAAGCCGACCTCTTGCAGATGGTCAGCCAACCATTCCGTTGAGACAATCATGCCGGGGAAGGGGTGGTTTGTGTGCTGGGCAATCGAATCGGTCATGCCTACTCCGTTGTGCAATGGCTAAAAAAAAACGGCAGGGTTGCGGTGCCGCTTGCTTGTGCATGACACCGCCTTGCCTGCACTGCTTGCTCAGTCAACAGCAGCAGGCTCTGCTATCACGCTGCTGTTCGATCAACTGCCCGGATTGGGTAGAGCCGTTTGAATGGCTTGAAATTCTGGCAGATGTTCAAGAAAAAGATCAACCAGGTCAGGGTCGAACAGTGTGCCGCGATTCTGGGTGATAAAGTCAATTATTGTATTGATTTTCCATGATTTTTCATAATAGCGATCATGTGCCAGGGTATCAAAGACATCGACCAGGGAGGTGATGCGCGCAAAAATGGGGATCTCTTCACCACTCAAACCATTGGGATATCCTTTGCCATCCCACTGTTCATGATGCATTCCGGCGATAATGGCTCCGGCTTGCAGAACCCGTTGCTTGTTGTTCTGCAGCAGACGGGCACCAACATGGGTGTGTGCCTGCATGATGGACCACTCTTCCGGGGAGAGTCGACCCGGTTTGGTCAAAATGGTGTCCGGCACGGCAATTTTACCCAGATCGTGTAGCGGGGCGGCCAATTCGAGCAGTTCTGCCTCTTCCTCGCTCAAGCCAGCCAGATTGGCCAGCAGGCGTGCCGATGCCGCGACCCGCCGTAAGTGATACTCCGATTGATGGACATGCGAATCGACCGCCGCTCCCAGTGAAAAGGTCAACTCTTGTTGTGTTTCCAACATTTCCTGATTGGTGTAGGCATTATCAAATGCCAGAGACACATTGTTGGAAAAGATGGCAATCAATTTTTGATCCAAAGCATTGAGTGGTTTGCTGCCTTGCAGAAAGAGCAAGTTCAATGAACCGTTTTTGGTGCGGAAATAGCCAACATAGCAATTTTCTTCACAAAAGCTCTCTTGACGTTGCAAAGCCTTTTCCACCAGAGCGATTGCCCTCGGGTTGCCGGTATCCTGGACCGTTTTTCCGATCAACTCTTCATACGGGCCGGTTCCGGCATAGAGGGTCAAATCGGCGTCGAGATCGCTGGCCGCAAAACCCGCCGGATGAACGTATAACGCCCCTTCTTCCAACTCCAGCAGGGCAACCAGCTGAATCAAAATGCCGGTTGCCAGTTTTTTCAAGGAGTGGACCTCAAACAGGCTCTGGGTGGCAAGAATGATTTTTTCCAGCCCTCGCCGGTTTTCATCGATGATTTTCAGATCCCGATAGGCCCGCAAGGCTGCTGTTACTGCGGTCATCAGTTTCTGCGAGGTCAGTTCGGTTTTTTCTTTATAGTCGTTGATGTCATAGCTGGTGATCACCCTTTGTTCCGGGGCGCGTCCCGGTTGGCCTGTGCGCAAGATAATCCGGACAAAACGGTTGCCCAGGGTGTTGCGGATATATTCCACCGCTTCCAGACCCGCCTCTTCCCTCTCCATTACCACATCGAGCAACAAGACCGCCGTATCGGGATGTTCCTCCATCAGACGTTTGGCATCCTGTCCGGAATGGCCGAACAAAAATTCCAGTTTTCGTCCTTCAAAGGTAAACTCCCTCAACACCATGTGGGTCAGTGAATGGACATCGTTGTCATCATCGATGACCATCACCTTCCATGGGACAAGTTCGCTCATGGCCGCCAGACTGGCCTGCGCATCGGAAACAAATTCCAGTTGATCACGATCCGTTGTCATCTAACCCTCGTGTGTATTCTCAGAAGGGATATGAATTTCATAACGGGTTCCCTGACCCGGTTGGCTGAAACAGTGAATCGTACCCTTGAGAACCTGGGTGACTAAATTATAGACAATGTGCATACCCAAGCCTGTCCCCCCACGGTGTCGGGCAGTGGTAAAAAACGGCTCAAACAACCGCTCCCGATCTTGTTCCTGCATGCCACAGCCATTATCGGAGTAACTGAACAAGATGTCACCCTCTGTTTCCACCGCCTGAATGATTATATTTCCTGCTTCCTCAGGTTGGAAGGCATGTTGCAAAGAGTTGAGCAACAAATTGGCAATGATCTGGGAAAAAACTCCCGGATAACTGTTTACTTCCAATCCTTCCGGACACTGCACGGCAACCGAATGACGGGTCAGCTTTAAATGAGGGCGTAAACTTTGCAACACATGCATAATGTATTCATACAACTGGAATCGACGTCGCTCTTCATTGGTGCGATCAACGGCAACCAGCTTGAAACTGCGAATCAACTCGGCAGCACGGGAAAGATTCTGCTCGATCATTTGTGTTGATTCACTCAAGTCACGGAAAAAATTTTCCAGGTCCGATTTCCGTAGATTACCTTGCTCAAAGAGTTGTTGGCAGGCTTTGCCGCGCTGTTCCAGAAAGGAGATGGCCGTATACCCTGTGCCAACGGGGGTGTTGATCTCATGGGCGACACCTGCGACCAGGCTACCCAATGAGGCCATTCTCTCTGCCTCCATCAATTGTGCTTGTGTCCGTTTGATCATCACCAGCGAGTGTTGCAATGCCTCATTGCTTTGTTGCAATTCCATCTGGCGGGCTGCATCTTGTCGGCGCGATTTGACAATTTTGTTGGTCATCCAATAAAACTGTTCGGCCATCATCAGCAATTGATCACCGGCAGCGACTTTTTTGCGTTTCAATCCGAGTCGGTCAATGGCTACACCAAGCACTCTTTCGGTAAAATTTTGTATTCGTTTGGCAATGGTAAAAACCAGTACGAGAAAAAGAGCCGCCATCCCCAAATAGCCTATGGTGCGCTGATGTCGTTCCACTTGCACGATATGTTCGCTGGCTTCGTCAACCGTCTGTTTCGGTTCCAGGGTGGCAAAATGAATCGGGATGTCGATGGAAAAGTTATAATCCAGAAATTTTTTTCCGAGAACAAAATATTTTTCTTGTAACTCGTCAATATGTGCGCCAACTGAGACGGTTTCAGGTTGTGTCGAGGCGAAAACGCGATTGCTTTCACCATGCAAAAAAGCCACAACACTGCGGGTATCCGTTTTGCTGCGAAACAAGGCGAGAAAATCATGGTTCAGAGGGGCAAAAAACAGGAGCAGCGCCTTGGGATGGTGGCTGGGGTTTTCTCCGTTGATGCCGGAGACAGAGATCAGAAAGATCTGTTCTTGGCCATCGGAGGCAATATGGGTCGTATCTGCCGATGTCAATAAATGGGGTAAAAATTGATTCAGTTGGGCATCGCTAAGAGGAGAAATTCCGCTATCGCGCAAATATTGCTCACGCAGTCGTCCATGCTGATCCAGCAGCAGAATATAGGGGGCCGCTACCCAGGAACGCATTGTGGAACGAGGTGGCAACCAGGGAGGGCGGTTGTCACTGTCCCATTTGAGGCTATTGCCGGGAGGAGTGAGCCATGTCTCCGCTATCTGCTCCACATACTGAACCAGAGGGGTCAATTGGGAGAGCATGCGTGCCACTTGCTCCTGTTGGCGGACATACTCATCAAAAAGGCGGCGATCTTTCTCCGCCTGCCGTTCCAATTCTTCTATCGTGCGTTCCCGAAACAGTTCCCGAATACGTGTCGATTGCCACCAATCCAGCCCAACCCAAAAGATGACCCCCATCAGCACCGTGACAAACAACGCCTTGCTGGTGATCGGGGTAATGCGCCAGATTTTTTTCCATAGCTTGGCGAGAGTGGGCAATCGATCACGCATCAGGGCTCACCCACCAATTCATTTCCCCTGAATTTCCATCCTTTTTTTCGCAACTCTCCGGCAGAGACCAAATGCAGTGCAGGATCGATCCGCTCGGCCTGGTCGATCAGGTATTGCACCAATTGTTGGGCCTTGGGGTTGCTGAGATGGTCGCTGCTCCAGGTGGAAACATTATACACCCAGTAAAAAGGGTAGCGACCCTCTTTGAGGGTGTTCAGATCATGCGGATTTTCTCCATTGATCGAGATGGCCTTGAGGCTCTTTTTGAAGCGAGGTTCGGTCAGTAACTGCCAATTTTCCAGGTAGCCGAATGAGCCCGGATTTTTGGCAACCGTGGTGACCATATCGAGAATGGTCCCCACCTCATTGATGCGCGAACCGAACTGATCCTCATGGTCAAGAATCAAGCGCCAATGACCCGGACGAAATTTACAGTGCAATCGGGTCACCGGTCGAATCAGCAAATCTTTGCTGTAGAGGGAACCAACACCCGGCAACTGAGACCAGCGATTGATCTTGCCTCGATAAATATCCCGTACCTGTTCGGTGGTCAATTGCTGTACCGGATCAGCGGCGTTGACCAGCATGGCCAACGGTGAAATCCCTATCGTATGCCACTGCAAACCGGGCAGACGATCCACTTTGGCAGCCGGACAACAGGATCCTCCCACATCCACCTCTTTGCGGTTGATGCCTTCGGCAGCAGGTCCGCAGGTTCCTTCCCGTACCAGGACATTGATTTTGTGGTTGCGGGCAAACTCCTGCACCAAGGGCAACAACCCGGGATAGATGTTTTGATCCAGCAACAAAACAACTTCTGCGCCCTGATCCTGTTCACGGTAGCGAATGGGTTGCTGTTGCCACGACTCCGGTTTATCGGTCAACTCATCTGGATCGGAAAAGGCCGGGCCACGCAAGATGGTCGGTACAGGATGTTCTGCCTGTGCGTAATGTGACCAGGCCAATAGAACACAAAACAGCAAGCATGCAAACACTGTGCGGCAACTGCTGGTCAGAGCTGAAAAACGGTTCATTTGTGGGACTGCCTTTCTACCCAGGCTCGTACCTGACGCTGTGATTCTGCCAGTTGTGCCCGGGTCAGGTGATTGGTTAGTCGTTCCTTATCCTTGGAAGCTGCCCGGTAGCCATGCATGACCGATAACGTGTACCAGGCATGGGCTGCCGCCGGATCTTTCCTTGTCCCTTCTGCCTCTTCCAATACCATGCCCAGATTGTATTGCGCCTCTGCATGTCCTTGTTCTGCTGCCAGGCGGTACCACTGTTCCGCCTCGGGGAGATTTTGCGCCACCCCTTCGCCAAAGGCCAACAGATTGCCCAGTTGATTTTGTGCCTCCGCATAGCCCTGGTCTGCCGCCCGGTTGAACCAGCGCAACGCCTCCCGACCATCCGCCGCTACCCCGATGCCATCACGGTACAACGTCGCCAGACGGGTCTGTGCTTCGGGATCATTTTGCGCTGCCGCTTTGCGCAACCACAGCGCTGCCTCGGTCGGGTCGCTTTTGATGCCATCCCCGCTCAATAGACGGAGTGCCAACTCCCGTTGGGCGGCAATTTCCCCCAGACGGGCCCCTTGTCGACAGAGTCGTTGCGCCAGCTCTTGATCCCGTGCCACGCCCGAACCCTGCCAATAGATGCGGCTCAACGGGTAATAGGCCTCCACGGCACCCGCTTCTGCCGCTTGACGATAACAGCGCACTGCTTCTGCCCATTGCTGGCTTACGCCAATGCCCTGCGCATAACAATGACCGAGCTGTAATAACGCCGCAGCATACCCTTGCTCGGCAGATTTGCGATACCAGACAATCGCCTCTTTGTGATCTACCGTCCCGGCTCGTCCTTGCTGCAACCAGTGACCCAGTTGCAACTGGGCCCCTTTGTGTCCTTGTGTGGCCGCTTTGCGGTACCAGAACATAGCCTCTTTATCATCCTGGCTGACCCCATGGCCATGGGCGTGACATTGTCCCAGATTGTATTGGGCGACGCTGTGCCCCTGTTCAGCTGCCATGCGAAACCAGCGGACTGCCTCGGTATCGTTACGTTCCACCCCTTTGCCGCTGCGATAGAGATTGCCCAAATTGTTGCGGGCGTTGGCATGTCCCTGTTGTGCCGCTGCACGATACCAGCGGAGTGCCTCCTGCAGATTCTGCGTCACACCCTGGCCGTCGGCATAACGGGCTGCCAAGGCTGTCTGTGCCCCGGCATGCCCCTGTTCCGCTGCCTTGCGGTACCACTCTACCGCCTGGGTATCATCCGCCGTGACTCCCTGTCCTTTGCGGTAGGCGTTGCCCAAAGCAAAACAGGCTTCCCCATGGCCGGCATCGGCTGCTTTGCGCAACCAACGCACTGCAACCCGCTCATCGGTACCGATTCCGACCCCTTTGGCATAAGCCATCGCCAGCAGATAACAGGCCTCTCGATCATGTTGCTCGGCAGCTTTGTAATACCAAAAGACCGCTTCAGCATGGTTTTGTTCGATGCCATCCCCCTGGGCATACATCAAGCCCAGTTGTCGTTGAGCAGAGGCTTGTCCCTGATCGGCGGCTTTGCGGTAATAGGGCAGACGATCAGCCCCACTTTGCAGCCAATCCGGATGCTCAAGGGTAAGTTGTGCCAAATTTTTCCGGGCCACAGAGTGACCTTGCTCCGCCGCTTTGCTCAACCAGGAAACGGCTTGCACCGGATCCTGGGCAACCCCTTGTCCCATCCGGTACATCTGCCCCAGGCTGAATTGGGCATCGGCAGCCCCCTGTTCGGCAGCTTTTCGGTACCAAAGAGCCGCCTGTTGCCAATCCGCCGCGACTCCTTGACCGTTATAATAAATATGCCCGACAAACAACTGATGCTCCGGATTGCCCTGTTCGGCAGCCAGCAGGTACCAATGCAATGCCTGGATGCCATCCTGTTCGACACCGTCGCCATCGCTGTACAGATCACCCAACCACAATTGGGCCTCCAGATACCCCTGTTGCGCCGCCTTGCTGGCCCATTTGCGCGCCGCTTCGTCATCGGCAGCCACTCCTTTGCCCTCGTGGCAGGCAATGGCCAAAGCCATTTGCGCCGCAGGGTCACCTTGCCAGGCAGCATTGAATTGTTCATGGATTTGGGGTGATGGAGATGTTTGGCGGGTCATGCTCTCTCCCGAAAAGGCCGGAAATCACCATAACAAGCAAGTGATTTACAAGCTGTTATGCAACATTTGTATGGTATTGTTTATATCGCTTCAACAACACATTGGCAAGCACAGGCAACAACGCCAGCAACAACAGGGCAACAAAAAGCTCAGGCGAAAGAATATCCGATGGCTGGTTGAGTTGCGTCAGTTGGGTGCCTGCTTGCACATAGAGCAGCGTGGCAGCCAACATACCCACCTGGCTGACCCAGTAAAACGTTCGTACCGGAATGGGAGTCAATCCCATCAACAGGTTGACCAGAAAGGATGGAATGACCGGCAACAGGCGCAAGGTCAACAGATAGATGGTACCATCGCGGGCAAAGCCGTTTTGGATGGTCGTTAACCGTTCACCCCAACGTGCCTGCACCCAATCATGCAACAGGTGACGTGACAATAAAAAGGCCAGAGTGGAACCGATACTGGCGGCAAAAGAGACCAAAACCGTGCCCAGAGTCAGGCCAAACAACGCACCACCGGTTAACATCAGCAGTGTCAGACCCGGCAACGACAAAGCAACCATGCTCAGATAGGTGACAAAAAACAGCAGAGCTGACCAAACCGGTTGTTGATGATGCCAGGCTTCCAGTTCGTGGTAGACAGCCTTAAGATTATCCAGGGTCAATATCTGCTGCAACGGCCAGCCGATCAGTACCAGGAACAGGATCAAGGCAAAAACCTGGAAAGGGTGTTTCATGGCTCTGTTGTCAGGCAGCCAATGCGCCACCACACGAGGAGCCACACCCGGCAGTACAGGCAAAGCAGTGGTTGCCGGTGACAATCGGTCGTTGGCTGATCTGCACGGGATCATAGACCGGCATGGGGGTGGTTTGCGGCAGGGTTGCCTGCCAGCCCAGGGCCAGATTGAAATCACAATCAAACAGAGTTCCATCCCAGCGGATGGTGATCTGTTTACGGCACATCAATGGTTCCAGGGTGGCTGGATTGAAGCTGTCGCGCAGCAGTTGCCCGTAATGCTCTTCCTGACCCGTGCGGCGCAAGTCGGCCAAAAAGCGTCCGATCGGCATATTGGTCAGGGTGAACAGACGATGAAATGCAATGCCATGACTTTGCCGCAAAGCAAGGCGGTAATCCTGTTCCAGGCGGGCCTGATTGGGAGGAAGAACTGCTCTGCCCGGATTATAAACCAGATTTAACGGCAGTTCCGGCAGCATGCCATAGCCCAGGCTGTTGAGATGTTGCAAGGCGGCGACTGCCTGTTGGTAAACGCCATCCCCTCGCTGACTGTCGACATTTTGTTGCAGATAACAAGGCAACGAAGCGGTCAGCGCCACCCGGTGCTGACACAGAAAAGCGGCAAGATCGTGCTGTTGCGGCTCCATCAATACCGCCAGATTGCTGCGCAACTGGATGCGTACGCCCATCGCTGACACTTTTTCGATCAAGGGTCGTAAGTGCGGGTGGTATTCCGGCGCGCCTCCCGTCAAATCGACCTCCTGACAACCGCTGGCGGCAACCAGCTGCAAAGCCTGCTCTATGACCGGCCAGCTCATGCTCTCCGAACGTCGGGGCGATGCCGCCAAATGGCAATGCCGACACTCCAGATTGCATCGCGGGCCCAGGTTGAGCTGCACGATCTCCAATCGGTTACTGGTCAGTTGATCCTGCTGTAAAAAGGGGCGGATGGTATGCAGAAAGGTGGGATGGCTGGTCATGGTATCCGTACTGCTGGTTAATTGAAGCGCATGGGGCCATTTGGGTGGCGCGGCCAGGGCCTGCCACTGGCAGGCCCTGGAAACAATCAGGCCGGACAAACAAACCGATCAGGCTTTACCGCTCTCTTCCCGAACAATTTTCCATTTGCCTCCTTCCTGTTGCAAAGCAAGGCTTTTTTTGACCTTATCCTGGTAGGATTTGCCGCGATAACCTTGCAGGAAGGTTGCCGTGGCCTGGGAGGCATCCTGCAGGGTGATTTGCAACTGTTCAATGGTGATGGTGATGGAGCCGGCAGATTGAATGGTTTTCCGGCGCTGGGCTTCCCATGCCTTGCGCCCGGCAAAGCCTGTGGCGTGGAAGCGTGGGGAGTAGCAGGCCAGATAGTTGTCCACTTTACCGGCTGACCAGGCGGTGGCCCAGGCATAGACCGCTTGTTCCACGGCATCACGCGCTGCACTGGCGGCAGCAGACGGTACGCGCTCTGGCAACCACTCAACGGAGCCATCTTCGATGTGGTAGAGGGCACCGACCATCTTCAACTTGCCGTGCTGTTCCAGATGGCTCAACTCTTCGCTGTGTTCACGCAAATCTTGCAATGATTGATAGACGTTTTCCCGGATGGCATCGACAATCAGGGCCTCACCGCTCAACCCTTTGGCCTTGGAACGTGTGGCAGCGGGCACAATGTTATCGACCAGTTGTGGAATGCTGCCGCCCACTTGATCTCCTTTGACCACGGCGGTCACCGCACCGCATTTGGTGTGACCAACCACCACCAGCAACGGGGTCATCAAATGGCCGGCACCATATTCTGCGGTACCGATTTCGTCGGTATCTGCCACATTACCCGCGACCCGGATCACAAACAGATCCCCGATGCCCCGATCGAAAATGTGTTCCACAGGTACCCGGGAGTCAGAGCAGGAGATCAGAGTGGCAAAGGGGTGTTGACCCTTGGAGAAGGTTTCGGCAATCCGCTGCGGGGTCAGGTTGGGGGTTTGCACTTTGCCAGAGGTGAAACGGGCATTGCCTTCCTTCAACCATTGCAGGGCCTGCTCTGGCGTCACAGAGGAGGCAGCACCGGAAGCAGCGGCCTCGCTTATCCACGGCAGTTTTGGCAGCACCAAAGCCCCAAAGCCGACCGCCAAGCCGGACAGGAGCAAACGGCGGGAAATAACAGGAGAATCACACATACGATCAAACTCCTCTAAGGGATAAAATCGATGGAGGGAACGTAAGAAAAAATCCTGGGAAAACTACACTGAATCCCTTGTTTCGTCAAGCAAAAGCCTGAAAGATAATACCGGATTGCAACGGTTGGATTGCCGGGCCAATCTCAGGACAATTTTTCTGCCGTCTGCTGTCGCAGGCGCTGCCAATAGGCGAGTCGTTTGCTGATTTCCCGTTCAAAACCCCGTTCCACCGGTTGGTAGAAACGTTGTCCGCGTAAGGGTTCCGGCAGATATGTCTCGGCAACGAAACCGTTTTCATAATCGTGCGGGTAGCGGTAGTCGGCCCCGTAGCCCAGCTCTTTCATCAGACGGGTGGGGGCGTTGCGGATGTGCAGAGGCGGGGGCAGGTGGCCGCTTTGCCGGGCTGCCTGTTGCGCGGCTTGATAGGCGCGATAAATGGTGTTGCTCTTCGGGGCAGTGGCCAAATAGACGACCGCCTGGGCCAAGGCCAGTTCCCCTTCCGGCGGGCCGAGAAAATGGTAGGCATCTCGGGCCTGCAAGGTCACCGCCAGCGCCTGCGGATCGGCATTGCCCACATCTTCCGAAGCAAAACGGACCAAGCGACGCGCCACATACAGACCATCTTCACCGCCGGTCAGCATGCGGGCCAACCAATAGAGTGCGGCATCCACATCAGAGCCGCGCAGCGATTTGTGCAAGGCGGAGATCAGATTGTAATGTTCCTCTCCGCTTTTGTCGTAGAGAACCGCTCGCTGTTGCAGAGTGTGCTGCAAATCCCCCTCGTTGAGGGTGCGCGGCGCATCCAGTACCCCGCTGACTGTTACCAATGTTTCCAGCAGGTTGAGCGCATAACGGGCATCCCCTTGTGCCGCAGCCGCCAAAGAGGGCAACAAACCCTCGCTCAGCGAGATGGCAGCGTGACCGTAACCGCGGTGCGGGTCTTGCAGTGCCCGTTGCAGCAAAAGCAATAAATCGCTCTCCTGCAAACTTTGTAACACCACCACCCGGCAGCGGGAAAGCAGGGCACCATTGAGTTCAAAGGAGGGATTTTCTGTCGTGGCACCGAGCAAAATAATCGTGCCATCCTCCACCGTAGGCAAAAACGCATCCTGCTGTGCCTTGTTGAAGCGGTGAATTTCATCCATGAACAGGATGGTGCTGCCCAGCCCGTTGTGGTGACGCTGTCGGGCCTCATCCACCACTGCCCGCACCTCTTTGACACCAGAAAAGACGGCAGACATGGCTGTGAATGGCAGTTGACACTGGTTGGCCAACAGACGGGCCAGGGTGGTTTTGCCACAACCGGGTGGTCCCCAAAAAATCATCGACGGCAGCTGTCGCTCCGCCAAAGCCCGCGTCAACAAACGATCCGGACCGATCAGATGCCCCTGCCCAAGCAGTTCCTCCATCGCAACCGGGCGCATGCGTTCAGCCAACGGCCTGTGTGCAACGCGCCGGGGCGACTCCCGGCAGAGCGGATCAGTGTTCGGCACGGGGAGATGGGTTCCGACAGAGGTTGTTGCCAGGCGCTGGCAGGCAGCAGAGAGAACAGTAGGGCATGGGTTGTCCGTTGGTGCGAGGTTTGGACCTCTTGCGGTTCATGGCAACTCTCCAACACGTGCAAGATAACAGAACAATACGCCGACAGGTTACACCGTAAAGCGCGGAAGCAGAAGCTGTCAATGCAAACGGCGTCCTCCGTCGACATGAAGAATTTCGCCGGTAACAAAAGAGGCTTGCAACAGATAACGAATGGCATGCAGGATGGCATGAGGAGCAGCCTGTTGCGCCAGAGGGGTGTGGCGCAACAGCGTTTGCCAGCCGGGATCGTCGGCATCGCCCATCACCGCGCCGGGAGCAATGCCGTTGACCCGCACCAGGGGGGCCAGTTCCCGGGCCAGCGAACGGGTTGCCATGATCAAACCTGCCTTGCCGGTACTGTAAACGGTATGGGCTGCCAAGGGTCGTTCTCCCCAGATGTCACACAGTTGAATAATCTGTCCGCCCGTTTCTCCCGCTTCTGCCAGGGTGTATAGACGCCTTCCCAGAGCGATGGAGAGCCACAAAGGGGCATGCAGATTGATGCGCAGCAACCGTTCCAGGGTTGGCCAGTCAACCGTCTGTAACGGGGTCGCTTGAAAAAGAGAGGCATTATTGATCAGCAGTCGTGGCGTGCCCCAGCGCTCTTCAATGCGTGACAGGGCCTGTTCCACCTGTTCCGGGTCGCTTTGATCGAGGGAAAAGGGATAGGCTTCACCCCCTTGAGCCGTTATCTGCTCCACCAGTGCGGCGGCCCGTTCTGCTGAGCGGTAATAGGTGACGATAACCCGGTATCCTTGCCGTGCCAAATCGGCTCCGATCAGGTTGCCCAAACGACTGCTGCCCCCGGTCAACAGGGCCAAAGTGCCCGGAGCAGCTGCAACGGCTGCTCCAGGCAGAGGGGTAAGCATGGAATGGCCTGTTTTGTCAGGCGTGGCTGGCAGCGTAAACCACTCTTGCTCGTCCCGTTTGCCGGATAAGGCGTTCCACAAAATCCGCCAGGGCGCTTCTGGATCTGCTTGGCCGTTTTTTCGCTCATGCCACCGATAGAGAAACCAGAGAGGCAACAAGAGAAGCAGAAAAGGAAGAGCGACCAGCAGCCCGAAGGCCAGTTTGATCCCATTGAGCAGGCGGGCTGCCGAACTGCCGGACGGCAGGGAAGAGGGGGCCGAAGGGGTCATGTTCAGGCTCGCGGATGGTAGCGGTTATAGACCTGCTTCATGCGCACTTTGGAGATGTGGGTGTAAATTTCGGTCGTGGAAATATCGGCGTGTCCCAGCATCATTTGGATGGCACGCAGATCGGCGTCATGGTTCAAGAGATGCACGGCAAAAGAGTGTCGTAACAAATGGGGTGAAATGGTTTTGCGGATGCCGGCCATCATGGCGTGACGGCGGATGAGAAACCAAAAATTTTGCCGTGTCATCGCCCCTCCGCGGGCGGTGACAAACAAAGCCGTCGTATTGCGCCCGGCCAGCAGCAGGGGGCGGGCGGCCTGTCGATAATGGGCCACCCGTTCACGGGCCACTTCACCAACCGGAATCAGTCGCTCTTTGTTGCCTTTGCCGATCACCCGAATGATGCCCGCCTGATCGTCCAGGCTGTCTGTACTCAAATTGACCAGTTCGGAGACACGTAATCCGGTCGCATAGAGCAGTTCCAGCATGGCGGCATCACGCAAACCCAATTCGGTGGTTTGCTCCGGGGCGGCCAACAACGCTTCCACCTCCTGTTCATCGAAAATTTTCGGCAGAGGGCGACGAATTTTCGGCAGTTGCAACAAGCGGGTCGGATCATCCAGTCGCTGTTCGGTCACCAACAGGTGGCGGCAAAAGTGGCGAATGGCCGACATTTTGCGAGCGACGGTGGTGGCGGTCAGGTTCCGACTATAGAGTTGCTCCATATAGTTGGCCAAATCTTCCGGCGTCATGGTCAACAGGGTGGTGGCAGGATTTGCCTGTTGCGCCAGAAAGGTGGACAAATCGTTCAGGTCGAGCCGGTAGGCTTCGAGGGTGTTATCGGCTAACCCCTCTTCTACCAGCAGATCATCGAGAAACGAGGCAATCAGGTCGGAATCTTGCATGGTCATGGTGTCGGTTCGGCGCTGTCGTTGTGGAAGCGGGGTGCCAACCCTTGCGACAACGGGCGCTGCAGGGTGCGACGGGCCGATTGTTTGGCCAGTGGTGTCAAGGCATAGACGACCTTTTCCGCTTCGCATAGAATGACCCCCCCCAACGGGGCAAACCAACGATCGCCCGCTTTTTCCCAAGCGGGGGCGGCTTGCGGAAAATAGCGTTTGCCCACGGGTGGCATAAAGAGTGCGAAGCGGGATTGCCGGGGAATAAAAAGGGAATCGGTCAACAGCTCAGCCAGTTGGCCCGGAGAGTAAGGGCGACCCCAGCCAAAAGGGGTGGTATCGCGTCGGGCCCACAGACCACCACGATTGGGCACCACGATCAGCAAGCGTCCACCAGGGGTAAGGATACGCCAGGTTTCGCGCAGGGCCCCTTGAGGAGAATCGCAGCTCTCCAGAAAATGAACCATCAGCACCTGGTTGAATTGGGTGTCGGCAAAAGGGAGGGCGTCTGGTCGCACTTGCGCAATGCGGTTGGCTTGGCTGCTGGGCCAGGGGATAACGCCCATTTCGGCAGGAGAGGCCGCCAACGGCAGAGCGCATTGCTGGGTCGTCAACGAGTGGACAAAGCGATCCAGATAGGGCTGGGTATAGCCAAGCCCCAAAAGTTGCATGGTGGGGTGGTTGACATTCAACCATTGCACCATACTGTTTCCGATCAGATCGACTACGGTTTGCCCTTGTGGGGAGTTGTACCAATCATGTAATCGGACCGCTTCCAGCATCATGGTCAGGAGTCTCGTTTGGTTTTAATGGGAAAGAAAGCAAATTATGCCTCAACAATCGCTGATGGTCGAGCCTGTCCCTGCTTTGAAGGACAATTATATTTGGATGTTTGCTACCGGTGATGGAACCTGGGCAGCCGTTGATCCGGGTGAAGCGCACCCGGTGCGGCAATTTTTGTCGGTTCAGGAGGCCACCTTGTCGCACATTTTGTTGACGCATCACCATCATGATCATATCGGCGGCGTCGCAGAGTTGCGGGCGCACTATCCGGCGATGGTTGTCGGTGCCGAGAAGGATCAAAGCCGACTACCGCCGTTGGACCTGCCTGTTAACGACGGTCAGCGGATCGACCTGGGTGGTTGTCAGGGGCAGGCGATTGACGTGCCGGGCCATACGGTTGGCCATGTGGTCTATCTGGTTGATGATGTGTTGTTTGCCGGGGATACTTTGTTTCGTTTCGGTTGTGGACGGCTTTTTGAAGGTACGCCAGAAAAAATGTGGGATTCGCTACAAAAGCTGCGCCGCTTGCCGGATGATACCCGCCTGTGTGCTGCCCACGAATATACGCTGGTCAATTTGCAATTTGCCTGTTCGCTGGAGCCGAATAACCAGGCCTTGCAGAATTTGCTTAAGCAGATTTTTCAACAGACGGATATGGAATTACCCACCATGCCCTCTCCACTTGCCGAAGAGAAACAGTATAACCCCTTTTTGCGGGCCGATGATATTCAATTTGCCAAGAACATCGGTCTGTCCGGTTACAGTGCGGAGCATGTGTTTACCTCAATTCGTAAAAAAAGAAATTCCTTCTGATTAACCAAAGCAGCGTGGGGAGTCTTGGTTGTGCCGATTTATGAAGTGATCCATACGGGTCGGGTACCAGTACATGTGTACGCCGACGATTTGGATGATACCTCTCGGCGGCAGTTGATGAATGTGGCCAATCTGCCCTTTGTTTTCCGCCAGGTGGCGGCGATGCCCGATGTGCATGCCGGTTTGGGGGCTGTGATCGGTTCAGTGATTCCGACCGAAAAAGCGGTGATTCCGGCAGCAGTCGGGGTGGATATCGGTTGTGGCATGCAAGCGGTCAAACTGGCGCTGCATGCGGAAGATGTGCAAGGGCGGGCGGAAGATCTGCGCGAGGCGATCGAACAGGCGGTGCCACATGGTCGCACCGATCAGGGTGGAGCAAATGATCAGGGGGCCTGGCGAACGGTGCCAGAGGCAATTCGTGCCTATTGGGCCAAACAGGGTATCGAACAACGTTTGCCGCAGGTACTGCAACATCACCCCAAATTGTTGCACAAACGGGTCAACGCCGAACGCCATTTGGGTACCTTGGGTACCGGGAACCATTTCATCGAAATTTCTCTCGATGAAACGCAAAAGGTATGGGTGGTTTTGCACTCCGGTTCCCGGGGGGTTGGCAATCGTATTGGCACCTACTTTATCGAGCAGGCGCGGCGGGAGATGGGATCCCGGTTGCAAAAACTGCCCGATGCCGATCTGGCCTGGTTGCAGGAAGGAACCGAATCTTTTCAGGATTATGTTCAAGCGGTGGCCTGGGCCCAGGACTATGCCAAAGCCAACCGACGCTTCATGATGCAGGCAACGTTGCAGGCCATCGGCAGGGTGTTGGGGCGTCCGCCGTCGGTGGTGGGTGAAGTGATTGATTGTCATCACAACACCATGGAACGTGAAGAACATTTCCAACGCACCCTCTGGGTGACCCGCAAAGGGGCAATCCGTGCCCGCAAAACCGATTTGGGTATTGTGCCCGGTTCTATGGGTGCAAAAAGTTATATCGTGCGCGGCACAGGCAACCCGGAAACTTTTTGTTCCAGTGCGCACGGCGCAGGGCGCAAAATGAGCCGCAACGAAGCGGCACGCCGTTTTACCACCGCCGATTTGCAGCAACAGACCGCTGGCGTAGCCTGCCGCAAAACAGCCTCGGTGATGGATGAAATTCCAGCCGCCTACAAGGATATCGACAAAGTGATGGCCAGGCAGTCCGATCTGGTGGAAATTCTCCATGTACTCAAGCAGATTGTCTGTGTCAAAGGATAAGCACCGATTTTTCAATACCTCTTCCGGAACTGGAACCATGCAGCCATTAACCCAGGTCTACCGTGTGGGAGGATGGGTTCGGGACCATTTTCTGGGGCTCACCCCTCCCGATAGCGATTGGTTGGTCATTGGCGAGACGCCGGCATCGATGCGACGGCGAGGCTTTCGCCAGGTTGGTGCCGATTTTCCCGTCTTTTTGCACCCGGAAAGCGGTGATGCCTATGCCCTGGCCCGTCAGGAAAGAAAAACTGCCCCTGGTTATCGGGGCTTTCACTGTTTTTTTGCCCCAGAGGTGACGGTTGAAGAAGATTTGGCCCGTCGCGACTTGACCATCAATGCCATGGCCTTGGATAACGAAGGGCGTTTGATCGATCCTTTCGGAGGTTATCGGGATCTGCAAGCCCGCCTGTTGCGCCATGTCTCTCCGGCCTTTGTGGAAGATCCGCTGCGCGTGTTGCGGGTGGCACGTTTTTTGGCCCGTTTTGCTGACCTGGGCTTTCGGGTTGCCGATGAGACTTTGCAGTTGATGAAAACTTTGGTTAGTTCCGGGGAGCTGCAAGCGCTCTCTCCGGAGCGGGTGTGGCGAGAGACGCTGAAGGGACTCGCCACGGCGGCACCGGTTACCTATTTTGATCTGTTGGCACAATGTGGAGCCCTGTCGGTCTGGTTTACTGAATTGGCAGCCCTGCAAGGTGTGAGTCAACCGCCACAACACCACCCGGAAGGGGATGCCTGGCAGCACAGTCGCTTGACGTTGCAGGCGGCCTCTGCCTTGACTGATGATCCAGAAGTTCGTTTTGCCGCCCTGTTGCATGATCTGGGCAAGGGGTTGACGCCGCGTGAACAGTGGCCGCGCCACATCGGCCATGAGCATCGAGGGCTGCAGGCCATGCAGAGCCTGGCGGATCGTTTGCGTTTGCCGAATCGGGTGTGCCAATTGGCGCTGGCGGTCATTGCGGAACATGGGCGGGTGTCGTGTCTTGCCGAGATGAGGGCCAAATCCGTCGTCAACCTCTTGGAGCGACTGCAGGCGTTTAGCCATAACGAATGGTTTGAACAGGTGTTGACGGCCTGTCAGGCGGATGTGTTGGGTCGAGGAGGCAGAGCCGTGGAGCCGGTAGCGCACATCGCTTGTTGGCGACGCTGTCGACAGGCAGCGGCCTCCGTGGATGTCAACGCCTTGCGTGCCAGTGGTTTGGAGGGGCGTTTATTGGGCGAGGCGATTCATCGTCAACGCATAGATCGGGTGCGGCAGTTGTTGGCCGAAACGAGGAGGGCAGGAGCATGTTGACACGGGAGCTGCTGCGTTATGATATTCGTCAACACCGATTGTATCCCCGTTTTGTCGATACCCAGGATCGCTCGTGGCAAGAGGTGGCGAGGGGCTTGATCAGTGTTTGTGAAACAGCAATCGGCAGCAGTCGGGAAGAGTTGCAGGAGGCGGCGGTACCGATCATGCACGGGGCCAGATCGCCGTTGGTTGCCAAGGGGTTGTTCAAGTTGTTGTCGGATCGATGCACTTTTCAGGAGCATGATGACGAACTGGAGGAGTTGCGCAAGGAGGTCTTTTTGACTGCGGCGCAACTTTTTTTTCCTGGAGGGGAACAGGGGGCTGGCAGTAACGATTTGCAATGTTATCGGCAAGCGGTTGCTGCAACCAGACAACAGGATGCCGATCAGTTGGCAGCCCGTTTGTACGCCGATCTGCCGGATCGGCAGATCGTGTTATCCTTTGAGGCGATTGGTGCCGAGGGGTTGTTGCAGCGTTATAATCTGGCCCTGGCGCAGGGGCCGTTGCAGTGGGCCAAATCGCTGCAACTGCACCTGGAGGAGCCGGATGTTGGTGTGCGGCGGCGTTTTTTTCGGCATTTGAAATGGTTGCAATTATTGGCACGCCTGCAGCGCACGGCGGCGGGAAGCTATCGTCTGCAGTTGGACGGCCCGTTGCAGTTGCCGGAAGGAAATCTCAAATATGGATTTTTGCTGGCCAGTATGCTGTCGGCAATCTGTTTGCTCAGTCGCTGGCATTTGCAGGCCCAGATTGATCTTCCTGCCAGCCAGGCAAAACAGGGTCGCGCTGGCAAACCGCTGAGTGGTCCGCTCCTGCTGGAATTGGACCATGGATCCGGTTTGCGCAGCCATTTGCAGCAGACAGCGGATGTGGTGCCTGAGGCATTCAACCATTTCACCACCCTGTTTACCGCGCAGGTCAATGATTGGACGGTGCGCGAAAGTTCTGCTCTGCTCGAACTGGACCGGCAGGAGTGGGTGATTCCGGATTGGAGTTTCCGCCATGTCAGTGGTCAGGTTGTCCATGTGGAACTGTTCCACCGCTGGCATGCGGGTCAACTGCAACACCGTCTACACTCCCTGGCCCAGCTGCGCCGCCAACCGCCAGAGTTGGTAATCGGCGTGGATCGTGCCCTGAGCAAACAGGCGGAAATACAATCCCTGTTGGAAAATTCGACCTGGTTCCAGCAGCATGGATTTGTCTATCACCAGATTCCCCCTGTCAAACGGTTGGTGACGGCATTGCGCAGTTTTTTGCCGGGGGAGGGATAAATGCCGGGCCATCGAAATATTTCACCGCCAATGAGAATAGCTTGACGGTGAAAAAAACGCATTGGCAAGGCTTTAAAAATCAATATCAAAATGCACAGTTTCTCCATCCGAGCGGGTGGTGACAGAGAAGCCGCATTTGTTGAGGACCCCTTGCATCGGGCGGTTGTCGACCAAGGTTTCTGCGGTCAAACCGGCCAGACCGGCACTGCGGGCCATATTGGCCAAATGGCGCATCATGAAACTGCCGATTCCTTGCCCCTGCCAATCGTCCCGCACCAAAAAGGCCACTTCCGCCCGGTTGGAGGGGCCGTCCACATTATAACCGCCAATGGCGATGATCACTTCACTCTGCCCGTCGAACACCGTACCCACCACCACCACATCTCGCCGCTGATCGATGAAGGTGAAATTTTTCAGGCGGTTGAAGGGAAAACGTTTAACATGGCTCATGAATCGACGGTAGACCGTCCCTTCGGAGAGCGAATAGAGCATTTTTTTGATCGCCTTCCAATCGGTGGGACGGGAGGAGCGGAAAGTCAACATTTGTCCGTTTTCCAACAATAAAGAGGTGCGCAATTCCCGGCTGCCAACCCAGATTTGTCCATCCACCTCCCCAATTTCCGGGCGCACAAAGCCGAGTTTTACCGCCCGTTTCAACAGAGAGACACGAAAATCGGGATGGGCAATGCTGATCAGTGCCAAGGCCCGTTCCTGAATGGTTTTACCGAACAGATAGGCCACGCCAAATTCGCTGACCACATAATGGACCATGCCCCGGTTCAAGGCCACTCCGGCACCTGAAGTCAGACGGGCCACAATGCGCGAGGTTTTGCCTTTGCGGGCGGTTGCGGGCATGGCGATGATCGCTTTGCCTTCGGCAGCTGCAGCGGCACCGCTGTTGAAATCGACGATTCCCCCAATGCCGGAATAAAAACGTGCCCCCAAAGAGTCGACACACACCTGTCCGGTCAGATCAATCTGCAACGCTCCGTTGATGGAGATCATGCGTTGATGGCGGCTGATCTGTTGCAGATCGTTGACATATTCGGTGCGGCGAAAACGAAAGACCGGATTATCGCCAACCGCTTCATACAGGCTCCGACTGCCGAGGGCAAAACTGCTGACCACCCTTTCCGCTTCCGGCGGGCTGTCCGGTTCGTCCGACAAGGCCCCTGAATGCAGCAGATCCAGTACGGCATCGGAAATCATCTCGGTATGGATGGCGAGATTTTTTTTTCCGGTCAGTTGTCGGACCACCGCCTGCGGCACGCGACCGATACCCATCTGGATGGTGGCACCGTCAGGAACCAGTGCGGCGACATGTTTGCCGATGCGGGTAATGGTTTCGTCGTTGGCCAGGAGAGGAAGCTCCGGCAGCGGCTCCTCGCCAAAAATCAGCAGATCCAGATCCCAGACCGACAAAGTGGAATCTCCCAATGTGCGAGGCATTTGCGGATTGACCTGCGCCATGATCAGGCGAGCATTTTCCGTGGCACTGCGCACCACATCGACATTGATGCCCAGATTGACCTGCCCCTCTTTATCCGGGGGGGCGACCTGAATCATGGCCACATCCAGGGGGAGTTGGCCGTTGGCAAACAGGCGTGGCAGGTCAGAAATCAAAATCGGCGTATAATCCGCCTTGCCGGTTTGTACAAGTTCCCGCACCGAATCGACGATAAAAAAGGTGTTGATGGTAAAAATATCCGATAATTCGCGCAGGATCGGTGGCAGTTCACCGGCAACAAACAGGGTGACAATTTCAATATCGGCCAGGCGGCTGCGCTCGTTGAGCAAGGCACGCAGCAGAACTTGCGGCACGGCGGCACCGCTGCCGAGAAAAATCCTTTGCCCCGGCTTGATGCGACGCACGGCGATTTGTGCTTCCGTGACCATGGCAGCATAGCGGATCTGCCAACGGGGATCGGTTTCAGGATATGGTTGGCTCATGGTGTTGGCTCATTGGTAAAATCCAATTCAATTTCGCATTCGGTCGCCAATGGGGGCAGACCGTTGCGGCGCACGATCAAAGGATGAATCTTGATGCTGCGAATGGCTGGGAAGTCGATGGCCAGTTGGCTGATCCGTTGCAGCACTTCGGCGACAATATGGCACTCTCCTTCGCTGATCTCTTCAAAGGTCTCGTTTTCATCCGGAGGTTGACGACAGGATGCCCGCAACATGGTGACCGCCTCTTCGGCAGTAATCGGTGCCAGTTCGCACAGATCATCATTCAGCGATAACGGGTGGGCCGCACCGACATGCAAGAGCGGTCCGAACTGGGCATCCCGTCGCATACCCATCAGCAGCGGTCGACCATGCGAATGTTGCTTTTCCACGAAGACACCATCCAGGCGACCCTCTGGCACACGCCGGGCAAAACGCAAGGTCAACAGATCGAAAGCATCGCGCACCGCTCCCGGTTCGCTGACGTCGATCCGGTGAACTTCCATGTTGTCGGCCAAATGAATTTCGGGTGACAACAGATGCAAGGCAACCGGATAACCCAGCCGTTCGGCAACGCGCAGCGCCTCATCGATTGAATGGGCGGCTTCGCCATCCGGTACGGTAATGCCGTAGGCATGCAATAACTCTTTGCCGTCCAGATCGACCGGATGGCGAATGTGCAGCATGCGAAAGCGTTGCAGCAGACGACGCACACGACTTTGATTGACGGCAAACTGGGTGATCAGGCGGGGTGGACGCTGACGCCATTGCCGGTATTGATCGAGCGCGGAGAGGGCGCTGGCGGCCCGTTCCGGGGTCGGATAGCAGGGAATGCCGTGCTGATCGCACAAGGCGACTGCCGGGCGCATTTGATTGCCACCCATCAAAACAGCCAAAATGGGTTTGCTGTGCTTGACCTCTTGGCACAGGGTGCGGGCGATCGCTTCCGGGTTGGCCAGCGGGTGGGGGGTGATCACCACAATGGCCGCACCGATGCTGCTTTCATCCAGAGCTGCCTGCAGAGCGATGCGATAATGTTCCGCCTGGGCAATGCCGCTGAGATCCCAGGGGCCATCAATAGCACTGCGGGGAGGAAGCTCTGTTTGCAGTTGTTGTGCCCTCTCCGCCGGCAAGCCGCTGCTGAGCAAACCCAGATGATCAAGAATATCCGAGGTCAATAAACCAGGACCACGGCCATTGCTCAGTACGGCGATACGTTTGTTGCTTGGTAAGGCAGATTGCGCCACGGCCAGCAGAATATCCAGCCATTGTTGGAAATGGTTGGTCTGGATGATGCCGGTACGGTCGCAGGCGGCGGAAAAAACGCTGGGAGAGTGGATATGACACCCCGGTTGCCGCAAGCTGGTGGTGGTATACCAGGAGCTGCCACCACCCAGCAACAAGACCACCGGTTTGTTGTGGGAGGCTTCCATGGCCGCTTTAAGAAATTCGCTGCCGCCTGCCACCCATTCCAGGTGACAGGCGATCACCTGAGTATCTGGATCGTGGGCGAGAAAAGAGAGAATTTGCGCGTCACGCAGGCCGGCCTGATTGCCGAGACCGATCATTTTCGCCAATCCCAGTTGCCGGGAGGCCATCCAGTCCAACGTGGCAGCACAAACTGCTCCAGACTGCGCAAACAGAGAGATTCCGCCAGGAGGTGGCAAGGCAGAGAGCAGGGAAAGATTGAAATTATCCTGGCGCAGCACCACGCCGAGAGAATTGGGCCCCAACAACAGGATCCCCCGATCCCGACACAGTTTGGCCAATTCGTTTTCACGAGTCGCGCCGTCGACATCCCGGTCACGAAAACCGTCGGTCAAGACCATGAGGGCAGCACAATTGCGGTTGATGGCCAGTTTGGCAGTTGCCAGAACCGTGTGGGCCGGAATGGCCAAAACCACCAGATCGATGCCTCGAGGAGCGGCAGACAGCTCTTTCAAGACAGGTCGTCCGAGTATTTCTCCGCCATTGGCATTAATGACATGGATGGCACCGCGATAGCCGCCGGCCAGTAAATTGGCCAGCAGCAGATGCCCCAGTTTGTGGGCAAAACGCGAGGCACCGACAATAGCCACCGAACGCGGTGCAAATATCGGAGTCAGTGATTGAGTACCGTAATTCACGTATCTTCTTTCGTGGAATAAATCGTTTTTTTTTGAAGGATTAACAGGATTTGTTCATAATCGTCGGACCCGGTAAAAGGAGGCAAACGAATATTATCTCTTGAATCATACAGTTATTGCTGCTAGGCTCAAGGTTCGATGAGGGGGTGGGGGTAAATTATTGTTTGTTGGTGCCGGGGGTAATTTACCTGGGGTGATCGCTTTTTGCGATTTATTATTGGAGAATTGCTTGATCAACTCAGGCAGACCCTCCTAATCTGCATTGCAAGACCAGACTAAATAAGGAGCCAATGGAATGAGTAGTGACAAGATTTACCCAGTTCCCGCTGAAGCCGCTGCCAGAGCGCACATCAACCGGGAAAAATACGAAGAAATGTATGCCCGCTCGGTACAAGATCCAGAGGGATTCTGGGCAGAACAGGCGGATAAATTCATTCACTGGTTCAAAAAGTGGGATACCGTTCTTGATTGGGATTTCAATAAAGCCCACATTCGCTGGTTTGATGGGGCGCAGCTCAATGTCTCCTATAACTGCCTGGATCGTCACCTGGAAAGCCGGGGCGATCAGACCGCCATCATCTGGGAAGGGGATGACCCCAAGCAAGCGAAACGGATTACCTACAAAGAGCTGCATGAAGAGGTGTGCCGTTTTGCCAACGTATTGAAATCGCGTAATATCAATAAAGGGGATCGGGTATGTATCTACATGCCGATGATTCCGGAAGCGGCAGTCGCCATGTTGGCCTGCACGCGCATCGGTGCTGTCCATTCGGTGGTTTTTGGTGGCTTTTCGCCTGAATCCCTGAAGGATCGAATTCAGGATGCCCAAAGCTGTGCGGTGATTACCGCCGATGAAGGGGTGCGTGGTGCCAAGAAAATTCCCTTGCGTGTCAACGTGGATGAAGCCGTCAGATCCTGTCCCTCCGTGCATACGGTGGTCACCATTCGTCTGACCGGTGGTTCTGTGTCGATGGATCCGGCCCGTGACGTTTGGTATCACGAAGCGGTTGCTGCCGCCAGCCCGGTTTGTCCGGCAGAACCGATGGAAGCCGAAGATCCGTTGTTTATTCTCTACACCTCCGGTTCGACCGGTAAACCCAAGGGGGTGTTGCATACCACAGGTGGCTACATTCTCTACGCGACCATCACCCATCGCTATATTTTTGATATTCAAGATGGTGATGTCTATTGGTGTACGGCGGATGTGGGTTGGATCACCGGCCACAGCTATATTGTCTACGGTCCGCTCTCCAATGGTGCCACCACCCTGATTTTTGAAGGTATTCCCACCTATCCCGATGCCGGACGTTTCTGGCAGGTTATTGATAAACATCAGGTGAATATTTTCTACACCGCGCCGACAGCCATCCGTTCCTTGATGGCTCAGGGTGACAGTTTTGTGAAAAATACCAGCCGCACATCGTTGCGTTTGCTCGGTTCGGTGGGTGAGCCAATCAACCCGGAGGCCTGGGAATGGTATTACCACGTTGTCGGCGATGGACGTTGCCCGATTGTCGATACCTGGTGGCAGACGGAGACCGGCGGCATCATGATCACCCCGTTGCCGGGTGCCATTGGTACCAAACCCGGTTCGGCCACTCTGCCTTTCTTCGGCGTCGTGCCCGAAGTGGTAGATGAAAAAGGGGTCGTCCAAGAGGGTGCCACCTCCGGCATTCTGACCATTACCCGGCCCTGGCCAGGCATGATGCGCACCGTCTACGGTGATCATGCCCGTTTCTTCAATACCTATTTTGCTGCTTATCCGGGACGTTATTTCCCCGGTGACGGTTGCCGCCGCGATGAAGACGGCTATCACTGGATCACGGGCCGTGTTGATGATATTATCATCGTTTCCGGCCATAATCTGGGTACGGCTGAAATTGAGTCAGCCCTGGTTCTGCACGAAAAAGTGGCCGAGGCAGCCGTGGTTGGCTACCCGCATCCCATCAAAGGTCAGGGTATCTATGCCTTCGTCACTTTGATGGTCGGAGAAGAACCAACCGAGGCGTTGCGCAAAGAGTTGGGGGCATTGGTGCGTAAAGAGATCGGCCCGATTGCCCACATCGATATTATGCAATGGGCTCCCGGTTTGCCGAAAACCCGTTCCGGAAAAATCATGCGCCGCATTCTACGCAAGATTGCCTCCAATGAGTTGGACAGTCTGGGTGACACCACCACGTTGGCCGATCCCTCTGTCGTGCAGTCCCTGATCAACGAACGTCAGCCGACCTGAGCCCGTTTTGCCTGCGACGGTAAACGGAACAAGGGACCACGAACACCTTTCGCTGTGTTCCTGGGCCGGCAAAGCGTTCCAGGAAAATGGGTCAGGCAATCCCCATTTTGATAAGGGCGGTTGGCGCTTGGTTGTACAGGAGCAGCGATTGCAAGCCGATGGCAATCCGATAGGTGTGCAATGCCATCACTTCATTAACGCTAGTCAGGAGTATACGTTATGAGTACGGATTCCGCTGAAAAGGAACTCGTCAAACGGATCACAGCAAATCCGAAGTACCAGGAACTGGTTGCCGGCCGGTCCTGCACCCAGTGGGTTCTCAGCGTCGTCATGCTGGTTATCTACTTCTCGTTCATTTTGGTTGTGGCCTTTGCGCCGAAATCGTTGGGCACCAAAATTTCTCCCGATAGCATTATTTCGGTTGGTATTCCCTTTGGTGTCTCCGTCATTGTGTCTGCCTTTATTCTGACCGGTATTTATGTATACAAGGCAAACTCAAAGTATGATGAGCTGGTCAGCCAAATCAAGGAGGATGTCAAATGAATCAACTGACAGGGGCATTGTTGGCACTGCCGGTTGCCTTGTGGGGAACAGCTGCCTGGGCAGCAGAACCAGGCAAGGCGGAATCCGCTTTGAACATGACCGCCATTATCATGTTCTTCATTTTTGTGGTGGTAACCTTAGGTATTACCTATTGGGCTGCTGCCCGCACCAAAAGCACCAAAGATTTTTATGCAGCCGGTGGGGGCATCACCGGTTTCCAGAATGGTTTGGCCATTGCTGGAGACTATATGTCGGCAGCCTCCTTTCTCGGTATCTCCTCGATGGTGTTTGCCAGAGGGTATGACGGATTGATCTATTCCATCGGCTGGTTGGTGGGTTGGCCTGTGATTCTCTTCCTGATTGCAGGTCAGTGCCGCAACCTGGGCCGCTACACTTTTGCCGATATCGTCTCATACCGTCTTTCGCAGGTGCCGGTTCGTACCATGTCGGCTATTGGGACGTTGTTCACGGTCATTTTTTATCTGATCGCCCAGATGGTGGGTGCCGGTCAGTTGATCCGTACCCTGTTCGGCTTGCCCTATGAGTATGCGGTGATTGTGGTCGGCTGTTTGATGGTTCTGTATGTGGCCTTTGGCGGCATGATCGCAACGACCTGGGTGCAAATCATCAAAGCGGTGTTGCTGTTGACTGGTGCCACGTTTATCGCTTTGACCGCACTCAACCATACCGGTTTCAACCTGGAACTCTTCTTCAAAACCGCTCTGGAAAGCATCAAAACCAGTGCCCTGGCCGACCACAAAAAAATTGTCGCTGACGGAAAGGACTTTTTTGCCCCAGGGGGATTGATTAACGATCCGGTTTCCGCCATCTCTCTGGGCTTGGCCTTGATGTTCGGTACAGCGGGTTTGCCGCATATTCTGATGCGCTTCTTCACGGTGCCCAACGCCAAAGAGGCCCGCAAGTCGGTCTTTTATGCCACGGGTTTCATCGGTTATTTTTACATCTTGACCTTCATCATCGGTTTTGGTGCGGTGATGATGGTGTCTCCGAATCCGCAGTACATGGATGCCGCCAAAGGGGTGTTGGCCGGTGGTAACAACATGGCCGCCATCCACTTGGCCCATGCAACCGGTGGTGACCTCTTCCTGGGCTTCATCTCTGCTGTGGCTTTTGCAACCATTCTGGCCGTGGTCTCCGGTTTGACCCTGGCCGGTGCATCGGCGGTTTCTCATGACCTGTTTGCCAGCGCCATCTGCGGTGGTAATGTCAACGAAGTCACCGAAATGCGTGTCTCAAAAATTTCTGCCCTGGTGATTGGTGTTATCGCCATTTGGTTGGGAATTCAATTCGAGAAACAGAACGTGGCCTTCATGGTCGGTTTGGCCTTCGCCATCGCGGCTTCGGCCAACTTCCCGATCCTGTTGCTCTCGATTCACTGGAAAGGTTTGACCACCCTGGGTGCAGTGGTTGGTGGCGCTCTGGGTCTGATCACCACGGTGACCATGGTGGTGCTTTCCAAGACTGTCTGGGTGGACGTGTTTGGCAACAAAGCCGCTCTGTTCCCCTACAAGGATCCGGCCATCTTCTCGATGACCATCGCCTTCCTTGGTTGTTGGCTTTTCTCCAAGCTGGACTTCAGCGAACGGGCCAAAGCAGAAAAAGCCCGCTATGAAGCCCAAGAAGTGCGTTGCGAAATCGGTATCGGTATCGCCGAAGCCTCCAAGCCACGAGTTTTGTCAGTTCCCGGACTCCCTGGCAGCAGGGAGTCCTTTTTTCTTTATTTTCCATTATTCTTTTTCAGGCGTGGTTGGCGGCGGCCATGACCAAAACTCGTGAATGGGATTCCGAAGGTTCGGTTACTTCCATTCTGACCTCTCGTATTCGGGATCTTAATCTGACCAAACCGGTCATCCTGGATGATACGACCACCATACGTGAGGCCGCGCAACAGATGCGGGCGCGACGTATCGATAGCGTCTTGGTCTCTCGTGACGGACAACATGGTATTATCACCAGTGCCGATATTCGTGACGCCTTGGCATTGTCTGCTTTGCCGGTAGAAACCCCGATTTATGAAATTGCCTCCTGGAATCTGGTGACGGCCTCATCGGACGAGTTGCTTTTTAAAGCTCTTTTGCTGATGACCAAGCGGGGGGTCAACCGTTTGGTGGTGGGTACCTCAGAAAATGTTCTGGCCACTTTGGGGCTGACCGAACTGCTCTCCTATCTGACCAACCATGCCTCCCTGAGTATTCAACGTATTCACCAGGCAACCTCGATCGACGAGTTGGCCAATGCCGTGCAGCATCAAAGCCACTGGGTCAATTCTCTCTTTTCCAAAGGGATGCAGGTCCGCTATATTGGTCGGCTGGTTCGGGAGTTGGATCGTCACATCTATATCAAGGTAGCCCATTTGATCACCACGCCAGAGGTATTGGAACATTTGTGTGTTCTGGTCCTGGGCAGTGAAGGAAGAGGCGAGCAGATTGTCAAAACCGATCAGGATAATGCCTTGTTGGCCGATGAACTGCTTCCGGCAGAGGAGATGTTTCATTTTCGCCATGCGTTTACCGATGCCCTGATCAAATTGGGTTATCCGCCCTGTCCGGGCAACGTGATGATGAGCAATCCGCTCTGGGGAAGTGGGCTGCGCACCTTTCAGAACCGCATCAGTTCCTGGCTTGAAGCGCCAACGCCCGATAACCTGATGCAGTTGGCCATCCTTTATGATGCGCGTGCGGTAGTTGGTGATGTCAAGCTGTTTCGGGCTGCACGAGACTATTTGTTGGCCAGTTTGCCAGCCGATCCGCTGTTTTATGGCCAATTTGCCCTACCCTTGCTCAATTTTAAGACGCCGTTAGGCATTTTTAAACGTTTCATTGTCGAAAAGGGAAACAAACAGGGGGAGATTGATCTCAAAAGGGGCGGTATTTTTCCCATCGTACACGGCGCGCGCAGTTTGGCTTTGGAGCAGCGTTTACGCGATCCCAATACGATACGCCGCCTTCGTGGTTTGGTGCGCAAAGGGGTGTTGGATGCTGCGATGGGAACGGATTTGGTAGATGCGTTTGATTTTATGTACGGTTTGCGCATTCACAGCCGCTTGCGTAACCTGGAGGAGGCAAAGCCGGGCAATGATCATTTTCTGCTCAACTCGTTGGGCAGATTGGATCGGGAAAAGTTGCGCGACTGTTTTGAAATTGTTGATCGTTTCAAACAGTTGTTGATCCATCATTTTCGTCTGAGGGGACTGCAGTAACCAAACAAACGGGGCAAACAAGCCGAGAAGAGGGTAAGGTTATGCCGGTAGAAATTTTGATCGTCGATGATGCACCAAATATCGTGCTTTCATTGGAATTTTTGATGAAAAAGGAGGGTTTTTCCGTCCGTTCAGCCAGTGATGGCGAGGAGGCATTGCGGGCTGTCGCGGAAAAAAAACCGGATTTGGTTTTGCTGGATGTGATGATGCCCAAGCGCAACGGTTATGATGTGTGTGAAGCGATTCGGGCCAACCCGCTCTGGCAGGGGGTGCGCATCATCATGTTGACCGCCAAAGGACGCGAGGTGGAACAGGAAAAAGGGTTGGCGTTGGGTGCTGACGATTATGTGACCAAACCTTTTTCAACCCGTGATCTGGTACTCAAAGTTCGCACTCTGCTTGGACTGCAGAGTGACACTTGAGGCGTGGATTGTGAGACTGTGAGCAGTCGCGGAAAATTTTGGGGGGTTCTGCTGCTCCTTCTGCTGTCGGTGCTGGCCCTCGGTGGTGCCGTGCTGTGGCTGGGGCTGCGCGAGGTGCCGGAGTTTGGCGACGAAGTTCGCCTTTGGCTGCAAAATCTCTCCGTTCTGTTGCTGTTCGGCTTTTTTATTCTGCTTTTATTGTTGCTGCAAATCTGGAGCTGGCTTGATCGGGTATTGATCAAACCCTTGTCTCAATTGGAACGCAGTATGGCCATCATGGCCAATGCCGATCCCAATCATCAACTCGCCTTACGTACCGACCATCTGCTGGGAGATTTGCCATCCACGGCCCGGCAACTGGCAACCGCTTTGTATCATGCCCGTCGTCAAGTCAAAGAGGCGTTGACCCATGGCATGGATGGTTTGGAGCGTTTGGAGCGATTGCTCAAACATCTGCATATCGGACTGGTGGTGATCAACAGTGAAGCGGGCATTTTGTTGTATAATGCTGCCGCACAAAATCTGTTTCGCCACCGCGCCGAATTTTTAGGGTTGGGACGTTCATTCTATGAGTTATGCGCCCGCATGCCGGTGGAGACCACCATGGCGTTACTCAGTCACTGTAACAATCAACAAGAGTGTAGCGTTAACAATGGCGTGCGCTTTTTTTGTGCTGTGGTGCAGGATGAACGGATGCTGGACTGTCGGATGAGTTTGTTGCCACGAACGAGCAGCGGCAAAGTGCAATTTTTGCTTACCCTGGAGGAGGCATCGAAAAGCCTGGCCGCTTTGCGGCAAGAAGATCTGTTGATTCACCATGGTTTGGAAAACATGCGCGGGCCGGTGGCCAATTTGCGGGCTGCGGCTGAAACCTTGCTTTTGCATCCTGACATGGAGGGGGAACTGCGGCAGCAATTTGTGCAGGTGATCCATGATGAAGGGGAGGCAATGTCACAGCAGTTGGATTGGATTGCCGGGGAAGCGGATAACCTGGCAGCTGACCACTGGTTGCAGACCGATGTGTTGAGTTCTGATCTGCTGCTTGGTTTGCAACGTCGTCTGCAACGGCATGGCGATCTGCGCTTGCAGATTATGGGTGAACCGCTGTGGATACGGGCCGATGCCCCGGCGTTGCTGTTGGCTTTGGAAAAATTGGTGACAGAACTGCTCAGCTACAGCGAGGAGAGGCTCATTGAGGTGGAGGCCTTGATGGGGGATCGACGGGTCTATGTTGACTTTGTCTGGCATGGACGGGTCATTCCGGCAACCGAAGTGGAATCCTGGCGCACGATTGTTGTCTCGGATGGCAGCATGTCCTTATCGTTACAGGAAATTCTTGATCGACATGGCTGCGAATTGTGGAGCCGGGCGCACCGTCGGGATGGATTTGCCATGTTGCGGGTGCCGATTACCCCATCGCCACGACAATGGCAGTTGCCACAGGATGAAATGCCAGAACGACCAGAATTTTATGATTTTTCCTTGATGGACTCTTTTGCCGGTCTGGGACGTATGGTCGTCCGTTCCCTCAGCACGTTGCATTATGTGGTTTTTGATACCGAAACAACCGGTTTGCACCCTTCCAAGGGGGATGAAATCATTCAGATTGCTGGAGTCCGTATTGTCAATGGTCGTGCGTTGACTGGCGAAACGTTTGAACGATTGATCAATCCCGGTCGGCCAATTCCTGCGGAATCGACGCGAATCCACGGTTTGACCGATGCAGATGTGGCGGATAAACCAACCATTCATGAGGTGTTGCCGCAGTTTAAAGAGTTTGTTGGCGATGCGGTACTTGTCGCCCATAACGCCGCATTTGATATGAAATTTCTGCAAATGAAAGAGTCGGAATGCAAGGTTCGCTTTGACAATCCGGTGTTGGATACCTTGCTGTTATCGGTCTATTTGCATGAAGAGGTGACCGATCATACTCTCGACGCCATCGCCGAACGATTGGGCGTCACCATCCGTGATCGCCATACGGCCATGGGCGATACCGAAGTCACGGCAGAGGTTTTTTTGAAGCTGCTTAATTTGCTGAAAGCAAAAGGCATTTCCACTCTCGGTCTGGCCATGCAAGCCTCACAAAGCATGGTGCAGATTCGTCGTCAGCAGGCCAAAGCCAACTATTGATTTTTCCAGCCAAGCGCTGCACTCAATCCAGACGGAGAGGGTGTATGTGGTGCGCGGTCAATCGGGTCGTTCAAGGCTTGTCCAAATGGAAACGAATCGGAATTTCCACGCTCTCCCGCACGGCCATGCCATGCCGATAGGCGGGAACAAAACGCCACTCTTTGACTGCCGCAATGGCTGCCTGGTCCAGTAGTTCTGAGCCGCTGCTCTGTTTGAGTTGCACGGCGGCAGGATGGCCGTTGCTTTCCACAACCACCAACAAGAGTACAGTTCCTTGTCGTCCCTGTTTGCGAGCAAAGGGCGGGTAGATCGGTTTTGGGTTGTCCAGATAGGCGGCTTGGCTCAGAGGGGCACTGTCTGGCGGCAGCGGGGAGGGGGATGCAAGCGGGGAGAAGGTTGTTTCACCTGTCGGCAGAGTAGGGGAGTGGTCTCTCGGTTGCTCTTTGGGGGCTGCAGAGGTGGTCACTTTTTTTACAGCTTTGCGTGGTATATCTTTTTTTGTGACAGGTTGTACGGCGACAAGAGGCGGGGGGGCAACGACGGTTGGTTCGGGAGGAAGCGTTTCTGCCTCTTGCTCAGCCACGATTGGCCCCTCTTCCGCCTTTATTGCTTCTGCCTGCTCTGGAGCGCTGGCTTGCGCAACGGGCAGGGCAGGCACAACTGTTTCGGGCAAGTGAATGAGTTCGACAATAATCAGTGGGGGAGAGTTGGCGGCCTGCGTTGGCCAGTACCAGGCAAAGCATGTCAACAGCAGAATGTGCAATAACAGGGCAGCAAGCAAGGCCGACCGTTGCTGTGGGCGTTGTGCCGGTATCGCAATGCCTTGGCGAGCAAGGAGGGTGAAGTCATCTGTCAAGGCGACATCATCGGTGCGAGTCGGTACAACAAGCGATAGGCATTGGCAGTGCATCCAGCCGAAACTCCCGAGTCAGGATAAATCCCGTTGCAGGAAAAAAATTGATACCCTGCAAGCTGCATTGTGATCGGCAACCGTCAACCTGTTCGTCCCGCATTTGTTATGCCAATAACATTGTCTATAATAATTAATATGTTAGTCAAATCATGACTCTTGAGCTGGCATAAACTGTGTGGTTTCACACAGGTGAGCAGAGTGAAATCACACAGTTGCACTTTGCCATGGTTCTGCTCTACTGCCCGTTGAGGGGGGATCGCCAGGTCGCATCATTTCACACATGAGATGCTTTCGCAAAAATAGCATACACACATCATGTGTGTACAACATGGAAATATCCTTTAATAACCATTAAATAAAATACACACTTTGTTACATGTCGGGGTCATTATGGTAAAATAATGCAAACTATTTTTGCGACAATCGTAAAATCTCCTTTGAAGAGACTCATGGCGGATGTATACTCCGTCTTCGTTCCGTTGCGGAGTGGTACGCATACAGCAAGCGCACATAAAAGAGGTTGACCAGGTGACCAGTACGAGGCGCGCCGTCCAGAAAGCCGGTCAATTTATGCTGAGCTGAAAAGTTTGCGGCGACTCACATTTGTCTAACGTGGTCATCGGAGAGAATAAAAAACCTATGGATACACTGTTTACCCTGGCAGTGACAGCCGTGGTGATCGTATTGATTTTCGATTACACCAATGGCTTTCACGATGCTGCCAATATTATCGGAACCATTATTGCCTCCCGCGCCATGACGCCGATTCAGTCGGTGATCATTGTCGGTACCTTTGAATTTTTAGGGCCGATCTTGGGAGGAACCGCTGTTGCCAATACGATTGGTAAATTCATCACCATCGGTGATGTGCCTGCTACCCTGTCACTGACCATTGTGTTGTGTGGTATCTGGGGGGCAATTTTTTGGAATATGGCAACCTGGTGGTATGGCATTCCCTCATCTTCTTCCCATGCGCTTGTCGGCGGCTTGATCGGTGCCGTGGTTGTTTCGGCTGGTCCCCAGAATGTTATTTGGGGTTTCAGCGAACTGGCGCAAGGCAAATTTACCGGTTTCATCAAAATTTTGTTGTCGTTGATCGTTTCCCCGGTGTTGGGCTTCTGGGCAGGATATTTTATTCACAGAGGCATGCGCTGGCTGTTGCGCAATGAAGAGCCTTCGGCCAATCGTTGGCTGAAACGGTTTCAATTTGTTACGGCGGCAGGTTTGGCCTTTTCCCATGGGGCCAATGATGCACAAAAAAGTATGGGTATCATCACCCTGGTGTTGGTGTTGGGAGGTTTTGTCGACAAGTTTGTCGTGCCGGGTTGGGTGATTCTCTCCTGTGCCATTGCCATCACGCTGGGTATTCTGTCCGGTGGTTGGCGTATTGTCCGTACCGTCGGATTTGGTATCTACAAGGTGCGTCCTTTGCATGCTCTGGATACCCAGTTGACTTCTGGCGTGCTGATTTTGTCGGCTTCAATCTTTGGTGCGCCGGTTTCAACGACGCACGTGGTGAGTTCGGCAATCATGGGAATTGGTTCATCCGAGCGGCCCAAAGCGGTGCGTTGGGCAAAAGCAAAAGAGATTGTCAGTACTTGGTTGATCACCATTCCGGGTTCGGGTTTGGTAGCCATTCTGACCTATTATCTGGTCAAACTGATCACCGGTTGATGCAAACAGGCATCGGCACGACCCTTTTTCGACCGTTCGGACCAGTTAACCGAGTGGGCTGTTAAGGCCCCAAGCGAAGTGGAGGTATGCAAATGAGCGGCAGTTCCCCTATGGCAGCCAAAATTTTGGCCAATGTTTATCCGCGGGTTCCCGATTTCTATACGTTGATCAACGAACAGTGTGCCCTGGTTTCCGAAGCCATGGAGGCTTTGGTGGAATTTATGGGTGGCGATTCGAGCAAAGCTACGTTGATCGCTGATCTGGAAAAAAAAGGCAGCGAAGTTAAAAACCGCAGCATGTATGTACTCAACAAATCGTTTGCAACACCCATGGACCGGGAGGATATCTACCGGGCCGTTACGGCAATCGATACCGTGCTGCATTATGCCTATACCACCATTCAGGAGGTTGGCTATTTCAAATTGTCTCCTGATCAACACATGATGGATATGGCACGTATTCTCAGCGAAGGTACCGATGCCCTGAAGTTGGGTTTCGCCAAACTGGGTACCAATCCGGCGATGGCCGAAGATGATGCCCTGGCGGTGCGCAAGTCAGAGCGTAATGTGGAAAAAGCCTATCGCAAAGCCTTGAGCAGTTTGTTCCAGGCAGAAGTTCATCTGGAAAAAATGAAATTGAGCAAGGAAAGCACGGTAGAAGGTCGGGTGATGGGCAGCGTGACGGAAATTTTCAAACGTCGCGAACTGTATCGTCATCTCTCCAATGCCGGTGATCAGATTGCGAAAGCCGGGTCGGTCTTGCACGACATTGTGGTTCAGGTCTCTTAAGGAGAGAGCCAATGAGCGAAGAAGAACAACCATTAAGCGGCAAGGCCAGAGCGCGTTTGGAGGTCAATACCCCCCATCCTTCGGTCTGGGTCCGGTTGCTGGAAAATGTTTTTCCCAAGACGCCGGATTTTTTTGCCTTGCTGGTCGAACAATGCGAGGTGATGTCGCAGAGCATGGAGGCCTTGCAGGCCTTCATGGAGAGCGGCGATCCGGAAAAAGGGACGTTGGTCCGTGAGTTGGAAAAACAGGGTGATATTGTGCAAGCACGCAACTTTGCCATCCTGGCCAAAGCGTTTTCCACACCTCTGGATCGGGAGGATCTTTATCGGGCAATTACCACCATCGATATGATTCCCAACTATGCCAAAACCACGGTAAGGGAGATTGAGGCGTTGCAGTTGGCACCCACAGCCCAAATGGTGGAGATGGTCAAAATCCTCAAGCGTGGTACCGATGCCTTGCATCGGGGTTATGTCAAGCTGGCTTTTGATCCGTTGGGAGCCGTGGAAGATGAACGGTTGGTGCAACAATCCGAGCATGACGTAGAAAACTGTTACTGGCAGTCGTTGGCGGCGTTGCTGGATGGGCAGGAACGGGCCCAACAGGTGGCAGCATCTGCTGAAGGGGATGTGGAACTGCGTTTGTTGTCCAACACCCTTGAAATTTTCCGTCACCGGGAATTGTATCGGCATCTTTCCAATCTGGGCGACGAGGTCGCGCTTGCTGGGACGGTGTTGTACGATATCATGGTTCAGGTTTAAGGTAATGTTCTGCCTCTGCAGGAGAGTTTTCTCTTGCAGAGGCAGAAATGCTGTAGTAATCAATCGCTCCGAACAGTTGGTCGGAGCTTTGTGCAGATGACGATTTTTTCAACAGCATGTTCTTACAATCCGCAAGAAATCAGCAGTTGCAATGGAATCGTTTTGACGAACCGAAAACCCCGTTGTAGAGTTCACATTCTGGATCTGGTATGGGCCTTCCAACGAATGGAAATCGACGCGCATGAGGGATGCTTTGCAAGCCTTGCCTGACCTTGTCAAACGATTGGTCAGCCCTGATCGTCACTTGGCAACCTTGCTGGTTCTGGTGATTGGTATGGTAGCCTCATTGGCAGCCTGGGCGATGATGGATAGACAACTTATGTTCTATCATCAGGTGGAGTTCAACTGGGTTGCTCAGAACCGGAACCGCATTTTCCAACGTGGCATCACCTCGGCTGTCGATGCAATTCAACTGTCAGGCAATTTTGTGGAAAATGCTGAGGTTTTGGATCTGGCTCGACTGCGTTCTTTTTATCATAAATTATTGTTCGATCACCCGTGGCTATCCTCATTGAGTTGGTTGCCTGAGAATGGCAACTCAGTTTCGGTGGAAGGAGAAGCGGATTTACAAAATGGGCCGGTCAAAGAGAGTATGCAACGGGCACGTACCTTGCGGCGGATGACGGCGACTTTTCTTCTGGCCAAGCACGGTGAATTGAACACCGTGAAAGTCTACATTGTTGTTCCGGTTTTGGCCAATCAACGGAATCTCAACAGCGGGCCGGAAAATAGCCCCTTGTTGGGTTTGGTGGTGGGTACGATCGATATTTCGCAATTGGCCAACCTGTCAATCAGCATTCTGGAACCGCGTGGGGTGGAATTTTTGTTGCTGGATATGACCATGCCCCACGATCCACAATTTTTGGATTTTTATGCCAGTCGTTTGGGCAGTGCGCACCGTGAAGCTGTTACCAACGATAACTGGCAGGAGTGGCGACGGCAGCATGCACTCTATTTGTCAGAGTATTTTCAAGTGGCGGATCGGGTATGGTCAATTACCTGTGCGGCAACGCCACAATTTCGCAGTGCCGAAGGTTTTTCGCATGCACCGATGGCGGCCCTGCTGATGGGCTTGTTGCTGACTGCCGTGACCACTTTCTTTTTTTACTGGACGCGGCGCTCTTTGATTGAACGAACCCTGTTGTATGAGGAGTTGGCTAAATCGGAGACCACGCTGCGGGTTTTTTTTGAGCAATCACCGGATACGATATTGATTGTTGATCGGGAGGGTCTCATTCGGGCGGTGAACAGGGAGTTTCCGCAATTGGGTGAGAAAAGTGATACGATACATCAACCGCAAGGGCAAAATTTTCTCTCCATTCTGCCGCCCGATTTGATGGAGGTGTGTCAGACGGCAATCAATATGGTGTTACAAACCGGGCAACCGCATCAATTTTCCCATCAGGTGGGAAAATTTTATTGGTGGGAGGTGCGTATTGCGCCGATACGTCGCGATAATCGGTTAATCGAAACCATGGTCTTGTTCACCAATGTCAGTGAACGGCGCACCTTGGAACTCAAAGCCTTGCGCAATGCCCGTCTGGCGTCGATGGGCACGTTGGCGGCAGGAATTGCCCACGAGATCAATAATCCCAACAATGCCGTGACCTTTAACGCCTCCTTGTTGAAACGCAGTTGGCATGATGCCCTGGAGGTGTTGCAGGAGTACCATCAGACGGTAAGGGAATTTTCCTTGGCTGGTGTCCCTTTCAGTCGGGCAGTTGAAGCCATTCCGCGTCTGTTGGCAGGTATCAGCAACGGGGCGGAACGGATCAGTAAAATTATCGAAAGTTTGAAAGCCCTGGCCCGCGATGATATGAGCAGTATGGGCCATTTTGTCAATGTCGAAGAGGTCATTCGCGCCTCGGTCACCTTGCTGGAACATCAGGTTAAACGGCACACTGACCATTTTACGGTTGCAATCGATGGTACCTCTTCCATGGATGGGCAATTGTTGGTTTGGGGCAATTTTCAGCAATTGGAACAAGTGGTCATCAATCTGGTGATGAATGCGTTGTTTGCGCTGCCGGATCGCGGCAAAGGGGTGCGTCTGCTGGCCGATTGCGTTGACAATTCGGTGCGGATCATTGTCGAAGATGAGGGCTGTGGTATTGATCCCAGTGTGCAGCCTTTTGTCTTTGACCCTTTTTTTACGACACGTTCCGATCAGGGAGGGACTGGTTTAGGCCTGTCGCTGGTGCAGGAGATTGTCAATAACCATCGGGGTTCGATTCATCTCTTTTCCAAACCTGGTGTAGGAACCCAGTTTACCATTTTGATGCCATTGGACATCACCCAGGAGGGACGACCGCCTGCCCCGGTACGCAAGTTGCCAGGACATGGTGATGGCAAAGAAAGGAGTGAACATGTTTGAGGCACAACCGCCTGGCGAGCAGATTTCGGTCGTGCTGGTGGATGATGAAGAAGATATTCTATTCAGCAGCAGCTATCTTTTGGAAAGCCATGGGATCGGTCCGTCGGTAACCTTTTCTGATCCCAGACAGGTCATTCCCTGGTTGGAGCATCATACGGTCGGGATGGTTTTGCTGGATCTGATCATGCCGCATCTGCCCGGACCAGAATTATTGAAAAAAATTATTGCCCTGCGGCCAGAAATTCCCGTGGTCGTCCTGACCGCTTCGCAGGATGTGGAGTGGGCTGTCTCTTGTATGAAACAGGGTGCTTTCGATTATCTGATTAAACCGGTTGAAGAGAGTCGTTTCATTGCGTCGGTACGCCGTGCGCTGGAAATTTCTGCGCTGCGCCAACATGTTGGAACATTACGGCAGGTGATTTTTTCCGGGCAGTTGCGCAACCCGGATTGTTTTGCATCTATTTTGACCAAAAATCGTCGCATGTTGACCATTTTTCAATATCTGGAAGCGGTGGCCTGCTCCACGGAACCGATTTTGATTACCGGTGAAACCGGTGTCGGAAAAGAGTTGATCGCCTCCTCGGCGCATCATGCCAGTGGTCGACCCGGAAAAATGGTGTCGATCAATGTGGCCGGTCTGGATGATGTGATGTTTTCCGATACCCTTTTTGGCCATGTGCGTGGTGCTTATACCGGTGCGACGACCGAGCGCTTGGGTTTGATCGCCCAGGCGCGGGATGGGACGCTCTTTCTGGATGAAATTGGTGATCTGGCTCATTCGACGCAGGTGAAACTGCTGCGTTTGATTCAGGATGGACAATATTACCCTCTGGGATCGGATGTGCCGCGTACTTCTCAAGCACGGATTATTGCAGCAACCAACAAGGATTTGCGGCATGAGATGCAAAAGGGTACTTTTCGACCCGATCTCTTTTTCCGTTTGTCCAGTCATATGGTCGATATTCCACCACTCCGTGATCGGTTGGAAGATTTACCGTTATTGATTGAACATTTTATCCGCAAATCAGCAGAATCCCTCAATCGTTCGCCACTCAAGGTGCCACCAGAAATCTATTCGTTGCTTTCTGCTTATCTGTTTCCAGGTAATGTGCGTGAGTTGCGGGCGTTGATCTACGATGCTGTTGCCAATCATGCCGGGGGACCGGTTTTGCCTTTGGATCGTTTTCGTGCTGCCGTCCGGGCGCATGGTCGGGGCAAACGGGATGGTGTTGGTGTGCTGACAGGCCACAGCGATGGGGAGCAGAGCGTTGCAAATCATCTGCTGATTGCCCCTGGCCGCTTGCCAACCTTGCGTGAAGCAACGCAATGGCTGGTCAATGAGGCAATGCGGCAAGCGGATGGCAATCAAGGCAATGCTGCTGCTGTGCTGGGCATTTCTCGCCAATCTTTGAACCGCCGCTTGTTGACCTCGCCTCTTGATCCATCCTGATGACTCTCACAGTATAGGGTGCAGCATTTTGAAAATGCAGCAAGCGAAAAATGCAGAATAAATATTTGATTTTTATTAAATTATTCTGTCTGATTGCCTGGGGTGTGCATAATATGCTGCACCCCACATTTCAATATCAAACTGTGGATAATATTATCATCTAATTGAAAAACATATAACAAATTTTGTTGCAAACAGTTGGCGTGGATCTTGTAGTATCTATTTCAGTCACGGTCCTTTTTTCTCCTTGCTGATTGGGTTACCCGCCATGTCCAGGAAAGCTAAACAATTGGATTGCGATGTTGAATCTTTGCAACAATTGGAAGCGTTGGTTCGCAGTAAAAAGTCGGAATTTCGTCTGGTTGAACGGGCAAGAATGGTTTTGGCCTGTCTGAATGGTGCCGCCATTCGCGAGGTGGCCGAGCGTTTCCAAACCACAACCAATACCGTTATTTTTTGGCGTGATCGTTATGCCCAGGCTGGCATTGAGGGTTTGACCGATATGCCGCGTAGCGGTCGACCAGCCCGCTATGATACCGAATTTCGCGATACCGTGTTACGGTTGTTGGATATGCCACCACCGGATGGTCGGAATCGTTGGAGCGGTGTTGCCATTGCCAACGCCTTGCAAGTTTCTGACGATGCGGTTTCGCGCCTGTTGCGCCGTGAAGGGATTCGTCTGAATCGAGACTGTTCCATCGCCAACGGCACGGAAGCCAATCAAACCGTACCGGACAGCATGCGTATGCAGAGTCGTTGATTCGGGCTGAAAAATTTTTCCACCATTGATTGCATCTGTTTTTGCAAGCACTCCAGGCACCCCCGCACAGGGTGCCTTTTTTTTGGGGGGTCTGTAGAGTTTGGCTGAAGCATGGCAAGTTGTGCGGTGCCTGTTATCGGGATGAAATTTTCTTTTACCAGTTTCATGTGATCTGTTACGATGCTGGGTGATGAAAGTCAAAATTTGTATCAATGGATTGATGATCGGCGGGAAGGGGAGAGATACAAGCATGGTTGATGACTCGACACCTGATTGGACTCAACCGATTGCCATCGCAGATAAAGTCTGGTGGGTGGGTGCCCCGCTGCTGGACGACTCTTTTCAATGTCATACCTACCTGATCGAAAATGGTACCGAATCAATTCTGATTGATCCTGGTTCAATGATCAATTTTGCAGCCATGTTGCGCAAGGTGGAGAGCATCATACCCTTGTCTCATGTGCGTTGGGTGATCTGTCAGCACCAGGATCCCGATATTACCGCCAGCTTGCCAGCCCTGGACCAATTGATCACCCGCCCGGATGCGGTGGTATTGACCCATTGGCGCGCTATTGCCCTGCTGAAACATTACAATATTCGTATCCCGTTCCAATGTATTGAAAAGATGGGTTGGCGGATGCATGTCGGGCAGTGCCATATTCAGTTTGTCTTTACCCCCTATTTGCATTTTCCTGGTGCCTTCTGCACCTTCGATGAAAATAGCGGTATTCTTTTTTCCAGCGATTTGTTCGGAGGCTTTACGGAACAGTGGCATCTGTTTGCCCAGGATGAGAGCTATTTTGAGGCAATGCGTCCGTTTCATGAGCATTACATGCCATCGCAAACCATCTTGTTTGATGGTTTGCTGAAACTCTCACCGTTGCCGATCCGCATGATTGCGCCGCAGCACGGTTCGATCATTCCTGAGCATCTGGTTCGTTTCATGATTGACCGCTTGAAGGATTTGGATTGCGGTCTGTTTTCGCTGGCGCAAAGCAGTACCGACATTCAGCGCTTGTCTCGTCTGAATCTGTTGTTGCGAAAATTTTTTAAAGATCTTGTTTTTGTTCGCGAGTTTCGCTCTGTACTGGAGACGTTGGCCCAATTGGCCGGTCAACTGTTGCCGTTGGTCAGTTTGGACATCCATTGGCAGTTGGATGAGCAGGAGTATCTGCTCTGGGCACAGGATAACCACTACCAGCGTCGACAAATTGCCCCGAACCAAGAGGTGGAGGCACTCTTTCAACTGACCGAGCAGGATAGCGATTGGTCGGTGCGGGGGGTCTATATCTGTTTTCTTCCCGAAGAGCAAAAACCGGCTTTGTTGCTGCACCTGCGTGATTCTGAAAGTGGTGGTGTCAAAGGGTTGGCTTTGTTCCGACTGCAACGCGCCATCGCCATTTCCCAGGAAGAGGGGCAGATTTTGCATCGCATGGGAGATGCCCTCAGTGTCGCCGCGATGCGGGAAATTTTGCACTACCAATTGGAAGGCGAACGTCAACGCTACTACGAACGGTCGATTCGTGATCCGTTGACCAATTTGTATACCCGCTTTTATCTGCGTGAGTCTGCAAGCCGCTTGTTCGACATTCAAGATCGGGATTCCCATACCCAACTTTCGTTTGCCGCCTTTGATCTGGATTTTTTCAAAAGTGTCAATGATACTTACGGGCACGGGGCCGGGGACGATGTCCTGCGCGCTCTGGGGCAGATTTTGCTCTCGGAGACGCGCACCATGGATATTCCGGTGCGATTGGGGGGCGAGGAGTTTTTGCTTTTGATGGTTGGCTCAGGAATGCAAGAGTCCATGGAAGTGGCCGAAAGAATCCGCGTGCGTGTTGAACAACTCACCCTGCCCGGGGCCTTGCATGGTCGCCGCTTTACCATTAGCGCCGGGGTGAGTATGCGTCAGCCCAAAGAGAGTTTGGAATCGGTGATGGAAAAAGCCGATGTAGCCCTTTATCAGGCCAAGCACAGCGGTCGCAACCGGGTGATCATGGCAACCGCTTCCTAGTGGCTGTTGGCCACGAGAGAGGCCCCTGTTGCGGCATTAAGTCGTTTGGCAGCAGGATGACCAGCAAGCAACCAGGCTGTTTTTGAGCAATGACAGGTTCCTTCTTCTTCGTTTGGCAAGAAGAGATTTTAATTGACTCCACAGACTGTTCGTGTATTGTAACGGTGCGGGAGCTGCTTGTAATTACATGTAATGTTTGTTTAATGTGCTGCTGCCAGTTTGTTTTGAGCGTAACCGGTGCCGTTGTGATGACAGATCGTGCATGGTGTTGATTGTTTGCTTGTGAAACAGAGGAACTCGTATGGTTAACAAATATGTCGTACATATGCCCAAACCGAAAAAACAAAAACAGGGCATTGTTGCAACCCAACCGTTGGTGATGGTCTCTGGTCCGTTTGGATCAGGGATGGGGGATTTGGCCGCCCGCTTGGCCGAAACACTGAAGGTACAATATTATAATCCACACAAATTGGAAGAGTTGGCCAGTGACAAGGAGCGCCATAAACGGATCTGGCAGGAGTTGCAGGCCTCCGAAGGGGATTTTTTTGATTATTGGTTGGGGCATATTTATGAGCAGCCGGGCATTACTCCCAGCGAACATTTGGAACGGTTGACCACAACGATCCATGAAATTGCCCGGGAAGGGGGAGTCGTGGCAGGAATTTGCCCGCATATTGTCCTGCCTGGTGACAAACTGGTGCGCATTCAAGTCAAGGCTGACGCCAAATTTTGTGCCAACCGTCTGGCCAAAAAACATGGCATTGATGAGAATGAAGCCAAAAAAGTGTTCACTGAATTGGAGTCGCAGCGGCAAGAGTTGATGCACACCATGTTTGAAGATGTCATGAGTCATGTGATTCAGTTTGATCTGGTTATGGATGCCGAGAAACTGTCGTCCAAAAAAATGTTGAAACTCAGCCTGGAGCTGTTGGAAAAACGTCATCTGATTCCCAAAGATTTTATCAAGAGCATTCCCGAATTTTTAATGCAGATATAGCAGCAGCCCTTGACCGAGATGGATCCGGGAGCCAGGCTGCTTCCGGATCAACGTATAAACTCCATTGGTTGATCCGGTGGAGTTTTTTTTTACCGTGTTGTCAACGCAGAAAAAAAGAGTGTTACAGAAAACTTGTCTGGCATGCCCGGCTTTGGCTATAATGGGGGGCTTGGCAGTTCTGGGGATGCGAAGGAAACCAATCGGGTTAAGGAATTAAGCGATGAAACCGCAAAATTTGTTTGAGAAAATATGGGATGCCCATGTCATCCGCACCGATGCGGATGGTACGGTTTTGTTGTATATCGACCGGCATCTGGTGCATGAAGTGACCAGCCCGCAGGCTTTTGAAGGGCTGCGACTGGCAGGACGCAAGGTGCGTCGACCGGAGGCAACCTATGCGGTTCCAGATCATAACGTGCCGACCAAATTTCTTGAGCAGGGGATTACCGATCCGATTGCCCGTCTACAGGTGGAAACCCTGGATGACAACTGCCGCAGTTTTGGCATTCGCCAATTCGGCATGGGAGATATTCGCCAGGGGGTTGTTCATGTCATGGCTCCGGAGCAGGGGTTGATTCTGCCCGGTCTGACCGTGGTATGCGGTGATTCGCATACCGCCACGCATGGAGCGTTTGCTGCCCTGGCTTTTGGTATCGGCACTTCTGAGGTGGAGCATGTGTTGGCAACCCAGACCTTGCCGCAAAAAAAACCAAAGACGATGCGGATTCATGTCGAAGGTGAGTTGTCTGCCGGTGTGACGGCCAAAGATCTGATCTTGTATATTATTTCCCGAATCGGTACGGCTGGTGGTACCGGACATGTCATCGAATTTACCGGTTCTGGTATCGCTGCGCTGTCGATGGAAGGGAGAATGACCCTGTGCAATATGGCCATTGAAGGAGGGGCTAGAGCCGGTTTGGTGGCGGTGGATGACAAAACCATCGACTATTTGCATGGTCGTCCTTTTGCCCCCAAAGGGTCAGCCTGGGATCGGGCCGAGGAGGCGTGGCGGCAACTCAAAGCCGATCCGGGCGCGGGTTATGATCGGACCTTGAGTTTTTCCGCCCAGGAGGTGGCACCGCAGGTTTCCTGGGGAACCTCTCCGGAAATGACTCTGCCGATTCATGGCCGGGTGCCCGACCCGGCGCAAGAGGGCGATGCCGTGCGTCGCAATTCGATCAGCAAAGCCTTGGCCTACATGGGATTGGAGCCGGGGACGGCAGTGCAGGATATTGCCGTGGATACGGTTTTTATCGGTTCCTGCACCAACGGACGCATCGAAGATTTGCGCCAGGCTGCCGAGCAGGTGGCGGGCAAAAAAGTGGCCGCAACGGTCAAACTGGCCATGGTGGTACCCGGGACTGGTCTGGTCAAACAACAGGCCGAAGCGGAAGGGTTGGATCGCATCTTCAAGGAGGCTGGTTTTGAATGGCGGGCACCGGGTTGTTCGATGTGTCTGGCGATGAATGCCGACAGTTTGGCAGCAGGCGACCGCTGCGCCTCTACCTCCAATCGCAACTTTGAAGGTCGGCAAGGTCCGGGTGGTCGCACCCATCTGGTGAGCCCGGCCATGGCGGCAGCGGCTGCCGTTGCCGGTCATTTTGTCGATATTCGCACCAGCCATTGAGTACGGAGAAGCAAAAAATGGAACCTTTTAATCGTTTGCAGGCAGTGGTGGTGCCGATCGACCGGGCCAATGTGGATACCGATGCCATCATCCCCAAACAGTTTTTGAAATCGATCAACCGCAGTGGTTTTGGCCCCAATCTGTTTGATGAATGGCGTTACCTGGATCGGGGTGAGCCGGGTCAATCCTGTGCCGGTCGTCCACTCAACGCCGATTTTGTTCTCAATCAACCCCGCTACCAGGGGGCGCGCATTCTTTTGGCGCGGGATAATTTCGGCTGTGGCTCCAGCCGCGAACATGCCCCCTGGGCGCTGCTCGATTATGGCATTCGGGCGGTGATCGCGCCGAGCTTTGCCGATATTTTTTTCAATAACTGTTTCAAAAACGGTATTCTGCCCATCGTTCTTGCCGCCGACGTGGTCGAACGGTTGATGCAGGAGACCTTTGCCCAGGAAGGGTATCAGTTGACCATCGATCTGGAGGCACAAACCGTTCTTACCCCAGGTGGAACAATCCTCTCTTTTGCGGTGGATTCTTTCCGCCGTCATTGTCTGCTCAATGGTCTGGATGATATTGGTCTGACTTTGCAACATCTTTCTGCAATAGAACACTATGAACAGCAAAGACGCCAGGCCTCTCCCTGGGCGTTTTTGTCACAGGGAGCCTGAGTCATGTCGAGAAAAACCATTTTGTTGTTGCCGGGCGACGGCATCGGACCGGAAATTGTTGCCGAAGCGCGTAAGGTGTTGGAGTGGGTCAGTCAACAGACGGCCATCTCATTTTTCATGGAAGAGGGTTTGATCGGCGGGGCCGCCTACGATGCAACCGGCAATCCGTTACCGGATGAAACCTTGATTCGTGCCCGTCAAGCCGATGCCGTTCTACTGGGGGCTGTGGGTGGTCCGAAATGGGAGCCATTGCCTTATGAAGTGCGCCCGGAACGGGGGTTGCTGGGGATTCGCAAAGCCTTGGATCTCTATTGCAATTTGCGCCCGGCAAAACTTTTTTCCCAATTGGTCGATGCCTCTACCCTGAAACGGGAAGTGGTGGAAGGCACCGATATCATGGTGGTGCGGGAACTCTCCTCCGGTATCTATTTCGGCCAGCCACGGGGCGTTTCCACGCAAGACGATGGCAGCCGTGTCGGCATCAACACCTTGTACTACACCACCCGGGAGATTGAACGGATTGCCCGTTCCGCCTTTGAAGTGGCCCGTAAACGGCAGAAAAAACTCTGTTCGGTGGACAAGGCCAATGTGCTGGAAGCAACTGAATTGTGGCGGGAAGTGGTGATCCAGGTGGGCAAAGAGTATCCGGACGTGGCCCTGTCGCATATGTATGTCGATAACGCGGCCATGCAGTTGATCCGTTATCCCCGCCAGTTCGATGTGATTGTCACCACCAACATGTTTGGCGATATTCTTTCCGATGAGGCCAGCATGTTGACCGGTTCGATCGGCATGCTTCCCTCTGCCTCGTTGGGCGAGTCGGCAGCGCTCTATGAGCCGATTCATGGTTCGGCTCCGGATATTGTTGGCCTGGGGGTAGCCAATCCGTTGGCGACCATTTTATCGGCGGCGATGATGTTGCGCCACTCTTTGGCTCTGCCGGAGATGGCCGATCGGGTGGAAGCTGCCGTCAACCAGGTGTTGGATCAAGGGTTGCGCACCCCGGATATCATGCAGTCGGGGATGCAAAAAGTGGGTACGGTGGCCATGGGTGATGCTGTGGTAGCCGCTTTGTCAGGTTCTTAAGCAGGTTTGGAAGGGTGGAAAAATGAGTTCCCAGGGCAGTAACAAGAAGTACAACGTGGCGGTGGTGGGTGCCACCGGCAATGTGGGACGGGAAATTTTGAATATTCTTGAAGAGCGGAATTTTCCGGTCAACGAGGTGTTCCTGTTGGCCTCCAGTCGTTCGGCGGGCAGCACGATGAATTTTGCCGGACGTGAACTGGTGGTGCGCGATCTGGCTGAATTTGACTTTACTGGCGTGCAGATTGGTCTGTTTTCGATTGGGGCCAAGGTGTCAAGCGTCTATGCGCCGAAAGCGGCGGCAGCCGGTTGTGTGGTGGTGGATAACACCTCCTTTTTCCGGATGGATCCCGAAGTGCCGCTGGTGGTGCCGGAGGTCAATCCGGGTGCCATTGCCCAGTACACCCATAAAGGGATTATCGCCAATCCCAACTGCTCTACCATTCAGATGGTGGTTGCCTTGAAGCCGATACACGATGCAGCCACCATTCGCCGGGTGGTGGTCTCCACCTATCAGGCCGTCTCGGGAGCGGGCAAGGAGGCCATGGATGAGCTGTTCGAGCAGACACGTGCGGTCTATGCCACCACCATGCGTGTGCCACCGAAAAAGTTTCCCAAAGAGATTGCCTTCAATTTGATTCCGCAAATTGATGTATTCCTGGACAATGGCTACACCAAGGAAGAGATGAAAATGGTCAACGAGACCAAAAAAATTCTCGATCCGGCCATTCGGGTAACGGCAACCACGGTACGGGTACCGGTTTTCAATGCCCACTCCGAATCGGTAACCATCGAGACGGAACGTCCCCTCTCTCCGGCGCAAGCGAGAGAAATTTTAGCCAAAGCGCCAGGGGTGGAAGTGGTGGATGATCCGTCACAAGGGCTCTATATCACCCCCCGTGAGGCTTCCGGCAAGGATGCAACCTATATCTCCCGCATCCGGGCCGACGAAAGCGTCGAAAACGGGTTGCAGATGTGGGTGGTTGCCGACAACCTGCGCAAAGGGGCGGCGTTGAACGCAGTACAGATTGCCGAGCGGTTGATCAGCGATTATCTGTAACAAACACAGGCAGCCGGCTTGCTGCATGGGCAGCCGGTTGCCTGTCAACAGCCAGATCCACTCTCGGCAGCGGTCGGCTCAAGCAGCCGTTTGCTGGGATAACCCGGCTGTTCCCATACCAGGCGGGGCAAGGCGTAGCCGGGCAGCCGTGCCTGCAACTGGCACCATAAACGGTGCGCGTCGCTGTTGCTCACCTGGAAATGGGCAGCACCGGCTACCGGATCCAGTTGATGCAGATAGTAGGGCAACACCTGATGGTTGACCAGCCGTTCACACAGGGTGGCCAGGGTTTCGACCGAATCGTTGATCCCTTTGAGCAAAACGGCCTGATTGAGCAGCAGAACACCGGCCTCTTTCAATCGTCGCAACGCCTGCAGTACGGTGGCATCCAATTCTGCCGGATGGTTGCAGTGGATGACCAGAATCGGCGTCAGACGGCTGCCGGTCAACCAGTGCAACAACCCTTTGCCAATCCGTTTGGGCGTCACGACCGGCATGCGGCTGTGGATGCGCAGCCGTTGCAGGTGGGGAATGGCAGCCAGTTGTTGTACCAAACGGCTCAGCTCCTGATCTGAACGCATCAACGGATCACCACCAGAGAAGATGATTTCCTGCAGGGAGTTTTCTTGGGCAATCCACTCCAGGGCGGCTTGCCAGGATGGCTCTTTGCGGGTAGGTGTCGCTTCGTTACTGTGCCGTCGAAAACAATAGCGACAGTGAATCGGGCAGCTGTGACTGAGCAGCAGCAGGGCGCGTCCGGCATATTTGTGCAACAGGCCGGGCAGGGGTTGCGCCTGCTCCTCGGCCAACGGATCGGTCACATAGCCTGTGATCTGCTCTTGCTCTGCCGCCGTCGCTACAACCTGACGCAGCAGCGGATCGTCGGAATTGTTCCAGTCGATGCGCTGTCGCCAATGAGAGGGAATCCGTTCGGGATAAAGCGAAGGCCCCAGAGAAAGGAGCGGTTGGCTTTTCTGGCGGGAAGATGGGTTGATTTTCTGCTGCACAATTGCAGCCTGTTCCTTGGCGATGGGCGGCATATCGTTTATAAGTGTCGGCGCAAGAGTCGGTTTATTTTTTGTTACACAAAACATGCGTAAGGGAAAACAATGCTAACCCATAATCAATTGCGGCAGGGCTCGCGGGTCGAAATCGACGGTTTGCCCTGGATTATTGTCGGAGCCGATTTTGTCAAACCGGGCAAAGGGCAAGCTTTTACCAAAATCCGGATCAAAAATTTGATTGATGGCCGGGTGATCGAACGGACCTTTAAGTCCAGTGAAACGGTTGCCAAAGCCGATGTCATCGATACCGAAATGCAATATTTATACAGCGACGGTGAATTCTGGCATTTTATGGATCCGGGCAGTTGCGATCAGGTTGCCTTGACCAGCGTACAGGTCGGCGATGCTCTCAACTGGCTCAAGGAGCAGGAAGCCTATCAGGTTACCCTTTGGAAAGGCAAGGCCATTGCCGTTCAGGCTCCCCAGTTCGTGATTCTGACCATCAGCCAATGTGAACCCGGCGTCAAAGGGGATACAGTCTCCGGGGCGAACAAACCGGCGGTGTTGGAGACAGGGGCAACGGTCAAGGTGCCTTTGTTTGTCAACGAAGGGGAACGAATTCGTGTCGATACCCGGACCGGAGAGTATGTGGAACGGGCCAAATAGTCTCCCAAGCGGCCAGCGCACGGATAACGGCGTGGCTGGGGGGCTTGGCTCCTTGCCGGGCGGTTTGCGCTCTTGTTTTGCCCTTTTCCTGCCCTTTTGCGCACCATTTGCTGGTGACTGGCGATGAGTGGATCGGTCGCGTGGCAGCCTGCCGCCACCTGGTTGACCTTGCGGCGGCGCGCCAGCGTATTGCGACAGATTCGAGCCTTTTTTCAGCAGCGGGGGGTGGTAGAGGTGGAGACCCCGTTGCTGTTGTCTGCCGTGGCCCCAGAGCTGCATCAGGATCCCATGGTTTGTGCCGACGGGTATCTGCAAGGTTCTCCGGAAACAGCGATGAAACGATTGCTGGCGGCAGGCTGCGGTGATATCTACCAAATAGGTCGGGCGTTTCGCTGTGGGGAGGTGGGGCGTTTGCATAATCCAGAGTTTACCATGCTGGAGTGGTATCGTGTCGGCTGGAGTCTGGAACAGTTGGTGCAGGAGGTGGCGGCGTTGTTGCTGACCATTCTGGAATTGCCAGCCAGTGTCGGTTGTTGCGGCAGCAGCGGTCAGTTGACCGTTTGGCGTTATGATGAGGCGATGCGTCGTTATGCCGGGGTTGACCCGTGGCAGGACTCCTTGCCACAACTGGCAGAGGCCTGTCAGCTGCCAGGTGATCAGCAAGCGTCACCGCCGACGGGGTTGGATCGTCAGGGGGTGTTGGATTGGTTGATGGTGCAACGGGTGGAGCCGGCCATGCGTGCGCAGGGGGGCATGATTTTTCTGACCGCTTTTCCGGCCACTGCCGCCGCCATGGCCGAGATTGATCCCGGACCTCCGGCGACGGCACGTCGTTTTGAGGTCTATGTCAACGGTATCGAATTGGCCAATGGCTACCAGGAGTTGCGCGACGCCGAGCAACAGCGGCTGCGACTGCAGGAGATCAATCGGCAACGTCGGTTGGCTGGCAAAGCGTCGTTGCCGATCGATACCGCCTTTTTGCAGGCACTGCAGGCAGGTTTGCCACCCTGTGCCGGGGTGGCGTTGGGGGTGGATCGTTTGCTGATGTTGGCCATGCAGGCTGAGCGGATTCAGGATGTCATGGCCTTTCCGGTGGCTGCCGGATAAACTTTTTTTGCCAAGCCGGGTTCTGGAGAGGAGGAGAAACCATGGTTTTATTGTACAGTGCGCCTGGAACGATGGGGGTGACGGCGGCAGATTTTTCTTTGCCGGGAGTGGACGGCAAGCAGCATGCCCTCTCTGATTATGCAGCGGCGCAGGTGTTGGTGGTGATGTTCATCTGCAACCATTGCCCGTATGTGCAGGCGATTGAAGGACGTTTGGTCGATTTGGCCAACGCGCTGCAACCACAGGGTGTTGCCTTTGTCGCCATCAGCAGTAACGATGCGGTCAGTTATCCGGAAGACAACATGGACAACATGAAAAAACGGGCCAAAGAACGCGGCTATCCTTTTGATTATCTGCTGGATGAAAGCCAGGATGTGGCTCGGGCTTACGGTGCGGTCTGTACCCCCGATTTTTTTGTTTATGATCAGGAACGAAAACTGCGTTATCGGGGTCGATTGGATGATTCCCCGCGCAATCCGGCTGCGGTACGTCATCAAGAGATGAAACGGGCTATCCAGGCTTTATTGGCCGGTGAGCCGGTGCCGGAACCACAACATGCCGCCATGGGATGTAGTTTGAAGTGGCGGGATTAACAGCCTGTTGCTGAAAGGCTGATCACTGCATAACGCCACAGAGGGCACCATGACCCTGCCAGCTATGTTCGAGCCGACGCAACAAAACGTCGGTGAGGAACCCAATATTCGGGAAATACCCTATAATTATACCTCTTTTTCCGATCGAGAGATTGTCATCCGCTTTCTGGGAGAAGAGAGCTGGTCAATTTTGAATCGTCTGCGCGGTCGACGACAAACCGGTCGTTCGGCCCGCATGCTCTTTGAGGTGTTGGGGGATTTGTGGGTGTTTACCCGCAATCCGCTCTTGCAGGAAGATTTGTTGGCCGATGTGCGGCGTTTGCAGGCCTTGTTGTCGGCCATGGAGGATAGACTGAGCCGTATTCGTGCGCGGGCGACCGATCCGAATACCCAGCAGTGGGTGTTTCAGCTGATTGATCGGGCAGCGGCAGAGGTGCATGCTTTTGCCAAACGGTTTCACACGTTGCCGGAACGTCGGGAAGAGATTCGCCGTCGTCTGGAGATGATCACTCGTGCCGATCACATCGATTTTACCGTGACAGGTCGGGTGTCGCATATGACCGATGCGACTGACTGGCGGGTGGAGTGTCCATTATTGGTTCTCACCCCCGGCAGCGAGGCGGAGGTGGCCCCCCTGGCGGCAGCCTGTATTGAATTGGGGTTGAATATTATTCCCCGGGGAGGTGGCACCGGCTACACCGGTTCGGGTGTGCCGTTGTCACCGGATACGGTGGTGTTCAATCTGGAAGCCTTGGATGCCATTGATCCGGTGATGCCACGCACCGCCTTGGGTCTGGCGCAGGAGGTGACGACGATTCGGGTCGAAGCGGGAGCGGTGACCAAAAATGTGGCGGCGGCAGCCGAGGCGTCCGGTGCCATTTTTGCGGTGGATCCCACCTCGCAGAGTGCTTCGACCATTGGCGGCAATATTGCCATGAATGCCGGGGGAAAAAAGGCGGTACGCTGGGGGACGACCCTGGACAATTTGCTCTCCTGGCGCATGGTGGTACCGGCAGCGGATGGTGGCAAAAGTGTTGAGTTGCTGGAGGTGCAGCGACTGGAACATAATTTGGGCAAAATTCATGATTTGCCGGAGGCCCGCTTTCAGGTAACACGTCTGGCCATCGACGGTCGAACGGTGATCGGTGAACCGGAGATTATTACCCTTTCCCGTAGGGAGATCCGCAAGGAAGGGTTGGGCAAGGATGTCACCAACAAATGGTTGGGCGGATTGCCAGGGGTCCAGAAAGAGGGGTGCGACGGGCTGGTGACCAGTGCCGTGTTTGTTCTGCATCCGATGCCCCGGCATACGCATACGGTCTGTCTGGAATTTTATGACCCCGATTTGAGCCGGGCGGTACCGGCAATCGTCGAAATTAAAAATTTTCTCGACAGTCATCCGGTTGTTGGTTGTGCCGGATTGGAACATTTGGATGAACGCTATGTGCGGGCGGTGGGCTACAACAGCAAGGCAACCCGTCGTGAGCGGCCAAAAATGGTTTTGTTGGCTGACGTGGTGGGCGACGATCTGTCGGCAGTGACTGCGGCGGCAGAGCAGATTGTTCGCATGGCTCAGCCACGAGGTGGCGAAGGGTTTGTGGCGACCACCCCGGAAGGGCGGGAACGCTTCTGGTCCGACCGTTCGCGCACAGCTGCCATCGCCGCCCATACCAATGCCTTTAAAATCAACGAAGATGTGGTGATTCCGCTGGAAAAACTGGCCGAATACAACGAAGGCATCGAACGGTTGAACATTGAGCAATCGCTTGGCAACAAGGTGCGTATTCTGCAGGCGGTACACCGTTTTCTGCAGGGGGATGAGTGGCGGCAGTGGTTGACGGGTGGCAGTTCCGGCAGTTTTGAGCAGGAGAATGCAGCCATTCTCGGCGGCAAACAGGAGGTGGCGTTAGGATTGCTGGCGCGGGTGCTATACCGTTGGCAGACCATTCTGCAGCGATTGGATGGGCTGGTCAGTGACCCCGATCTGCCTCTGGAGGAAGAGGAGCGCAGGCAGGCCAAGGCGGGTGAGACCGTTTTTCAACTGTTGCTGCGGCGGGGGATGCGTATTTCCTACCGCAACGAAGTGGCGATGCCTTTGCGCAATCTTTTTGGCGGCGATTTGTGGCAAGGGGTGCGTGAGCAATTGGACGCCATTCATGGCCGCATTCGTTCCAGCCGCTTGTTTGCGGCCTTGCACATGCATGCCGGTGACGGCAACGTGCATACCAATATTCCGGTCAACTCGAATGATTACGATATGTTGCGCTCTGCCGAGCAGATGGTGGAACGGATCATGTTTCTGGCTCAGTCCCTGGGAGGGTGCATCTCTGGGGAGCATGGCATCGGTTTGACCAAATTCCGTTTTCTTGAGCCGACTCTCATCGACCATTTTGTTCGCTACAAGCAGAAGGTGGATCCCAACGGTTATTTTAACCATGGCAAATTGTTGCCCGGGTCCGGTTTGGACAATGCCTTTACCCCCTCGTTGCGTTTGGTGCAAAAAGAGGCCTTGATTTTGAAAGAGAGTGCCATGGAGGCGCTCAACAACGATATGCGCCACTGTTTGCGCTGCGGCAAATGCAAGGCAGTCTGTTCGACGCATGTGCCACGGGCCAATCTGCTCTATTCACCGCGCAACAAAATTCTTGCCACCGGGTTGGTGATCGAAGCCTTTCTCTACGACGAACAGACCCGCCGCATCAGTCGCCCGACCGGGGGCAATGCGCTGCATCATTGTGATGAGTTGCAGGATTTGGCCGACCACTGCACGGTATGCCACCGCTGCCTGAAACCCTGTCCGGTAAATATTGATTTTGGTGCGGTGACCATCCGCATTCGCGAGGTATTGCGCACCCGGGGACGCAAAGAAAAAAATCCGAATAAACGGCTGGCGATGGCCTTTTTGACCACCACCGATGCCAAATTGATCCATTGGACGCGGCGCACGTTATTGCAAAGCGGCTATGCCGCCCAGCGCCTGGGCTATCGCTGGCTGCAACAGATGGATCCGCCGCAACCATCCGCATTACCCTATGCCACCCGTGGCAAAGCCTCACCGGCCAGCCATGTACGCCATTTGTTGGCCGCACCGTTACCCAAACCGGAAGTGTCGCAACCGGCCCGGGCCATTTTGCGTATGGAGGAGAGTGACGCCATTCCCATTTTGCAGGGGAGTTGCCAGATCAACCCGCCGGAGACGGTATTTTATTTTCCCGGTTGTGGCTGCGAACGACTCTTTTCCGAAATAGCCTTGGCCTCTTTGGCCATGTTGCGCCACATCGGGGTGCAGACGGTTTTGCCGCCGGGCTATCTCTGTTGCGGTTTTCCACAGAGCGCTTCCGGAGAGGATGATGTGGGCAAGGCGATGGCTATTCGCAACCGGGTGTTGTTTCATCGCATGGCGGATGCGCTCAGTGACATGGAGATCAAAACGGTGCTGGTCTCGTGTGGCACCTGCTTGCGTCAGTTGCAAGGCTACGCCTTCGATAAAATTTTTCCGGGATGCCGTTTGATGGATATTCACGAATATTTGTTGGAAAAAGGGGTGCAGGCCAAGCCGAAAAGCGAAAATGAGACCTTTTTATTCCACGATCCCTGCCACTCGCCGATGAAATATTATGATCCTCGTCAGGTGACCGGAAAATTGTTGGGTGGTTCGGTACAGTTGACCGATCGCTGTTGTGGCGAATCCGGTCTGTTTGCCTTGTCACGACCCGATATTGCGACCCAAGTGCGCTACCGCAAAAGTTTGACCCTGCCGCTCATCCAGGAAAAATCGGCAGATCGGCCAACACAGCAGGCAACAACCTTGTTGACTTCCTGCCCCTCCTGTTTTCAGGGATTGTCGCGTCAGCGGGAAAGTCGGGCGGTCGAACCCCGTTTTTTGGTGGTAGAACTGGCGGAACGGATTTTGGGCGAATCGTGGCGTGCGCCCTTGCAACAGGCGGAGTGGGAACGGGTTTTATTATGATTTTTTCCTTGGCGGTGCGTTGCATCGGTGCAACAGTCGTGCTATAAACGAAATTTGCTATCGACCGGTGGTTGTTTGCCGGTTTTTCCCGGAGAGAGTTGATGTCGGAAAACATCCAAGAGACCGTTTTTGACATTTTTGCCAAATATGCCACCCTGAAACGGGAGGAGTTCACGCTGGAGACTTCGCTGCTGGCAGCCGGTATGGACTCCCTGGATGCGGTAGAAATTTTGTTTGCCCTCGAGGATCGTTTCGATATCACTATTCCCAATCCCTCCAGCGTTACCGAAGCCACTTTTGGCGATGTGGTACAACTGGTGACCTCCCTGGTCGCAGCCAAAGAGAGCGAATCAACCCCATGAAGCGCGTGGTTGTCACCGGCAGAGGTTCATTGACCGCATTAGGGATGGATTGCGCTACCTTTGATCAGCGTTTGATGAGTGGTGCGTGCGGAATCGGTCCAATCAGCCGTTTTGATCCCTCCGCGCTACAAATTCAAATTGCCGCCCAGATTCCCGGTTATCAGGAAGCGGATTGGTTTGACGAAGGCCAGTTGAGTCAGTTGGACCGTTTTGCCCAGTACGGTATGTTGGCTGCACGCCAGGCCATTGCCGATGCCCGTTTGCCGTTGCAAGATGAGGCGATTGCCCGGAGAACAGCCGTTTTGATTGGTACCGGCTGCGGTGGGCAGGAGACCCAGGAGCAGGGCTACCATCGTCTCTATGTGCAAGGTGCCAAACGGTTTCATCCCTTTACCGTACCCAAATTGATCCACAGTGCGGTTGCCAGCCAGATCAGCATCGCCCATAAGGTTACCGGACCGGTTTTTACCACCTCATCAGCCTGTTCTTCAGCGGGACACGCGATCGGCATGTCGCTGTTGATGTTGCGGGCCGGGATGGTGGATATGGCGATTACCGGTGGCACCGAGGCCTGTATCACTTTTGCCACGGTGCGGGCCTGGGAGGGGTTGCGCGTCATGGCCCGTTCCGTTTGTCGCCCTTTCTGCAAACAACGGGATGGCATGGTGTTGGGAGAAGGGGCTGCGGTGTTGGTTCTGGAGACCCTGGAGTCGGCACAAGCCAGGGGAGTGCCGATTCTGGCCGAGTTGGTCGGGTTTGGCATGAGTTCTGATGCCCACAATCTGGTCCAGGCCCATGTGGATGGTCCAGTGGCGGCCATGCGCGCTGCCTTGGCCGACGCGGGCCTGTTGCCGGAACAGATCGACTATATCAATGCACACGGCACGGGCACCACCCTGAATGATCAGGTGGAAACACAAGCCATTCAGACCGTGTTTGCCGAGCATGCGCGTACCGTGGCGGTCTCTTCGACCAAATCCATGCACGGACATACCTTGGGGGCCGCATCGGCGGTTGAGTCGATGGCCTGTCTGGCCGCCCTGCAACAGCAAAAAGTGCCGCCGACAATCCATTTTCTCGATCCAGACCCGCACTGTGCGTTAAATATCGTGCAAAACCAGGCTCAGTCGATGGCCATAGGTGCCGTGATGAACAACTCCTTTGCCTTTGGTGGTTTGAATACCTCCTTGATATTTAAATCCCCACCCTCCTGACGATTTTTTCCAATGTCTTTGTTAGCGCCGCCTGCCGTAACCTGCCTTTTTCTCTGCGATTTTGATGGAACAATTATTCCACAGGATGTCAGTGATGCCCTGTTGGGCCGTTTTGCTTTGCCAGAGTGGCATGACATCGAAACCGCCTGGCGCGAAGGTCGTTTGACCGCCCGGGAGTGTATGCAGCAGCAAGTCTCTTTGCTGCGCGTGGAGCATGGGCAATTGGATGCCTTTTTGGACCAGGTGGAGATGGATCCCGATTTTCCGGAGTTTGTCCGGCAGGTTTCTGCCCGGGGTTGGCAGCTTCGTGTGGTCAGTGACGGGCTGGATTATGCCATCTGGCGTATTTTTCGGCGTTACGGTTTGACGCAACTGCCGGTTTTTGCCAACCATTTGCAATTGCTGGACACGGATCGCTATCAACTGAGCTTTCCTCATCAGGAGAGTGCCTGTCGTTCCGGTTCTGGAACCTGCAAATGTGCCGTCGCCGAAAAAAGTCTCGGCGAGTCGGTGGTGCCGATTTTGCTGGGTGATGGTTCTTCCGATTATTGTTTGGCCCACCAGGTGCGGCAGGTGTGGGCCAAAGATCGCTTGCTGCGCTACTGTCAGCAACAGGGACTGCCTCATTGGCCGTTTACCGGTTTTGCTGAAGCAGTGCGGCGCTTGCAAGGTCGGGAATGGTTGTCTGAGTTGGTGAATAATGGTCAGAACGCTCAAGGGAGAGAGTAGAAGTGGACAAAGAGTTGATGCGCGATGAGGCGACCTATTGCTCCTTTGGCGATACGGTCCACTATCTGGAACCTCCCAAACTGTTCAGTCGTTGCGCCGGTTCCTGGCTCTATGATGAGGAAGATTGTCCGTATCTTGATCTGCAAATGTGGTATTCCGCCTGCAATTTCGGTTATGCCAACCCCCGCTTGAACCAGGCGCTGAAACGGCAGATCGATACCTTGCCACAACTGGCTTCACAATATCTGCATCGGGAAAAAATTGAACTGGCCAAAGCACTGGCGCAAAATATCGAGCAAACCTTCGGTCAAAAAGGACGGGTTCATTTCAATGTCGGGGGCAGTCAGTCGGTCGAAGATTCGTTGAAACTGGTGCGCAACGCCAGTGGCGGCAAGGGGCTGATGTTTGCTTTTGAAGGGGGTTACCATGGCCGCACATTGGGTGCTTCCGCGATAACCTCCTCTTATCGCTACCGGCGTCGTTATGGCCACTTTGGCGATCGGGCCCATTTTATTCCCTATCCCTACTGTTTCCGTTGTCCGTACGAGAAAAAACGGGACAGCTGTGATCTGTATTGCGTTAATCAGTTTGCTCGCTTGTTTGATACCGAGTATCATGGGGTATGGGATGGCAAAGCCGAGCAGGCGGAATATGCCGCTTTTTATGTTGAGGCGATACAGGGTACCGGCGGTTATGTGATTCCGCCAGCCGGCTATTTTCCACGCCTGCAGGCGATTCTGCGTGAGCGCGCTATTTTGTTGGTCGATGATGAGATCCAGATGGGATTTTATCGCACCGGAACATTTTGGGCCGCCGAGCAGTTTGCCCTGCAGCCGGATGTGATCGTCTTCGGCAAGGCGATGACCAACGGCATGAATCCACTGGCCGGTTTGTGGGCCAAAGAGGCCTTGATTACGCCAGAGAGGTTTCCCCCGGGTTCCACCCACTCCACCTTTGCCGCCAATCCTTTGGGCACCGCAGTGGCTCTGGAGACGGTGCGCATGCTGCAGGAAACAGATTATGCGGCGCAGGTGCAGGAGAAGGGGGCCTATCTGTTGGCAGGGTTGCGTGACCTGCAGCGTCGTTTCCGGCAGGTGGGTGATGTGGATGGTTTGGGTTTGGCGTTACGGATGGAAATCTGCGGCGACGATGGTTTTACCCCCTCCAGAGAGCTGGCGGACCGCCTGTTCAACGAAGGGATGAAGGGCGATCTGCAGAGTGGTGGTCGCCGTTACGGCTTGGTGTTAGACATTGGTGGTTATTACAAAAATGTCGTCACCCTGGCTCCTTCGCTGGAAATCAGCCGCGAGGAGATGGATTTGGCTCTGCAACTGTTGGAACAACTGTTACAGCGGGTCATCGGCAGCAACGGGTGAGGTGAAGAGGGTGACGGAGCAGACGCGAGCGCTGACGGATGCCCCGTCGTGGTGGCGGAAAAGTCGTCAAGCCTGGCAAACCTGGGTAAATCGCTGGTTTGGCAGCCAATTTTGGTCACCGCGAGCGGAGGCAGAAACGGGTGCCGCAGAATCATTTGCCGATGTGCGCTTTCGTTATCCGGGCCAGGAGGCGGCGGTTCTCCTGATCCATGGTCTGACCGGTACGCCGACGGAAATGCGCTATATTGGTAAAGGGTTGGCGGCAGAGGGGTTTGCTGTCTACGGCATGCAACTGGCGGGGCATTGTGGTTCCGAAGAGGCGTTGCTGCGCACACGCTGGCCCGATTGGTATGCCAGTGTCGAAGAGGCCTATCAGGAACTGGCAGCTGAATATCCGGTTGTGTTTGTGGCCGGTTTGTCGATGGGGGCGGTGTTGGCCATTCATCTGGCTGCCAGCCGGCCAGCGCGCTTGCAAGGGATTGCCTGTTATTCCACCACCTTATGGTATGATGGTTGGGCGATACCCAAGCTGCAATTTTTGCTGCCGTTGGTGTTGGCAACCCCGTTGGCTGATCGTTACCGTTTTGTGGAAAATTTTCCTTATGGAATCAAGGATGAACGGTTGCGGCAATGGGTGGTGGACAGCATGCACTCCGGCAACAGCACCCTGGCGGGCAATTTGGGCACCACCGGACGTTCGTTGCGTGAGCTGCAACGTTTGGTGCGGGTGGTCAAACAAGAGATGTCACAGGTGACCGTACCCACTTTGGTCGTGCATGCCCGGGATGATGACATGACCAGCAGCAGCAATGCCGACTATTTGCAGCGCCATTTGGCGGGACCGGTACGCAAGGTGCTGTTGGATGATTGTTATCACATCATCACCATCGACCGGCAGCGGCACGAGGTGATTCGCGAAAGTGCCCAGTTTTTTCAAAAAATAGTACGCCAACAAGATCCCCTGCTGCATGGCAACAGGTCGTAAAGAGTTGGGCAGACAACTCATTGCGGGAGGTTAAGGATGGGGGAAAACGAACCGAATGCGAAAAAAAGCCGCTTGCGCATCCCCTGCTGCGGTGTCATCAGTACGTCCGGGATCAATCGCACTTGGCAAAAATCCAACGACGAAGAGTGGCAATCTGAATATTACAATCCTGCCTCGTTTCTGCAGACCATGGTCAGCGTTTATGTTTACGTGCGTTTGCCATGGGCCATGCGCCGCGCCTCCTGGATTGAATATCTCTCCTTTTTGGCCAAGTCGGTGGTGGACCATCCGACCAGGAGACCCTTGGTCGGAGAACAGGTTGCCGCTTTGGCAACCGTGTCGCTTTTTCTCCATCGTCGCACTATGGGTGAGCGTAGTGCCCTGAGCCATGTCTGGCAGGATTGGCAGCGCCTGCAGCGGGTACAGGGTATGGTTGCCCAGGCCCTGGCCAGCAGTGGTATGGGCACCGACAGTCGGACGGAAATTTTGCTTCATATTGCCCATATCCGCTTTATGGAGGATGGCGACCGGAAACTGGAACATCTGCACTTGTTGGAAAGAATCATTGAACGCTGCCAACCGGAAATCACTGACCGGTGCGTCTTGGCGGAAGTGTTGCGGGAATATGCTTTGGTCAGTGCCGAATTTGATACTTTTCATCAAGACGCCCGCCGGGCATTGCGTCAATCGGCAGAGGCGGCAGCTCCCTTTGTGGATGCGCGAGTCAGAACGCTGATGGCATGGCCAAGTGTTTTACTGCGGCGACGTTATTGACGACGCGCTTTTCTCTCGCCGGCAAAGGTGATGTCAACAGACTTATAGCAAGTCGCAATCGAATGGGGAACAAGGCGGCAGGGAGGGGGCGACGAGACAGTGCAAACAGCACGGTGAGGAGTCGACGACGCAGCCAACGCAGCTACCCGTTCGATTGCGGCTTGGTGTCAGGCCGCGCAAGGCCAGGATTGATTTTTTCGTTTGTACCAATCGAGAATGCGTTGCCGCAACATCCGTGGTTCCTGGTTGAGTACATCGGCGACATACAAAAATGAGCCCGGACCTTCGTTGTTGGAACGAATCCAGGCTCCGGCTCTGGCCCCCTCTTCAGGATGATCCAGATCCAGAATGGCTCGGCTCAAGACAGCCAACCAGAGTTTGGCTTCGGGCTGCGTTTTCATGATACCCCCCTGTACGGTGTTGGGAAAGGGATTGGCAATAGTAATCGGTGCAGTGCAACGATTGTCATCGTTTTGGCGGCCATCCTGGTTAAAGCAGGGGTTATCGTCCCTTTTGCACTCTTCTTAGCTTTTCTTCGCAAAAGATACACCAGAGCCACATACACGCTTGCGCTTTACCTGGCCAAGAGAGCGATCAGTCGGCAGCGAAAATAAAAAAATTGTGCAGTGCAATAGATTTGTGTGCAGTGCAAAATAATGAAAAATGAACAGGAGGAAAAGATATTGCTTGCTTTTACCTGATCTTTTTCCTAATCTGTGCAAACTGTTGGCCGTGGTCGGATTTTCCGGCAAAAAAACGCGCTTCAAGGTGTAAAACAAGATAGGTCGGTTGTTAATTTAATGGAGCAAGGCATGTCGCAAAAAATATCGGGTACTGTAAAATGGTTCAATAACTCCAAGGGCTTCGGTTTTTTGGCCCCGGATGACGGCGGTGAAGATGTTTTCGTACATTTTTCCGCAATCCAAGCGGAGGGGTTTAAGTCTTTGGAAGAGGGGCAAAAAGTTACCTTTGAAGTTGTGCGCGGCCAAAAAGGCTTGCAAGCTGCCAACGTAACCCAAGCCTGATTTCGCACGGAATAAGACTTGCTCTTGCTGCCGGATCTTTCCGGCAGCAAGAAAATCTCTTGCCGTATATTCCTTCTGGTTTTCCTGTTATCCGGGTTGTTCCTGCATGGATGTCATCCCCGCAATCGCGTGCGGCGGCGTCTCGGCGGCTATCGATAGCGAATTTTCCGAACGTTCATTTTTTCTTAAAGCTTTCCAGGGGCGCTTTTTGACCTTTGTGATCTCCCGTGCAACGGATTTGACCGCACAGAGCGTGGCAGTTCTTCAGAGTGTCTTTTCGCAATTGGTGATCCAGCCCCGACGCAATGGTCGCGATGGCAGTCGTATTCTGTTGCTCTATGAAGCCGACCCGCAAGTGCAACAGGCCTTATCCCCGCTCTGGGCAAGCTGTAGGGCAGAGTTGCAACAGGTCATTCTGGCTCAATGGGATAACAGTATCCCATCGGCGCTGTGGCAAAATGGTGCCACCAGCGCCGGCAAACCAATCATCGCCCTCGCATTTCCACCCACTCCAGCCGATCCATTTGCCGGGCAGGTGTTGCAGTTGGGGTTGCTGGTACGCATGTCCCGTCTGATCTGGTTGGATCGGCAAGGGGGAATGCGCGACGAAGCAGGGGTGCTGCAAGGTTTTTTCAACAGTGCCCGTTTGGCCGATTTGCTGCGCAACAAAGAGGTTGCCAGAGCCACTTTACTGAGCCAATTTCAACAGTTGCTCGCCGGAGGCGTCAAGGCGATTGTTTTGTGCCGTCTGAGCGAACTGGAACAGGAACTGTTTACCTACACGGGCATGGGTTCTTTTTTTTCACGCCACCCCTATTGTCGTGTTCGCCGTCTGGGTTTGGATGATTTTGAACAGTCGCTGGCAATCATACGCAAAGGGGAGCAGGAGGGTTTTTTGTTGCCCCGCTCGGATCGTTCATTGGCCCAGGTGCTGGGGGGAAGTTTTGGCGCGTTTATTCTGGAGGATCGTCTGGCCGGTATTTGCGCGTTGCAAACGACAGGCTACCAGGAGGAAAAAATGGGCGAGATTGTCTCACTCTATACCTTGACCCGTTTCCAGGGTGTGGGTGTGGGTGGGCAACTGCTCAGTCATCTGGTGCAGGAAGGCCGACAACTGGGCCTGCACCATTTATTTGCTTGTACGCGCCATGAACGGGTAGCAGAATTTTTTCTGCGCTGCCGTTTGGGGCGACATCGACATGCCTTTCACCGGGTGGAGCCGGAAGCGTTGCCAGCTGCCAAATGGCATGCCTATGATCCGGAACGCAAAAGGGCAATCATCTGTGTGCGGTTGAATTTGGGAGAGTGAGCATGGCCACGGACGTGTTGATCGTTGGGGCTGGTGTGATGGGGTGTGCCTGTGCCTATCGTTTGTTGCAAGCGGGTCTGCAGGTGACCGTGTTGGAACGGGCACTGCCAGGGGTGGAATCTTCGGCAGCGGCGGCAGGAATATTGGGGGCGCAATCGGAAGTCTCCGCTGCCGGTCCTTTTTTTGAACTCTGTCTGGCCAGTCGCGACCGTTTTCCTGATTTATTGCGTGAATTGGAAGAGCTGACAGATATTGCCATCGGCACTGAACGATCTGGTGTCTTGGAAGTGGCTTTGGATGCCAACGAAGGCCATTTGGCAGCAGGCCGGGTGGAGTGGATGCTGGAACGGGGATTGCGGGTGGAAGTGTTGGATCGCCAGGAGGCTCTGCGCCTGGAACCGGCCTTGCATCCCGCACTGGTCGGGGCCAACTACTATCCAGACGATCATCAGGTGGATCCGGAACGGCTGGTACGGGCTTTGGCGGCGGCGGTGGTGCGGCGTGGCGGTCGTATACTCTCTGGCGTGCAGGCTCTGGGAGTGGCGATTGACAATGGGCGGGTGATCGGTATCCACAGCGACCAGGGCACACTGACTGCTGGCGCGCTCCTGATTGCCGGAGGTGCCTGGAGCAGTCGTTTGGCCGGCATGCCGCCGTTGCGGACCACACTGAAACCGGTCGCCGGTCAAATCGTGCAACTGGAGTGCCGCCCAGCGTTTTTTCGTCATATCGTTTATGGTTTCAAAGGGTATATTGTGCCACGAACGGATGGCCGCGTCCTGTTGGGTTCCACCCTGGAGGATCGTGGTTTTGACAAGGCGGTCACCTGTGAAGGTATTCACCGTATTACCGGCATGGCGATGGCCATGGTACCGGGGTTACAGCAGGCACGTTTGGATCGAACCTGGGCTGGCTTGCGACCGGCTTCTGGAGATAATCTGCCTCTGTTGGGTGAAGCCTCGTTGCCCGGTCTGTTTTTGGCCACTGGCCACTACCGCAATGGCATTCTGCTGACACCGATCAGCGCAGAAATCATCACCGACCGCATCCTCGGACGTCAGTCGGTGCTGGATATTACCCCATTTCTTCCTTGATTTGATTGGTAATCATGGCTGCAAGTACAGGGAAAACACGGGTCGCGGTCGCCATGTCGGGTGGCGTGGACTCTTCCGTCGTGGCGGCGCTACTGTTGCAGCAGGGCTATGAAGTGATTGGTTTGACCATGCGTTTGTGGAGTGGCAAGCCGGGAGAACCTGCTCGTCGTACCTGCTGCAGTACGGAAGATACCCAGGATGCCCGCCGGGTGGCGCAAACGCTGGGTATCCCTTTTTATGTCGTGGACCTGGAGACAGAGTTCCGTCGGGCGGTGGTGGATGATTTTGTCCAGGCTTATGCGCAGGGGTTAACGCCCAATCCCTGTGTGCGCTGCAATCAACATCTGAAATTTGTTTCCCTGTTGCAACGGGCGCAGGCCCTGCAGGCCGACTTTTTGGCGACCGGTCACTATGCCCGCCGCATGGAGACGCCGGAGGGGGTGCAACTCTGGCGCGGTCGTGATGCCAGCAAGGATCAATCCTACTTTTTGTTTACCGTCACCTCTGCCCAACTGGCCCAGCTGCGTTTCCCGTTAGGTGCATTGAGCAAGGCAGAAACCCGTGCCTTGGCGCAGCAATTTGGTCTGCATTTGGCGGAAAAAAGCGAGAGCCAAGATCTCTGTTTTGTGCCAGATGGCGATAAGGATCAATTTTTGCGGCAAAGTGATCCTTCCATGTTTCAACCGGGGGCCATTGTTGATCAACAGGGAGCGATTCTCGGACGCCATGCCGGGTTGGCCCGCTATACCATCGGTCAGCGCAAGGGATTGGGCATCGCCCATGCGGTGCCGCTGTATGTGTTGGCCATTGACCGGCGGCAGAATCGTTTACTGGTTGGCCCTGAGAGTGGTTTGTGGCAAGAGAGCTTGCAGGTTGAAAAAGTGAACTGGTTGGCGGAAGAGCCGTTGTGTAAACCGCGCCGCATTGCGGCACAGATTCGCTATGCTGCCGAAGCACAACCCTGTTGGTTGACACCACTCGGTGAGCAGCGGGCAGCACTCCTCTTTGATAGCGCGCAACGGGCCATCGCGCCAGGGCAGGCAGCGGTGTTTTATCAGGAAGAACGTCTGTTGGGGGGGGGCTGGATTGTGCCGTCAGAGGAGAGCAAAACAATCGGTTGACACGAATGGGGCTATCATTCGCCGTCAAGGAGTGCGGCAAGTTGTTGCAGATCGGTTTTGCCGTTGGCGTTGCGTGGCAGTTCGCTGATCAGGTGTACGGCATTGGGTACCATGTAAGGCGGTAATCTTTCGCTGCTGCCTGCCAGCAGATCCGCTACGCTTATTTTGCTGTCGGCAACAAAAGCAACAATGGACGCAACTTGAGTGCCGGGTTTGTTCCAGCCTATCACCGCCACCTGATCGGTTTGGGCAACTTGTTGCAGTACCTGTTCAATTTCAGCCAGTTCTACCCGGTATCCGCGAATTTTCAGTTGTCGGTCCATGCGATCCAGGTAGTACAACCCGATCCCTTTTTGCCAAAAGACACGGTCGCCGGTTTTGTACCAGCGTTGCCGTTTGCCGTGTGCGTCGGTCAAGATGGGATAGCGCCGTTCGGTTTCACTTTCATTGCGCCAATAGTAGGTATCCACTTGCGGTCCGCTCAGGCAGAGTTCTCCGACGACCTCTTCTTCCTCTTGATGCAAAACATTATCCCGCAGGATGGCCACTTGCTGACCGGGATAAGGTAGGCCAATCGGGACCATCCCTTCCAGACATTCTGATTCGGAGTGGCCGGGACGCCAGATATAACCGGTAATGCAGATCGTGCTTTCCGTTGGTCCATAAGAGTTGTCAATCAGGCTGTTCGTGGCCGCCTGTTGCCAAAGATGGACCGTCTCCTGACTCAACCGTTCACCGCCGAAAACCGAACAGCGCAACGATGGAAAAGAACCGGCTTTCAGTTGGTGCATCCGCTTCATGAAATGGACCACGGATGGAACCGACTCCCAGAAAGTCAGAGCATGTTGGCGGATGAACTGCGCCGGCGCAAATCGAACGCTTTGCGGCAGACAGTACAAGGTTGCTCCGGCAGCCCAACAGAGAAACTGGTCATAGACCGAAGCGTCGAAAGTCAAATCACTGTGCTGGGAAAAACGGTCCTCCGGGGTGGGCAGATAACGATGCATCATATTGGCAACAAACACATTCAGACTGCTTGCCGGCACGGCAATACCCTTGGGAATGCCGGTCGAACCAGAAGTAAACAACAGATAAGCCAATTGCCCAGCGACCACACGTGGTTCCTGGAGAAGTGCAGGGGAACTCTGAATATCTTTCTGGCAAAAAAAACGATGCTGCGGCAGGGTGTAGCACCAGTCGGGCAGGGCAGGGTGGTCGGGCAACAGAATCAAACGGCTTTTTTCACAATGGCTGAGCAATTCAGCCAGCGCATTGGCACAGGCGGCATCTGCGACCAAAATGGTGGCATCGGTCAGGTTGAGAATAAGGCGGTTACGTTCGCTTGGAAACAGGGGATTTAAGGCAGCATATCCTTTGCCAGCATAGTGGATGGCCAAAACGGAGGCATAGGCTGTCAGCGAACGGGAGGCGAACAGAGCAACGATCGGGTGTGCCGGATCAGGATCCTGTTGCACTATGCTGTTGGCAATCGGCAGCAGATAATCGAGAAGATCCCGATAGAGATGGATGGTCTCATTGACAAACAGGGCCGGCCTTTCCGGTTGACAAAGTGCATTCCGGTGAAACCAGGAGGCCGGATTGACGATGGCTGCAGGGTTGAATGGTAGACGATTCTGCGAAGATGAGAGCGTTGTCGACATCGTGAACCTGTCAGAAAGTGATGCCGAACAGGGCAAAGAAAAAGCGGGTATCCTGCAAAAATGTGGAACTGGGGTGATCCCAGATGCGCAGCAGAGAGAAAAACAGCCAGACTTCGGCAATATTACGTACCACAAGCAGGTTGGCAACCAGTGGTGGATGATTGGGGGGGGTAAGCGTGCGACGTTGCTGTGCTTTCAACATACTGAGGTAGATGCCGATACCAAGTACGATGGAGTAAAAAAAATAGGAAACAAATTTTTCAAAGGTGATATTGACACCATGCGCCAGATACACATCAAAATGTTGCAATAAATGGTAATAAAAGTTGCCAAGGCACGCCGAGGCCATGGTTGCGGTAAAAATGCGCAGTTTCAGGTTGTTTTTGAACAGGGAGACGTAGGCGGGAAAAAAGAAAAAATCAACCAACAGCTCTTTGAAATAATAATAATATTGGTTCCAGAAATCGACCAGGGTTTGCGTCAGCAGAGGTCGATAGGTGTTACGAAAAACGTTAAAGCCAAACAGACGCAGACAGCCAACAATCATATGCCCGGTGATGGCCAACTGCATGGTTTCATAGATCATGTCGACGAAAAGGCTGCCCCAGAGAATCGGCCAGGAGGGGAGTTGATCCACTGGCAGAATGGTCAGGCTGTCAATGTGGTAGAGTTTGACCAGCAATGGCTGCGGGTTAATGGTCTGACCCGAAGAGGCAAAGGTGAAACGATCCAAAACTGGAAGCAGTGCTTGCCAGAGGTGGGCGAGAAGCAGCAATTTGATGCCGGCCAGTTGCGATTTGCTCAGATCTGGGCTCTGTTTGGCCTGTTTGGCAAGCAGATAGTCCAGCCCTTTGCCGTAGGGAACCTGAGTTGAACCCAAATAGGGCATGCAGTAAGCCATATGATCGAGAAAACTGCTTTTTTTTAGCAGTCCACGTTTTCCGGCATAGAAGAGTATGCCGATACGCCAGATCAGAAAAGAGAACAAAACCAAAAAAACAGAGACGTTCAGGAATACAGCTTGTTCCGGGTTGCTGCGAAAGTCAGTTGGAAAAAATGGGACAGTGGCAATGCAAAGCCACAGCAAGCCGTGCAGGGCAATTTGCGGTGAGTTGCGCAGCCATTGCGGAAGCGAGCTGTAGTTGCGTGCCAATTGAAAAAAAAGCCACAAAAGACCGATCAGAAACAGCGTGTTGCTGATGATCCAGAACGGATCAACAACGTGCATTTGCTCAAATCGTTTCCACAAAAAAAGCCCGCCACCACCAACAGCCAGAATGGTCAGCCGATGCGTTGGCAAACGGCTGGCAAGAATCATCAATGGAAGCAGTGGCAGATATTCACCGGGATAAAGCAGAAGCAGGCAGAAGCTCCAGAGCAGCAGTTGTCCAGAAAGGGTGGCAGAAAAGTTGATCAGGCGATGATCCTCATGCCATTGGGACAGTTTTTGCCATGTAAATGAAAGCCGCTGCAGGGGAGTGGTCATCGTCAATTGCTTGCAGGCAATTAATGTTTGACCGCTGGGGCATGGTGTCTGGCAATCAGGGCCAAAATGGCGTCGATGGATTCCAGATCAGCCGGATTGACGCCGGTTTCGGAAAAATCAATGGCGAATTCGGATTCGAGAAAGGCGACCAGTTCCAGCATGGCCAACGAATCTATATAGCCGAATTGCACCAGATTTTCATGGTCCTGCAGCCTGTCCAGGGAGGCTGATGGGCGCAGAATCGTTTGCAGGAAGGTGACAATGCTTTCGCGTTGGTTGCTCATAGGAATCGTTTAACCGGTTAAAAATAAGCCAACCAAGAATATTTGGTCAGATTTTGGCTTGTTGCGGGCGCGCCGTTTTGTACTCTTCCCGCCAGGGCCAGTGGTGCAACGGGGAAAGCGACGTACCAATTAAACCAAACAATCCAGGCGTAAAACATTTCGCCAGGGATGACACAGAGATGAATAGATAACCATCCACCGCCCAACATTCTAACAGAGACAAACGCTCTTTACCAGGAACCAATCCGCGACTTTTGCAAAGTAAGCAGGGAAAAAGGAAAAATTTTTTCTGCCCCGGGAGGAAAATTTCGGTAAAAAGTGTGACGGGTTCTCCATCTTGAACAGGGTGTAACATCAGCACCATCAGAAATGAATATGAGTGCTAAGCAAAATGCAAGCCAATCAACAGAGAATTTTATATTTGTCGGATGCAGTCCAACAATCCATGGCTAAGGTTGACTGTTGGTGCATGATTTGGCAATCAGTTTGACAAAAAGCAAAATATCATTGATAATGCAGAGTTAATTATTATTAAATTGCTTGGCTTGATGATTCTTTTTGCGAATGGCAACTGAAATGTACGGTATTATAATGGAAATATGTTAGCCTAAGTGTTGCGTTAGCGCAACAGCTGCATCATAATTGCGCAACAGTATTCTCGCTGTCTGTGTTACTCTCTGCACCGGCTTGGTCATAATCTTTCGCTAAAGACTCAGGAACGACTCGCCGATTATGCCCGGGTCAATACGGTTAAGGCCGCTTTTTGTCGAGGAGGTCGGCCTGGCAAACGGCGTACATGGACCGGTAGCGAGGGTTGTGTATCGATGACAGCAATGGCCTGCAATATTTTCTGCCGCACAAAGTCTGGATTAAAATTGGCCAGATCACACACCAATTCAAAACTTCTGCCCCCATGCTGGAACCAACGGCGCGCCGTTTGTCGTGTCAGATAATTATCCCCTCCCAGTGCATCGTTGATCGCAGTGGTTAATACCGCAATCCACAATTTTCGCTCCGGTTCACATTGCTGTGGTAGGTTGAAATCAGGTAGGGTCGAGATAAGGGCAATTGGTTCATTCGGCTCATCTTCCCATGATGGATTCAAATCCCCTCTCCTTGTCTGCCTTTTGCTGCAACGGCAATGAGTTGTGTCGCACACATTGCTTGGTGATCAGAGAATCGGTACAGGACGAATGAGATGCTTCGCCTTATACACGAGCGCATGATCAAGCCGTTCAGCAATATGTAAGCCAAAGAGAAGGTATAAATAATTATAATGAAATTGAAAGGTTGATATAAATGGTTTTGATTTGATTCAGTCTCGGTGTTGCATTAATGCAATCCTGTGCGCAGTTCTGGCAGGTTGCAAGAGGGCCAAAGGGTTCTGTTGTCACTGGATGAGCGGTTCCATTGAGGGGGGAGCCTCCAAAATATCCCCCCCGTCGAACAAAGGCGAAGATTGAATTTTTTTCAAACGGCGCCACAAGGAGATGCGATCCAACCCCAACACTTTGGCGGCCAGTGTTTGATTGCCATTCATTTGTTCGCAAACCCATAAAATATATTGCTGTTCCATTTCAGCTAAAGGAAGCATTCTGGTGTTGCTGTATTGAAAATAGTATGATTTTTGTTTATCAAGATAATCGGGCAACAGCTCTTCAGTAACTTCTGCATGGCAGGCGAAGGCGGCGGCGCGTTGCATAATATTTTCCAATTCCCGCACATTGCCGGGAAAAGAGTGTTGTTGCAAACGTTGCAAGGCGGCTTGACTGATCCCGAGTGGTTGGCCTTGGTGCTTGTTGCCGTATTTGTCGAGAAAATGATTGACCAACAAAGGAATGTCTCCCTGTCGTTGCGCCAGAGGAGGTAAATGCAGGTCAATGACATTCAAACGGTAATAGAGATCCTGCCGAAACCGACCTTCTTCCACCTCTTGACGAATCGGCCGGTTGGTGGCGGCAATAAAGCGGACATCCACTGAAATGGTCGTGGTGACACCCAGACGACGCAGCTCCTTTTCCTGAATCACCCGCAGCAGCTTTACCTGCATATTCAGGGGCATTTCTGTAATTTCGTCCAGAAACAGGGTGCCGCCATGAGCCGCTTCAATCAATCCTTTGCGGTCTCGGACTGCACCTGTATAGGCTTCTCGTCCATGTCCGAACAGTTCGTTGGCGAGTAACTCTTCATGAAATGCACCACAGTTGACCGCGACAAAAGGGCGCTGGGCACGAGGGCTTTCGTCGTGCAACAGGCGGGCTAAAATTTCCTTGCCCGTGCCGGTAGAACCGGTAATCAATACTGGCAAATCCATCGCCGCCGCCCGTTTGGCCTGTTCCAGAAGGCGCAACATCTGTGGATCACGGGTCAGCAGCGGCATAGAGCCATGCTGATGAGAGACTGCCTGCCGCAAACCTCGTTGTCGTTGTTTGTGTCGGCTTTGTTCTCCGGCCAGGGAGACACTGTGCCGCAGTTCTGCCGGTCGCAGAGGTTTGACCAGATAGTGAAACGCTCCTTGCCGAATGGTTTGCACCACATTGGGTACGGTCAAGGGGTCGGCAAAAAAGATCACTTCTGCCGTGGGTTGCAACCGTTGGCAAAGTTGGAAAAAATGGTTTTCATTCAGTGCGTCTCGTTCCAGATCGACAATGATGACATCAAAAGGAGTTGTGGCATAGTGTGGTGTATTCAACAGCAAGATGGCTTCACTGCTGCCGAAGGCTTTCATAAACGCGCATTCATCCCGTGCCAAAATATGTTCCAGGTTTTGCACGGCAACCTTGTCACGATTGACAACCAAAATCCGGAGAGGATCGTTCATGCGGAAACGGTTCCCTGATAGGGGTGACTGGGGCGCTGGTTGAGCAGTTTGCCGGGCAGCGGAAAACCAATCTGTAATCGCAACCAGGATGGTTGCCATGGCTCCACACGCAAAAAGCCATTATGCAGCCGGACAATTTCCGGCAACAGGCATAGTGCCGGGTTTTCTTCTGCTTGTGGCAAAAAAAGCAGTGGCAAATCTGTTGTGGACCAGCTTGGTTGATCCGCGAGTTCACTGGCCAACGGCAGAGTGAAAAGGATCACTTCCTGCGCATCTTCTGGCAACCAATAAAAAATTTCATCTTGGCTTGGCGTGGCTTCCGGGAAAAGCGTTGCGCGGTGCTGGCGGCAAACTGAGAGGCTCTGCAACGCTGCAGGTGGTGAGCGATGGACGGCATGTTGCAGAAGTGCAACCAGTACCAGCTCCAACAACGCCGGATTGCCATGCAGGTTTATATCCTGATCCAACTGGTGCTGCCACGCTTGCAGAGCAGGTAACGGCAGGTGTTGCTGAGCCAACACCTTGTGCAGCCACTGTTGCAACTGGATGGTCGTGAACGGTTGCAAACTCAACAGGGCATGCTGCTGGATAGTGGCTACAATGCGATTGCTTTGTTCGGCCAAGTGGCGCAACTGCAGCAACATGACACTCCGGCTGGCCGAAGTTTCCGTGTTTTCTTCTTCCAAAAGAATTTGACAAGTGGTGGATAGATTGGCCATCGGTTGCGCCAAGGTTTTGCTGAACGGCAAAAGCAGGGTCGTGACCATAGCCTGTTGCTGACCGGCAGTGTGCCTGCTTTTCCCCCGTTCCGCACAGGAGATCAAGTAGTTGATCGGTTCAAGCAAACGCTGCCACTCTTGATCGTCGAAAGAAGAAATCGGTTGCAAGTCGCCTTCGATGGTGTGCAACAATTGATTGCGTAAACGATTGATAGGGGAATGAACACGTTTCCAGACAAAATGGCTGGCGGCAATCAATATCGCTATCCATAAACAACAGATGTAAAAAATCACCGAATAGCTGTGTTGCAATGCTGCCGATATATCATTTTTGGTGTCGGAGGCCAACTGTTCTGCAATCGTGAGAAATTGCCGCCCGTTTTGATGCAGAACCAGTTCAAGATCATGAATGAGTTTTGGATCGTTTTCCAGAAGACGTGGGGTCTGCAACAGTTTTTCTCGATATTCGTTGGTCAGTTTGGTCAGATTGGCATGAATGGTTGAGCCATTGATTCGTTCCAGGAAGGATTTACGTTCTACCCGCAACTGCCTGTCCACCTGGTCCAGATAGTTCAGCGCGTTTTCCCAGTCGTGTTTGTTATGGAATTGGAAATAGCTTTTTTCGTAACGCCGTGTTTCCAATACCGTGTTGAGAAAGTTCATAAAAAAATGGTCTTCCATGGCCTCGCGATGGATTTGTCGCGCTTCCACGGCCAGGAAATAAAAGGCAGACAGCAACAACAAACCGGCGAACCAGATGCCCAACAAAAGCCGTACACCCAGGGATTGCGGTAGTTTCATCCAGTAATTCCAGTCGGATAGACAAATTTTCCAGCTTGCCGATTGACTTGCGATAACATCCAGGCCTAGCCTCGTTTCGGAATAACCGTTTGCCTCTTCCGAAAAGACATCCCGCCGCCAATTCGGTGCCATGGTTCGATTCAGGCAGACAGTTTACCCCAGCTTACAACACGGTCTGCGACAAGACAACCTCGTTTTCTGTTCTTTTACAGGTGTGTCAGCAAGATTGTTTTGTGGGCACACTCTTTGCGTGTTTTCCCAGCTATTTACTCTGAGGTCCAGCACTCTGGCAGCAGTGGGCAACAGGATGGTGCCAACAGGCTGCTGATTGCTGCAAGGCAACCGTGAGACCAAATGTTCGGAACTATTCCCCAAAAACGCAATGTCGGTTGCGACCGCTTTGCTTGGCGGCATAAAGGGCCTGATCGGCCTGTTTGATCAACAGGTTATAATCGGGATGGCCTTTATAGATGGCGATACCGATGCTGCAGGTGACACGGATGATCTGATCGTGATGTACGACAAATGGTTTTTGTTCACATTCACGACGGATTTTTTCAGCGATGGGGACAGCATGTTTGCGGTTGGTATTGCCGAGAACCGCGAGAAACTCTTCTCCTCCCAGTCGAAACAAAAAGTCGCTGATACGCAGACTGCCGACCAACAATTCACTGAATTGGCGCAAAATGGCATCACCGGCATCATGGCCATAGGTGTCATTGATTTTTTTGAAAAAATCAATATCCAACAGCAGAACGCTGTAGGAATAGCCCTGTTTCATGCTGATCTCAGTTTCACGGCGTAACACGGTATCCAGGTAGCGTCGATTGTACAGGCTGGTCAGGGAATCCCGACCGGCGTCCAGCTTAACGATTTGTTCCACCAGGCTGCTGAGGTACCATGCTGTTTGATTGACATGGCTGTCAAATGCTCGGACTTTATTAAGAAATTTTGGTTTTAGCCCCTCACTGCGCAAGGTGGCAACCTGGCTGAGTTCCATATCAATATGGCGCAGATGTTGTTTGAGTTTGTCCACCATGGACGGTTCTGGCAACAACAAATCGGCTTTGTGAAACACCCACATGCCAAACATGGAATATTCGGCATAGATTAACGTGTCTGGATCGATCCGGCGGTTTTGGAACAGGTTGAAAAGTATCCCTTTTGACCACTCCAACAACTGGGAACGGACCCTTTCGCATTCAATGGCCACATTTTGACTAAGGGCATTCATGCGCAACGACAGGGTATCGGTTTCATATTTGACCAGATTTTTGAAATAACTGTCTGACATCAATGAACTGATAATATCCAGCAATTCATCGAGTAACTGGGCCATGGCGACCTGTTTTTCCGGTAATTCAACCTGAAAATCAAGGCGACTGTGAATCTCCCGTTTAAAAATGCGGATGGCATGGTGGATATAGTGCAGGTTGATATTCAAATCTGCATGTTTGCTACCGATTTCCAGTTGACGAAGAATAAACTGCTCTACCTCTGCCGGATTGCTGGGACGAAAAAGGTCGCCCCACCACTGGTCCATGGCTTCCAACAGGTTGCGGGTCACGATGGAATTATCGATCAAGGAGGCTAATTCATCGATTTCGTGGATCTCTTTAAAAAAAGAGTGTACAACGGCGGGAATTTCCGGCAGAACAATATCCCGCATCTCCACCATTAAATAGCGCAAGCTGCCATAATAGATATTGGCCAGCCTGGAAAAGAGAATATCCCGCATGTTCATGGGGTGTCTCGTGGTTATTTGCGGACGGTGCGTCCCAATTTTTCCTCAACACTGGCAATTTTGCCTGCCAGACGATTCTCTTTGCCTTGTCGGTAATCGATGCGCATGGCAATGGAAATCCGTTTGCAATCCGATTGCATGGTGGTAAGGCACTCCTTGACCACGGCCATACAGTGGTCCCAATCTCCTTCCAGACATGTTCCCATGGGACCAAGTTGGTAGGAAATACCGCTGCGATCAATGATATCCAGCGATCGAGCGACATAGGTGCTGACGCTTTCCCCTTTGTCGAGAGGGGTCATGGAAAATTCCAGCAAGACACTCATTGATTACTCCTTGACAGACTAAGGCTGTTTTACCCCACCTTCCGAGACTCCCCGAAAGTGTGAACCTGATAGCCAGTAGAAAGCAACGAAAAATTGTTCGGATTTGAAAAACTGCTTGCTTACCCGTTGCAGCCACGACTACCATGCCACAAAATGGGTGTGAAAGCGGAAAATGAATGGGGAAACAGCATCAACTGGAGCTAAGGATCTGGGTTTATGTCATTGGACATTGCCAAATATCGTGTCAGTTTTCTCAATGAGGCGATGGATCATTTACGGACGGTCAATGATGAACTGCTTTTGTTGGAGCAGGATCCAGGCGATGTCGAACGGATAAATACCGTTTTTCGTGCTGTACACTCCATGAAGGGTACATCACGCATGTTGAAGCTGTTACGCATCAACAAGGTGGCCCATGCGATGGAAGATGTACTCGACGCTTTGCGCAGTGGACGAATTGCACACAGTCGGGAATTAAGTAATTTATTGTTTCATGGTGCAGATTTATTGACGGTTCTGGTGGAAGAGAGCCGCACCGGTGTGGAAGTTGCCGCCGATTTGGAGGAATTTTGCCAACAATTCAGTTTGGCGGCGCAAGGGCAACCTTGGCAGGCCTCTGCGGAACAAGCAGGCACAGAAGCCCCGCAGGAGGAAGAGGCGATCGCATTTGCCTCGGAAACGACGACTGGACAATCTTCTGAAGAGTCTCCGTTACTTCAGGTGGTCTCTTCCGCAGTGCAGGAGAGTTCTGACCTGTCCTCTCCACCGCCGAGCAAGCCGGTGGTTGTTGCCCAGGCTGGCAAAGCCGATGGGTTCAACAACGCCGCCGTCGGCCACTCTCCTGAATCCACCAGTGGCAAAGTACGGGAAAGTGCGCCACGTATGGATTCGGCTACCATTCGCATTCCTGCCGAACGCCTGGATGAATTGATCAATCTTTCCGGGGAAATTGCCCTCTTGCATCGACGTCAACTGCAACGGGCGGTTGAGTTGCGGCAACTGGCTTCTTCCGCTCGCAAATTAGGAAAACATTTTCAAAAATTGGAGAATGATCTTCAGGAGCCGACAGATCGGGATTTGTGGTTCAGCTTAGGAGAGCCTCTGCAGGAGATGCGGCATCTGGCCTATCAGACTGCCAGCGCTTTTTCTGCCGATGCCGATCTGCAGTCATTCCTGGTTGAACATTTGCAAAGTAAAACGTTGCATCTGAGAATGTTACCCTTGTCAAACCTGTTCAACTCGCTGGCCCGTTCCGTGCGGGATGTGGCGACATCCCTGGCCAAAGAGGTACGCTTTGTGGTGGATGGGGGCGAGGCATCGTTGGATAAAAAAATTATCGAAAGGTTGGGCGAACCATTGATGCATATGATTCGCAACGCCATCGATCACGGTATAGAGGGCGTGGAACAGCGATTGGCTGCTGGTAAGCCAGCGGCAGGGTTGGTGCGTTTGTTTGCCGGTTATGAGGGGGGCAATGTCATTATCGAACTTTCCGATGATGGTGCGGGCATTCCTCTGACAAAAATCAAGGAAAAAGCGCTCAAACTCAAATTGGTGGATGAAGCACTGTTGCCATTAATGTCGGATCGGGAAGTGGTACAGTTGATCTTTCACCCCGGACTCAGTACCAGTTCGTTTATTACCGACATTTCCGGTCGTGGTGTCGGTATGGATGTGGTACGCAAAAATATTGTCGATGATCTCAAAGGAGAAATTGCGGTGGAAACGGTTGCCGGACAAGGGAGCCGCTTTACCATTCGTTTGCCAGCAACATTGGCCGTGCGTAACCTTCTGGTGGTAACCGCCGGAGGATCCATGTTTGCCTTTTTATCTGACTTTGTTGATGAAATTATCCACATTGCCCCCGATGAAATTTTGCCGATGGCCGGTTATGCGGCCATTCGTTTGCGCGAACAGTTTGTACCCGTGACCACCATGGCAGAATTGTTGGAACAGCCTGGTTGGGAGCAGGATGCGCGCAAGAAAAAGTTGGCAGTATTGATTGTCAGCAATGGAGCCGAACGGTTAGGGATCGTGATCGACACCCTGGTGGATCAGGGGGCCATGATGATCAAACCGTTGCCGGCTCATATGCAGAGCAATTCCTGGGTTTCCGGGGTAACGCAATCGGGGAATCAGGATGCCATTTGTCTGTTGCATGTGCCGGGGTTGATCAGTCGAGCCAAACGGGAAAATTTATCACAACAAAGAACCGCATTGACAGAGAGTAGCGATCATCGGCAAACGATACGTATTCTGGTGGCGGATGACTCGATCAATACCAGTGAGATCGAACGGAGTATTCTGGAATCCTATGGCTATCAGGTGGAGGTGGCCAACGATGGGTTGGCTGCCTGGGGCAAGCTGCAAAAAGGATCGTTTGATTTGTTGATCACGGATGTGGAGATGCCTCGTATGGATGGGTTTACGCTGGTGAAAACGGTACGCGAAAGCAGTCGTTACGCAGAGTTGCCCGTAATTATGGTGACTTCGCTGGAGAAAGAAGAGGATAAACGGCGTGGCATGTTGGTCGGTGCCAATGCCTATATTGTCAAAGGCGATTTTCAGCAGACCACGTTGTTGGACACGGTCAGGACATTGATTGGTTGACGGCGTGCTGAGACGGAGATAAGCAAGATGGCGGATGCGCAATTAAAACTGTTGGTGGTCGACGACGAAATGATCGTGCGCGGCATTCTGGGCGATATACTCAGCAGTGTCGGCTATGAAGTCGTTTCGGCGGAAGATGGTGCCGAAGGGTGGGAAATGGTCCAGCAGGATGATACGATTGCACTGGTCATTTCCGATATCAATATGCCGCGCATGAATGGCCTGCAGTTTATGGCCCAGGTCCGAACCCTTCGGGCAGAACTGCCAATCATTATTTTGACCTCCAGCAACGAAATGTCCGTAGCCATCGAGGCGATCAATAAAGGGGCAGACGACTATTTGATCAAAGACGAAAACATTACCGACATGGTGTTAATCTCGGTACGTAAAGTGCTGGAAATGCGCTTGATTGCTCGCAAGAACCGGCAGTTGATGCGGGCTCTGGAAGAGCAGAATAAACGTCTGGAAAATACGCTGGAAGAGTTGCAGCAAACCTATGATGACTTGAAACAGAAAAAGGAGGCGTTGATTCAGTCTGAAAAGATGGCCTCCCTGGGACGCTTGGTTGCGGGAGTTGCCCACGAAATCAATACGCCGGTTGGCGTCTGTGTAACCGCCGCCTCCTATTGGGCAGAGGATACTCGCCAAATTTCCACTGCCTATCAAGATAAAAGCATGAAACGGTCGGATTTGGAACTCTACTTTCGCAAAGCCGATGAGATGGCCCGCTTGATTCAAATGAATTTGTCGCGTACTGCCGAGTTGATTCGCAGCTTCAAAATGGTATCGGCGGATCAGACTAATTTGGAAAAACGGGCGATACGTGTAAAATCATATTTGGAGGATGTGGTACTCAGTCTGGGACCAAAATTAAAGGATCAACGTTTTTCTGTCGTCATTGCGTGTGAAGAGGGGCTGGAAATTGTGTCGATGCCTGGGGCCATCGCCCAGATATTTACCAATCTGATCATGAACTCATTGATCCACGGTTTTGAAGGGCGTGACAGCGGGTCAATCCATATTCAGGTCAATGTCCAGGGTGATCGGGTGGAATTTCTCTATCAGGATGATGGCAAAGGGATTGCTGCCGAACATTTGAAACAGATTTTTGATCCATTTTTTACCACCAAAAGAAACCAAGGGGGACTGGGGTTGGGGTTGAATATCATTCATAACACGGTGGAGCAAACGTTGGGGGGAACGATCAGTTGTAGCAGTCAACCTGGTCAAGGGGTGAAGTTTACACTGATGTTGCCCCGTGTGATTGGGACAAGCGTGCCATGACAACAGAACCGACAGAAAACGAAGAACGCATCCATGTTGTTTCCCCACCTGCAGCGCAGGAAACAGAGGAAGAGGAGCTGTTTTTTGCTGACGAGGAGGAGGCGAGTGTCAGCGATGCAGTGGCGGATGGTTGGAAAATTTTGATTGTCGATGATGAAGAGAGCGTCCATGTGGTGACTCGACTCTCTTTGGAAGGTGCCAAAATAGAGGGGCGTCCGCTGCAATTTTTAAGCGCCCGTTCGCGGGACGAAGCGTTGTCCGTTTTGGCCGCCAACCAGGACATTTCTTTGATTTTGTTGGATGTGGTGATGGAGGAGGATGACAGTGGTTTGCAGGTAGTACGCGCCATTCGCGATACGCTGCACAACCATTTGGTGCGGATTATTTTGCGTACCGGACAACCGGGTATGGCCCCGGAAAAAGAGATGGTCCTCAAATACCAAATAAATGATTATAAAGAGAAAAACGATTTAACCTATCAAAAATTGTTTACGACGGTGGTATCCTCCTTACGCTCTTACCAAGATTTGGTGCGTCTGGACCATTCCAACGCCCAACTCAGGGCCGAATCGGAAAAACTGCGCCAGGCGATCGAACGCATTGAACGCAAAACCAAGGCGATTGAATGTTTTGTACCGAAAAATTTTCTGACCTATATCGGTAGGGAAGGAATTGAGGATGTCCATTACGGCGATGCGGTAGCCAAGACCATGTCGGTCTTTTTTTCCGACATTCGGGATTTTACCTCTTTGTCGGAGTGCATGACGCATGTGGAAAATTTTAATTTCATTAACAATTACCTGACCTTTGTGGCTCCGATGATACAAAAGCACGGCGGTTTTATCGATAAATTTATCGGTGACTGCATCATGGCTTTGTTTCCATTGGAGTTGGCCAACTTTCATAACGGTTCAGTGGATGCGGCCATCGAGATGGGGCATATTTTGAAGGTCTACAATCAGTATCGCCACAAATCGGGTTACAAGCCGATCCGTGTCGGAGTCGGTATTCATGCCGGGCCGGTATATTTGGGTACGGTAGGGTTTGAGAAACGGATGGATACCACTGCCGTGGGCGATACGGTCAACCTGGCTTCGCGTCTGGAAACCTTGACCAAATATTATGGCATCACCATCGCCATTTCCCAGCCATCTTACGATCTGCTCGACAAAAACAGGGGATACTGTATGCGGGAGATCGATACGGTCCGGGTGAAAGGCAAATCTGAGGCTGTGACTGTCTGGGAGGTGGTCGATGGTGCCAATGAACAGCGCCAGGAGCAGATTCGTGCCAGTCTGGCGCAATATCAAGAGGCTCTCTACTGGTACAAGACCCAGGAATGGAGCTTGGCAGAGGCGGTTTTTGCCGATTTATACCGGGAAATGCCCAGTGATCAGGTTTGTCGCATCTATTTGGAACGCTGCCGACGATTGAAACAGGAAAAGCCGGGACAGGGCTGGGATGGTGTCAGCCAGGTATGATACCGGGTGGCGTGCTGACGATTGTGTTGCAAAGGGCCTGTGAGCAGGCACGTTAGCCTTGAGCAGAGCAACGACGAGGCAAGGGTGAACAATCTGGTGCCAAGCCGTAATGAGTGGGCAGAACGTTTGGGGTAATGGGTAATATTCAACAGGAGTGATACGGATGAATCTGATTCAGAAACTGGGGAGTGGCTTTTTGTTTCTGGTGCTTTCGCCGATGCTGGCCACCTTGGCCATCAACCATTCGGAAATGAGACGATCAATCACGGAATATTATCAAGAGTCCTTACGCAGTGCGGCGATCAATGTCATTTCGGTTGATTTTCCCGGGTTAATGCGTTCGTCACAAAATTATATCAAGGATGTGGCCAAAGATCCCCGTTTGGTGGCGGCGGTCGAGGCGGCGATACGCGACAGAAAGAGTGGTAACGCGCAAGGCGTGCGTGAGATTGTCACTGAGATTCGTGATGACGTGGGGTTGTCGATCATGGAAGTGGTGGCCATGGATGGTACCATGTTGTTCAGTTCTTCTGCCCATCGGAACAATGTGAATCTCAGTCAACAAGATATTTTTCAACGGGCGAGCAAAGAGAAAGAGGGTTGGGCTACCCAGTTTGTCTACGACGATATTAAGAAACAATATATAATATTAACCGGTTCACTAATTAAGTACCACAACGCACCTGTTGGCATGTTACTGGGTGGTTTTGTTTTGGACGCAGAAAAGCTCAAAGAGTTGGCCAATCATGGTGATGTGTTTTTAATCAAGCAGGATGATACGAGCAAAAGTGTGGATGGGGGGGCTCTGGCAGCGGTTGTTGGCAGCAATGCCAGTTATGCAGCCATGCAAGCGGTCAATCTCGGGGAAATGAACGAGTTGTATCAACAGGTTAAAGTGGCATGTGAGCGGGATGTCAACGCTGCTTCCTGCCAAAAGCCCCAGCTGCGCGTCTGGATGAAGGAGGTAGGAGACGATCTGCTCATTTATGCTGCCGTACCGGTCCGTTTAGGGCAGACGATTCCCTTCGGCTCACTGGTTATTGCGCAAAATGCCAATCAGATGCGGGAAGACAGCAACCGTTCCCTCTATTTTGGGTTTGGTATTACAGCGATATTTGCCACCATCTCCGTCTTTCTCGGTTTTTTGCTGACCCGATCAATCGTGAAAAATATTCGCAGCATGGTGGAGTTGGTCGCAACGGCAACCGGGCAGGTGCTCTCGTCGGCCAACGGCATTGCAGCGGCGGTCAGTGATGAAGTGGCAATCGCCACAGAACAATCGGCAGCGGTGACAGAAATTACCGCATCCATGGAAGAGCTCTCTGCTACTTCCAACCAGATCAACGAAAATGCCGGTTCAGTGCTGTCCGTATCTACCCAGACGTTGGAAGTCGCTGATCAGGGTCGCATTGCCGCCGAACAGGTGATGCGAACCATGAAACAGATCAACGACGATAATCAAAAAACCATCAGCGATGTGGTAGAACTGGGACGCAAGTCGCAAGAGATCAACCGGGTGATGGAGATTATCAACGGTATTGCCGATCAGACCAAATTGATTGCCTTCAATGCAGCGATTGAGGCCTCCAGTGCTGGAGAGGCTGGGGCGCGCTTCGGGGTGGTTGCCGTGGAGATTCGTCGACTGGCCGACAGCGTGATGGAGTCAACACGGGAGATCAGCGACAATCTGAAAGAGATTCAGGAGAGCGTCAATCGCTTGGTGATTGCCTCGGAAGCAGGTGCCAAAGGGATTCAGTCTGGAAGCTCCTTGACGGAAGAGACGGTCGGATTTCTCAACGATATTTTTTCTGGGGCGCAAGCAACCAACGATGCCGCCAAACAAATTTCACTTTCCACCCAGCAGCAGAAGACGGCGACTACCCAGATTGTTTTTGCACTCAAAGAGATTGAAATGGGATCTCAGCAAATTTCGGTCTCTATCCATACCACCCATGATACCTGTACGGCTCTGATGCAGCTTGCCAACCATTTGAGCGAACAGGTTGGTCAGTTTAAATCGATTTGATGACCTCCTCCAGGTGCAGGCGAGGGTAAGATGGAAGAACAGCAGCCGATAGCGGGTATGGTTTCCCGGGAGCAGTTGCAGGAGTGGGTCAAGCAGAGACGTGAACGCACCAAGACCGTGCCTGTCCAGGAACAGAAGGTCAAGATGGTTCTGTTTTCCCTGGCGGGTGTCTGGTACGCCTTTTTCTGTAGCAACGTGCGGGAAATTCTTGACATCAGCAAACGGACAGTGATTTTTGTTCCGGGTTCACCCCATTTTATCGCTGGCATCATCAACGTTCGTGGCATCATTCAATCAATTATTGATCCTTATCGATTGCTTGGCCTGGCACGAGAAAAAGAGAATACCGAGCGGCACGCTATCATTATTCATCACGAAGCGTTTCAAACCGGCATTCGAGTTGATTTTATCGAAGAGGTGATGGATATACCGCAAAGCGCCTTGCAACCAGGCAATGAATGGGCAATCAACGATACGTTGCGCGAGTTGGTGCATTACGCCTTTACCTACCGAGATCGTCATGTTGCTGTATTGGATGTGGCGAAAATGGCGCAGCTTATCCAACGATGAACAGTAGCCGCTGGAATATTCTGCTTTTTCACTTGGCTGATGTTCCTTTCGGTGTTGTGGTTGCCCAGATCATGGCGATAACATATCCGGTCGAGGCTGATGCAGGTGTTGAAGTTATCCAATTGCCAGAACGCCTTGCTTTTCAGGATAGGAAAGTAACCTATTTAGCACCAAGAATTGTTTGGGTCAAAGAGCGGGATGTTGGCGTGATGATCGACAATCCGGAACGAATTGTGAGCATTGATCCGGCAGAGATACAATTTTTGGCCGATTATACCCGCAGTCGGCGGTTTCCACAGGCCTACTTTGGTGTCATGCTGACCCCGGAAGGTGAGCCGGTTTTGTTACTGGATTTACAGGGAATTTCTGTTACGGAAACTGAAACAGAAACATTGGATCTGTTAGTATAGCCGGAGGAAAGCCAACCATGTGGCCGATTCGGGTGTTGGTTGCCGATGATTGTCCAATTGCGCGAGGATTGATTCAGTCGATCCTGGAGCAGGATCCACGCATCAAAGTTGTCGCCGCTGTGGGTAACGGACAGGAAGCGTTGCATTGGGTGCAAAAAGAGTCGATCGATTTGCTCAGTCTGGACATAAATATGCCGGTGATGGATGGCTTGGAGACCATTACCCGCATTATGGCCTGCAAGCCTTTGCCGATTGTGGTGATCTCTGGTACGGCTGGTTCGGAGACGGCGTTCAAGGCTTTGTCGAGAGGTGCTTTGGAGGTAATCGCCAAAGATGAGATCGATTATGAACACCCGCAGGTTTTTCGACGCAAAATTATGTTGCTGAGTACCGTCAAGGTAAAGCAACAGACAGCGGCTAAGGTGGAACCGGCACCCACTCCGCCGGGCAACGTGCAACCTCTCTTCCCACGGATCGGAGTGGTGGTAATTGCGTCATCAACCGGTGGTCCTAAAGTGTTGGCGGCAATATTGCGTGGATTGCCCAAAGGATTTCCCTGCCCAGTACTGATTGCCCAGCACATCGTGCCCGGCTTCATCCACAGTTTGATCAAATGGCACAGCGGCTTGACACCATTACCCATTGTCCTGGCCAAAGCAGGAGAACGCCCCCAGGCAGGGACCATCTATTATGCGCAGCCAGAATATCATCTGACTTTGAATGAAAGGGGGGAGTTTGTCCTGACAGCGCCAACTGCTGTGGAATTTTTTTGTCCTGCCGGAGATAAACTGTTGACCTCAGCGGCGCAAGTTTATGGCAAACGTACCATCGCCATTGTTTTAACTGGCATTGGCGAAGATGGGGCTCGTGGCGCAGGAGCCGTGCATGCAGCGGGTGGCGTCGTCATTGCCCAGGATGCGGCAACCTCAATTGTCTATGGCATGCCCAAAGCGGTTGCAGATGCCGGCTTTGCGCACCATATTCTGCCAGCTGGCGAGATTGACGGTATGATAGTGCGTTTGTTGTCATCCAAGAGTCAGGACGAAAATTGTAGGCAATCACCTGTGACGAGGAGTGTTTAATGGCACTGCCACGAATTGAACAATTGGTGCAACTGCATTCGGGACTGACCTTCCAGGGCGAACGGAAAGTTACCCTGGAACGGGCCGTGCAGGAACGGATGGAGGCTTTGGCGGTACGCCAGTTGGCCAACTATGCCGAAAAACTGTCGGAGGAGAGTCGGGAACGGGAACAATTGATCTCTCTCTTGACCGTTAACGAAACCTATTTTATGCGCGAACCTGTGCAGATTCGGTATGTGGTTGATCGGTTGGTGCCGGAGTTGATCAATCGCTATCGAATGCAGAAAAAAATTGTCATTCTCAGTGCCGGGTGCGCAACCGGTGAGGAGCCTTATTCTCTGGCCATTTCTCTTGTCGAAAAATATGCGGGCTCAGTGGGACAATTGATCGAAATTATCGGCATCGATGTGGATGTTAAGGCTTTGTCCATAGCCAAAGAGGGATTGTATGGCCGTAACGCATTTCGGGGGTTGCCGCACAGTTTTCCTGAGAGCCACTTTGCAAGAGAAGCGGATTTGCGCTACCGAATTAAAGAGCAATACCGCCAATTGGTCACTTTTCAAAATTGTAATATTCTTAACCAACAGGATATACTCAAACTGGCCATCAAGGCTGACATCATTTTTTATCGCAACGTTTCCATCTATTTCGATGAACCGGCACGCCGCACTATTTTCAACCATTTTTCCTCTATTTTGCAAGATCCTGGCTATGTTGTGGTCGGTTCAGTAGAAAGTTTATTGCATGATTTTGGGGTATTGCATCTGCTGGAAGATGAAGGGCTCTTTTTCTTTCAAAAAGGGGAACCAAAGAGTTCGCAAAAAAAAGGTTGGCTGCCCCCTCCACCATCGCAGAGTAAAAAACGGCAACAGTCCTTTTTGGGCAAGGAGTCTGCGAATAACTCTTTGTCGTTGCCACGATTACCACACACTTCTTCCGTCTTGCCCGCGTCCATAAGCCAACGTCTCTCCTCGACCGGCAAATCTCCCGGCAGCAAACAGACTCAATCCGGGATACCGTTGGCGATCGACTTGGCGCAGCAACAGAATTATCCGGCGGCACTCTCATGTCTGGAAAAAGAGGTTGCGCAGGAAAATCTCGCGCAAAACTGCCAGGCTCATGCCTTGCAGGCCGCTGTTTTCGTGGAGATGCAGCGCTATTCAGAAGCAAAAGAGGTTTGCCAGCTTATCTTGCGACATCAATCCTGGCATATCGAGGCCCGCATGCTATTGGGGGTTATTGCCAAGCGGCAAGCAGATCATGAGCAGGCTTTGCAGCAGTTCAAAGAGGTCTGTTTTTTGTCTCCACACAACTGGTTGGCGCATTACTATATGGCAGAGGCCTATTTGCAGTTGGCGTGTAAACCTCAGGCAGTTCGCTCTTATCGGGTCACCGCCAATATATTGCGTAAAGATGGCATGTCGCAAACAGGACTCACCTTGTTTGCTCCCTTTTGTAGCACAGAGCAACTGTTGCATGTATGTAATAAGCAAATCGTGCAATTAATGGTTTAGTAAAAGCAAGAAACTGTTTCTGTAACGATGATTAACAGGTGAGGAGCGAAGACGAGAGTTCATGCCGCCTATCCGCAGCACCATTCTGTTGCTGGCCACGGGACAAGGATTGTTGTCAATCAATGGGGTCACCCTGATTGCTGTCAGTGGTTTGGCTGGTGCCATGTTGGCAGACAATCCAGCCTATGCCACCCTGCCAGTTACCGGATATGCGCTGGGGGCGGCCATGTCCACCGTGCCTGCCTCCTGGATCATGCAGCGCATGGGGCGTCGTTTTGGTTTCCGACTTGGTTCCGGGTTGGGACTGTGTGGCAGTTTGTTATGCGCTCTGGCTTTGTGGATCCATCAGTTTTGGTTGCTTTGTGCAGGTTGCCTCTTTGCCGGCTTTTATAATGCGTTTGGTCAACAATACCGTTTTGCTGCCGCAGATGCCGCTTCCGAAGAGTGGAAGAGTCGTGCCGTCTCTTATACATTGACTGGCGGGATTCTTGGCGGTGTTCTGGGGCCGGAATTGAGTAAATTGACCTGGAACGTTTTACCTGTTCCTTTTACCGCCTCTTATCTCACTCTGACCCTGGTGGCTTTGCTTTCCTGGATGGTTATGGGGCAACTGCACCTGCCTCAAGCAGAGAGCGATGAAAAAAAACTCACTGGACGCCCATTAGGGCAAATCATTCGCCAACCGGCTTATCTTGTTGCTGTTATTGCCGCAGTAAGTGGTTCAGGCATCATGAATCTGCTGATGACTGCTACCCCATTGGTGATGAAAGGGTGTCAACTTCCTTTCCAGGATGCGGCGTTTGTTTTGGAATGGCATGTGCTGGGCATGTTTGTTCCCTCATTTGTTACCGGAACGTTAATCCTGCGTTTTGGCGTTTTGCCGATACTGATCCTCGGTGCGCTCGTCAACCTGCTTTGCGTGACCATTGCCATGGCAGGTGTTTCCTTGCTCCATTTCTGGGGTGCCTCACTCTTGTTGGGAATTGGTTGGAACTTTTTGTATATTGGTGGCACCACGTTGCTGACCACAACGTATCTGCCGGAAGAAAAGGCCAAAGCGCAAGGTTTGAATGAGTTGCTCATCTTTCTCAGCCAGATCATCACCTCGTTTGCTTCTGGAGTGATTGCCAACCAAAAAGGGTGGCAGTGGTTGAACGCTTTCGCTGTACCGGTTATTCTGTTGACCCTTTCAGCGACCATCTGGTTAATGATCCGTAGCCGAAAAAGGGCGTCTGGCACACAATTGCCGTACAGGAGTAAAACATGAAAAATATGCAGACGACAGCAATGCCAGCCATGCTTTATGGTACGGCATGGAAAAAAGAGATGACTTCACCCCTGGTGGAACAGGCGTTGCTGCAGGGTTTCCGTGGTATCGATACGGCATGCCAGCCCAAACATTACCACGAAGCAGGGGTTGGCGAAGGTATCCAGGCCGCAGTACAACAGGGAATTGCTCGCTCCACTCTCTATCTGCAGACAAAGTTCACTTCGTTAAACGGGCAGGATCCGCAAAGCGTGCCCTATGATCCACAAGCACCCCTTGCAACACAGGTGCAACAATCCATACAGGTATCGTTAAACAATTTGCATACCGATTATTTGGACTGTTTGTTACTACATTCCCCGATGCCGACCGTTACAGAAACATTGCAAGTATGGAGTGTTATGGAAGAAAATGTAGACAAAGGGGATGTGTTACAACTTGGTATCAGTAACTGTTACAATCCGTCTCTTTTGGAATATATCTGGACCTCGGTACGGATTAAACCTGCTGTTGTACAGAATCGTTTTTATGCCGCCACGCAGTATGATCATTTGATTCGCGCCTTTTGTACTCAACATGGTCTCCGTTACCAAAGCTTTTGGACTCTGACAGCCAACCCGGACCTGTTGTCCCATCCGCTTCTGGCAAGATTGTCCGGAGCTTATCAGAAAAGCAGAGCGCAAGTGTTGTTTCGGTATTTGACGCAAATTGGGGTGACGCCCCTGACGGGAACGACTTCGTTACGGCACATGCAGGAAGATTTGGCTGTTTTCTCTTTTTCGTTGTCTGAGCAAGAGTGTGCTGCTCTTACCGCTTTGCTCTCTTGATCCTGTTCAGTTATTTGAGGCGCCCTTCCAATACCGACAAACGCTGATCAAACTGCTTGAACATTTCCTGTTTACTCTCCATGGCTGATACCCTCTGCATCAGCGAATCCATCTGGTGTTGGTTTTTTTCAAGCAGTTGCACGATCGATTGTAAACGAGAAGTAATTTGTTCTATCGGAAAATTTTCCATTCTTGCGCTGTTTTGACTACTGTCTGCGCTTTCCGGAGTCTGCAAAACCGGACGTTCTTCGGAGAATGCTTTGTTATTGTTGGTGGTATCTTTGTCTGTGGCAGAAAAAGAGTCGGTCATGGTTTTCCGGGCGGAGTAGGGCTTTCTCCACTCGATGGCATGGGCAAGCAACAAATTGCCCGCACTCTCCGGGCTGATTCTGGTAAACTCTTCTGCCGCTGGGATCACCAGTTGGCAACCACTTTTTAAACCGTGCATATTCTGCAGGACAAACTGACCAGCATTACGTTGCCAGATGACGACTTGTGCTTGAAAAGGAGAAACCCCCAATTTTTTGGCCATTGGTCGGGCAATGGTGGTTAACGATTCCCCTGGACGTGTGGGTCCGTAAAGCCGTTCACCAATGGCTGTGTTGGCTTGAACCTCTCCGCAGCGAATGTCTACCGCTGCCGCAGGTCGGGCAACGCACAGGCAAACGGAAAACAACAGCCAAACAAATCTATCGTGCGCACCCACTTTCCACCCCTCACTGCGGCAAAATTTTCATTTCCTGAAACATTACAGAAAAATCAGTTTAACAATGGTTAGAGGAGGCTTCAAGGCAGATTCTGCAGTGCTTGTAGATCAATTTTTCCTTGCTTCGACAATGTTCGATGGGCTGTCCGTCCAATTGAGCAAGTGCGGCTTGTGTTGCCAAGCGATTTTTCTCTAACTGGATATAAAGCGAGAAATGCCATGTTAATACGCTTGCTCATTCTTTTGCCCTTACTGATGATACTGCCCGGTTGCTATCATGCCCAATATTATGCAATGTCTGGAGAAGGGGGGGCATTGGCTTATGCGTCACCTCCCATGGTGGCGCAGGTTCCGCTTTATGCGCGACCCTCCTATGAATCCGTCGTGGTACAACCGGTAGTAAGACGTTTTGCCGCTCCTGCGGTTGTCGTGGTAGAAAAACCCATCGTTGTCCAAGAGCGCGCCGTTGCCATGCGTTCCCACCCTCATGGTTACCATCCACAACGCCACCATCATCCTTTGGTAAAGCCCAGTTCATTCGACAGAGGATTACAGCAGCATACAGCACAGCGTGTCTCGCAACACAACAAAGATGCGCGCAGGAAGTGCGAAAACCATCGCTGCAATCAGCAATAGAGAGTGTTACAGTAATATTTTCAGCAACAGCGGATCATTTTTCCTTGCCGGTTTCCATAGCGTGCTTCTTGTCGTTCCCGAATGAATTCTGCCTCGCTTAAAATCGGTTGATCGGGATGGTGTTGTTGTCTATGGGCAACATACACCTGATAATCTGGCAGTCCGATCATTGAACGCAATGTTGCCTTCAGCAAAGCCAACCAGGCAGTAGCTCTCGCTACTCTGTTTGGGGGTGAGATTGTCTCCGCAGGCATGATTTACCTCACTGAGGCTGGTTGGGCAAGAATGGCAGCTGTTTCCCTGGTGGTGACATGTTCCGCCTGTCTGGCCAACCAGCAGGTGCGCAGACCATAAAAAAATATAATGCAGACAAAACACATAAAAAAGATGGTTAAAAAGGCATCAATACGGTCATTGAAGACAATTTGTGCCATCTGCTCCATGCTTTTGGCCGGTGCCAAAATGGTACCGGTATCAATGGCTGCCTGGTATTTGGCCGCGTGGGCAAAAAAGCCGATACGAACATGATCGTGAAAGAGTTTTTGGCTGGCGGCAGTAAAGGTGGTAATCAACAGCCAGACCATCGGAATGGCAGTGACCAACACATAGCGCTCTTTTTTCATTTTGAAGAGTACGGTAGTGGCCAGAATCAGGGCAACGGCTGCCAACATTTGGTTGGCGATACCAAACAGTGGCCAAAGCGTATTGATACCCCCGAAGGGATCAGTGACCCCTTGGTAAAGAAAATAACCCCAACCGCCAACACAAATAACCGTGGCCAGCAGGTTGGCGGGTAAAGAAGCGGTATTTCGTAATGGCGCATGGAACAGGCCCAACAAATCTTGCAACATGAAACGTCCAGCCCGCGTACCGGCATCCACGGCGGTGAGAATGAACATCGCTTCAAAAAGGATGGCAAAATGGTACCAGAAGCCCATCATCGCTTTGCCGCCCAGCAACTGAGCAAAAATTTGCGCCATGCCAATGGCCAAGGTTGGGGCACCACCGGTGCGGGCGAGGATGGTTTGTTCTCCCACATCCTGCGCCGCTTGCCGAATCATCTCCGGGGTAACAACAAATCCCCATTCCGTAATGGTTTTTACTGCACTATCCACAGAGCCGCCGAGTATGGCGAGCGGACTGTTCATGGCAAAATAGATACCGGGATCAATACAGGCCGCGGTAGCCAAGGCCATCAAAGCGACAAAAGATTCCATTAACATTGCACCGTAGCCGATTAAACGGGTATTTGTTTCGTTATCAACCATTTTCGGCGTTGTGCCAGAGGCGATCAGTGAGTGAAAACCGGATACGGCACCGCAGGCTATGGTAATGAACAAAAAGGGAAAAAGTGTACCCGCCCACACCGGCCCTGTTCCGTCGCTAAAGCGGGTGATGGCAGGCATTTTCATCTCAGGTGCCACCACGACAATGGCGACGGCCAGGGCAACGATGGTGCCTATTTTCAAAAAGGTAGAAAGATAGTCTCGGGGTGCCAATAACAGCCAAACCGGCAGAACGGAGGCTACACCGCCGTAGAAAATCAGCATCCAGGCCAATTGGGTGCCGTTAAAGGTAAAGAGTGGGGCCAGAGTCGGATGTTCGGCGATCTGCCCGCCCAGCACAATAGCGGCAATCAGCAACACGAAGCCAAGCAGAGAGACTTCCCCGATGCGACCGGGGCGCAGGTAGCGCAGATGAACGCCCATGTACAAGGCGATTGGGATGGTTGCAGCAACCGTGAAGGTGCCCCAGGGACTGGATTCCAACGCTTTGACCACGATCAAAGCCAGTACGGCCAGCAGAATCACCATGATCATGAAGGTGCCAAACAAGGCTGCCAGTCCTGCTGTCTCTCCCAATTCGCTTTTGATCATCTCTCCCAGAGATTTACCGTCGCGACGCAAAGAGAGAAAGAGAATCATGAAATCCTGTACCGCACCGGCCAGCACCACACCTGCCAGTAACCATAACATGCCGGGATAATAACCCATTTGTGCCGCCAATACCGGTCCGACCAAAGGACCAGCCCCGGCAATGGCGGCAAAATGATGACCAAACAGAACGATGCGATTGGTTGGCACATAATCCAGACCGTCGTTAAGCCTTACGGCAGGTGTCAAACGGCTGGCATCCAGTTCCATCACCTTTTGTGCGATAAAACGGCTGTAGAAGCGGTAAGCAATCAAAAATACACAGAGCGTAACCACCACCATCCATAGTGCGTTGATGCGTTCCCCTTGATGCAAGGCGATGGTTGCCAGAGCAAAGGCACCCAGCACGGAGACACTACCCCACAGAAGCGTGTTTGTGAGTCGGGACATGGCAACCCCCGCCGGTTTTGAGCGGAACGAAGAAGCATGATCGGTAGATAAAGCCAAAAGGCCATGGCACGCAAGGAAAAAGCTATGGGATTACCTGCAGGACGACAGGTGCGATTTTTCGGCGAACGATGCGCGTAAAACAGTGCAATACTCCAGGGAAGTGTGTTATCCATACGGTCAGTGAGGGTGGTAAATAGGCCATCCTGCTGGCTTTCAATAAAAAATGCTGCTGACGGTCTTAATGAATTTGAAACCATTGTGGCTCCTGATCCTTGGCATTATCTACCCATGCCTGCTCCCAGTCAGTACGTTGCAGGCAGATGGCGGTACGTTGCTCAAAATCAAGGAAAGTAAAGTGATTACCTTGGGCCATCGAGAATCGTCGATGCCCTTTTCCTATTATGGTGAAAACCAACAGGTAATCGGTTATTCCCATGTTTTTGCCCTAAAAATTGTTGAAGCGATCAAAAATCGCCTCAATCTTCCTGACTTGACTGTGCGCCTGATGCCGGTAACTTCCGCAAATCGCATTACCTTGGTTCAAAATGGTACAGTTGATCTGGAGTGCGGTTCTACTACCAACAATGCGGAACGTCGCAAGCAGGTGGCTTTTTCCAACAGTCTGTTTGTGGTTAGCACCCGTTTCATGACCCGCAGCAACTCTGGCCTGCGTGATTTTCCTGACCTGGTTGGTAAAACGGTTGTAACCACCGCCGGAACCACCTCCGAGCGGTTGCTGCGTCGCATGAACGACGACAAAAAAATGGGCATGAACATCATCAGTGCCAAAGATCATGGCGAATCATTTCTGATTCTGGAAACGGGTCGTGCGGTCGCTTTCATGATGGATGATGCTTTGCTGTATGGAGAACGAGCCAAAGCCAAAAATCCTCAGGATTGGGCCATTGCCGGGCCGCCGGTCACGTTAGAGGCTTATGGCTGTACTTTGCGCAAGGATGATCCCGATTTTCGTCGACTGGTCAATGCGGTGGTTACCCGGATGATGCTCTCCGGGGAAGCGGAGCGCATCTACTACAAATGGTTTACCAGCCCGATTCCGCCCAAAAACCTCAATCTGGATTTCCCCCTTTCTGAGCCGATGCGATTGTTGTATGAAGAGCCAAACGATACCTCGTTTGAACCGCCAGATGAGTCGGAGAAGGTCGCTGCAACCGCTGATTCAACCACGAAAGGGTATCAGTGGAACTGGGGCATTTTATTGACACGTACCCCCAGCGGAGATACCTATTTGCAATGGTTGCTGGAAGGGTTGCAGTGGACGGTGTTGCTTTCTTTGAGTGCCTGGTGTTTGGCCCTGCTGCTAGGTTTGTTGTTGGGTGTAATGCGCACAGCGGAAAGCAAACCTGGATTGGTGATGGTCGCCAAAGCCTATGTAGAGATATTTAGAAACATTCCGTTGTTGGTTCAGCTGTTTTGCTGGTACTTTGTATTGCCGGAATTGCTGCCGGAAGCATGGGGTCAGGCCTTCAAACAATGGCACCCACTCTCGCAGCAATTTTTTGCTGCTTGGCTCTGTTTGAGTTTGTTTACCGCCGCCCGCATCACCGAACAAGTACGCACGGCGATTGAATCTTTGCCTCCAGGGCGTAAAAATGCCGGGTTGGCTCTTGGCATGACCTTGCCACAGGTGTATCGCTATGTTTTATTGCCTGTTGCCCTGCGAATTACCCTGCCTCCTTTGACCAGTGAGTTTTTGAACATTTTCAAAAATTCCGCAGTGGCTACTACCATTGGTTTTATTGAACTTTCCCGGCAGGCTCAACAGTTGGTCGATTATACCGCACAACCCTACGAAGCCTTTATTGCCGTTACCACCCTCTATTTACTGATCAATGTGCTGGTCATGCTTGCGATGCGCCACTTGGAAACTGCTATACGCATTCCTCGTTTTACCAGCGGAGGCAAGTCATGATCCTGTTGGAGAGCCAGCATTGGACATCAGTTGCGCCGGTTTTGTTGAGTGGTTTGTGGATGACGGCGCGTATTGCCTTGATTGCCATCGTTGTTGGCATTTTATGGGGTACACTGTTGGCTGCTCTGCGTCTATCGCGCATTCGTTGGGTATCCTGGTTGGCTGCCGCCTATGTCAATCTGTTCCGCTCCGTTCCTTTAGTGATGGTTATCCTTTGGTTTTTTCTGGTTGTGCCACAATTGATGCACGCTTTGTTCGGCAATACCGTAGAGGATATTCGTTTTACCTCTGCCCTGGTAGCTTTCTCTCTCTTTGAGGCCGCCTATTATTCAGAAATTATGCGTGCCGGCATCTTGAGCATACCTCGTGGTCAGTTTGATGCCGGTTTGGCGCTTGGTTTCAGTCGCCGGGAGACGATGCGTATCATTATTTTACCGCAGGCCTTCCGCAATATGTTGCCCCTGTTGTTGACCCAGGCGGTAATTTTGTTTCAGGACACCTCTTTGGTCTATGTGATTGGCTTGTCTGACTTTTTTGGTTCTGCCTACAAGATAGGTGATCGTGATGGGCATCTGGTTGAAATGATGCTGATTGCGGGCACCGTCTACTTTCTGATCAGCTTTATGGCTTCACAGTGGGTTGCCCGACTGCAGAAAAAGAGGATACGATGATTTCCATCCGCAACATTTCCAAATATTATGGTGATTTCCGTGTTCTTTTTCAGTGCAGTGCTGAAGTGGATAAAGGGGAAGTTGTGGTGGTATGTGGCCCATCCGGTTCTGGCAAATCCACCCTGATCAAATGTGTCAACGCCTTGGAACCCTTTCAAAAGGGGGAAATTGTGGTGGATGGCGTCTCGGTTCGGGATCCGAAGACCAATTTAAACCTGTTGCGTGCCCGGGTCGGGATGGTTTTTCAGCACTTCGAGCTGTTTCCGCAAATGACCGTTTTGGATAATCTTTGTCTGGCACAGGTGAAGGTTTTGAAGCGTAGCCGAGCCGAGGCGGAAGAGAAGGGGATGCGACTGCTCGACCGGGTAGGTTTGCGCGATCAGGCGCTGAAATATCCCGGGCAAATTTCGGGTGGTCAGCAACAGCGGGTAGCCATCTCCCGGGCTTTGTGCATGGATCCGATCTGCATGTTGTTTGATGAACCCACCTCCGCCCTGGATCCTGAGATGATCAATGAAGTGTTGGATGTGATGGTGGAACTGGCCAAGGAGGGAATGACGATGATGTGTGTCACCCACGAGATGGGCTTTGCCCGCCGGGTGGCGGATCGGGTCATTTTTATGGATCAGGGGCAAATTCTCGAAGACAGCCCCAGTGCTGATTTTTTTGCTGCCCCAAAGTCGGAGCGGGCCGTGCAGTTTCTTTCCCGACTTCTTTCCCGGTAAGGAGCCTGGCGAAAACAACTTGTGCAGATTGCGCCGGATTTTGCTTCGCCTGCCAGGCGCAAAAATCTGCGCATGCTTTTAGTGTGTAAGCGTTTTTGCAACGACGCAGGAGGAGCAAAAGACAGGCAAGATGCCCAAGTTATTGTTGCTAGGTCCATAAGTGGTTTGTGGTGTAGGCATTGCTTGGATGCCGCTGCCGCCTGTTGCCTGATCGTTGAGAAATTAGCCGATAGCCAAGAGCAGGTGAAGCGGACGCAGCGCTTTGCCGCTCCATCACTGACCCCATCGATTGGCGATAGTGACGAAGCGGCAAGAGAAGAGGTCAGGCCGAGGTAGCCACCGCTTTCATTTCGCCCACGGAAGTTGCGGGTACTGCAAAGTGCATGTGTTCCACCCTCGCTTCTGCAGCCTCAGCAACCACTGCCACCGGTTTCGCAGTCAGGGTAAACAGGGGGCGGCGCACCCGGTTAAACAGCGAGGAGGCGGAAAAACGCAACAACATACCAGCAGCAACCGCACTGAACAGAATACCTGCCAACAACGGCAAAGCACCCTTCATCTGCAAACGGGCCATGACCACCATGCCCAACACGGCCACCAAGGCTGCCAATAAACGATACGCCGGACGAATGGTTTTTTTCATGCTATAGACTCCTCTGTAGGGATAAAGTGTATCAAGTGTCGGTCCCAGTTTGCTTTATGAAGAACTGTCCGACGCTATTCCATACATCAGGAAGTATGCCATGATATTTTTTGTTAGAATTCTATTGATAATCAAATAGATCAGATCGTTTGTTCCCTGTAGCATGTAATGGCTAATGTGCAGCAAAACAGCTTATCGAATGGTAATTGATTGTTTAACTGTTTGAAATGGAATAAAAAACTCGATAAACAATCAATTGTGCAGTGCAGAATATGCTGCACCCCTGTGGGGGAATAGAAGTCAGACGAGTTTTTCCAGAGCTTGCGATACCTTGTTGGCGTCATACCGATAGCCGTAAAGCTGAAACGGGGCGAGAGCCTCTTGGTACAGTGTCTCTGTCTGCGCTGGACAGTTGCTCTTGCAGGACCATCCTCTTTCCGCCTTACCTACCTGTGTGTTCAACGATCTTCCGATACAGGGATATCTCTTGGTTGAAATACCGTTCTGCCTTTTCCAACTGAGGCGACCCGCATGCTGCATAAAAAAAGTCTGGAAGTCAACTTGCAACTTCCAGACTTTTTTCACAGTGTTACGGCAATACCCGGCAGCTACGAAAAGGAGCTGCCAAGTGCGAACAGATCATCAATCACGACTGACACACAGGGCAATGCCCATGCCACCGCCGATGCACAGCGTGGCCAAACCTTTTTTGGCCTGGCGGCGTTTCATTTCATAGAGCAGGGTGACCAGGACGCGGGCACCGGAGGCTCCGACCGGATGGCCCAGGGCGATGGCACCTCCGTTGACATTGACCTTGTTCAAATCCCAGCCCATATCTTTGTTGACTGCCAAAGCCTGCGCGGCAAAGGCTTCGTTTGCCTCGATCAAATCCAGATCATCAATGGTCCAACCGGCTTTGGCCAAGGCTTTGCGGCTGGAGGGAATCGGGCCGGTGCCCATGATCGACGGATCCACCCCACAGGAGGCCCAGGAGACAATCCGTGCCAGCGGGGTGATGCCACGCTTGGCCGCATTTTCTGCTGTCATCAATACCAGAGCAGCACCGCCATCGTTGATGCCAGAGGCGTTACCTGCCGTGACCGTTCCCTCTTTATCGAAGGCGGCCCGCAGTTTGGCCAAGGTCTCTGTCGTGGTGCCATGTTTGGGATGCTCATCGGTATCGATAATAATGTCACCCTTTTTGCTGGGAATGACGACCGGGACAATCTCTTCCCGGAATTTGCCCGCCTTTTGTGCCGCTTCGGCTTTTTGCTGCGAGTGGGCAGCAAAGGCATCCTGCTCGGCACGGGTCAATCCCCATTTTTTGGCTACATTTTCTGCCGTATTGCCCATGTGATAGTTGTGAAAGGCGTCGGTCAGCGCATCGCGGATCATGCTGTCCTGCATTTCGGCGCTGCCCATTTTGGTGCCGTTACGCAGATGGATCAAATGCGGTGCCAAGCTCATGCTCTCCTGACCGCCAGCCACGACAATTTCTGCATCACCCAGCAGGATCGACTGATAACCAAGCGCCACCGAACGCAGGCCGGAACCACACAATTGATTGATGACATAGGCGGTTTTTTCGACGGGAATACCGGCGTTGACTGCGGCCTGACGGGCCGCATTTTGTCCCACTCCGGCAGTCAGAATTTGACCCATCACCACCTCATCCACGTCGCCCGGTGCCACACCGGCCCGTTTTAAAGCCTCCACAATCGCCACTTCACCCAGCTTGGCAGCCGGAAGGCTGCTCAAACCCCCGGAAAAAGCACCTACTGCGGTACGGACGGCACTGGCAATGACAATCTCGGTCATGACGGTAAACTCCCTTTGTACATTAGTCTGGTATTTTGAAGTCAAACAACGGGTCATACCACACCACAGGCTGGCAATGGATCACCGGCTGCTGACCAACCGTAAATGAGCGATGCGGTAATCGATCAATACGATTCGCACCCCTATTTTACAATTTGATTATTTTCTAATTTTCTTATGTATTGCAGTGAGATCGCTCACGCAATCAGTGGGGACGAAACTACCACGCCAGACAGCCATTGGCAACCCTCCTTTATCAATTACCGAGAGTAAATTGCCTTGGAGCAGAAAGCAGCCACCTATCCATGATGAAATTTCCAGGAACCCAGCCAATCGGCAGGTTGGGTGTTAGCCCAGGTTTAACACATTTTTGCCAAAATGGCGGTTCTTGGTTTCGCAACTGATTGAAATTTATAGATGGCACTTTTAAAAACGCTTTGTAGTGCCATAATATTTATGGATACCTTGTATTAATTGGCGCATTGCGATAGAATGGCCGGTATGTACATTCGACGCACACATACCCGCAACAGCACCACGGGCGAGTCCTACTTCACCCACCGTTTGGTGCGTTCCCAGCGAAGCGGTCATCAGGTTCGACAGGTAACTCTCCTGAACCTCGGACGGTTCTTTCGTATTTCGCTCGCTCAAGGGGGAATTGGGTTTGCGCCCGGTTTTTCACCAAAAAGAAGAGCGTAGCGACGGCCACTTGTTCATTACTGTGCTTGCCTACCAACTGGTGCAAGTCATCCGTCGGCGATTGCGTGCGCAAGGGATCAACGATCGTTGGAGCAGCCTGCGTGAGACGCTCAGTGGACAGTGCCGTATCACCGCCACTTTCCGGCGGGCTGATGACCGGGTTCTGCACGTGCGCAAGACCACAAAAGCGGAGCCAAACCAGAAACTGATCTACCAGGCTCTCGCTCTTGATTCCAGTCCGGGTGGCGTGAAAAAAATGATCGTGTGATCACAGAAACAGATAAGCCCGCAACTTTGTAGTGCCACTTGCGGAAAAACAGTGTGGCAATATATTGATATCACACGAAAAACAAAATGCAGTGTTAAACATGGGCTAGATTCCTTGAATACACTGATCAACAGGCAGTCTCTGGTGTATTCGAATGTGGCGGTGTGTACCCCGATTTGCCCAAGGTTTCAGGTATGAAATAAGCGTTTCAACCAGTGGATAAAGGCGTGACAGGTGGTTGTGGTTGGCTGGAGAACCTGACGGGTGATGGATTGTCCCATCGGCATGCCGGGCTCATCCTGCCAGGCCAGATAGGTATGCAACACCGCTTTGCTGCGGTGGGTTGCTTTGAAGGTGGTAATGCCTGCCTCTTCCGCATTGCTCAGGCAACGACTGGCGATCTCCAATCCATCGCCTTGTTGCTGCACCATCGCCAACAAAAAATCTTCCAACCGCCCCGTATCCCGATTGTTGGGCATGATCCACAAGCCTAAACGCGGACAACCCGCTGGTGCAGCAAGCACACTGCCCTCTGGATCAGGCCGTAACGACGACAGATCATATCCGTGTGTTTGCAGCATGCTGACAAGCTGCTGCCAGCGACTGCTTACCCCACGCTCGTCGGCATCGACCACCAGTCCAATGATCGCATCGGCATAGCCGGGAGCCGGAATCAAGGCATCGGCCATTTCAAACAGACGGTCATCGCCGATGCATTCCTTGATGGTAAACGTTTCTGGAATGGAAAAATGTTGACACAGAGCCAAGATGACATGCTTATCGTTTTTTCCTTCGACCAGCAAAATCCCTTTTCCAACCTGCGCATCGCTTTGCGCTACCATCAACGCATCTCCACATGATTCTTCAGGGCATTGCTCAGGGTGCGCAAGGAGTAGGGCGTACATTTTGCACCCCACTCAGGATCGGGATCGAGGCGATAAAAGCCCCCTTCTTCCTCAGCCCGCTCTGCCCAGGCTGCTTGAAAGGCGGCGATACAATCTTTGCTGTGGGTAGTGGCCAATACCTGGATGTCCAACTTGTTGGCCAATTGAAAAATGATCTGCCACAATTTTTCCTGCACGGACCAATGCAGCCCGTTTTCGGCCTCATCCAGAAGGAAAAAACCTTGCTTGGCATTGACCAAGGCTAAAACAATATGCAGAAGATGGACAACCCCCTCTCCAAGACTTTTGAGAGGAATACGTTCTGCCATATCTTTCAGAACAACAACGGGCACCCGTTCAGGGCGGTTATTTTCTGTAAAATCAACAAAACCAATCCGTTTTACCCCAGGATGAATGATTTGCAGGGCTTCAATCACATCATCCTCAATGGGAAGCAAATTAATTTCATCCCACAACTCTGCTGCCGAATCAGGGTGGTTTTTATTGATTGAAACATATTTGTGGGGAACAGTTACTGATGACCCATCTTTATTTCCTATTTTAATTGTCCAATCAGTATCTTGTATCACAAATGACCTAGGAACAATCCTAGAATTCTCGTCCACACAAATTAAGACAGGATTTTCTTCAATTGCAGCCGGGTTACGACCATTAAACAAATGCCTAAACCTGAAATAATTATGCACATAAACACTATTTAACCCTTTAACATCCTCATTTCTTGCTTTCACCAAAGAATCAAGTATTTTAAAATTAGCATTCGAAGCATAAATCATCACCGCTTCCAGAATGGAGCTTTTCCCTGTCCCGTTTTTGCCGGAAAAAAGATTGACCCGTCCCAGGCGGGGAATAAGCAGTTTTTTGAACAGGCGGAAGTTGGAGATGGACAAAGAATCGAGCATGGCCTCTCCTTGCATTGTGATTGCTCAGTCGGGAAGGCGGTCAAGAATCGGCACGAGGGCCAGAAGAAAACAATTTGCGGGCTTGGTGGAGCCGAGGGGAATCGAACCCCTGGCCTACGCATTGCGAACGCGTCGCTCTCCCATCTGAGCTACGGCCCCACTGTCGAAGGGGCATTGTCGCTGTTTTTGTGCTGGAAGGCAAGGATTGATCCGCGAGGAGAGCTTTTTTCTCAGAGTTCGCCGGGATACAACACCTTGTGCAGGTAGAGACCCCAGGGGGGGACGGTGGGACCGGCGCGGCGGCGGTCGCGGCTGGCTAAAATTTCTGCCATCTGGGCCACCGGCCATTCACCGCGACCGATCAGGCTCAAGGTGCCGACAATGTTGCGCACCATGTGTTGCAAAAAACCGTTGGCACCGATCCGCAGGTGAATCTCAGAGCCTGTCGAGGTCAAATCCAGACGGCTTACCGTCTTGACCGGCTCCTTGGATTGACAAAAAGAGGCCCTGAAGGCGGAAAAATCGTGGGTGCCCAATAATACCGCTGCCGCCTCCGCCATCAACTCCAACTGCAAAGGACGCGGATGATGCCACACCCGCCGCCGGTCCAGGGCCGGCATCGCACTGCGACCGGCGACGATGCGAAAAAGATACTCCCGATAGATCGCCGAAAAACGGGCATGAAAGGTTGCGTCCACCTCCTCGACCGCCAACACCGTCACCGTCTCCGGCGTCAACACATTCAGGGCACGCAAAATGACCCACCCCTCACGCGGTCGCGACACATCAAAATGGGCCACCTGACCGGTGGCATGCACCCCGGTATCGGTACGACCGGCACCAATGAGGGTGACCGCCTCCCCAAACAGACGGGCAAGCGCCTCCTCCAGCACCCCCTGAACCGTAACGATCCCCTCCCGTTGCCGCTGCCAACCTCGGAAACCGGTTCCGTCATACTCCAATAACAACCGATACCGTGCCACGCCGCAACATCCCCGATCGTTCCGCTGACTGCAAAAAATGCAAAAAGATCAAGCTGCTTCCTCTTCTGCTGCCGCCTCCTCTTTGGCGGCTGCCGCGCTCTTTTTCGGCGGTTTGCCTAACGCCGGACGATACAACTCCACCCGGTCTCCGGCTGCCAACACCTGCGTCAACGGAGCCAACTTGCCATAAATGCCTGTTTTGAGCGCCGACAAATCCAAGCCACCAAATTTTTTTAAAATCCCGGATTTGTTGATTGCCTGTTCCACCGTGGCCCCCTCATCCACTTCGGTGTCAACGACAACCTGCTGCTTGGCCTCGGCATAGGTTACGGATACTTTCATCAAACTCTCCCCCTGCTATAGGTTTGTCCGCCGTCGCTCACCTGGACCACGCAGAGCCGACAGATACTTTTTGCGCTTTCTCGACGACCCGTATAGAATACCCTCTGGTCGGTCGCCTTTCAAGACACCTTGCGGAAGTTGATCCGCGTTCTTGCCCTTCCGACCCTCCGTCAAACCTCCTTACCAGGTTCGGTATCCATGAAAATTTTTTCTGTTTACAATATTAAAGGCGGCGTCGGCAAAACAACGACCTCGGTCAATCTGGCCTATCTTTCCGCTGCTGCCGGGGCGCAAACCCTGATCTGGGATCTGGATCCGCAGGGTGGCACCAGCTACTATCTCTGCGTCAAGCCCAAAATCAAAGGCGGATCGGATGAGTTGCTGCAAAGTAAATCCCGCACCATGGCGCAACTGCGCATGACCGGTTACCCGAACCTGGACCTGCTCCCCTCCGACATCTCCTATCGTCATCTGGATGCCCAACTGGCCAAAGCTTCCAAACCCATCATGGGTCTGGAACGGCTGGTGGCCCCCTTGGGCAAACAATATGATCACCTGTTCATCGACTGCCCACCTGGTCTCTCTCTGGTGATCGAAAATGTTTTTCAAATGACCGATGTTCTCCTGGTACCGATGATCCCGACCCCCTTGTCGCTGCGCGCCTACAACCGTCTGGTGCAATTTTTGGTCAAACGCCGCACCAAAAAATTGCGCGTGCTGCCCTTCTTCAACATGGTCAATCAGGAAAAACCGATCCATCGCGTCGTCACCCGCAACATCGGCGAAAAACATCCCATCTTCCTGAAAAACAGCATTCCTGAATCAACCATGATGGAAGCCATGGGCGTCAAACGTTCCCCCATTTTCACCTATGCCCGCGACTCCAGCGAAGCCGACAATTTCCGCACCCTGTGGCAGGAGATTCAGGAACGGAGCAAATAACCGAAGCGGCCTCAAAACAGATCGGTCGAGACATAACGGTCGCCCCGATCCGGCAAGATTACCACCACACAACCGCCCTGGCGCAATGACTCAGCCAGCGTCAGGGCGGCGACCGTTGCACCCCCCGCCGAATGTCCGGCAAAAAGTCCCTCCTCCCGCGCCAAACGCCGGGTCATCTCCTGGGCCGCCTCCGCCGAGACATCCATGATCCGGTCAACCCGCGACGCATCAAAAATTTTCGGCAAATATTCCTGCGGCCAACGGCGAATGCCCGGTATTTTTGATCCCTCTTCCGGATGGACGCCGACAATCTGAATCGCCGGATTGCGCTCCTTCAAAAAACGCGACACCCCCATGATGGTGCCGGTGGTGCCCATCGAACTGACAAAATGGCTCACTTTGCCTTCCGTATCACGCCAAATTTCCGGGCCGGTACTCCGATAGTGTGCTTTCCAGTTATCATCGTTGGAAAATTGGTCAAAAATAATCCCCTCTCCGGCCCGCACCATCTCCCAGGCCCGATCGATCGCCCCCTCCATGCCGGTCTCATCCGAAGTCAATTCCAAATCCGCCCCGTAGGCAGCCATCACCGCCCGCCGCTCCACCGACATTGATTCCGGCATCACCAGGGTGATCGGAATTTTCAAGCGGGCGGCCATCATCGCCAAGGCAATGCCGGTATTGCCACTGGTGGGCTCGATAATCCGCTGCCCCTCCTGCAAGCGACCGGAGGCCAAAGCCCCCATGAACATGCTGTGCGCCGCTCGATCCTTGACCGATCCGGCAGGATTGTTCCCCTCCAGCTTGGCCAAAATCTGCACCCCGGGGCAGCTTGCCCCAATCCGGCTCAACTCTACCATCGGCGTATTGCCGATACACTCTTCCAGTGTGGACATCCCTTTATTCCTCCTCCAGTGCAAACCCTCTCTGCCTCGGACTATAATATGCGCCAACCACAAGTACAACCATCCACCCCCGGAGAGGGGCCATGCGCCGTCTGTTCGACACCCTGATTGCCGCCTACGGACCACAACACTGGTGGCCTGCCCACTCGGTGGAAGAGATGATGATCGGGGCCATTCTGGTGCAAAACACCTCCTGGCAACAGGTGGCGCAGGTCATAGCCCGACTCAAGCAAGAGCAATTGCTCGCCATGGCCCCTCTCCGCCAACTGCCCGCTGCAGCCTGGTGGCAACGACTGCGCCCGGTGGGCTTTTTTCGGGTCAAACAGCAACGGCTCAAAGCCTTGGCCGATTTTATGGCCGCTTATGACGATCAAACGGAGGCGTTGTTCCAACTCGACACCCTGTCGCTGCGCCAACAACTGCTGGCTGTGCCCGGCATCGGCAAAGAGACCGCCGACGCCATTCTCTGCTACGGGGCACACCGCCCTCTCTTTGTCGTCGATGCCTACGCCAAACGTCTGTTTAGCCGCCTGGGATGGTGTACCACCGCAAGCGACTATGATAGCATACAACAACTGGTGCATCGCGCCCTGCCCGCCGATCCGGATCTCTTGGGAGAGCTGCATGCCCTGATCGTTGAACATGGCAAAAACCATTGCCGCAAACAACCCGTCTGCATCGGCTGCCCGCTCCTCTTTTGCCCGGCGTATGAAAGGTAATCGTTGATGTCCACCCTGCCGCCGCTTCAGCGTCCCATCCGTCGCCTGCCCGAACAGCTTGCCAACCAGATTGCCGCCGGGGAGGTGGTGGAACGACCCGCCTCGGTGGCCAAAGAGCTGATTGAAAACAGCCTGGACGCCGCCGCCGAGCGCATCGAGGTCACCATCGAACAGGGTGGCAGACGGCTGCTGCAGATCGTCGATAACGGGCATGGCATGGATGACGATCAGGCCCTGTTGGCCTTGGAACGACATGCCACCTCAAAAATTGCCTCCCTTGAGGATCTGTTTGCCATCCACACCTTGGGTTTTCGCGGCGAAGCATTGCCTTCCATCGCCTCGGTTTCGCACCTGGAGTTGCACAGCCGCAGCGCCGCGCAAAGCGATGGCATCCGCCTCGTGCTGCACGGCGGGCAGTTGCAACAGCAGCAACGGCTGGTCATGCCGGTCGGCAGCCGCATTGTGGTGCGCAATCTGTTCTACAACACCCCGGCCCGCCTGAAATTTCTCAGCTCCGACAACACCGAAGCCCAACACATCACCGAACTGGTGCAACGGTTGGCCCTGGCCTATCCGCACTGCCATTTCACCCTGACCAACAACGGCAAAATGACGTTGGATATTCGTCCCGGCAACAGTGAATATCTGTTGGCCCAACGTCTCTCTGCCGTTTTTGGTGCCGATTTTGTGGACAATTGTCTGGAGGTGAACAGCGAACAGGAGGATGTCAGGGTCCTCGGCTGGCTGGGCTTGCCGACCCTGCATCGCAGCAATGCCCGCAGTATGCATCTGTTTGTCAACCAGCGCTGGATTCGCGACAAGGTGATCATTGCCGCCCTGCGCGACGCCTACCGGGATTTGATCGCCACCAACCGTTATCCGGCCTTGGCCCTGTTTATCGCGGTGCCGGCGCATACGGTCGATGTCAACGTGCATCCCAGCAAACAAGAGGTCCGTTTCCAACAGGCCCAGTTTGTCTACGGCTGTGTGCGCCGCGCCGTCGAAGGAGCCTTGGCCACCTTGGGCAGCCGCACCTACCAGGCCCTGCCCAGCCAGCCATCTGCCGCACAGAACGATCCGGATGAGGCAGACCCGGTGCGGGCCGTCTTGCCTGCCGCTGTTTCACAACCGGTGCATTGGCCTGCCCGCGACGCCGTTCGCCCGGCCTCGACTGTGAGCAGCCGAAAAACAACCGATTTTTTCCCCAAAGTCGCCGAAAGCAGCAGCTGGCCCAGCGCAGTCGTGCGCCACAGCTCTCCTTCTGCCCCGTTGCTGGATCCTGTACCACCGCCCCCGACGCTCTTTCCCTCCGAACAACACGATTTGCCCCTCGGTCAAGCGGTGGCCCAGGTACATGGTACCTATATTCTGGCGCAAACCGCCACCGGCATTGTCTGGGTCGATCAGCACGCCGCCCATGAACGGATCGTCTACCAGCAGCTCAAGGAGACCATGGCAGCACGAACCCTGCCTCGACAACGGTTGCTGCTGCCGGTGGTGATCGAACTGTCGGCCAGCGAAGCGGAACAAATGAGCGTCCATCTGGAGGCGATGCAAAGATTAGGGGTGCTGGTGGAGCCGTTTGGTCCGCAGGCCTTTGCCGTGCGCGAGGTTCCGGCGGTATTGGCAGAAGGGGATATTCGCGGTTTGGTGTTGGATTTGTTCCAGGATTTGCAACAGTTTGGCCGCAGCAGCGGCATTGCCGCTCATCTGGAGCCGATTTTGGCCCGCATGGCCTGTCACAGCTCGGTGCGGGCCCACCGGCAACTGAGTTTGCCGGAGATGAATGCCCTGTTGCGCCAAATGGAGGCAACCGACTTTGCCGGACAGTGCAGCCATGGCCGCCCCACCTATGTCAGCATCCCTCTGACCGAGCTGGCCAAACCGTTTGGCCGCCGCAGTTGATCACGGTTTGCGGAAGCAGGCCAGATACTGACAATTGCCCTTCGGGCCAAGAATCGGCGAGGGGGTAGTACCAGCCACCGGCAAGCCCAGGCGGTCAGCCAGGCGGTGAAAGCGGGCCACCGCCTCCTGCTGCAGCGCCGGATCGTGGATCACCCCGCCGGGTGTCACCTCGGCCCGGGTCAGCTCAAATTGGGGTTTGATCAACACCACCCCCTGCCCGCCGCCGCGCAAACAGGCCACGGCGGGCGGCAGGGCCTGCTCCAGACCGATAAAACTGACATCCATGGTCAAGCAATCCACCGCCTGCGGCAACTGCTCCGGGGTTATACGGCTGATGTGGCAGCGGTCCATCACCACCACCCGCCCATCCTGCACCAGTTTCCAGGCCAATTGGCCATAGCCCACATCCAGGGCATAGACCCGTGCTGCCCCCCGTTGCAACAAAACATCGGTAAAACCGCCGGTTGCCGCCCCCACATCGAGACAGACCATCCCCTGCACCGTCAACGCAAAGGTATCCAGGGCATGGGCCAGTTTAAAGCCCCCCCGCGACACCCAGGGCATCGGCTGCTGCAACAGACGCAAGGCCACCTGCTGCTTGACGATGGTGCCCGGTTTGCTCACTTTGCGTTCGTCCACCAACACCTGGCCATCCATGATCAGCGCCACCGCCTGGGCCAAAGAATCGACCAACTCTCGTTGCAGCAGTAACGCATCCAGGCGGATCCGTTCGTTGGCCGCGTCTACTTGACCCACTGTCGCACCCGTTCGGCGATCCCCTCGGCATCCAGTTGCAATTCGGCCAACAGACCGCTTTGACTGCCATGCGGCACAAAACTGTCCGGCAAGCCCCAGCTGCGCACCTGGCGTCCGCCATCCAGCAGGCCATCCCGGGCCAAAAATTCCAGAACCGCCGCACCAAAACCGCCACAGACTGTATTCTCTTCCAAGGTCGCCAGATAGGGGAGACGGGCCGCCTGGCGCAACAGTTGGCCATCCAACGGCTTGACGTAGCGAAAATCACACACCTCGACCGAAATGCCCTCTGCCGCCAGACGTTCCGCTGCCTGCAAAGCGGGATAGACCATCGTTCCCACCGCCGCCAAGGCAACCTTATCCCCCTGGCGCAAAGAGCGACCGACCCCCACCGGCAACAGCTCGGCAGGGCGGCGCGGCAGGCCCAACACATTGCCTTTGGGATAACGAATGGCCACCGGTTTGCCCAAACCGACCGCCGTGGTCAAGGCAGAACGCAATTCGTTTTCATCGCTCGGAGCCATGATGATCAAATCCGGCACCGCGCGCAAAAAGGTCAAGTCCATGCTCCCGGCATGGGTCGGACCATCTGCCCCCACCAATCCCGCCCGATCGAGGATAAAAATCACCGGCAAATGCTGCAACACCACATCATGAATCAGCTGATCGTAAGCGCGTTGCAAAAAGGTGTCATAGATGGCCACCACCGGCAAATATCCTTCGCAGGCCAAACCGGCGGCAAAGGTCACCGCATGCTGTTCAGCAATGCCGACATCAAAAAAACGGTCGGGAAAATGTTTTTGAAATTCTGACAATCCGGTCCCTTCCGGCATGGCGGCGGTAATGGCCATGATGTGGCCCTGTTTGCGCGCCAACTCCAGCAAGGTTTCGGAAAAGACCGAGGTATAGCTTGGGGTGCTGTTGTCTTTGGGGATGGCACCGGTTTGCCGGTCAAAGGGGGGCACACCGTGATAGGTACAGGGGTTGGCTTCGGCAGGGGCATAGCCCTTGCCTTTTTGTGTCACCACATGCAGCAGCACCGGGCCACGCAACGCTTTGATATTGCGCAATGTGGGCAGCAGTTGACCAAAATCGTGGCCGTTGATCGGCCCGAAATAGTCCAGCCCCAACTCCTCGAAGAGCATGCCCGGCGTCAAGATGCCTTTCATATGCTCTTCCGCCCGACGCGCCGCCCCCAGCAGGGGCGTGGAAATTTTGCCCAACACTTTGCCGGTGCCATCTTTGAGGCGGGTATAGACCCGACCGCTCAAAATACGGCTCAAATAGGAGGACAATGCCCCCACATTGGGCGAAATGGACATTTCGTTGTCATTGAGGATCACCAGCAGATTGAGATCCTCTTTGTAGCGCCCGGCGTTGTTCAGCGCCTCAAAGGCCATACCCGCCGACATGGCACCGTCACCGATCACGGCAATCGCTTTGCGCTCGTTGCCCAAATGGTGATTGGCCATCGCCATCCCCATGGCGGCAGAGATGGAGGTTGAGGAGTGTCCAGCCCCGAAAGGATCGTAAACGCTCTCCGACCGTTTGGTAAACCCGGACAAACCGTGCCGCTGCCGCAAGGTGTGCATCTGTTCACGCCGACCGGTCAATATTTTGTGCGGATAGGATTGATGGCCCACATCCCAGATCAAACGATCATCCGGGGTATCAAAAATGTAGTGCAGGGCGATGGTCAGTTCCACCACGCCCAGGCTGGCACCCAAATGGCCACCGGTTTTGGCAACGGTATCGATGGTCAGCGTGCGCACCCACTCCGCCAGTTGCGGCAACTCCTCTTCAGGCAAAGCGCGCAACGCCCGTGGATCATCGATTTGTGCAAATTTCGCCGCCATGGTCGCTCCGACTCACTGGTTGCGGGTCAAAATATAACGGGCCAGCCAGCGTAACGGATCCGCTGCCGTACCCAATCCGCTCAACGACTCTTCCGCCCGTTCGATCTGAATTTCGGCTTCACGGCGGGCTTGTGGCAAGCCCATCAGGCGTGGATAGGTCGCTTTGCTGCTCTGCTGGTCCTGACCGGTTGCCTTGCCCAGCAAACGGCTGTCGCCGGTCTCATCCAAAATATCGTCGGTAATCTGAAAAGCCAGGCCGATGGCGGAACCATACTCGGCAAACCGATCCCGAAACACCATTGCTCCCCCTGCAAGCCAGGCCCCGGTGATACAGGAGGCCTGGATCAATGCCCCGGTTTTGCAGGCGTGCAGCTTGCGCAGCTGCGACAAGGAGATCTCCTGTTTTTCCGAGACCATATCCAACATTTGCCCGCCAACCATCCCCGCCATGCCTGCCGCACGTGCCAACAGGGCAATCAACTGCAAAGAGACGGCAGGATCCACCTCGGCAACCGGTTGGGCAACCAATTCAAAGGCCAGGGTCAACAAGGCGTCACCGGCAAGAATGGCCGTTGCTTCGTCAAACTGCTTGTGACAGGTGGCACGACCACGGCGCAGGGCATCATCATCCATGGCCGGCAAATCGTCATGGATCAGTGAGTAGGTATGGATACACTCCAGGGCACAGGCAAAGGGCAGAAAAGGCTGCGCATTGGCCCCTAAAGCCTCGGCACTGGCCAGGAGCAGGATCGGGCGCAGACGTTTGCCGCCATCGAGCAAACTGTAACGCATTGCCTCGACCAGACGATCCGACGCGCCTTGTTGCCACACCGGCAATTCGGCCAACGCCCTTTCCACCCACTCGCGGCGAGTGGCTAAATAGTCTTGCAAAGCCAGCGAATTTTCTTCAGAAAGCGCCATGCTCATGCCGATTGTCCCTCTTCTGCAACCATTCCATCCAGGGCCAGGGTTGTCGTCAAGGTGGTAATCCGTTTTTCGGCCATGTCCAAACGATCCTGACACTGTCGCGACAGACTCATTCCCTCTTCAAACAACGCCAACCCCTCTTCCAGGGGGAGATCTCCCCGTTCCAACCGTTCGGTCACCTCCTCCAAACGGGATAATGCCTGCTCAAAACTCACTTGTGCCACGTGACCACTCCCGCCTGCTGCGAGTTGGTAAAGATAAAAAAGCACTTGTTCGACTGCCCTGTTTTGTGCGACGGGAGGCGCTGCCATTTCGCGGGCAAGCCTGCCTGTGCATCGACTATTTAAAGAAATTTATCAGAACCCATCCCGACCGGCAATGTTCCTCGCCACTGCCTGCCCGATTGAGCCACCTGTCGGCAACCCTCTGCGGCTTCTCCTGTCGGAGAGAGCGCATGGCAACGCTGGACTTTTTTAATGGAATGACAGTACATTCAGAAAAAAGTTACCCGGATTTCCGCCCAGGGAGAAACCGCCCATGCCACGACAACCCATGGTAGTCGGCAATTGGAAAATGAACGGCACTCGTGCTTTTGCCGTGCAACTGACCAGCGCCATTCGCGACGGCATCAACGCCAGCACATTGGCCGGTGAAGTGCTGCTCTGCCCCCCTTTCCCCTATCTGGAGTTGGTTCATGGCCTGGTACAGGGAACAGCCATCCAGATTGGCGGACAAAACCATGCCGACCGGCAGAACGGTCCCTGCACCGGCGAAGTCTCCGCCAGCATGCTGCGCGATCTGGGCTGTCGGGCGGTCATTCTCGGCCATTCGGAACGGCGCACCCTCTTCCATGAAAGCGATACCCTCGTCGCCGACAAAGCGGACCTGGCCCTGCAAGCGGGGTTGACCCCCATCGTCTGTCTGGGCGAAACCCTGCAACAACGGCAGGAAAAAGAGACCCTGACAGTTATCCGCCATCAGCTGCAGCCTCTGCTGCCGCATATGGCCAACCATCCGCAACCGCCCGACTCCTGGATTTTGGCCTACGAACCGGTCTGGGCCATCGGCACCGGTCAAAACGCGCAAACGGAACAAATTCAAGAGGTCCATGCCTTCATCCGGCAATTATTACAAGAAGAAATCGGCTCAACCATTGCCTCTGGCTGGCGAATTCTGTATGGTGGGTCGGTGACACCCGGGAACGCGGCAGATATTTTTTCTTTGCCGGATGTGGACGGTGGTTTGATCGGTGGTGCTTCTCTGAAAGCCGACTCCTTTCTGGCCATCATCGCCGCCCTGTCCAACCATCGCTAAATACATTGTCATTACAGGTTTACCATGACGCTTATCATTACCGTCGTACATGTTCTGGTCTCACTGGCCCTGATTTTTATCGTCCTGTTGCAAAAGGGCAGCGGGGCCGATATGGGTGCCGCCTTCGGCGGCAGCTCGCAAAGCGTTTTTGGCGCCCGAGGCTCCGGCAGTTTTCTCGGCAAAGTGACCGCTGCTCTGGCAACCGTTTTCATGATCACCAGCCTGACCTTGGCCTTTGTCTCCACGCAAAAAGGGGCCAACATCTCAGTGATGGAAAATGCGCCGCCCATCAGCAAACCGAGCAGCGAAGCCAGCGAACCGGCCTCACCGATGCCAGCCAAAGAGTCCAGCAAAGCCAGCGAATCCAATGCCTACCCAACCGTTCCGGCCAGCCCGACGGATAAATAACCCCGATAGACCACAAGGCCCGTTTCCGGCAGAAACAGACGACCGGAAACGGGTTTTTTGCCTAGGGAGCCTGGCAAAAACAACTTGGACATCTTGCCTGTCTTTTGCTCCTTCTGCGTCGTTGCAAAAACGTTTACATACTGAAAGTATGCGCACGTTTTTGCGCCTGGCAGGAGAAGCACAATCCGGCGCAATCTGCACAAGTTATTTTCGCCAGGCTCCTGAGCCAACAGGTTTTTGCAGTCTGTTGCCCCTGACATGATCGCCACAATCCGCCCCTTGCCGTTCTGGTGCCTGCTGTGGGTACTCTTTGTTGTTGCAAGCGCTCTGCACGCTGCGGAACGTGCCGCCCCGGAACCGTGGGATGATTTTATTCGCCAAACGCTCTCCGCCTACAGCGAGCAGGATTTTCATGCCTCTGCCGCGCTCTACCGCCAACTGCTTGCGCAACATCACACTCCCCGCCCCTCTTTGCGCTTGATCTGGAGTCTGGAGCGACTCTCTGCCTTTCAAAAGCAGCAACAGCAGCTGGCGCAAGCCGAAGAGACACAAGCGGTGCTGCTGAAACAGATGGAAATTTTGTTCGGTCCGTTCGATATTTTGCTGGTGGCTCCACTGAGCCAATTGGCCACCCTGCAACAGGCTCAAAACCATTTGGCCCAGGCCAAACAAACTCTGGAACAGGCCTTGACCATCGCCGATGAGAGCAACCACTCTACCCCTTTGCTGACCATTCCGCTTCTGCAACAACTGCTCATCCTGCAGCGCAGCATGGAGAACAACAGCGAGGCGGATCGCCTGCAACAGCGCATTTATGATATTCAGGAACAGGCCTTGACCATGGACTCACCAGGAGACGCCATAATTTTGGCACACCAAGGCAAGTTCCAGTTAAAAAATGGTCACAAGGAGAGTGCAGCGTCATTATTCCAACAGTCGAAAGAAATTCTTCTGGAGAGCAGCGGCCCCTATCACAGCGCCCGCGCCGACGTGTTGTATTCGTTGGCAACCTTGTTGATCGAAGAGGAGGAGTATGCGCAAGCGGTGGAGCTGTTGAAAAGTGCCTTGGCCATCTCGGAAAACATGCGGGGCACCCACCATCCCGACCTGCTGCCGATTCTGCAACGACTGGCTTTTGCCTACCAAAAAATGGCCAAAGCCAACCTCAGCCGCCCTGTTTTGAGCCGGACGCTCAGTTTGATGGAAGAGCGCTACGGCCAGGAACATGAAAAAACAGCCGAGGCCATTCTGGCCTTGGCCGATAATTTACGCCTGGAAAATCAGCCGGATCCGGCGATTGATCTCTACAATCGTGCTTTGGCGATTTTTCGTCATCGCGAGCTGCCCGCCGGCATCGCCCGAGGGCAAATCAGTCAGGCCAAAGCGATGAAAACGCTGGGCAAACTCTCGGCAGCCATCCGCAATCTGCGCGATGCCGCCGAATGGGCTGGCAAACTGCCCGCCGGTTCTTTCCCGGAACAGGAGACGGTCAGCCAACAGTTGCATGCGTTGCTGGCCCTGCAGGAGGATAAACTCAATACATCCCCCAGCAAGACGGTCAGCCCGCTCCATCCCTGGCGTCAACTGCAAGAACACCTGACCCCCTTGGGCACCCTTCCCTTCCTGCCCACCCCGCCCGCCGTCAACACCCCTGCCCCGCAGCCGCCGGGCTGATTCTGCAGCGCGAAACAATAACAAGAGCATGACTCGGTGCAAGCGAGTCAGCTTAAGGGGCTGTTTTTGCTACCCCTGCTGCTCGATTCCGTTTCATCGGGCGGGCCTCTGGCACTGGCAAGGAAGAGCCTCCCACCATTGTCGTTACACCCTCTGCCTCCTCTTTTTGCACCGTGCCTTCCCAGAAAACCACCCCAGGGGATGGGTGCCCCCCCTGCACGGCAGGGGGTACTTCTGCCGCCTTGGCTGACGCTGTTGCGGCAGGCTGGGATGGCGTTACGGTACCAGAGTGGGGTGGTGGTGCTGTTGAAAAAACGGCAGCAGGGGTTGTCGACGCAGCAGGGTCCGGTTGTGCCGTTTTCTGCCAGGGCCAGGCGGGCCATTGCCAACCGCTCAACGCGGATATTGTGGCAATAGAGGGGAGCGTCAGGCTCGGCAGGAGGGGCGCGGGCAGCGTCAGCAGCAACACCAGCGACAACGGCACCAAACCCGCCAGCCAGGGGGCAACGCGACGGCCCGGAACCGGATGATATTCCGCATCCATGGCCATGCGACCCTGACGCACCGCGTAACCCGTCAAAAATCGCGATGGCATGTTGGGATGCAAAAAAAGAATTTCATGCAACAGACGGTCTATCGTGCGTGGAATACCGTGACTGGCGGCATACAACTCCATCCAGGCTGGCCAGGTAACACGTGGTACCAGACCCAGCATGCGCCGGGTTTGATAACGAACATATTCGCGCATTTCCAACCGGGTCAAAGGGGTAAGCGCCAGCGAAGCAATCGTGGCATTGCGTATCAATTGAAAAGCCGGATGTTCCAAAAAGTGCAACAGTTCGGGACGACCGGAAAAAAGCAGCTGCAAAGCCGAACCATGACTGGCGGAAAAAAGCAACAAACTGTTGATGATGTTTAAATTTTCCTGCGTAATATCCTGGGCGTCGTCGACCACCAGCAACACGTTGCGACCAAATTCCACCCGGCTTGCCACCGCATCCAGCACCTCGTCGACGGTCATCGACCACTCTTCCGGACCGGCCACATCGACGCCGATGGCGGCACAAATCGCCTGGGTAAAAGAGGCCTGCGCCTGCCCGGCATTGCTGACCAGGGCCATATCCCAGCTTTCCGGCAACAGGCCACGCAAACGCAACAACAGCTGGCTTTTGCCCACCCCTTCCGGTCCGGTCAGGAGAATAACCCCCTCCCCTTTGGCCAACGCCACGCGCAAAGCCCGCCACTGCAAACCATGGCTGCGCACCGTAAAAAAAGGCTCTATTTCAGAACGGTTAGCCTCTGTCTTGCGGCCTGCTGGAAACCTGATCACCGCTGCCATCTCTCTTGAGAGAAATTATCACTTGCCGAAAAAAACGGGCGCTGATCCCGCCAGCCCGTTTTGTCCGAAGTTACCCTTACCCCCTTTATAGCAGCATTTTTCTCCCGCCAAAACCATCGATGCACAGCGAGAAGAGTTTCATTAATTTTTTCCATCCCCGCGCCCGTTCAGGGGATGATCACTCCTCCACCCCTGGTTGATCCTCTCTGCGGGCCATTTCCTGCTCCATCATCGCCAGCAACTCCTGCAGAGCCTGCGCCAACGAGGTTGGTGTGCCCGCTGGCATGGTGCTGATCACTTCGACAAAAAAGGAGCGCATAAAGTGCAGACGCCGCTCCGGGACCGAAGCCAACAACTCTTCCCAACGATTCAACAACTCGAACCATTCCGTCACTGTCAAAACACCGAGCGGAACCCCCGGCAAACGGCGCTCCGGGGCAAAGGAGATGCGCAGTGCCGTAATCAGTGGCAGCGCCGCCTCCAACCGCTCGCTTTTGGCCTTTTTGACCAGACGATTCAACAGATCGTTGATTCCCAGCGAGGAGTGACCATAAGAAATGTTCATGTGATACTGTCCGGGTTTCAAGGAACACCAGCCTTAACAGACCATCGTCTGTTGCCACTGCGCATAACGACGGAGCAAGGCATTGCAACGCGGGTAGGAGGCGACCTCTTGGCCGCTCACGGTTTGACCCAGGCACTGTTTGGCCATGCGGCCCCGCAATGACAGTTGCAATGAGTAGCCCGGCAGATGATTCCCGGTCAACGGTTCCACCGTTTCCTGCAATAAGCGCTGCAATTCCGCAAGGGAGGCATTGCCAAATTCGTTCAAGGAAGATATACCTTCACCTTCCGCTGTCGATCGTGCCGATACTTGGTTGCCTTTTTGTCGGGCATGCTGTTCTAATATCTCCTGGAAGCGTGATGGCAGCGAACCTTCGGCAGCGTAGACCTCCTCATCGGTCACACTGAGGAGGATGACACCGCTCTGGTCGGGCCAATTGGCAAGCGGCGCGGTCAGCCGCAACGTCGGGTAGGTTGGGGTCTGGTTCATTGCTCGTAGTCTCCTGGTTAGAGTCGTACCCTCCGCCGCACCTGGGCGGGGAGAGTCACTTGCCGGTTACCTCAGCAAACTTGATACCAAATTACCGGCGAACCGGCAGGATTTTATTGTCGAACCGTTTGATATTTTATTAATAAATTAGTGTAAGTTGCTTGGTCGGCAGCGGCACCGGCGGAACCCACCCGCACCACCACGCTGCCATTACTGACGGACCCACCGGGGAGAGTAGAAGATGAGCAAATCCATGGAAGATCGGGATGGCAAAATTTGGCTGGACGGCCAATGGTTGGATTGGCGGCAAGCCAAGGTACATGTCTTGACCCATACCCTGCACTACGGATTTGGCGTCTTTGAAGGCATCCGCTGCTATGCCACCGAACAGGGTCCGGCCATCTTTCGCCTGCAGGAACATATCGACCGTCTCTATCGCTCGGCCCATATTCTCAACATGAAGGTTCCTTTCAACCCGGAAGAGATCAAGGCCGCCTGCTGTGAGGTGATCCGCGCCAATCAACTGCGCTCTGGTTATATTCGCCCGATCATTTTTTATGGGGCGGAAGGAATGGGACTCAACCCGGCTCCCTGCCGGGTGCGTGCTGCCGTCGCCGCCTGGGAGTGGGGTGCCTACCTTGGCGAAGAGGGGATGGCCAAAGGGATCCGCATCAAAACCTCCTCCTATACCCGGCATCACCCCAACGTCACCATGACCCGCGCCAAATCGGTGGGCAACTATCCCAATTCGGTGCTGGCCAAAACCGAAGCCCTCTCCTGCGGCTTCGATGAGGCGCTGCTGCTCGACACCGAAGGCTACGTGGCCGAAGGCTCCGGGGAAAACATTTTTATCCTGCGCTATGACGGTGTGTTGCTGACCCCGCCCCTCGATTCCGCCCTGGATGGCATCACCCGCGATACGGTGATCCATCTGGCCAAAGAGATCGGACTCACGGTACGCGAACAACGATTCACCCGTGATGAGGTGGTGATTGCCCAGGAGGCCTTTTTCACCGGCACCGCCGCCGAAATCACCCCCATCCGTGAACTGGACGGGCGGCAGATCGGCATCGGCACCGCCGGTCCGATCACCAAATCGATTCAACAACGTTTTTTTGACGTGGTCCAGGGCCGTAACAGCCATTACGCGCACTGGCTGACCAAGGTGGAGTAACACGCTGATGGCAAACCCGCAATACGTCTTTACCATGCACCGGGTGACCAAGGTGGTCCCCCCGAAGCGGATCATTTTGCAGGACATCTCTCTCTCCTTTCTGCCCGGGGCCAAAATTGGTGTTTTGGGTCTGAACGGAGCCGGCAAATCCAGTTTGCTGCGCATCATGGCCGGGGTGGATCAGGAATTTACCGGCGAGGCGAAAATGGCCACCGGTCTGCGGGCCGGTTTTTTGTCGCAGGAACCGGAACTGGATGCCAACAAAGGGGTGCGCGGCAACGTCGAAGAGGGGGTTGCACCGATCAAAGCCCTGCTCGATCGCTACAACGAACTCTCGTTGAAGTTTGCCGAACCGATGAGCGATGACGAGATGGATGCCACCATCCGCGAACAGGGCGAACTGCAGGAGGCCATCGACCGTGTCGACGGCTGGAATCTGGATCGCAAGCTGGAAATTGCCGCCGACGCTCTGCGTCTGCCCCCCTGGGATGCCGATGTCAAAACCCTCTCCGGCGGCGAAAAGCGGCGTGTTGCCCTCTGTCGTCTGTTGCTTTCCGCCCCGGACATGTTGTTGCTGGACGAGCCCACCAACCATCTGGACGCCGATTCGGTCGCCTGGCTGGAGCTGTTTTTGCACAACTATCCCGGCACGGTGATTGCCGTCACCCACGACCGTTATTTTCTTGACAACGTCGCCGGTTGGATTCTGGAGCTGGATCGTGGTCATGGCATCCCCTGGAAAGGCAACTACTCCTCCTGGCTGGAGCAGAAAGAGCAGCGTCTGGCCCAGGAAAAACGGGAGGATGACTCCCGCCGCCGTCGCCTGCAGGAGGAGTTGAGCTGGGTCCGCGCCTCCCCCCGGGCCCGGCAGGCCAAAAACAAGGCCCGCATCCATGCCTATGAAGAGTTGGCCGCCCAATCCCGGGAACAGCGGCGCGAGACCAACAGCCTGTTTATCCCTTCCGGCCCCCGTTTGGGCGAACTGGTCATTGAAGCCGAGCAGATCAGCAAAGGTTACGGCGACCGTCTGTTGATGGACAAACTCTCTTTTCGTCTACCCCGTGGCGGCATCATGGGGGTGATCGGTGGTAACGGAGCCGGCAAGAGTACCTTGCTGCGCCTGATCACCGGCGCAGAAACAGCGGACAGCGGCAGCCTCACCCTCGGCGAAACGGTAAAACTGGCGCACGTCGACCAAAGCCGCGTTGGTATGGACCCGGAGAAAAACGTCTGGGAGGTGATCTCCGACGGTCTGGAACTGTTGGATCTGGGCGGTCGGGAGATCAACTCCCGCTCCTACGTCTCCTGGTTCAACTTCAAAGGGGCCGACCAGCAAAAGAAGCTCAAAGTTCTCTCCGGCGGCGAACGCAACCGGGTCCATCTGGCGCGGGTGGTCAAAAGCGGCGGCAACCTGCTCTTGCTCGACGAACCGACCAACGATCTGGACGTGGAGACCCTGCAGGCCCTGGAGTCGGCCATCACCACCTTTGCCGGCAGTGCGGTGGTGGTCTCACACGACCGCTGGTTTCTCGACCGCATCGCCACCCACATTCTCGCCTTTGAGGATGACGGCCAGGTGATCTTTTTTGAAGGCAACTACCAGGAATATGCCGCCGACCGCAAACAACGCCTCGGTGCCGACGCCGATCAACCCCACCGGGTGCGTTTTAAAAAATTGAGCCATTGAACCCTGCACACCGCCAACGTACCATTCCCCTCCATGACGCGGAAGAGCCTCTCTTCCGCGTCATGGTCATTGTTGACAGAATTGAATTTCTGCCATAAGTTATACAAACAGCAGCCATTTGCTGATTGGTCATTATTTGCACCAATCCGTTTGCTTGATCCTACACCGTAGCAAAACCATCCACACATTGACCAACCCCAAGCGTCGTGCTTGTTGCATGAGGAAGCCGCATGCGTCTTATTCAGAACAGTGGCAATGATCGGGTCATCGATGAACTGCGCGTGGCTTTGCGCCAGGGAGGTGTATTGAGCATGGTCTCCCCGCTCTTTTCCCTGTTTGCTTTTGCCGAGTTGCGCGGGGTTTTGCCAGGGATCAAAAGCTGCCGTCTGCTGTTGCCGGAGGTGGCAGGCGTGGACATTCATCTGCTGGGTTCGACGGCGGAACGTTCTTTACGGAACCGTTTGCAAAACCGCTGGCTTGCCACCCAGTGTATGGCCTGGTTGCAGGAGAAGGGCGAAATTCGTATGACCACCTCGCCCCTGTCGCAAGCCGCCATTCTGGTCGAACAAGCGGCATCGGCGCACCCTTGCGCCATTGTTGGCAGTTGTTCGTTTGCCGGTGAGGGTTTGGGGCTGGTGCCCAGCCCGCCGTTTGCTCTGATCCAATGTGCTGAAAATCTTGCGGAATGGCAGTTGTATCACGGCTGGTTTGCCCAATTATGGGCGGCTCAACCCAAAAACGACCGTAGCAAAAAGTTGCTTCTGCAACAAATGGCGGCCATTGCCTGCCATCGTCCGCCGTTGCAGGTCTATGGGATGATGTTGCACCATCTGTTCCATGATCTGGGAGAGGGGCTGGACGAAGAGCGGATCATCAAGTCGGCCACCGGCATCCGGGAAACCATTGTCTGGAAAAAACTGTTCAAATTTCAGCGAGATGGCGTCTTTGGTGCCATTGACAAACTGGATCGTTACGGCGGCTGCATCATCGCCGACAGCGTTGGTCTGGGCAAAACGTTTGAGGCGTTGGCGGTGATCAAATATTTTGAGTTGCGCAACGACCGGGTGCTGGTTTTATGTCCCAAGCGGTTGCGCGACAACTGGACGTTGTACAAAGCCAACGACCGGCGCAACATTCTGGCGGCAGACCGTTTTCATTATGATGTTCTCAACCATACCGATCTCTCCCGAGAGAGCGGCAACTCCGGTGATATTGATCTCTCCTATGTCAACTGGGGCAACTATGATCTGGTGGTTATCGACGAGTCCCACAACTTCCGCAACAAACCGACCCACCGGGAACGTGAAAGCCGCTATGAACGACTGATGCAGCGCATCGTCAAGGCCGGCGTGCGCACGCGGGTGTTGATGCTCTCTGCCACGCCGGTCAACAATCGCCTCGCCGATCTGAAAAATCAGATCACCTTTATCAGCGAAGGCAACGATGCCGCCTTTGTCGATCATGGCATCTTCAGCATTGAAAACACCATCCGCATCGCCCAGGCTCAATTCAACAAATGGCTGAAACTGCCCGATGGCTTGCGCAGTTCGGCGACGCTGACTGAGCTGCTGGGTTTTGACTATTTCAAGCTGCTGGATATGCTGACCATCGCCCGCTCCCGCAAGCACATTGAAAAATATTACGGCACGGCAGAGACCGGCACCTTTCCGGAACGGCTCAAACCGATCAACATCAAAACCGATGTCGATGCCAAAGGAGCCTTTCCGCCCATCGGCCACATCAACAACCAGATCCGCAGCCTCAATCTGGCGGCCTTCACCCCGCTGCGCTATGTCCTGGGCAACAAGAAAGCGGTTTATCAGCAAAAATACGATACCATGATCCGTAACGGTGCGGCGACCTTCAGTCAAATGGACCGCGAAGAGAGCATGGTGCATCTGTTGCGGGTCAATCTGCTCAAGCGGATGGAAAGTTCGGTCTATGCCTTTACGCTGACCGTGGAGCGACAGGTGAAAGATGTGGAAAGCATGTTGGCATGCCTGAAAAATTATGATGCCAAAGGAACGGTCGAGGCACTGGATATTACCGATATTGAGATAGATGATCCCACTTTTGAAACCCTGCTGATCGGGCGCAAGGTAAAGGTTTTGCTGCAGGATGTGGATCATTGGCGCTGGAAACAGGAGCTGGAGGAAGATCTTCTGCAATTGGGCAGGCTCTATCATGAAGCCAAACGGATCAGCAGAGAACGGGATGCCAAGCTGGCGGCACTGCGTGCCTTGATCGACAACAAACTCAATAATCCCATCAATCCCGGCAACCGCAAAATTTTGCTTTTCACCGCCTTTGCCGATACGGCACTCTATCTGTATGAGGCACTGGCCCCCTGGATAAAAAAACAGTTTGGCCTGGAAAGCGCGCTGGTGACCGGGTCGGATGGCAACCGCTGCACGCTGCGCCATTTGGGCAGCCAATTGGGGGCCATTCTGGCCGCTTTTTCGCCCCGCGCCAAAGAACGACCGCCGGAACTGGCCAAAGAGGGCGAAGTGGATCTGCTGATTGCCACCGATTGCATCTCCGAGGGACAAAATCTGCAAGATTGCGATTATCTGGTCAATTATGACATTCATTGGAACCCGGTGCGCATCATTCAAAGGTTTGGGCGTATCGACCGGATCGGTTCTGCCAACAGCTGCATTCAACTGGTCAATTTTTGGCCAAACATGGAGCTGGATGAGTATATCAACCTGGAGCAACGGGTCAGCGGGCGCATGGTGCTGCTGGATGTCTCTGCCACCGGCGAGGAAAATGTCATTGAATATCAATCCGGGAATCAAATGAATGACCTGGAGTATCGCCGCAAGCAACTGCTCAAACTCCAGGAGGCAGTGATCGACATGGAGGATGTCGAAGGCGGTATTGCCATCACCGATTTAACCTTGCATGATTTCCGCATGGATTTGGCCAACTTCCGTAGTCGCAGCGGGTGGGATTTGCAGGCGCTGCCGTTGGGCAGCATGGCCGTTACCACCTCCGACAGTTTTGCTGCAGCAGAGATCCCCCCCGGTGTCATTTTTTGTCTGCGTGCCGAGGCGGCAGCAACCCATCTGGAAGCCGGAAGCAACGATCCGCTTGCCCCGCACTATTTGCTGCATGTTGGTCTGCAAGGCTCCATTTTGTTACCCCACACCCAGGCCAAGCGGATTCTGGATCGGCTGCGCAAGCTGGCTTTGTCACAGGAGACAATCGACGCACCCGCCTGCCTGCGCTTTGATCAGGCAACCCGCAACGGGCGCGAAATGAAAATGTGGCAAGAACTGCTGGCCAAAGGGGTCCATTCACTGTTGGGCAAAACAGAAGAGCGGGCCATGGCCAGCCTGTTTACGCCGGGTGGTACGCATGCCATGCCGGGGGAGTTTTGCGGGGTCCATGATTTTGAGGTGGTGGCCTGGCTGGTTGTTTTGCCACACGAGGAGAAGAGCGCCTGATGGATGCCGAGTTGCTGATCAGCGCCCTGGGGCTGCCCGTCGAAGCCCGTCTGGACCGCCGCATTGCCAAAAAACTGCTCTTGGAGCATGGGGCAGCAACGACGGCAGACCGGCGCTTGATTCAGGAGGGGGTGGAGGCCCTGTACTGGGTTGCCGCCATCAAAGCGGGCACCGTCGCCCTTCCGGCCTACCGCGATGCCGTGCGCGAGGTGGTGGAATTGGCGGTGATCCAGGCAGAGTGGCGTGCCAACAGCCGGGAAAGCCGCTTAATGACCTTGATCCACCGCGCCATTCCTTACCCGTTGCTGTTGTTGGCCAACGGCACCGAGGGTTGCACCCTCTCCCTGGCGCTGAAACGATTTGCCCTCGGAGAGTCTGGCAAGGTGGTTCTGGATGGTGAGGTGATCGCAGAAAAACTGCTGCGTCATGATGGACTGGAAGGGGAATTTTTATCCTCTCTGGCCATCTCCCGGCAAAAGGCCTCTGATCTGCACGCCCTCTATCGCGGCTGGATGATCCGCCTGCTGGCCCTGACCGCGGCCCGCCTCACCGGCAACCCTGCCGTGCTGCTGACCGAGGAGGCAGACTGTCAGCGGCGTAACGCATTGCAGAGACACCAGGCGTTGACACAAAAACTGGCCCGCCTGCGCACCCAGGCCGCCAAGGAGAGTCTGTTAAACCGCCGGGTAGCACTCAATCTGGAAATCGACAGCCTGCGCAAAACCTTGGCGGGCGTACTGGAGAGCTTGCGCCAAATCGACGCCGGACAGGCGGAGTAAACGGGCTGGCGGTTTTGCATCTTAGCGGGCGACGGCGTCTGTTGTGATAAAGATCACCAGGAATATTTTTGCATAACACTTTGTTTCCACGTAGTTTTTGTAAATTATCTTGACGGATAATACCATATTGGGTATCGTTTTATCACTTATCATGCATGCGACTACAGAGTAGATCATGCCATCACCAAACGTATTCTCACTGCCTACCAGCAACTTGGCATTGCCATCCACTCATTTGTGTAGCCCAAACCTGCAAACATGGACGGACAGAGGGCATGTGTTTTATGTGGAAGTGGCCCCTGCTGCGCGCACAAAACCATTGCCCGGATCCATCGATATTGACGATCTGGTCGCCGAGTTTGAAAAGCAATCGCCAGAGAGTGCGGCAGCCATTGCCTTGGGCAGAAAACGGGTTGCTGACACTTTTTATGCAGACCGGCCTGGTATCGCCCAATTGCGCTTGCAGAAAGGATTATCCCAGGCTGGACTGGCAAGAAAAGCAAAAACCAGTCAATCCTATATCGCACGTCTTGAACATGGCAAGATTGACCCGCACTTCAGCACGGCACGCAAAATCGCCGAGGCGCTGGAGGTATCGATGGAACTGTTCCAACAGGCTCTGGCAGGCAGGACAAAACCATGACTCACTTAACCGAACGAATTTTGACCGCCATCTATTGCAATGATTTTTGTTATGAGTTAAACAATAAAATGTCCATTATAGGTTGTCACCGCCTCTGTCACCGAGCCCATTTTGCAATCCATCCCCAAAATGGCCGGAAAAACACGACGAAAAAAAGCCCCCACGGGTGACAGTTGACTGCTTGTTGCCTTTTTCTGCTTGTCAGCCTGGCCTGCCTGCTCTATCTGGCAATTCTGTCACATGCTGTGCTACTGCAGCGCTGGCCAAGCGCAAGCTGTTTGACTACTTCCCGATGACACCAACCAGAAACCAAGAGCCACCATGAGCATGCACAAAATGACCGCCGATGATCCGTTGAGCAAGAGTGCTGATTTGCTGGCGGAGAATATCGAAAAGTTGAAATCCCTGTTCCCGGAGTTGCTGACCGAGGGACCGCAGGGGGTGAGTGTCAACGTGGATGTTCTCAAAGGGTTGGTGGGAGATGCCACGGTAAGTGATGGCGAGGAAAAATATGGCCTCAACTGGCATGGCAAGCGCCTGGCTCGGCAAATTGCCCTGACCCCCTCCACCGGCACCCTGCGCCCCTGCCCGGAAGAGAGTGTCGATTGGGACAACACGCAACATTTGATGATCGAAGGAGATAATTTAGAAGTTTTGAAACTGCTGCAAAAGAGCTATGCCGGCAAGGTGAAGTTGATCTACATCGACCCGCCCTATAATACCGGCAAGGATTTTGTCTACCCGGACGATTTCCGCGATAACATCCGCAATTATCTGGAATTGACCGGGCAGGTGGATGGCGAAGGGCGAAAGATTAGCAGCAACACTGAGGCTTCCGGGCGCTTTCATACCGATTGGTTGAATATGATGTATCCGAGGTTGAAGATCGCCAGATCTCTTCTTTCATCAAACGGTTTTTGTATTATTTCATGTGATGATGGCGAAGCAGCTCATTTAAGACTACTGATGAATGACCTGTTTGGGGAGGAAAACTTTATTGCACAATTTGTATGGAAAGCTAGAAAATTCACAGACACAAGAGCTATAACCAATATTTCTACAGACCATGAATATATCATTGCATATAGCAGAACTCCTGAAGTCAACTTTAGAGGCACTGAACGAGATGAATCTAAATTTGAAAATCCTGATAACGATCCACGTGGAGACTGGATGAGCCGCAGTATCCTTGGTTTGGCAAACAAGCAACAACGACCAAACTTGCATTATGATATAATTGAACCAGGTAATGGAAGGATATTCCCACCAAAAGAAGATACCGGCTGGAGATACTCACAAGAAAAGATGCAGGAACTAATTAGAGACAAACGAATTCTTTTTCCTCAGAAAGAGACAGGCAGGCCTCGAGAAAAAAAGTTCCGCTCAGAAATGCAATCTGAATTTATATCGTTCAGATCAATTATTGATGATATTCACACTGCAAATGGAACAGAAGAACTCAGAGAACTGATGAGTTCCAATTTATTTTCTTTTCCTAAACCTACAGAATTAATAGTTAAAATAATCAACCAAACCACGAACGAGAATGATTTAATGCTCGATTTCTTCTCAGGATCTGGCACTTCTTCTCATGCAGTATGGATTCAGAATAATAATGATAGTTATAAAAGAAGGTTTATTGCCATCCAACTACCTGAACCAATTCCTCATCAAGAATATCCAACAATTGCGGATTTTTGCAAAGAACGTCTCCGCCGTGCTGGTGCCAAAATCAAACGAGAAAACCCTCTTTTTTCCGGCGATACCGGTTTCCGCGTCTTCAAACTGGACACCAGCAACATACGCCCCTGGCAACCGCTCCGGGAGGATTTGGCAGGCTCTCTGTTGGCGCACACGGAACATCTGGTGGACGGACGCTCCGAACAGGATATTCTGTTTGAGTTGCTGCTGAAACTGGGACTGGAACTGACCGTCCCCATCGATCAGAAAATTTTTGCAGGCAAAACGGTCTACAGTATCGGTTTGGGTGCCTTGATGGTCTGCCTGGATCAGCACATCCGCCGCAACGAGGTGGAACCTCTGGCGCAAGGCATTCTGGCCTGGTGGCAGGAGCTGGACCCTGCCGTGGCCATTCAGTTTGTCTTTCGCGACAGCGGCTTTGCCGATGATGTCGCCAAAACCAATCTGGCCACCATCCTGGAACAAAACATCCCTGCCAAACGACTGGCCGGGATACGGAGCATTTAAGGAGGAGAACATGCCCAACCAGCAAACCCCGCCCCATGGGGAAATTCTCCTCTACCAGACGGAAAAGGGAGAGACCCGCCTGCAGGTGTTGCTGAAAGAGGAAACCCTCTGGCTGAACCAAAAGCAACTGGCAGAATTGTTCGCAAAATCCAAGGCGACAATCAGCGAACACATTACCCATATTCTTGCGGATGGAGAACTGGAGGAGTCGGCAGTTGTTCGGTTTTTCCGAACAACTGCTGCAGATGGTAAACAGTATGACGTGGCCTACTACAATCTGGATATGGTACTGGCACTGGGCTACCGGGTGCGCAGCCCCGCCGGGGTGCGTTTTCGTCAGTGGGCCAGCGACAAACTCAAAGAGTACCTGATCAAAGGCTTTGTGCTGGATGATCAGCGGCTGAAAAATCCAGGGCAGGCACCCGACTATTTCGATGAATTAAGCCGACGCCTGCAGGATATCCGCACCAGCGAACGGCGTTTCTATCAAAAAATTACCGATATATACGCCACCAGCGTCGATTATGAGCGCAACCATCCGCTGACCGGAACCTTTTTTGCCACGGTACAAAACAAAGTCCACTTTGCCATCCATGGCCACACGGCGGCAGAATTAATCCGTGAACGGGCCGACAGCAACAAGCCCAACATGGGACTGACCACCTGGGAAGGGGCCTGGCCACGCAAAACGGATGCAACCGTCGCCAAAAACTATCTGACAGAAGACGAACTGCGGGCACTCAACAATCTGGCGGAACAATACCTGATCTTCGCCGAAGGACAGTGCCAACGACGCATCGCCATGAGCATGCAGGATTGGATCAACAAACTGGATGGCTTTTTGACCCTGAACGACCGCGATATTCTGCACCATGCCGGTTTCGTCTCTGCCCAAGTGGCACAAAGCCATGCCGAACAAGAGTTTGAGAAATTCCGCGTCAATCGCGATCAATCCTATCTGTCGGATTTTGATCAAATGGTCAAACAACTGCCCAAAGCAGAGAAAAAAGCATGAAACTGCACTTTGAACCCGATCTGGATTATCAACTGGCCGCCATCGAGGCGGTGTGTGCCCTGTTCAAGGGACAGGAGTGAGGACGAACCGAATTTACGGTCACCCACCCAAAGAAAGAGCTGTTTAACGAGTTAGGCATAGGTAACCGTCTAAAACTGCTGGATGATACCCTGCTCAGCAACCTGCAGGCCATTCAACTCGCCCATGGTCTGGAACCGGCCAAAAAGCTCCAATCGATGGATTTCACCGTGGAAATGGAGACCGGTACCGGCAAGACCTACGTCTACCTGCGCACCCTGTTTGAACTGCACAAACGCTATGGCTTCAGCAAATTTGTCATCGTTGTCCCCTCAGTGGCCATCAAAGAGGGGGTGTATAAATCACTGCAAATCATGGCAGAACATTTCCGGGGACTCTACGCCAACACCCCTTTTGAATATTTTCTCTACGATTCCAGCATCCCAGGCCAGATTCGCAATTTTGCCACCAATTCCCATATCCAAATCATGATCGTTACCGTCGGGGCCATCAACAAACAGGATATCAATAACCTCTACAAAGAGAGTGAACGAACCGGCGGCGAAAAACCGATTGATCTGGTGCGGGCAACCCGCCCCATCCTGGTGGTGGATGAACCACAAAGCGTGAGTGGCGGACAAACTGGCAAAGGCAATGAGGCCCTGGCGGAGATGCACCCGCTCTGCACTCTGCGCTATTCGGCAACCCACAAAGAGGAATACCATAGGATCTACCGCCTCGATGCGGTGGATGCCTTTGAACAACGTCTGGTCAAACAGATCGAAGTGGCCTCCGTGGAAGCGACCGGGGGCCACAACAAACCCTACCTCCGTTTGCTCTCGGTCAGCAACAAGCGGGGACGCATCGAAGCCCAGGTGGAAATGGATCTCTTGCAAGGCAAGAGTGTGCAACGAAAAACGGTGACACTCTGCAGCGGTGATGATCTGGAACAAAAAAGCGGTCGGGCACTCTACGCCGGTCACCGCATTGGCGAAATTCGCACCGCCAAAGGGGATACGTTTCTCGAACTCAGCCTTCCTGGTGCCGAGCAATTTCTCCGTCCTGGTGAATCCTTCGGTGATGTGGACCAGGACGAAATAAAACGCATGATGATTCGCCGTACCATCAAGGAACATTTGGATAAAGAAAAACGGCTCCGGCCACTGGGCATCAAGGTGCTGTCGCTCTTCTTCATCGATGCGGTTGCCCACTACCGCTCTTATGATGCCGATGGCCAGGCGGTCAAAGGCAAATATGCCCGCATGTTTGAGGAAGAGTATCGCCGCATGATGCGCCATCCCGATTATCACTCCCTGTTTCGGGAAGTGGATACCGTCACCCTGAGCGAAGAGGTCCACAACGGCTATTTTTCTGTCGACAAAAACCGACGCTGGAGCGATACGGCGGAAAACAACCAGGTCAACCGCGACAACGCCCAACGGGCCTACACCCTGATCATGAAAGAAAAAGAACGTCTGCTCAGTTTGGAGACCCCTCTGAAATTCATCTTTTCCCATTCCGCCTTGCGGGAAGGGTGGGACAACCCCAATGTGTTTCAGATCTGTGTGCTGCGGGACATGGGCAGCGCATTGGCCAGGCGGCAATCGATCGGGCGCGGCTTGCGGCTGTGCGTCGATCAATCCGGACAACGGCAACGAGGCTTCGAACTCAACACCTTGACCGTGGTCGCCAACGAAAGCTACGAACAGTTTGCCGAAACCCTGCAACAGGAGATCGAAGAAGAGTCCGGCATCCGCTTCGATGTGGTAGTGCCACATCAATTTGCCGCCGTGCCGGTGCGTGACGCGCAGGGAAACAGCACACCGCTGGGGGTGGAAAATTCGCAACGTCTCTGGGATCATCTGCAGCAAAACGGTTATCTGGACAGCAAAGGCAAAATTCAGCAGAGCTTGCGCCTGGCCTTGCAGGAAGAGAGGCTGATCGTCCCGGCAGCGTATGCCGCCCAATGGCCACAACTGCAGGAAATTCTCAAAAAATTGTCCGGTCGGCTGCCCGTCAGAAATGCCGATGAACGCATCACGGTCAAAAGCCGTCAGGCAATTCTGGAGAGTGCCGCGTTTCGGGCGCTATGGGATCGCATCAAACACAAAACCACCTATCGGGTTGTCTTCGATAACGACAAATTATTGGCCGATTGCGCGCAGGCCATCCACAACGCGCCAGCGGTCAGCAGAGCCCGACTGCAGGTGCGCAAGGCCGATATTGTCATCAGCAAAGGCGGGGTCAACGCCACAGAAACCGCCGTTGCCACAACTACCTCCCTGGACGAACGCGACCTCGAACTGCCCGATCTGCTTTCTGTATTGCAGGACAACACCCAACTGACCCGGCGCAGCCTGGTGCAGATTCTGCTCGACAGCAAGCGACTGGACGATTTTGCCCGCAATCCGCAACAATTTATCGAAATCGCCTCGGAAGCGATCAATCGTGCCAAACGCCTGGCTTTGGTCGACGGCATCCGTTACCAGCGCATCGGTGCAGACCATTTTTACGCCCAGGAACTTTTTGCGCAGGAAGAGCTGTCAGGCTATCTCCGGGAGATGCTCATGGACACCAAAAAATCGGTCTATGAGCATGTTCTCTATGATTCCGCCGGGGTGGAACGACAATTTGCCGAACAACTGGAAAAAAACGAGGCCGTGCGCCTCTACGCCAAACTGCCGAGCTGGTTTGAAGTCCCCACCCCACTGGGTGCCTACAGGCCAGACTGGGCTGTTCTGGTGGACAAGAACGGAGAAGAAAAAGTGTACCTGGTGGTCGAAACCAAGGGCCAAGCAGGCGGACAACTCTTTATTGACGATCTGCGCGACAAAGAAAAGGCAAAAATCGCCTGCGGCAAAGCCCACTTCCACGCCCTGGCCAGCGACCCCAATCCGGCCCGCTATCTGGTCGCCACACGGGTTGAGGAAATTTTGATGTAGAGGGGGAAACAGCCCGAATCCAGGACTCGGAGGTCGCGGCCAGCTTGGCCTGGATCTTTGCCAGACCGTGACGGTTCTTGCCTTATCCAAACTTGCCTTCGATGGGAATTCGTTCCCGATGATCGCGGCGGCGCTGTCGCTTGGCTTCACAATATCCCCGTTCTTTTGCGCTGCTTGATTCTGCTCTCCAACGCCTGCAATTCGGCCTCATCCTGTGCATCTGCCGCTTGTGCCTCCTGCGCCTGGCGCGGCTGGTCGTAGTACAAATAGTCTGGGCGACCATCGGGATTTTTCAGCCGCTCGTCATCCATGACGAAGCCTTTGCGCAGATATTCCACCAGCACGGTGCTGGCCCAGCGGCGAAACTGCACCCCACGCGGCGAACGCACACGGTAGCCCACCGCCAGGATGGCCTCCAGATTGTAGAGCATGAGCGGGCGGCGCACCTCACGTCCGCCCTCGGTTTGAACTGTCAAGGATTCCTTGACAGTTGCGGCAGACTCCAACTCACCCTCTTGATAGATATTCTTCAGGTGCAGTGAAATGTTCTGCTTGCTGGCATCGAAGAGTTCCGCCATCTCCAATTGCGTCAGCCAAACCGTGCCCCGCTCAGCCCGCAACTGCACCTGGGCCTGGCCATCTTCGCTGGTGTACAGAACAAGCTGCGTCATGCTGATATCTCATTAAGCACCGGAAAAAGTTGCTGCATTAACCCCTTCTTGTGGCGTTTCAACAGTGCGATTTTTTGCGTCTGGGCGATGAGTTCTTGTTCGATTTGCCGTTCCAATGTCGTCATAAACGCAGTCATCCGTTCGCTTGCAACTTGGCATTACCCCCCCGGCTTGTGATCCCCCCCCAGCACCACCCCCATGGCCATAAATTTTTTGAACCGCTCCTCGGTCAACTGTTCGGGCGTTTTTTTGCCCAGATCGCGCAGATGGCGCAGCACGTGGGTGCGGACGTTTTCGGCGGCCACTTCAATGTTGCGGTGTGCGCCGCCGATCGGTTCGGGAATAATGCCATCGATCAGACCCAGTTCCATGATCTCCTCGGCGGTGATGCGCATCGCCTCTGCCGCCAGCTCGGCTTTGGCCGAATCTTTCCATAGGATGGAGGCACACCCCTCCGGGGAGATGACCGAATAAATGGCATACTGCATCATCAACACCCGGTTGCCGACCCCCAGGGCCAAGGCACCGCCGGAACCACCCTCACCGATCACCACGCTGACAATCGGTGTGCGCAGGGTGACCATCTCTTTCAAATTGCGGGCAATGGCCTCCGACTGGCCGCGCTCCTCCGCCTCTTTGCCCGGATAGGCCCCCGGGGTGTCGATCAGGGTAACGACAGGCAGCTGAAATTTTTCCGCCAGCTTCATCAAACGCAACGCCTTGCGGTATCCCTCCGGCCTCGGCATGCCGAAGTTGTACAACACCCGCTCCTTGGTGCCCCGCCCCTTTTCCTGGCAGATCACCATCACTTCAATGCCGTCGATGGCCGCCAAACCACCCATGATCGCCCGATCATCGCCAAAATGACGGTCACCATGCAGCTCGCGAAAACCGGTAAAAACCCGCTGCAGATAGTCGGTCGAATAGGGCCGGTCCGGATGGCGCGACAACAAGGTCTTTTGCCAGGCGGTCAACTTGGCAAAAATGCGCGTGGTCAAGTTGCGCGCCTCATCCTCCAAACGATTGATCTCGTTGGAAATATTAATATCAGACCGGTCGGAAAGCAGCCGCAACTCATCAATCTTGGCCATCAGTTCGCCGATAGGGCGTTCAAAATCCAAAAACGTGCGTGATAAATGATTGTTCATCGATCCACCAACTGGCTGTCAGGCCAAAAAGCCGCGAAAATGTGCCCCGTCCGGACCCAGCAAGCGTCTGGCTCCTTCCAACAAGGTCTGCGACGGCAGCACATCATACCCACGCGCCATTTGCAACGTTGTCACCGCCTCTTCGGTGGTCACCTGCCACTCCACCCGGCAACTGCCCCCCTGATGGGCCGCCAACAACCCTTGCAACTGCGTCAACACCGCCTCATTCAACAGCAGCAACGGCGTCTGCAACAGCAACGCCCGGCATTGTTGCTGCCGCCACTCATCCAGGTCAAGAATCTCTTCTGCCAACATCTTGACCTCATCATCCCCCCGCTCCAGCTTGCCGGCAAAAATCAACACCCGCCCACCGGCAGCGGCCACACCCCCCTCGCCGACCACGGCTATCTCTTCGAGCAGGGCCATACGGCTCTGGAACAGATCGGAAAATACGGTAATCTCCAACTGTCCATCGGCATCCTCCAAGGTGAGAAAAGCCATGCGATCCCCCTTGCGGGTGCGATGCAGCTTGCGACTGCTTACCATCCCGGCCACCCGCACAGCACCCTCATCACTGCCGCGCTGGGCCGCGTAATAGTTGCCGGGTTCTTCGTCTGCCAGGCTATATGAACCGAAAATTTTCACTTCGGCAATGGTTTTCAATCCATACCCCTGCAACTCGTGGCGATACTGGTCCATGGGATGGCCGGTGACATAAAATCCCAAGGCCTCTTTTTCGTAGAGCAGCTTGAGGGAATCGGAAAATTCTGCCACCGGCGCAGGCTCCTCCTCATCCCGTTCGGCGAAAAGATCACGAAAACCCAAGGCCATCGACTCCTGCTTGCGACTGCCCCGACTGATGGCCGCCGGCAATTGATCCAGCAAAGTGGCCCGATTGCGTCCCAAGCCATCGCAGGCACCGGCCTTGATCAACTGCTCCATCATCCGCCGGTTCAACCCAGCCACCCGGCGGCACAACTCAAACAAAGAGGCAAACGGCCCTGAATGTTCCCGCACCTTGAGCAAGGCCGCCACCGCCCCCTCGCCGACATTTTTGATCGCCGCCAAACCGTAACGAATCGCCAATCCTTTGCCGTCGGCACGCTTTTCGGTGGTAAACGCCGCCGCCGAGAGGTTGATATCCGGCGGCAGGACCAAAATGCGCATCTCCCGACATTCATGGATAAACAGGGCCACTTTGTCGCTGTTCAACATGTCACAGGTCAGGGTAGCGGCCATAAACTCGACCGGATAGTGGGCCTTCAACCAGGCCGTCTGATAGGAGATCAGGGCATAGGCGGCTGAATGGGATTTGTTGAAGCCGTATCCAGCAAATTTTTCCATCAAATCAAAAACAAAGCCTGCCCGCTCGGCAGAGACGCCGTTGCCTGTTGCCCCTTCCAGAAAAATTTCCCGCTGCGACAACATCTCCTGCAGCTTTTTTTTGCCCATCGCCCGCCGCAGCAGGTCGGCACCACCCAGCGTATAACCGGCCATCACCTGGGCAATTTTCATCACCTGTTCCTGATAGAGAATCACCCCGAAGGTCTCTTGCAGAATGGGCTCCAACATCGGCAGGGGATAACTCACCTCCACCCGTTTGTGCTTGCGGTTGATAAAGTCGTCCACCATGCCCGATCCCAACGGGCCAGGACGATAGAGCGCCACCAAGGCAATAATCTCTTCAAAACTGTCCGGGGCCAGCTTTTTCAAGATCTCCCGCATGCCCGACGATTCCAACTGAAAGATGCCCCGGGTCTGCCCCTCCTTGAGCAGTCGGAAGGTCTGTCGATCCTCCAGATCGATGCGGTTGATATGCAACGCCTCTTCACCTTGCTTGGCCCGGCGCAGATTGACCAGACGCAACACATCGGCAATGACTGTCAGGGTTTTCAAACCGAGAAAGTCAAATTTGACCAGTCCTGCTTTCTCCACATCCCCCATATTGAACTGGGTGACCGGCATTTCCGAACGCGGGTCGCGATAGAGTGGTACCATATCGGTCAAAGGACCGTTGGCCATCACCACCCCGGCGGCATGGGTACCCGCCGATCGGGGCAACCCCTCCAGGGCCATGGCCAGGGTCAACAGATCTTTGACATCCTCCTCATCCTCCATCAACTGCCGCAGTTGTGGCTCCTGCTCAATCGCCTCTGCCAAGGTAATACCCAAGGTGGAAGGAATCAGTTTGGCAATGCGGTCCACCCGTCCATAAGGAAACTCCAACACCCGCCCCACATCGCGGATGACCGCCCGCGCCTGCAGGGTGCCAAAGGTGATAATCTGCGCCACCCGGTCGGCACCATATTTGTCGCGCACGTAGTGGATCACCCGTTCCCGGTTGTCCATGCAGAAGTCCACGTCAAAATCCGGCATCGAAACCCGTTCCGGGTTGAGAAAACGTTCAAAAAGCAGTTGATAGCGGATGGGGTCCAGATCGGTGATCTCCAAGGCCCAGGCCACCAGCGAACCGGCCCCCGAACCACGTCCCGGCCCTACCGGAATGTCGTTGCGCTTGGCCCAGCGAATAAAATCGGAGACGATCAAAAAATAGCCGGAAAAACCCATTTGCAGAATCACTTCCAGCTCATAGGCCAACCGCTCCCGGTAATGATGGGCCACCTCCTCCTGCTGTGCTGCCGCCGTCTGCGGCAAAACAACCTCGCGCAGACAACGCTGCAACCCCTCCTCTGCCTCGCGCCGCAAACAGCTGTCCAAATCCTCCCCCGCCGGGGGCTGATAATCGGGCAGCACCGTTTTACCCAACTCCAACTGTACATTGCAACGCTCTGCCACATAGAGCGTGTTGGCCAACGCCTCCGGCAGATCGGCAAACCGTTCCGCCATCTCTTCCGGGGTCAAAAAGCCGTGCCGCTCAGTAAAACGAGGCCGCTTTTCGGCAAACAGGGTATGGCCCAAACCGACACACAATAAGGCATCCTGGGCCCGATGCTCCTCTGGATGGATGAAATGAATATCGTTGCTGGCCAACAAAGGAATATCATGCTGCTGCCCGAGGCGAATCATCCCCTGATTGACCGCCTCCTCTCCCGGCAAACCATGGCGCTGCAGCTCAAGAAAAAAGCCCGGAATCGTGCGCCCCTGCCCATCCTGCTCGGCAAACAGATCGCGCAAGGCAAGCGCCACCTGCTCGGCCTGCTCCTGCCGTCCGCTGTGCAACAAACGTCCGATCTCCCCTTTCAAACCGGCAGAGAGGGCCAACAACCCCCGATGATGTTCGCGCAGCAAGGCCAGATCGATACGCGGTTTGTCATGACTGCCCTGCAGATGGCCCAGCGAGACCAGACGCAATAAATTCTGCCACCCCTCGCCATTGCGACAGAGCAGAATCAGTTGATCGCGCACCTCCTGATCCGGGCGCTGCGCACGATCATGCCGGTCAGCCACCACATACACCTGTGCCCCCAGAATCGGTTTGATGCCTGCCTTGATGCAACCGGAAAAAAAGGGGATCGCCGCAAACAGATTGCCCTGATCGGTCAAAGCCAGGGCGGGCATACGCAACCCCTTGGCCCGTTGAATCAAGGCTTCGACCCGGGCGCTGGAGGTCAACAGCGAATAGCCGGAATGGACATGCAAATGAACGAAAGGTAACGTGGACATGGAGGCACAAGCCTGGCAATTTTTCTCCTGACGAAAAAGCTTCATCGGCAGGAAAAGCAGGTGGTTCGGATGGGAACGATGATCGTCTGCTGCACGGCAAGCGGCTTAAGGGCGGTTGACGATGCCGCAAAACTCGGATTATAATGTTGTTTTTAATTACAATTGTCAAGGCAATTCACTCGGCATGCACAGCAAAGACCAGATTCACGCCCTGTTCGGTGCGCAAAGCCCGTTGGCCCGCCATATCGCCGCCTACGAACCCCGCCTGGTGCAAAGTCGGATGGCCGAGCGGGTAATGGAGGCGGTTCAAGCCGAACAGCCCTTGATCGTCGAGGCACCCACCGGCACCGGCAAAACCTTGGCCTATCTGCTCCCCCTGTTGGCCATGGGGCAATCGTTGATCGTCTCCACCGCCACCAAAGCCTTGCAGGAACAGATCTTCAGCAAAGATATCCCTCTGTTGCGCCAGGTGGTCGATCGACCCTTTTCGGCAACCCTGCTCAAAGGACGCGGCAATTATCTCTGTCGTCACCGTTTCAGCGCCTTCCGGCAGATAGCAGGCAGCATCCTGCCCAGCGAACGGCAATGGGCCGATCAGGTCATCGCCTGGGCCGACACCACCGAAAGCGGCGACCGGGAAGAGTTGCTCGACCTGCCCGACAATCTGCTCTTTTGGGCCGACATCAACGCCGGTGGCAACCATTGCACCGGTCGCCGCTGCCCCCATTACGAAACCTGTCATCTCACCCTCATCCGCGAACGGGCGCGCAAGGCACAAATGGTGGTGGTCAACCACCATCTTTTTTTCGCCGATCTGGCTTTGCGTGAGGGCGGCTTTGGTGAACTGCTGCCCGATCACGGCGTGGTGGTTTTTGACGAGGCCCATCGCATCCCCGACGTGGTCACCCAATTTTTCGGCTGGAGCTTGAGCAACCTGCAACTGCGCGAACTGGCCCGCGATTGCAACCGCGAAGCCTATGACATCGGTGCCGACGATCCAGCCCTGCTGCTGGCGCTGCCGGATCTGGAGGTTGCCGGACAACAACTGCGCGACGCTTTTCCCACGGAAAACCGCCGCGAAGGGCTTTCGGCCAGCGATCTGGAACGGAACAATCCCCCCGGCCAGGCCCTGCTGCAGGTGGAGGCCGCCCTGCACCATCTGCTGAAAGTGCTGGAACCCCATCGCGAACGCAGCGTTGGCCTGGCCAACTGTGGCCGCCGGGCCACCGAACTGATCGATACCGCCGGACGCATCCGCAGCAGTGAAGATCCTTCCCGCGTCTACTGGTACGAAACCCGCGAACGGTCCATTTTTCTCACCGCCTCGCCCCTGGAGACCGGCCCCACCCTGCGCGAATTGCTCTATCCCCGCACCAAGTCAGCCATTTTCACCTCAGCAACCCTGGCCACCGGCAGCCGGGACAACGGTTTTGCCTTTTTTCTCGATCAACTGGGCCTGGAGAGCAGCCAAACCCTCTGCGAACAGCTGCCCCTGGTCTTTGACTATCGGCAACAAGCCATCCTCTATCTGCCGGAACAGATGCCGGAACCGGACGATGCCCAGTTTCCCGCCGCGCTGACGGCAGAAATCAGCACCCTGCTGCAGGCCGCCCGCGGGCGCAGCCTCTGTCTGTTCACCAGTCAACGGATGTTGGAACGGGTCTGGCAGGGGCTGCGCGGCAAGACCCCCTATCCGTTGCTGGTGCAGGGAGAGATGGCCAAAGGGGCGTTGCTGGAACGATTCCGCAGAGAAAACGATTCGGTATTGTTGGGGTTGGCCAGTTTTTGGGAAGGGGTGGATGTGCCGGGCGATGCCCTGTCGATGGTGATCATCGACCGTCTGCCCTTTGTCTCACCGGCAGATCCGCTGGTGGCAGCCCGCAGCCGCTGGCTGGAGATCAACCGGCGCAATCCCTTTCAGGAGATGTATATCCCCAAGGCGATTTTGTCGCTGAAACAGGGTTTGGGTCGCCTGCTGCGCCGCAGCAGCGACCGGGGCGGCATGGCCATTCTCGACATTCGCCTGACACAAAAACCCTATGGCCGTCAACTGTTAAGCGCCCTGCCTCCGGCCCGCATCGTCCGCCGCCACCAGGATGTGGCCGATTTTTTTGCCACCTCTTGATCAGCCACGGAGCAAAACATGTTTATCGACACCCCGGAACCACCCTACTACGCCATTATTTTTTCCTCCCTGCGCACCCCGGGCGATCACGGCTATCAGGCCATGGCCGAACGGATGATGCAACTGGTACAACAGCAGAGCGGCTTTTTGGGCGTCGAAAGCGTGCGCAAACGAGACGGCTTCGGCATCACCGTCTCCTACTGGCAACAGGAAACCGACGCCCTGGCCTGGAAACAACAGAGCGAACACCTCCTCGCCCAAGAACTGGGCCGCAACCAATGGTACACCCGCTACAGCGTGCGCGTTGCCAGGGTGGAGCGGGAGTATGCGTTTTGTCCCAATGCAACTTTTCCCGATGTATCTTGACAAACACACAGCGAACTCGACTGATATCTCTCAATATCAGACACGCCAGAATCGTTTTTTGCAAACAGTCCGTGGAATTTTGAACATCTGAAAGATAAATTATCTTATTGACGAGACGAAATGGTCACAGCGCAGGAGACAAATCATTCACTTCCTCAATCCGAAGCATCCGAATATCTCGCACACACACCTTAAACCACTGAAATTGCTGACTCACCTTCTGGACAGCAATCACACACTTGACCGCTGTCATATCTGCACCTCCGAAGTAGACACTCCCTTGTTGCCAATTGAACCCTTGTGTTTCTAACGCCTTGCGGATCTCACTGTAGGCGTTATTCCAGGATGCAGATTGGTAACTCTTTTGCAGCAACTCAGTGTCAAGATCGAAAGCGATGGCATACATGCCTGGACCCTCAACGAAAGATGTACCTTGAAAGCCTTGCCTCGGCAAAAGCAAGCAAATTACACGCAAGGATGCGGAAGTTAATACCACCATCCTTAAAAAAAGTCAATACAGAATCTCATATTAAACGAAGCACTATCATTCTTCCATAGCAGCCTCTCAACCTACTGCTTCAAAAAATAGATCCCGGCGATCAAATCGTGCAGATGTTTGAGTTCCCGTTGCAGATCGTCCATGAACAGGCTTGGCCCCTCCTCGAGCAAACTGGCAATTTCCCGTTTTTCGACGATGCGTTCGGTGCGCTGGATCAGTTGTTCACAGAGGGCGTTGTTGTCCAGAATGCGCAGGCAGCGGTTGACTTCGCGCAGACAGTAGTTGAAGGAACGGGGAAACGAGCGGTCTTTCAATAAAAAGGTGACCACCTGCACCCCGTTGATGCGCGGGTTGACATGGTGGCGGTACATGTGTTCGCCGGAGACCGAACGGAGCAGGCTCAGCCATAAAGTGTCCCGACCGATGCCGGTTTGCCAGAGGACCGGCTCCACGTCCAGAATGCGGGTACACATGTCCGCCCGTTCCATATGCTGACCCATGCGGAAAAAATGGAAGGCCGCCCCCCGCGACTGCGTCCCGATCATGATGCCCACCACCGTCTGGCAATGACGGATCACCTCAGCCAAAAAGGTGACCCGCTGCGCCGAGGCAATGCCACTCTCGCCCTGGTCGCGCAAAAAAATCGATAAATCGTTGATGCTCTCCCAACACTCCTGCGGAAAAATGGCCCGCATGCAGCGCAAATTTTCTCGGGCAAAGTTGACCGAAGAGAGCAACGAAGAGAGATTTTCCCCGGAAATCAACAACCATTTTACCCGATCCGACTCTTCCATCCGCTCGTCACGCTGCGCATAGGCCGCCGCACAACCGGTGATGGTGATCAAACGGTTCCAGCCATACTCCTCACCCAACCCCGGTTGATCCAAGAGCAAATTGCTGGTGACGTTGACCAGACGGGCCGTGTTTTCTGCCCGCTCCAAATAACGACCCATCCAGTAGATGTTTTCTGCCACCCGCGAGAGCATCTCAATTCTCCTTCGCCACAATCCAGGTATCTTTGCTGCCCCCTCCCTGCGAGGAGTTGACCACCAGAGATCCTTTGCGCAACGCCACCCGTGTTAAGCCGCCTGCCGTCACGTAACTTTCTTTGCCTTGTAAAATGAATGGCCGCAGATCGACATGACGCGGTTGCAACTCCCCCTCCTCGGTCAAGGTCGGCACCGTGGAGAGATCCACCACCGGTTGGGCAATATAGTTGCGCGGATCTTCGCGAATTCGTGCCGCCATCTCCTCCTGTTCCGCCTTGGTCGACTTGGGACCGATCAACATGCCATAACCACCCGACTCATTGGCCGGTTTGACCACCAGCTCTGGCAAATGGGCCAATACATAGGATAACTCTTCCGGATTGAGACATTTCCAGGTCGGCACATTGGGCAGTATCGCCTCCTCGCCCAGATAATAGCGGATCACCTCCGGCACATAGGCATAGACCACCTTGTCATCGGCCACCCCGGCTCCCGGCGCGTTGACCAGTATCACCTTGCCCCGACACCAGGAACGCATCAACCCAGGCACCCCCAACATGGAATCGGGATGAAAAACCTCTGGATCCAAAAACAGATCATCCAAACGGCGATAGATCACATCCACCGGTTGCAGGCCAAAAATGGTCTTCATGTAGACCCGATCATCATCGCCGACCAGCAGATCCCGCCCCTCCACCAACTCCACCCCCATCCGTTGCGCCAGATAGACATGCTCAAAATAAGCAGAATTGAAAATACCAGGGGTCAGCAACACCACCCGTGGTGTGTCGCGCACCGGTGTTGCCAGTTCAGCCAGCGTATCGTACAAACGGGCCGGATAATCATCCATCGGGCGCACCCGCTGCATGGAAAACAGCTCCGGCAACACCCGCTTGGTCACCATGCGGTTTTCCAGCATGTAGGAGACACCGGAGGGAACGCGCAAATTGTCCTCCAGAATATGAAACCCCCCATCCCGATCCCGCACCAGATCGCTGCCGCAAATGTGCGCCCAGACCCCATAAGCCGGTCGCATGCCCACACACTGGCTACGAAAATTACGCGACTGCGCCAACACCTCTGCCGGAAACACCCCATCCTTGATGATCCGCTGCGCACCATACAAATCACCAATAAACAGATTGAGCGCCGCCAAACGTTGCACCAACCCCCGTTCCACCCGGTCCCACTCGCTGGCGGTGATCACACGCGGAATAATGTCGAAAGGCCAGGCCCGGTCGATGTTGTCCCCTTGCGAATAGACGGTAAAGGTAATCCCCTGATTGATGATCGTCGAATCTGCCGCCTGTTGCCGCAACAACAGCTCTTCCCGGTCCAGGCGCGATAAATAGCGATACAACCCTTCCGCACCGGCACGTGGCGTCAACGAAGTACTCAATAGTTCATCAAAACCGTTGGTAAAAGGATAATACTCCCAGGCTGTACTCACCGTGTTCTCTCCCCGACTCGTGTGCATGCCAAGCAAATCATTGACATATCTCAAAACCGCAACCATTGTGCCATTCGGATAACACACTCTATTCACATATTTTTTTTCCATACTAGCGCATTAACGAAGCAATAACAGCTCTGAATCGCCCTTGACCACAGCACTGTCTGCCCTTTTTTCGGGCAACCAGCTCAAATATCATGCAGCGATTGCATAAATGCTCAGCACTGAGTAGCCAGGAAAACACAAAAACCTACCACAGCGCCCAACCTTTCGGATTGGCGTCATTTTTGCCCTCAAGCAGATGACGGTTGACTCTTTTCCACTTTTCTGCAAGCGGTACTGATCATGACCATTCGCGTTGCCATCCACCATTTGACCCGCTACGACTATGATCGTTCCGTGGCTCTGGGACCACAAACCATCCGTTTGCGTCCCGCGGTCCATTGCCGCACGCCCATCCGCGCCTACTCGCTGAAAATTGAACCGGAGGGCCATTTCATCAACTGGCAACAAGATCCCTTTGGCAACACTCTGGCCCGGGTGGTCTTTCCGGAAAGGTGTCGTTCTCTGCAGATTGAAGTGGAAGTGATCGCTGACATGACCGTGATCAATCCGTTCGATTTTTTTGTCGAAGAGGAGGCGGAAATTTTTCCTTTCCCCTACGAGGAGAGCCTGGCCAAAGAGTTGGCCCCTTATCTGGAAGCAGAGAAGGCCGGGCCACTGCTGCAGGCGTGGCTGGCGACCATTCCCCGGCAACCGATCAATACCGTCACCTTTCTTGTCGACCTCAATCAACGGCTGTGGCGGGCCATCGGCTATACCATCCGCCTGCAACCCGGCGTGCAGAGTTGTGAGGAGACCTTGCGCTGTCGCACCGGATCCTGCCGCGATTCGGCCTGGTTGTTGGTGGAAATTTTGCGGCATCTTGGTTTGGCAGCCCGTTTTGTCTCCGGTTATCTGGTGCAGTTGACCGCCGATCAGGCCTCGCTCGATGGACCTTCCGGCCCCAAAGAGGATTTTACCGATCTGCACGCCTGGGCCGAGGTCTATATTCCCGGTGCCGGATGGGTTGGTCTGGATCCCACCTCCGGCCTGTTCGCCGGGGAAGGCCACATTCCCCTGGCCTGCACCCCGCAACCCGGCAGTGCGGCCCCGATCACCGGGGTGACCGATCTGTGCGAAACCACCTTCCACTACCACAACCAGGTCAGCCGCATCCACGAATATCCCCGGGTCACCAAACCCTATACGGAAACCGACTGGGCCATTATCCAGGCGGTGGGTCAACTGGTGGACGAAAAGCTGCAACAACAGGATGTCCGCCTGACCATGGGCGGCGAACCCACCTTTATCGCCATCGAAGAGAGCCAACGCCCGGAATGGGATTTTGCCGCCGACGGCCCCCACAAACGCCATCTGGCCCGTGGCCTGACCGAACGCCTTTGGCACCGTTTCGCCCCCGGTGGCGTGCTGCAACTGGGCCAGGGCAAATGGTATCCCGGCGAACCGCTGCCGCGCTGGCGTTATGCCTGCTTCTGGCGTCGCGACGGGCAACCGATCTGGCGCAACCCGCAAAGACTGGCCTGGCTGGCCAACGCACAAAAGGTCAGTGCAGAGGATGGCAAACGGTTTCTGGAACGGCTTGCCGGCCAACTGCAACTGCCTGCCTGGCCTGTGCAGGCGGCCTACGAAGATCCGTTCTACCATCTATGGCAGGAGATGCGCCTGCCCCCCGATCTGGATCCAGCCCAGGCCGATGCGGAGGATTCCCTGGATCGGCAACGGTTGGCCAACCTGCTGCAGCGGGGCATCGGGCAACCGACCGGGTATCTGTTGCCCCTGACCTGTACCGATCAGGGTTGGCAATCTTCCCTCTGGCCCTTGCGTCGGCAACAGATTTTTCTGCTGCCCGGCGACTCAGCCATGGGTTGGCGTCTGCCGCTCGACGGTCTGCCGCTGCAGGCCCCCGATCTCCGGCACCTGTGGAGCGAACGCTCCCTGTTTGCCGAGGCACCCCCCCTGCCCACCACCGCCCAACTGCATGCCTCCCGGCAAAACGGCAAAACGGAGCCAACGGTTACCCCGGTTATCCGCAGCGCCCTTTGCGCCGAAGTGCGTGAAGCCATTCTGCACCTGTTTTTGCCCCCGCTGGGCCTTCTGGAACAGTATCTGACCCTGGTTGCCGCCATCGAGGAGGTGGCCGAGGCGTTAGAGATAAGCGTGCGCCTGGAGGGGTATGAACCGCCCCATGATTTGCGCCTGCAGCGTCTGCTGGTCACCCCGGATCCGGGTGTCATCGAGGTCAATATTCATCCCGTCGCCGATTGGTCCACGCTGGAGCGCAACACCCTGGCCCTCTACGAAGAGGCCCGTCTCGCCCGTCTGACCAGCGAAAAATTTATGCTCGACGGACGCCATACCGGCACCGGCGGCGGCAACCATCTGGTGCTGGGCGCGGCCACCCCTGCCGACAGCCCCTTTTTGCGCCGTCCCGATCTGTTGCGCAGTCTGATCACCCTGTGGCAACACCATCCGGGGCTCTCCTACCTCTTTTCCGGGCAGTTCATCGGCCCCACCAGCCAGGCACCCCGCGTGGACGAAGCCCGCCCGGAAGCGCTCTACGAACTGGAAATTGCCTTCCAGCAGATGCCCGCCGGCGAAGTCAAAGCCCCCTGGCTGGTGGACCGCCTGCTGCGCCATCTGCTGGTCGATCTGACCGGCAACACCCATCGTGCCGAATTTTGTATCGACAAACTCTACTCGCCGGAAGGAACCGCCGGACGTCTCGGTCTGTTGGAACTGCGCGCCTTTGAAATGCCGCCGCATGCCCGTATGAGCCTGGTACAAATGTTGTTGATCCGCTCACTGATCGCCTGGTGCTGGCAAACCCCTTACCAGGGGCCGCTGGTGCGCTGGCATACCGAACTGCACGACCGTTTTCTGTTACCCCATTATGTCGGTCGCGACGTGCGCGAGGTCACCGCGGCCTTGCGTCGGGCTGGTATTCCTTTCCAGGATGCCTGGCTTGAGCCGTTTGTCGAATTTCGTTTTCCCCGCTACGGCACCGTCACCCTGGGCGACGTTCAGATCGAATTGCGCATGGCCATCGAACCCTGGCCGGTGCTGGGGGAAGAGTTGACCCGGCAAGGAACGGCCCGTTTTGTCGACTCCTCGCTGGAACGGCTGCAGGTACGGGTGACCGGCATGACCGAAGGACGCCATGTGCTGGCCTGCAACGGTCGCCGTGTACCTCTGCGTCCCACCGGCACCCTCGACGAACAGGTGGCCGGGGTCCGCTTCCGCGCCTGGCAACCCCCCTCTGCCCTGCACCCGACCATCGGCATCCATACGCCGCTGGTCTTTGATCTGATCGACAGCTGGAATCAGCGCTCTCTGGGCGGCTGCACCTATCACTCGGCCCACCCCGGCGGTCGCAACCACGAATATCTGCCGGTCAACAGCTACGAGGCGGAAGCACGGCGCTGGATTCGCTTCAACGAGTTCGGCCATAGCCCCGGCACCATACAACCCCCTCCCGAGTGGCGGCAGCTTGCCCGCTTTTTGCCACACGGTCCCCTGCCCACCCCTTGCCAACCGCCCGCAGAGGAAGCTGCCGGAGAATACCCCCATACCCTTGACATGCGGCGAACCCCCGGTTTCTAATGGTGTCCATGAACGTACAGGCATCTCTCCTTTCCCGTTGGGAACTGTTGCGGGGCTATACGCCCCCGCCCGGTCATGACGAAATTCTCCTTCCCAACGGGGAGATTCGCCCGGAATGGTCCCCGCTGCTCAACCACCTCAATCAGTTGGGTGAACAGCGCCTGGAATCCCTGCGCCAACAGGCACGCCATCTGCTGCGGGAAAACGGTCTCACCTTCAATCTGTTTCAAAGCGATGGCAGCGAAAGCCGGGCCTGGGAACTGGACCTGATGCCGCTGCTTATCGCCGAGCAACAGTGGCTCACCCTGGAACAGGGGCTCAAACAGCGCCATCGGGTGCTGGAGCTGCTGCTGGCCGACCTCTATGGCAAACAGGAGACATTGCGCCACGGTATTCTGCCGCCGACGCTGCTTTTTTCCGATCCCGGCTATCTGCGCGCCTGCCACGGTTTGCCCCATCCCCGGGGTGCCCTGCTCCCCTGGTGGGCCGTCGATCTGGTGCGCAACCCGGAAGGGGGGTTCCAGGTGGTGGGCGATTATCTGCAAACCCCCGCCGGGGCCGGGTATGCGCTGGAAAACCGGCAAATTCTTTTTCGTCTGCTGCGCCAACCGCTCAATGAAAATCGTGTGCGGCTGCTGTTGCCCTTTTTTTCCGCCTTGCGTGCCCATCTCAATGATGCCAGCCCGCTGCTGAAAGAGGATCCGCAGGTGGTGCTGCTCTCACCCGGTCCGGGCGACAAAATTTATTTTGAACACGCCTTTCTGGCCAACTATCTGGGGCTGACGCTGGTGCAGGGTGAAGATCTGACCGTGCGTAACGGACGGCTGCATATCAAAACCCTGGACGGTCTGCACCCGGTCGATGTGGTGTGGCGCATGCTCAACGATCTGCAGTGCGACCCCCTGGAGTTGAACGAAAACGGCTTTTTGGGCGTCGCCGGTCTGGTGCAGGCGGTGCAGGGGGAACGGGCAGCCGTGATCAACCATCCGGGGGCCTCTGTTCTGGAAAATCGCGCTCTTCTTGGCTATTTTCCTGCCCTGTGCCACCATTTTCTCGGTGAAGCACCACGCCTGGCGGTCACCCCTACCCGCTGGTGCGGCGACCCGGTCGCCCGCAGCGAAGTGCTGGATACGCTGGAACAGTGGGTACTGCAACAACGTCCCCACCCCAACCGCCCGACCCTGAAACCGGCCCAAATGACCCGGCAACAGTTGCAACAGGAAATTCTCGACTTTCCCCACGAGTGGATCGCTTATCCGCCCCTCATTCCCTCCACCCTGCCGGTGATGACCGCCATGGGCGCACGCCCCGGCCACATGCTGTTGCGCACCTTTGTCACCGCCGGACGCCTCGGCGTCGAGGTCATGCCCGGCGGGCTGGCCCGCATCGTCAGCGAACCGGCGCAGATTCATGCTTTTGATGACCCAACCGGCATCACCAAGGATGTCTGGGTACTGTCGCACAACCCGATCATCACCCGCACCAACCGCCTGCCGATGGAACGGCTCTCCGAGCCCTCTTTTTTCAGCGGCGACATTTCCAGCCGCATGGCGGAAAATCTTTTTTGGGTCGGACGCTACGCCGAACGCGGCGAATATACCTTGCGCCTGCTGCGCCTGCTTTTGCTTTTGCCACGTCCGGAAGGAACAGAACAGAACGAACATGCCGAGAGCGAGGCCATCCGCCTGCTCTATGCCGCGCTGACCCAGGTAACCGCCAGCGAACCGGGCTTTGTCGGTGAAGGTTGCGAACAACGTCTGCGTCATCCAGAAGAGGAGCTGCGCGCCTTGATTCTCAGTCATGAGCGCGCCGGCACTCTCTTTTCCTCCATCCGTTCCCTGCTGCTGGCCGCGCATCGGGTACGGGAGCGCCTCTCCAACGATACCTGGCGGGTACTCAACCAATTGATGGCCCAGCAGCAAAATCTGCTACGCCACAAACAGACCGCCGACATGGTCGGTGATATGGAAAATCTGGTCACCGCCTTTGCTGCCCTGGCCGGACTGGCGCAGGAAAATATGACTCGTGGCCTTGGCTGGCGTTTTCTCGACCTGGGCAGGCGGCTCGAACGGGCCATTTTTCAGGTGGAACTGCTGCGCACCACCCTGATCCGGCCTCTTTCGGCAGAGGGGGAACGTTTTCTGCTCGACGCCCTGCTTGGCGTCAGCGACAGCAGCATCACCTACCGCCGCCGCTACCGCACCCATCTGGCCATCAAACCTTTTCTGGAATTGATCCTGCTTGATGAAGCCAATCCGCGCAGTCTGGCCAGCCAACTGGCGCTGGTCAACGAGCATGTCACCGCGCTTCCCTATCGCCGCCCGACGCCACCGCATCGCACCCCGTGCGGACGCATCGCACTGGACAGTTTCAACACCCTGCGCATGTCCGAACCCGATCTGCTCGGCATGGTCGGTGAGGCGGGAACCTACAGCAATCTGGCGGCGCTGCTGGAACGGTTTCAGGGGCTGTTGCCTCTCTTTTCCATGGAGTTGGCCCACACCTTCTTTCAGCACTCCTCTTCCCGATCCTTGGCGGGAGAGCCTCGTGAACCATGAAATACCGCATTCGTCACACCACCAGCTACACCTTTGCCGAAGCGGTCTCCATCAGCCATAACCTGACCTGGCTGCAGCCTCGCCCGACACTTACGCAAACTCCCCTCTATTTTGACTGGCACATTGAACCGGCTCCGGCCATCCTGCAGGAGCGGCGGGATGTTTTTGATAACCGGGTCCACTATTTTGAAGTGCTGGAACCGCATCGCACCTTGTCGGTCACTGCCGTCAACCATGTAGAACGACACCCTCTGCCACTGCCGACCGCTGCCGATCGTCCCTGGGAAGAGGTGCGCGACTGCCTGCAGCAGAGTCGCGACCCGGAACTGTTGCTGGCACAACAGTTTTTGCTCAACTCACCTCTGGTCCGGCAATCACCCGCCCTGGCCAACTATGCCGCCCCCTCCTTTTCACCGGGACGCCCCTTTCTGGAAGCGGTCAGCCATTTGATGGGGCGCATTCACCAGGAGTTTACCTATCTGCCGGAGGTGACCACCATCAGCACCCCCCTGGAAGAGACGCTGCGCAAGCGGCAAGGGGTGTGCCAGGATTTTGCCCATATCGCCATCGGGGCTCTGCGCTCTCTCGGCCTGGCAGCCCGTTATGTCAGCGGTTATCTGGAGACCATCCCCCCGCCCGGCCAACCCCGATTGACCGGAGTGGACGCCTCGCACGCCTGGTTTGCCACCCTGCTGCCCGACGCGGGTTGGATCGATCTGGACCCGACCAACAACCTGCTGCCTGGCTGGCAACACATCACCATCGCCTGGGGGCGAGACTATTCCGATGTCCCCCCCCTCAAAGGGGTGGTCATCGGCGGTGGCAGCCACTCTTCGCTGCACGTGCAGGTCGATGTCACCCGCATGGAGGAGGAGAAAAATTCCTCCCCCCTCATCCGCTGAACCCTTTCAGGCGAAACTTTTTTGGCAAAACGGCATGAGGCGATTTAGCCCCTGGACGTCAGGGTAGCGCACAGACCGCAACAGCCATCCGAGTGATTCAATCCATGATCGATTTGAGCAGCGCATCACGCGCATCGGCATAAAATTGAATATCCACTTTGGTGGCCATCTCATCCGACAGATCGATCAGGGGACGCCGACAAGAGACTGGCATGAGCAGGGCCGTGGCACCTTTTTCGACGGCGATTTCGGCCAAGGTGACATGGCGGCAGCCAGATGGCCGGACCGCTCCGTTTGTCCGCTTCGTAGTGGCCCAATACCAACAATTCGGGCAGTTCCGTCAGCAGGCGGGGAATGATCGGCTCCCACTGACGGTCCTTGTCCGGCCAGAGAATACACTCCGGTGGTGCCATGGCCTCCAGACTATGGGTGGCAGCGGAACGGATCGCCTGGAGCAGGCGATCAATAATCCGTATGGGGGGCTCCGGCAAAAATGGTCAGCTTGACACCCTGACCGATCACCTCGAAAGAGGGCTTGCGACCAGACAAGGCCTCGCTCTCCCGTACCAGAGAAAGAAATCCTTCCTGGCCGTATTCACGATAACAACCCCTGGCGGCGCGCTTCACGCCAGACGAAGGGGGATTTTTTTCTGAAATGATCAGCTGTGAACTCTCCGCTTTTATATTCCTCATAATGTCGGATACGCATTTTCTGGTGCATGGGATCATTCAGTCCCAACCGGTTGATGGTATGATTCACTTTTTCCTGATCTGCTGAAGAAAGAACCGGGTTGGGAAAGATTTTCCCCAGCAGCAGATCCAAATAAAACCAATCGCTTGCCAACGTGAAGGGGTCCAACACATCCTCAAAGTTGTTTTTATTGCGGTTCATTGCGAGACAGGCCAGACGGTAGTTGCTCCATTCGTAGGAGAGGCCTGCCAGCCGGGATTTGGCAATAAAGTGATCCACCGAAGCGGCCCCAGTGCCTCTTTCAAAATAGACGGCCAAATAGGCGCAAACACCTTGGTAGGATGTGTACAGATCATCCAGGCATGCCTGCCAGTAGGGTGTAATTTCTTTCCCTTTTGGCAGCGGTTGATCCAGTGCCAATCCTTCTCTCTGCAAATAGGCCAAACCTTTTTTCCGCACGTCGTCGTCAAACCGTGCCGGTTCTGCTTGAGGAGCAACAGGGATCATGGTTGCAGCCCTTTTTTCTCCAGAAGATAACGCCAGCGAATCCAGAACGGATCGGTGTCACTTAATACCGAAAACAATTTCTGCTCGACCTCTCTCACTTGTGCAATATCGACTTGTCCGCCGTTCAGCAGTGCAGAGGCCTCTTCCAAAGCCTGTTCGGCTTCCAGAGAGAGGCCGCCACTCTTCAAATCAAAGGCATTGCTGGTCAGCCAGTTGCTGGCATCTCCCCTGCGCAGGAACACCTGTTCTGTCAGTTGCACCCGAGGGGGGGAATCGTGGAAGGAAAGCAGATCAATATCAAACCATTTGTCCATGGTTGAATCAAAAAAGGGTTCCATGGAGGCAAGAATCAGGGGAGAGTGGGTTGCGATAATGAATTGAACCTGGGCATCAGGAAGCCATGTGCCGATCAACTTGGCCATCTCCAACAGAGAACGAAGGATGCTGCGTTGCCATTTCGGGTGCAGATGGGCTTCGATTTCATCGATCAGAAAAACAAGTTGCGTGGCCTTGGGGGTTCCGAGCAGTTTGCAGGCCAGACTGTGTTCCTGCCAGGCCCAGACCAGCAGATAACAGAGGGATAGAATGCGTCGAATCCCGGAGGAGGCGTGCAGGACCGGTACCTCTTGTCCATACGGCATGCGCAGCGTGGGTATATCCCGTACATCCGACAAGCTGATGCGGGTTAACTGGCCAAGCCTCAGCAATTCATCCTGAGAAGGGGAGAGCGTGGTCAGAATATTTTCCAACGCCCTGATGGTTACCCCTTGTTCCTTTTGCCATCCTGCCCAGTCGGCAATCAAACCGTTGCACAACCGTTTGCCTGTACTGTCCTGCAAACCATTCCAGATTTCGTCGGGACTGAATACGAATGCAGGAGGGCGGTTGTGGGGATTATTGTTACCAAAAAATAAATCTCGCCAGTCAGGGAGGTTTCGCTGTGAATCCCATATTGCGAGACCTCCATCCGCCTGGGCGTAAATAACCAAACCGGGGTAGGGTGCGAGATGACCCTCACTCCACTGCTGATCTTTCTCGACCAAACGATAGCGGCCAGTCCACTTCTGATTCTTCCGGTCAAAGTAATAATCCCATTCGACCAACTCATCCTTCCCTGACAAGGAAAACTTGATCCCACTTCTGGCATCGCTGTTGTCGTCTGGTTTGGCCATCATGCCACTGGAGAGCTTTCTGTTGACCTCGGCAGGCCAACTTTGCGTCAAAGCCCACCAGGCAATATCCAACAAAAAGGTTTTACCCAACCCATTGTCACCGGTCAGCAGATTTATCCGCTTGCCGAACGGCAGTTCCATGGCTGGGGCGGGACCAATGTTTTCCAGAATCAATTCTTTAAGCATGCTTTGACGAATCCTTTTCCCTTGCAAGGCAGATCAACAACCATCCGCAGTTTATTACAAGTCGGCAAGAATCTTCATGAGTTCTTCGTTCGATTTGACGATCAAATCGCCACGGCGAAAGGTGGCAGCGAGTTGTTGCAGAGAAAGAGAGTCAGGATTGTCATAGAGATAAGACAACCCCTTGCCAATATCCTGAATGGCATTCTGGAGATAATTTTCTGCGTTGCTATCAAGCAACTGTTGAGCCTTTGAGAAGGTCTTATGATTCAGTCCTTTCAGCTCGATTTGCAGATCACGCAACAGGTACATCCCCATCCGCATGGCCAGGAAGCAGGAGGCGTAGCGCACAAAGGCCGGATCTGTGTTTTGCGGGCGTCGGCGTCGATTTTCGCTGATGCGGTAGATGCGGACGGCCAGAATGGTTTGCGCCCCGGTCAGATCATCGGTAAAAATGATGTCGTAGAGTTTGCCGAAATGTTCCCTGGCAAAAAATTTGGCCTGATGCGGGCGCAGCCGCCAGACGGAAAGAATGGCCTCAGCGGCCACCCCGGCGGTGATGTCTGTTGCTTTCAGTGAGTGGTCAGCCCGCTTGCGGTGATAAGTGTAGCCCAACTGTTCTATATCGGTTTGCAAACGGCGTTGCCGATCATCGTTGGCGCGCAAATCACGCAGGTCTACCGGGTTTTGACTGTTGGTGGCAAAGGTGATCCGTCGCACCAGATCTTCGTTATCACTCTCCAGTTGGTACAAACGGATCAGCACATAAGCGTCGGAAGGTAGAGGAAAAAAAGTCCCTTTCGAGGCCTTGAAAATGGTCATGCAGGTTTGGCCACCATTGATGATTTGCAGGTTGTCCACCTTGACCTGATAATCACCTGCCTGCAGTGCATTGTAGGAGAATTTTTCACAGATCAGTGTGATACCGTTGTTGTAAAAATAGAAATTTCCACTCTCGCCACTGCGCAGGGTGGCGCGGATACCCTCGTTGACCCGGTTGCCCTGCAATCCCAGATAGCGGCGGATATTGCGTTCCAGAAGGCGTTCGCCATGGCGTTCGATCAGGGAGGCCACCTCTGCCACGGCCATGCGACCAACCAGTACCCGACTGAAATTGAACTCCTCCACCATCGCCTTGCCACTCATGCGCAAGGTGTCGTTGACCGGTCTGGCCGCCTGCCAAATCGTGACCAGGCGGTCATGATTGATGTATTCCCAGCTTACCTGGTTGCCAAAGCCTGCGCGGTTGATCTCTTCCTCGGCAGCGTTGTTCCATGGTAAGCCGTTGTTGCAGGCCAGGGCACGCACCTGGGGGATGTAACCATCGCGAATCAGCGAACGCACCTCTTCGATTTTGGCTTTAAGCTGTTCGTTGACAAATTCCAGAACCGTTGAGGGATCAAACAGGTAGCGGATGGCATGGATCAGTGCCTTGACACCCTCTTCCGGGTAGTTGGCGTTGACCTCCATGGATTGTTTGTACTTGGCCTGAAAGAGCGAAACCGTAAACTCACCATCCCTCACCTCGCCAAGATGTAAGGCATCCACGCCAACATCACCGCCCCCTTCGGTGAGACAATCCAGGGCCTCCTCATTGTCGAGATCCAACATGGTGCGCACCAGCAGCAAGACAAAAGCCAACGATTTCAATCTGTTTTCGTCGTTTATCTTCCATTCTTCGCCTGCTATCTGGCGAATCTCATCGCGGACGGCGGCCAATCTTTGATCGACGATGGCGGCGTTGATGTTCATGGTTATGGCTCCTTCTTATCCCGTGCAACCTGTTTTTCGGCCAGTGTCAGGTGATGATCGTCTCTTGCACCTTGCAAATATCCAAGAAACAGGGCAAAAGCGGTTGCCCCCGCTGTGGCGTGGGCTGTGGCACGGTATTTGTGTACACCGCAGCGCCAGGATGACCGCACACCCAAACATGTCAACACGTCATTCACATCCGGCGGCTGTGATGACGTATCCCGTGTCAACATGGTTGCCCTAAAAAAAATCGGCACAGAGTCCGGTCGACAAACAACCACAGGTCACCGTTTCGCCCAGCAGGCATCAAAAAATAATAATTTATATTGCCAAAAAATTCCAGTGCGTTATTCATGTTGTTTCCGTTCAAAGTGATCCAACCGCACCACTCACGATCCTCTGCCATGGTATGGAGTGGTTGGCACCGGAAGTCAACACAGGAAATAGAATTGGGAGATCGGCACAGGGAAAAAACCAACCCTGTGGAAGCGAAAGCTCATCCTTGCTACACGTACAGGTCGATGTCACCCGCATGGAGGAGGAGAAAATTGCCTCTCCCCCATCCGCTGAACGCCATTGTCCCGCGACAATCCTGGTCCAGATCGCCTGATACCGTTATTCTGCTCTTTTTGCCTCGAAACCCTGCAGGAGCGTGTACGGCATGTTTGGACGAACCATGATCTTGTGGCTGGCAATTTTTGTTGCCGCTTATTTCGGCTATCAGGAGCGGGCGCGGTGGGAACCGTTGTGGCGCTCCCTGAGCGGTGCGCCGCCGGCCAGTGCCAGCAAAAGCAACGCACCTGTGCCAGTCAAAGTGATCACCCTGTCGCCCCGCGCCTTCCCTGTTCTGCTGGAAACCATCGCCACCGTGGAATCACCAGCCACTGTGACCATCAAATCCCGCCTCGATGGCCAGATCATGCAGGCCTGGTTTGAGGAGGGTAAAATGGTGCAAAAAGGGCAACGACTCTTCACCCTGGACGATCGCATCCTTGCCGCCCAACTGCAACAGGCACAGGCCAACCTGGCAAAAGATCAGGCTTTATTGGAAAAAGCCCGCATCGATTTGAGGCGCTATACCGACCTGGTCAAACAGGATGTCACCTCCAAAGGACAATGGGAAAGCTATCAAGCCGCCGTCGCCACCCTCACTGCTACCGTCGACGCCGATAAAGCCCTGGTCGAACAGGCCCGCTTGCAACTTGGTTTTGCCACCATCGAATCACCTCTGGACGGTCTCGCCGGTGCCCTGCTGGTCCACCCCGGCAATCTGGTCAAAAACAATGAAGGTGGACTGGTCACCATTGGGCAGATTCAACCGGTTGATATTCGCTTTGCCGTCGCCGAAAAATATTTGACCCCCTTGCGCCAACGACTGCAACAAGGCAATACCCCGGTCACCATCCGCCTGCCCGATCAAGAATCCCCGATCGCCGAAGGAGTCCTGACCTTTATCAACAACAGCGTCGATGCCGCCACCGGCACCTTGACGGTCAAAGCCCGTACCGATAATCGTTCCGCCAGCCTGCTGCCCGGTCAATATGTGCGGGTTGCCATCACCTTGCACACCCTGGAACAGACCCTGGTGGTACCCAGTGCCGCCATCCAACAGGGTCAGCAGGGCTTTTTTCTCTTTGTGATCGATGGCAACGATACCGCCGTCAATCGCCCGGTAACCATTCTCACCGCCCACCACGGCGAATCGGCGGTCAGCGGCGAACTGCAAGCCGGTGATCGGGTGGTGATCGATGGCCATGTACGCCTTTTCGCCGGGGCAAAAGCGGTGATTCGCGAGAGTGGCCAACCATGAATCTGCCTGAACTGTGCATTCGTCGTCCGGTGATGACCATTCTGGTCATGCTCGGTATTTTTTTCTTTGGTGCCGTCGCTTACCAAGATTTGCCGATGAGCGAACTGCCCAACGTCGATTTTCCCACCATTCAGGTCAACGCCGACTTTGCCGGTGCCACCCCGGAGACCATGGCCACCGCCGTTGCCACCCCTCTGGAGGCCCAATTTGCCGGTATTGCCGGTCTGGACAGCATGACCTCGGTCAGTGCCCAGGGCAACACCCGGATCACCCTGCAGTTTCTGCTCGACCGCAACATTGACGCTGCCGCCCAGGATGTGCAATCGGCCATCGCCGCCGCCATGCGCAAACTGCCACCCGATTTGACCTCACCCCCCTCCTTCCGCAAAACCAATCCGGCTGATCTGCCCATTTTTTATGTCGCTCTCTACTCGCTGACCCTCCCTTTGCCAGAGGTCAACGAATTTGCCGAGAGCAAACTGGGACAACGGCTCTCCACCATTCCGGGCGTGGCCCAGGTGCAGGTCTTCGGCTCACAAAAATATGCCGTCCGCATCCGCGCCAAGCCGGATAAACTGGCCGCCATGGGGCTGACCCTGGCCGATCTGCAAAGCGCCATTCAGGGGGCCAACGTCAATCTGCCCACCGGGCGTCTCGACGGACCGCTGCGCACCTATCCCATTCAGGCCGACGGCAAACTGGAAAATGCCGCCGCCTATCAACCCATCGCCATCGCCTACCGCAACGGCTCCCCGGTACGTCTGCATGAGGTGGCCGACGCCGTCGATGGCGTGGAAAACGATAAAGTGGCCGGATGGTTCCGCTCCCATCGGGGCATTGTTCTCGCCGTGCAACGACAACCGGGCACCAACGCCGTGGCCACCGTCGATGCCATCCGCCAGATGCTGCCCAGCTTTATGAGTTCGCTGCCCGCTTCGATCCATCTGGAAATTCTCTACGACCGTACCATCTCCATCCGTGCCTCGGTGGCCGAGGTGCAATACTCCCTGCTGCTGGCGGCCCTGCTGGTGGTGCTGGTGATCTTTCTTTTCTTGCGCAACCTCTCTTCCACCCTGGTACCGGGTCTGGCGATGATTCTTTCGGTGGTCGGCACCTTTGCCGCCATGCGCCTGCTCGGCTTCAGCCTCAACAATCTCTCCCTGCTCGCCTTGACCCTCTCGGTCGGCTTTGTGGTCGATGACGCCATCGTCATGCTGGAAAATATCATGCGCCATTTGGAGCAGGGCAAAAACCCCTGGGAGGCCTCGTTGATCGGCTCGCGGGAGATCGGCTTCACCATTCTCTCGATGACCCTCTCTCTGGTGGCGGTCTTCATTCCGCTGCTCTTCATGGGTGGCATCATGGGTCGCCTGCTGCATGAATTTTCCCTGACCATCTGTGTCGCCATTCTGGTCTCCGGCTTTGTCTCCCTGACCCTGACCCCGATGCTCTGCAGCCGCCTGTTGCGCCCTCAGCAGAGCCGTGCAACAGGCGAACAGCCGCCCCGTCGGCTCGACCACTTTTTCGCCTGGCTGGAAGAGGGCTTCAACCGCCTGCTCGCCGCTTATCAAAGTTCTCTGCGTTTTGCCCTGCAGCATCGGCGCTGGGTCGTCTTCTCTCTGTTGCTCAGTCTGCTTGGCACCGCCTGTCTCTATGGCATTTTGCCCCGGGATTTTATCCCCAACGGCGACTCCGGGCAGATTGTCATCTTCAACGAAGGGCCGGAAGATGCCTCTTTTGCCTCGATGGTGGCCCATCAACAAGCGGTTGCCGCCATTGTTGAACAGGAACCGGCCATGGCATCCTACATGTCTTTTGTCGGCCCGGGTGGTCCCAAATCGACCAGCAACTCTGGTCGCCTCTTTATGCGCCTGAAACCCCTGGGTGAACGACAGGAGAGCGCCGATACCATCATGCGCAGACTGCGCCAGAAACTGGCCACGGTGACCGGCTTCAAATCGTTTCTGCAATTGCCGCCGCCGATCCGTATCGGTGGCCAATTGACCTCTGCCCAGTACCAGTATGCCCTGCAGCATACCGATCTGGATCAACTCTATCTGTGGACCGATCGCTTTGTGCAGCAACTGAAAAAAGAGAGCGGCATCCAGGATGTGACCAGCAATCTGTCGCTCAACACCCCCACCCTGATGGTGCGCATCGACCGGGATAAATGCACCGCCCTTGGCGTCAGCGTCGCCCTGGTAGAAGAGGCATTGGGAGCTGCCTATGGTGCCCGGCAAATTTCCACCATCTACGGTGCCGCCAATCAGTATGCGGTGATTCTGGAGGTGACCCGCGAGGCGCAAAACCATCCAGAGGATATCAACCGCCTCTACGTGCGCGGCCACAATAACGGTTTGGTACCCCTCTCCACCGTGGTCAGCATCGAACAAAAACGGGACAGTTTGACCGTCAACCATTTAGGGCAAATGCCCTCGGCGACCCTCTCCTTCAATCTGGCACCCGGTTATGCCTTAAGCCACGCCGTCGAATTTATCCGCCGCGCCCATGAGAGCCTGCAACCGCCGATCGGGCTGGTCGGCAGCCTGCAGGGGGCCGCGCAGGCCTTTGCATCTTCCTGGCAAGGGATGGGACAACTGCTCCTGATCGCCCTGGTTGTGGTCTATATTGTGTTGGGAATTCTCTATGAAAGTTTCCGCCACCCGCTCACCATTCTCTCCGGTCTCCCTTCCGCCGGGGTGGGGGCCTTGCTGACCTTGTGGCTGTTCAAAGTGGATTTGAGCTTTTATGCCTTCGTCGGGGTGATCATGCTGGTGGGTATCGTCAAGAAAAACGCCATCATGATGATTGATTTTGCCCTGGAAAAACAGCGGCAGGAGCAGGTGCCAGCCGAAGAGGCCATCGTCGAGGCGGCCCTGATCCGTTTCCGCCCGATCATGATGACCACCATGGCCGCCCTGATGGGCACCCTGCCCATTGCCATCGGCAGCGGCTACGGTGCCGAAGCCCGCCAACCCTTAGGGCTCGCCGTGGTCGGCGGTCTGCTGCTGTCGCAGTTTTTGACTCTCTATCTTACGCCGGTGATTTATCTTTATCTGGAGCGGTGGCGGCAGGGGTAGTCGTCACGACTTGCCGCGCACGATGGCGCAAGGAACACGATCAATAGATCTCTACTGCCTCTGGAGAAAGCAGGCCATGATTGGCCAGATGACTCTTGACCATCAGGGGAGAGACACCAAAATAGTGTGCCGATTCCTCAATGCGCTCCTCGTCGCTGGGCTCATCTCCCAAAAAGGATTGCAAGGCCTCGATCGGGGCAAGCAACTCGGCGGCAAACGCACGTTGCATTTGCTGACGAGCGCTCTTCGCGTCGGTTGCTGGCAACCAACGGTCAGGAAGCGGTGCCGCCAGCATATCACCCAGCCAGCGGGCCATCTCAAAGCGTCGACCCGTCAAGTGTTTACGCCGAAAGAGCAGATGCACATGATTACCCTCGATCTGCCGGATGGCCAGCCCCCAAGGCGTATTATCCATTGGCGCATCTGCACTGTTCAAATCCTGTAATCTCAAACCAAAAAGGTCGCAGAGGCGTTGGTCCGCAATGGGATCCATTCTGTTATCCAAAGCAGCGCGTAATGTCTGCGCCATGGCTCTGCCCCGGTTTCGAGGCAGATCATTGCTTGGCTGATACGAACCACGCTGGGTCAAAACGGGAATGCAGGAAAGATCTCCGGCAACACCGCGAGAAAATATACTTTTTTCTATATCACTCAGCATTAAGGATGGGGAACGACCAGCGCAGGCGACAGCGATCTCCGCAATCGCAGCCTCGCCAGCCTCTGGCGATAACTGCAGCAGTTTGCTGGCAACCACTTCAGGAGCATCGTCTGGATCAAAGCCCAAAAAGGCTTCCAACTTGCGATAAAAGGTACTCTGCCGCTCTCCGCGTTCGGCGTTCACTTCTCGCCAAAGGGTGTGCAATTCGGTATTTTGAATGCCCACAATCTCCAAACGCGCCAGAACCGTATGAATAAACGTGGTAACCGCCTCCATGAAGGCTTCGACGGGAATGGATTCACGGCAGGAGGTCAAATAACGAACAGGCTCATTGCTGCCTGTAGTGGATGCCCTGCAGATGATGCTGACCCTCTCACCATCCGACTCAAAACGCATGACAGGCCAAAGAAAACCATGCCCAGCACCGTGCATCTCATGTGACAGGGCCCAATCGGTGCTTCGTTCAGGATTCGGGGCTTGCTCCCAACAAAGTCGCCACCAGGAGGAGGCGAACCAGAGAGCCAGTGGATAACAGGAGACCCGAACGGTATCGCGAACCGATCTAGCCCAATCATCCACCACCTGCGTGACCAGGCGGTTACCTATGCTGATACGCAGGAAGCCGGATGTCTGTCTGACCTCGTCAGGACCGTGCTGCGTCGGTTCCCATTCTGGAACAAGAGAAAAGGATCCACTCATGGTTGTTGCCACCGTTGCAACACCTCTTGCCGAAAGGGATCTGCATCCGGCATAGGATAGCCATGGTATACCCCTCGTGCAACATTCTCCAACTGGGCAACATTCTCCAACTGGGCTTCCAAGGGTACCCCCTGTAGCGTGACTGCCCAAACATTTTGCGGCCACCCCTCTCTTTCCCGCACACTGATCAGCCCCTTGCGTATGCCTGTCTGAAGCAGTTTGATTGCCTGCGACCGGGTAAAAATCTCTGCACTGTCGCACAAAGACTTGTCAGGTCTTGGCGTGTTGGCCGGTGTAAGCGCAAAATCGCCTGGATTGCGTTTATGTTCTGGGTTACCGCCGTAATCAACCCGTTGCGACAAATCGTCAAGGTGCCTCCGCTCGCTGCTGTTTTGAGGTGCAGGACGCAGGCGTCTTTTTGGGTTAAACGAGTCGCGTCTCGGAATCATCTTGTTGTTTCCTAACGAAACACGGCATCCGCAACAATAATCGGAGCGATCAGGTGCACAAGGTACCAACTAACTCTTGGTAATTTGAATCATAACCCGAAATATTAACCCTGTAAAGCCAGCCGACACGCACCCGACCGTCATCCACCATCCGCACCGGCAAAAAGCCGCCGCTTTTGCCACGGGCGAGGCCGTCACGGCAGCTTTCCACCAACACCTCTTCCTGGCTGCCGATCCGTTGTGCTGCGATGGCGGGCAGGCGGGAGGCGGCCCATTGGCGCAGGGTTTCGGCACGCCGTTTGATCTCCCGCTCGGCAACCCGAAAACGGGCCGGTATCGCCGAGGCCGGGGTGCCCGGTCGATCGGAATAGCGAAAAACATGCAAAAAGGTGACCCCAATCTCCTGCAACAGCGCCAAGGTCTGGCCGAAGGCTGCCGGGCTTTCGGTGGGAAAACCGGCAATCACGTCAGCCCCCAAAACCACCTCCGGGCAGATGGAACGCAGACGGGCCACCTTCTCGGCCACCAGATCCCGACCGTAGCCACGTCCCATACGTTTGAGGATGCGCTCATCCCCGGCCTGGATCGATAAATGCACATAGGGACATAATCCCGAACCCGGCATAAACTGTTGCAGCAACGCCTCATCCAGGTCCAACGGATCCAGCGAAGAGAGACGAATCCGACTCTCCCCCCGCGCCGCCAACAAACGGCTGACCAGTTCGGCCAGCGCGGTCGGCGGCTGCCGGTCCCGGCCATAAGAGCCCATATTGATGCCGGTCAGCACCAGTTCGCGGTAGCCGTTTTGTTGGTAGCGTGCCGCCTGGGCCAGGACATAGTCGGGGCTGAAAGAGCGACTCGCCCCCCGCAAGGCCGGAATCGTACAAAAGGTGCAGCGTCGGTCACACCCATCCTGCACCTGCAAAAAGGCCCGGCTGCGTTCGGCAAAATGGTCGACCAGCGCCACCTCCTGCAGCGAGGCCCACTGACCTGTTGCCTCGATACCAGCACTATCCTGTCGTGGCGACAGCAACGGCAAATGCTCCCACAGACGCTCTTTTTCCGCGTTGCCGACCACCAGAACCACCCCATCCATCGCCGCCAGCTCTGCCGATTGCGCCTGGGCATAACAACCGGTGACCACCAATCCGGCCTGGGGATGCTCCCGCGCCAGACGGCGAATCAACTGCCGTGCTTGACGATCACTTTCCGAAGTCACCGAACACGTGTTAATAATGATCAAATCCGGTGGCTGCTCTTCCGCCGTCGGATAATAGCCGTAGCGTGCCCCTGTGTGCGACAGCCGTTCCGTTTCCACTTGATTGACCCGGCAACCCATGGTCAAAACCGTAAAATACCGGGCAGGAGAGGTAGAATGACCAGCAACTTCCATGACCTGTTTGCCCCTTCTATCAAATCCCTGCTGGATAGACTCAACAAATTGATCGGTCCGATCTATCTGGTCGGGGGTACCGTGCGCAATATGCTCGACAACAAACCCCTGGCCTACGAACTCAATCTCCTGGTACAGCGCCCCATGGCGGAATGCTTTGATCTGCTGCGGGAAGGGGGAGGCTCCTTCCTGACCCTCAACACCAAACACCACAAAATTTGGACCGCCGGTTACAGCAGTTTGATCCTGCCACTGAAAAAAGGCAACGAGCAGGCTTCGCAAGAGGAGCAGGAGGAAGTTTTCAACTTTGCCATGCCCCTGTCCCACATCGAAATTGCCACCTGCCGCTATCGCCCGGACCACCCGGCTACCATCGAAGAAGATCTCCTGCATCGCGATCTGACGGTCAACGCCATGGCCTACGCCTGGCCAGACGGACCGTTGCTGGATCCGTTTCATGGTCAACAGGATCTGGCCGCACGGCATATCCGTCTGGTCAATGGCCGCGACTCTCTGGAAAGTGATCCGCTGCGGGCCTTGCGTTTCTTCCGTTTTCTGCTGCAACTCGACGGCAGTAGCGACCCGGAGGAGCGCCACATTGCCGAAGAGTTTTCTCTGGAGTCAGTCCCAAAAAAAAAGCTGCGCGCCGAATTGGACCGTTTTTTTTCCCTCTCCTTCGGCGGAGAAACACGCCAGCAGATTGTCCAGCACTTTTTTTTCTCGCCCCTGGCGCAGGAAATGTTTGGTGACATGACCTCACCACCCATCTGCGAAAGCGGTGAAACCCCCGCCTATCGCTGCCGCCGCGCCATTCAGGTCATGAGCGAAATCAGCGAACCGGAAGCCGATGAGGTGATTCCCTGGCACGATCTGCGCTGGACAGCCCTGCTTTACGCCATGGGTGAACTCAACTGTATCGCCCGGGAAAAGGGACACACCCGTTCCGCCCTGCATGATCTTTCCACCCGACGTATTCAGGAAATTTTAAAAAAATTTCGTTTTTCGCAACGTCGTCAGCAACATATTTTTCAACTGCTGCACCATATGGAAATATCCCTGACCCCAACCGATCGCACCCTGACCCGGTTGATGAGTCAGGAAGTTCCCGTCCCGGGTCTGTTCCGCCTTATCCACGCTTTGCAGGTGGCGCACAGCAAAGAGCAAGAGCAGCAAACCACCTCCAGCACCGCTCCCAGCAGCACCGTTCCCGGCTTGGATCGACAACTGTACCGGGTGCTGACCCGCTACCGGACCCTGCAACATGCCAAACAACGCCCCCATGCCAAAGATCTGGCCATTACCGGTGGGGAAATTCTCGATCTGGTTCGTCAACCACAGGGAGCCTGGATGAGTGAGCTGCTCAACGAACTGCTGGATTGGATCAGTCAGGATCGTAGCCGCAATCAGCGGGCCTTGCTCTACGAAAAAGTACGCGAGTGGATCGCCAACAGTAACCGTTATTAAAATCTCATGCGGCAAGGCCAAATGTCAGCACGGCCTAACCCTCTTGTGCGGGAAAATAGGTCGCCAACACTTCCAACAATCTTTTTTTCGAGATGGGCTTGGTCAAACATTGATCGCACCCGGCCTGGATGGCACGATCCAAAGACTCTTTCATGGCATCCGCCGTCACAGCGATGATCGGCACCCTTTGCGGCACGGCCAGGCTCTGCTCCCATTCGCGAATGAGACGTGTGGCGGTATAGCCATCCATGACCGGCATTTGTATATCCATCAAAATCAGATCAAAACCACCCCCCCGCATGCGTTCGACTGCCTCGGCACCGTTGCAGACCACCTCCAGTTGGAATCGACCTTTGCGCAGGTAGGCCCGCATCAAAATTTGATTCTCTTCGGAATCTTCCACCAATAACAGCCTGGGTGACGCCGCATCGACACAGGCAGGACGACGCAAGCTGGTCTGTTCGGGCAGCACACCGGTGACTGACTGCCGATCGATGGTCGGCAAGGGCCAGTGGAAATAAAAACGGCTTCCCTCCCCAAGTCGACTCTCAACAGCAATTTGGCCACCGGCGTGTTGAATGATTTGACGGCAGATGGTCAACCCCAAACCGGTGCCGCCAAAGGTGCGGGTCACGGAAATATCGGCCTGATTGAAAGGCAAAAAGATCGCCTCCCACTTCTCTGGAGCAATACCGACCCCGGTATCGGCAACCGAAAAATGAATATTCTCCCCTTCTCCCGCCTGCACCGTAACCGTCACCATCCCCTGCTGGGTAAATTTGATGGCGTTGTTGAGCAAATTCAACAACACCTGCCGCAATCGCCCCGGATCGCCGATCACCCACTGCGGCAACGACTCCTGCCAGTGCAACTGCAACTGGTTGCCCCGATCTTTGGCCAGCAGATTCATGATCTCGATGGTCCCGAAAAGCAGATTGCGCAGATCAAAGGGGATGCACTCCATGTCCAACTGCCCCGCCTCAATTTTGGAGAGATCAAGAATATCATTGATCAACGCCAACAGGGCGGCCCCGGACTGATTGGATACTTCCAGAAAATGGCGCTGTTCTTCGCTCAAGGAGGTCTCCAGCAACAACTCTCCCATCCCCAACAAGGCATTGATCGGCGTGCGAATTTCATGGCTCATGGTCGCCAGAAAAAGGCTTTTGGCGCGCGTGGCCGCTTCGGCCTGCTCTTTGGCGGCATGCAAAGCCGCTTCGTTTTTTTTGCGCTCAGAAATATCCCGAATGATTCCAGTATAAAAAGGCTGCTCTCCGGCAAACCAGGCGGCAATGGACAACTCCAGCGGCATCTCCTGCCCATCCTTGCGCAAACCATAAAACTCCTGGGTAGAACCGATGATGCGGGTGGCTTCTCCGCTTTTGAGACGTGCGATACCGGCGCGATGGGCATGCCGATACCGCTCCGGCATCAACCGTTCTGCGCAGGTGCCGATCATCTCCGCCTCTGTGTGGTGAAAAATGGTCGCCGCCCCTCTGTTCCAGGTGACGATTTGTCCCTCCCCATCAATGGTGACGATCCCTTCGCTGGCCGACTCGGCAACGGCACGAAACCGTTGTTCGCTTTCGCGCAGAGAGCGTTCTATTTTTTCCCGCTCCTGAATTTCGTAAGTCAAGGCGGCTGTTCGTTCGCTGACCCGCTCCTCCAAGGCATCACGAATGGCCTGCAACGCCTGTTGCGCTGCCGTCCTTTCATGGACTTCGCAATTGAGATTTTCGGTAATCTCATGCAGTTGCCCAATCTGCTGCACCACCTGTTGTACCATGGGTCGAAAAATAAGCAACACTTCCAACCCCAAAGCCAACAGGGTCAACAGCAGCACGGCGGTTTCCATGCGGTGCAGATTTTTGATCACCGCCTCCCCTTCCCGTTGATACTGCCAGACCATGGCATCCAAAGAGGTCAACAGCGGGCCGGGTGCCGTGGTTAAGATATAGTGAACATAAGGCAATTCTGTATGTAACGAGCCGAAAGGGGTCTCCAACACCTGCCGCAGGGAGGCAATAAAGGTGCGCATGCGGCTGTCCAGGGGATCATCTCCGGCAAAATACATGGCCTGAACCTGACGGCTCATGCTGCTCGGCAGCCCCAACGCCTCACTGCCTTTGGTCAATCCATAGTGCGATTCTTCGATCCGATCGGTCGCCTTGAGCAAGGCATCGCGGGAGAGGGTATACTCTTCAAGCGTATGGGAAAGCAGCATCCGCTGCACAAACAGAGTGGAACGTTGCGACAACATCCGCTGCCGACCGCTGATATTGACCACCGCACCGGTACTCTCTTGCTGGGCAATCACCAGGCTTAAAGCAAAATAGGCCGAACAGGCCAGCAAGGCGATTACCGTCAAGGCCAAGAGATAACGCTTGGTCATCCAGCGGCTGGACTCTTTTTGCTGGGAATAGGGCATCAAAACAGTCCTTGTCATGAAAAAAAAGTGAGATTCCGCAATCTGCTTCCGCTTGTCAAGAGATTGTGTGCGGCACGATCACACAGAAAAACAGGTCGTGCAAAGTGTGTGATTTGATTTTTGAGGCACGCCCCCTTGCCGGAAATTAAAACCTGTCAGTAGCCGCCCATACTGTACCACTTGATGTTCACCCATTGTGTACCACCGATGATCGGGCATAGTGTACCAGATCTGACTTTCCTTAATCCGGCTCATGATTCAATCTGTTCTCTTGGAATTGACTCTTCTTTCCAGGAGACAACATCATGGCAGGAAAGGGAAAGACCGTGTTTGACATCAAGGAATTGGTTCGGCGGTTGAGGTTGGGGCAAACGGAACGAGCCATTGGTCGGCAGATGGGGTTTCATCGCGTAACAGTCAGGAAAGACAGACAGTTGGCTGAAAGTCACGGCTGGCTTGAGAAGGATGCAGCCTTGCCAGAACCGGAAGAAACAACCAGAGCCGTACACAAGATGAAGCCTGGTACGACTCTGGCACATGAGGTTTCCAGCGTGGAGTCGTACAGAGTGTTAGTTGAAACACTTTTGCAGGAGGAGACGATACGCATTTCGGAAAATTCTCTACCATTTTGCTGCGGTGCAGTAAGAGAACGGTTTGACGGCATCTTGGTTATCCAAACGGTATTGAATTGTGCATCCTTCCAGTATTAAATGGTTTTTCCAGTATCGTTAAACTTTTCACCGGAGTCCGATGAGGTGGCTGTGGACGCGGGTTCAACTCCTGTTTCCCAACCGATGGCTCTAACAGAACGCTCTCTGACATTCTCTGACATTCTCTGTGACTGTCTGTCAATTTTTGATCGCCCCCACCCAAGCGTCACATGTCATCCATCCGTCCACCGGATCAGGGTTATCCGGCAATCCCTGATGTCGGGATGTCGCAGGTGTCACGACGGATCTGCCAGCACACTCTCCAGGGTCGGAGCATCCAGGATACGGAGACTCCACTCCTCCAAAGTGGACAAATCAGCATCAGCGATCTTCTGGCTAGCCCACTCGGGAAGGCTGCCGAAACGGCGTTGGAGCTGACGGGTTAGCATTGATACCCCCTCCTCCTGGCGGCCTTTCTGCTCACCGGCCTGGATACCTGCCTGCCAACCCTTTTGCTCAATATCCCTCGACCATTTTTCTACGTGTGTCGCCAACATATTCACCACCTCCTCAAGTTCTTCGGGAATGCGCGGCGGAGAGTGCGGCCCGCTGAACCGCTCCAACCCAACGGCCAACAATTCGCGGAACAATCGCTTCACCGGAGGCCCATCCGGGTGTCTGGCGAACCACTCCACCAAATCGCGACTGGCCTCCAGAATCGACGCCGGACTGTCTGGATGTCCGATTCGGAAGAAAATCGCCGTCAGAGACTGCAGGCCCTTCAACTCCTCCTCGGAAAAACGCCCTTCGACAACCAATAGCTTCAACGTAACGTTTTCCCATACTCTCTATCATTTTCTGTGACTATTTGTCAATTCTTTTTGTGCACACCACTCAGCCTCAGTCCCCCTCTCCCATCCACCGGATCCGGGACATTCGACAACCCCTGATGCGGAATGTCGCGGGTGTCAGGACGGGTCCGCCAGCACGCTCTCCAGGGTCGGAGCATCCAGAATGCGGAGGCTCCACTCCTCCAGGGTTGACAACTCAGCTTTGGCAATCTTGTCGCTAGCCCATTCGGGAAGGTTGCCAAAGCGGCGCTGAAGTTGGCGGGTCAGGATCTTGGCTTCGCCTTTTTGCTCACCGATCTGCTCGCCTTCCTGGCGGCCTTCCTGGCGCACCATCGCAGCCCACTCCGACTTACCTTTGGCCAATATCTCTTGCGCAAATTGTGACATCATTTCAGCTTCCTCCTGCGGGTTGATACGGCGTATAACCTGCCGCACATGCTTTTCATCCAGATTCGGGAATGTCGTCAACAGATACAGCAGCACTGACAGCAAAATTTCCGGGGCATCCACCAACGCAGCAGTGATGTCTTCCAGAGCATCCATCTGCGTCTGAGGATCGCGAGTCCCGTATTTCAACGCCATCAAGCCGGCTCGCAAACGAGCATCTCGTGACAGTCGTTTATCCGGAATCGGTCCAAGGTCCACCACCGGAAAGCGGAAGTTCAACAGCCACGGGTGCAGGGCTTCATCTGCATCAACCAGGAACATGAATTCGTTGGGAATCCGCCATTCCTTCTGGCCATGGTAAAGCAGCAGCGGCAACACGGCCGGCAACTGTCGCCACTGCGCATCCTCACGAACTGCCTGTTCCATACAGGCATACATACCCCGGTGGAACTGCCAGCCCACCCGCTCGTCCTCATAGCTCTTGTGCTCCACCAGGGCATAAAGCAACAGCAGCTTGTCGCTGATCGTCTTGGTCTGGAATAGGCGATCCGAGTAATAGGGCCGCAACCGCTCCTCGATAAAGGAACCTTCAACCAATTGCGGTGGCTCGGGCACAAGCAGTCGAGACACCTCCGGCGGCAGACTCTCCCGCAGAAAGGCACCCGCTGTCTCTGGATGGGACATCAGTGCCTTGAACAAGCGATCATGGGGTTGAGCGATCTCATTCATGGGGCGATAATATCAGTTCTACTTTCACAAGTCACCACCGTTACGTTGATATCAGACCGATCAACGACACTTTACAGACCGCACCGAATCGAGAACCGATCCATGACTCCACGTCGGCCCATGCCTGCAGAAAGGAATTAAACGGTTGACTTGATCGGCACTCAGGCATAGCGCGGCATAGCCGCAACCAAAAAAACAGGCGTTCCACAACGCGATGATTAGTCGTTGTCTTGTAATAACGAATCAATCCGGCCATGACCAACTGCGCCAACCGCAATGGAGCGGAAAATAGAGCCCCAAACGGATCGGATGGTCGGAGATGACACGCATCAACTCGGCGTAACGGGCCAGTTGCGCCTGATAGCGCTGCTGCTCGTTGGCAAAAAACGTTTCCTTGTCCCAACCGGCATGCCAACTGGTTTTAAAATCGATGATCCAGCGCACGCCATCCCTGTCAATAAAGGTGCGATCCAAAACCAAATGTTGCCACCGTCCCTGCACCATGCCAGTCAGGGCATATTCGCTGCGAGGCTCCCGATGGCGGGTGTCGTCGAGAATCCAACGGCCCTGTGCATCCTGCAGGGTATTGCGCAACCCCTCGCGCACCATTTTGACCGCCGCGCCATCTCCGCTTCCGGCACCCCCAAACGGTCCAGATGGGCGCGATAGGCCACCTCTCTGGCCTCGACCCGTTGCGGACTCCAGGCAGCCAGACCATCGCCGATGATCCGATGCAAAAAGCGGTGGACCACAATACCCACCAGTCGCACCACCTCACCCGCCCAG